>NZ_JACJLR010000110.1 GCF_016902345.1 Mediterraneibacter glycyrrhizinilyticus | reverse complement strand
GCCGGTTTAACCATAAAAAATCTTATCCTTGTTCCTGCACTTACATCCTGATTTACTGATACCGAAATTTTGCCATTTTGCGTAGAAAATCATTTATAAGTGGCCTAAAAAATTCAAAGTTGCCGCAGAAATCAAAAATATAAAACTTCTTCTTATCTTCTCCATCCAGCAGCTCTTCACACAACCGCGTCCCACGTCCTATCATCTGCCAGAATTTTGCTTTACTCATCACTTTTTTAAAGAACACAAGGTTCAGTATTTCCGGTACATCGATTCCGGTATCAAGCATGTCCACTGAAATCGCAATCTGTGGCAGTTTCTTAGGATCCGAAAACTCGTCTATTGCACTCTGAGCATAGGTCATATGATTGTCAATTACTTTAGCATATCCCGGCAGATTTGGATATTCTTTTCCAAACACCTCCAAAATCTTTTCTGCATGATTATGATTTTTGGCAAATATGATCGTTTTTCCCAGCTTCTCTCCGTAATTAATCCGGATTCCTTCCGTCATCAGAATATGCAGTGCTTTCTTAATTGTGTCTTCATTAAATATCCAGGAATTCAATGCAGAAGAACTGATTGCCTCTGGTAATTCCCCGTTTTCATTTTCAAATGTATCCTCGTACATTTCTTTGTCCGCTTCAGACAACTCATCATATACGATTCCCTGTTCAATAAACTTTAATGAAGTCTCAACAGAAAGAAAATCTACCAGATATCCATCTTTGACTGCCTGCGCAAGATCATAGCCATATGTAGGCACTCCGTTTTCCAGTTCAAAAATATTGTAAGTATTTTTATCGATCTCATCCTTTGGTGTAGCTGTAAGTCCTACCAAAGGCGCATCAAAATAATTAACTAAAACTTCCCACACCAATACGGTGTGTTGAACCTTGAAAATTCAATATTTCAGCCAATAAAAAAGGCATAAACCTGTCCCGTTTGGTATAATGGAATTG
>NZ_JACJLR010000109.1 GCF_016902345.1 Mediterraneibacter glycyrrhizinilyticus | reverse complement strand
CAGGATACCGTTTGCTGGGATTCTCCACAGAACTTCTGGGATCCCGGGTGTCGCTGCTCGATAAGCTGCGAAGTTCACGGCCGGAATGGCTGGAAACACTGCTCCGGTTACCTTCTTGTTTCTGAGCTCATTAGATTCTCCTCCCCTGGATGTGTCTACGGCTTCCGGGAAGGTGTTATCAGAGAAACAGGCCATAATTGGGGAACACAAAACACCGGTGCCTGTACCGTTAGACTACGAAGTTTTAAAACACATAAATGAACTGTGCCCCTAATAGTAAGCGCAGCTTCAAGACGATTTCACATAAAAAATCAATTTGCCCGCATGAAGATGGGTAAAAACAGTAACGCGGCCGGGCACATCGAACCCGACCGCGTTATTCGTCTTTCTGGAAGGCTTCCGCCTGTTTGCAGAGCGCGATATATTTTGCAATCTCGGCTTCACTTTTCCCGGCAAAGAAGTCCACGACTGTTTTCGAGACTGTCTGATTTACCATTTCCGGGAAGATAGCGGCGTCCACGCTGATATTCAATTCTTGGGCGACAAGGACCACCGTTTCAAATTTCGGATTACTCTTGCCAGTCTCCAAATCTATGATCGTGCGGGGGTTCATGCTGAGGCGTTCAGCCAACTGCTTTTGCGTCAGATGCTGCCGCTTCCGTTCTGACCGCACCTTCCATGCAAATAGATCCAGCGGATTGTTCACTAAACATCACCTCTATATTATTGTAAGGTGTGCTTCGCTCATATAAATAACCATACAACTCATATAAGATGGGTCGTAAATCATATTTTGGAGTAAAGGGCGATATGGATGAGAACAGCAGGGACAAGGAGGTTAAAATAAGGCGGGGTTCGTCACTCATGTGCCAGCCCTCCCCGCCATCTCGAAAAATATTCAAACGAAGTAGGGGCTGTCGGTTAATACCGATTTTTAATCCCTGACATGCAGGGAAGAGGCAATCCCAGAGAATTCGGGCTTTTTTAAGCCCCTAATTCTCCAGTGGATTGTCTCTTC
>NZ_JACJLR010000108.1 GCF_016902345.1 Mediterraneibacter glycyrrhizinilyticus | reverse complement strand
CGTCATTTGTCGGGATCGCTGCCGCATCCACTGTCGTGTACTCTGCCGGGAATGCTCCGTCTGCCATTGCAGAAGCTTTCGCGAGCTGTACCTGTCCGGCTTCTTCTGTGTTCGCATACCATGTCAGTCCGCGGCTTGTCTCGTCGCTTCCCAGGGTAAGGATCACAGATTTCTGCTCTGTAGCAGCCTCCGGTTCATTATAATTGACCGTCAGATCCGTAAATTCAAAATAGATGTCTGAGCTCGACTCTCTGTCGTTATGTAATTCCACAGCCAGAACGTTCTCGCCTTCCACCGCGTATTCAGCCACCTGCTCTGCCGTAAGACTAAGATCCAGCTTTTCCGGCGCTCCCTGACTGACGCCTGAATAGTACATGTTATTCTCCTGTCCTTCTGATTCCATGTACTGGGATTTGATCAGATGTCCGTTCAGATATACCGCAACCGCATCATCATGGCAGAGCGAACCAGTGATGGATGTAACTTCGCTGAGATTCTCCAGTGTAAATGTTGTCCTGAAGAAATACGTCGGTATATCCGTCTGTGTTCCCTCGATATACTGCTGAAGCAGCACCGTCGGTGTATATCCGTCAAACTCTGTAAGTTCTCCGCGTTTTGCACCGAACTTTCCTGCCGCCTCTTTCCAGGCGCTGTCGTCGAAGTCCGCAGCCGTCCATGCTGACATGGACTCAAGTCCTTCCGCGGGATCTGTGTTATCATCGAGATATTTCCAGCTTGTCTCAAGGCTGACCACCTGCTGGGATGTGCTTTCTGTTCTTTCCTGCGCCCGGACGACCGCCGGAGTATCTGAACAGACACTGCCGATCACAAAACTTCCGCCAAGCGCAAGAGCCATAGCTGCAACGCCAGCCTTTATTCTGTAGTTGACCTTTCTCATTGCCATAGCAACTTTAACCTCCTAGTATAATAATGGTGTAGTCAATAATGACTACGAGTTAATAGTTACAAAATCTAAATGAATAACTGAAGGAGGGATTCCCTCTCCATCAGAAGTTATTGTTT
>NZ_JACJLR010000107.1 GCF_016902345.1 Mediterraneibacter glycyrrhizinilyticus | reverse complement strand
GCCTGGTCCCTTACAAGCATTATGCTTCTGAAGTGATCTCAGGTGTACTGGATGGGATCATCTCACCAGACGATGAGGATTCCGCAGATTTCCCCTGCGAAATGACAATACGCCGCTGGCACTGCTGGCTGGAAGCCAACCGGCTCAGGATAGATGGATACCTGAAATCTGCAGGATACCGTCTGTTGGGATTCTCCACGGAACTTCTGGGATCCCGGGTGCCGCTGCTCGATAAGCTGCGAAGTTCACTGCCGGAATGGCTGGAAATACTGCTCCGGTTTCTTTATAATTCCGGAGGTTTTCTTGTCCCCGTTTAACATCCCGGTTTTGCACCGACTTTGTTTTGCTGTCACCACTGCCCTGTGGTACCCTCCCTGCAAAGGAGGTTATGACTAATGAAAACAAACGAAACCATAAAGTGGCAGGAAGAACAGGCACTGCAGCGGTACCAGTTGATCGCTCCTCTGCTGGATGAATCACTGGACAATGCAAAGCGAATCCAGTTAAGAGAGAACATCGCAGAGCATAACGGGCTGTCTCCACGCACTCTGTACCGCTATGAGGCAGCTTACAGGAATGGCGGTTTTCCCGGATTGAAGCCGCAGAACCGGGAAACAAAACGCTCCCCAAAACTTCCGGAGAACTTCGATGAACTTCTGGAACAGGCAATCCAACTAAAGAGGGAAGTCCCAAAACGCTCGGTCCGTCAGATCATCTATATTCTGGAACTGGAGGGCCGTGTGGCCCCGGGAGTCCTGAAACGTTCCACGATGGAGCGGTATCTCTACAAAGCCGGATTCGGTGTCCGGCAGATGCAGATGTACAACGATGCCCGGAAGAGTTCTGCAAAGCGGTTCTGCAAACCGCACCGGATGATGCTCATCCAGGGTGATATTAAATATGGCATAAAACTTCCCATCGGCAAGAATGGAGCTATGGTCCAGACTTATCTCTCTTCTGCGATCGACGACCATTCCCGGTATGTGATCCAGTCTGAATTCTATGCCAGCCAGGAAGAATCCATTGTGGAGGATACTTTCCGGAAAGTGGTCCTCAAAGCCGGAAAATTTGATGCCTGTTACTTTGATAACGGGTCACAGTATATCGCAAGACAGCTGAAACTCTCCCTGGGGAAACTCGGAATCACGATCCGCCATGCTCCCAGGGGGAGCGGAAAATCCAAGGGCAAGTGTGAAAAGTTCCATCAGGTTGTGGATTCGTACTTAAGGGAAGCAAAAGCGCATCAGATCCGGACACTGGAACAGCTGAACCAGTACTGGGGGATCTTCCTCGAAGAGTACTACCACAAGAAGCCCCATGAAGGGATCCGTGAGTACTACGAAAGCCTGGGCAGCCCCGTTCCCGCCCAGGGGATCACACCGATGC
>NZ_JACJLR010000106.1 GCF_016902345.1 Mediterraneibacter glycyrrhizinilyticus | reverse complement strand
TTACTACTTTTTCCGAAACAGTTAACGGTTTCTTGAGTCATTATAGCAGAATGACGGAACGTTGCGCTGACTTTATCTGTGCATTGGCGATGGAGACCAGCTGTGAGGGATGCTCACGTATTTGTAAGGCTATGAATCTTAAAGTCAGTGGCGATACCGTGATACGCCTGCTCACAAAACGGTATACTCTCCAGGAAGCAGCGAAATGCGGAAGCGTTATCGGAGTTGATGATTTTGCCTTTAAAAAAAGGCATACTTACGGAACCATTATCGTAGATGAAGCGACTCACACGCCGGTTGCAATACTTGACGGAAGAGACGGTTCTGCCTTTAAAGAATGGCTGTCTCACAATAAACAGGTCAAGGCAGTAACCCGTGACCGTGCCAGCGCCTATGCCTCCGCCATTCAGGAAATACTTCCGGATGCCCTGCAGATAGCTGACCGGTTTCATCTGCATCAGAATCTGTTAGAGGCCATAAGAAATACAGTGAACGCTGTCGTACCAGTAAATATCAAGATACCAACAGGTCACAGTGAGGAACCCTCTTTATCCACGGGAAGCATGGAAGAGGAACGTAAAAAAAACATCCTGCATTGTGGATAACTTTGCTGAGTACAATGAAAAAAGTGTACAATTATACCATGCGATCCATGAATATGCGGCAGCAGGATATAGCAAACGGGCGATCGCAAAAGAACTGCACTGTTCGAGGAATACAGTAACAAGATATCTTCATGGCGATTATGAGTCCCTGTGCCGAAGAAATTATCGCAGCGGAATGGATCAGTTTTATGACTATATTATCAAAGCACTGTCAGCAGGGATAAGTCGCAAGGATGTTTACCGCAGGTTAATCCAGAAAGGATACAAAGGAAAACTGACAGCTGCTTATGACTATATGAATAAAATCATTAAAATCCATCAGATTGATATTGCAGTCTACAGGAGCTCCACGGCCGAATCTATCCAAAAGAAAAAAGAAATTCAGAAATACGATCACATCACAAGGAGTGGTATTTTCCGCTTTTTATGGAGGGGCATGAAACTTTCAGCTGCACACAAGGAGTATCTGATGAAGACATATCCGCAATTAAGAGAACTCCAGTCCTGCATCCGTGAATTCCGTGAGATTTACGAACGGAAAAGTATGCCTCTTTTGTATATATTTATTGACCGTTATAAAAAATCAGGCATGAAGGAACTCTCTCGTTTTGCGGAAGGCTTGGAAAAAGATCTTGATGCTGTCGAAAATTCAGTTGCCAGTCCATTATCAAACGGATTTGTTGAGGGGACAAACAGTAAGTTGAAGATGGTAAAGCGTACCATGTATGGCCGCTGTAATAAAGATTTATTAGCCGCAAAGTTAATGTACAGGGGATGTTAGATTTACGGATATTTGCGGAAGAACC
>NZ_JACJLR010000105.1 GCF_016902345.1 Mediterraneibacter glycyrrhizinilyticus | reverse complement strand
GCTTCAAAATCAGCAGTAAAAGCTGTCAATTGCTCATCGCTGAGTTTTAAGATTTCCTGAAGGCTTGCCATCAAGGCATCCATTAGGATGCCAAGTGATCTATGGAAAGTAATGTCCGCCATTTCATCAACAAGGAAAAAGAACAATTCGCCAAGCGTCCTCTGATCTTCATTTTGGCGCTGTTCCATTGCGAGTAACATGTATCTGGTAAACACGATAGCTACGTGAGCTGTCAGTGCATCATAGGATAAGCTGCGGCATTCTCCAATCAGATTCAGCATAGATTTGCAGGTCTTGAAGAAAACCTCAATCTGCCAGCGCTTTCCATAAACACGGATAATCTCTTCTTCGGAAAGGGTCGTATCTGTACAGATAAAAGCAAGCCAGTCCTTGCGATTTGCTTTATTCCTTACGCAAACGATTTTCGCCGGAATAGGATTCTCTTTTCCTACCATGACGTCAACAGAAAGCAGATACTTTGATCTGCCACGGCGTTTTTTGTTCCTGGAATAGATCTCTTTGATATTCAGCTGTTCACCACAGTATGAATACTTGATGCGGCTGCTTTTCTTGATCATAGCAATCACATCCATCCCCTTTGAATGGATGGCTGTGATCTGTGCCGGGTTGGAAAACCAGGAATCAAAAAGGACATAATCAGCCTTTAGTCCTGCACTGAGAGCAGTATCCAACAAGGTTATCATTGCTTCAGGTGCTTTTGTCTGGGCAAGCTTGCGCCTTTTTCCTGCAATGGTTCTGTTATCAAAGTTCTTTACCGGACCGATAATATTTGCTTCTTTTGCAGATGCTAACAGACAGCTGTTTACCGGGATCAGTGTGTTTCCGTCACTCCAGCTTAATGTAAGCATCCGAAACCCTTTTTTGAAATGCATATCGGTGTGGTCGAATACTTTTGATCCCAGTTCTGTTTTCTTGCAGCTGGTTCGACTAAAAAGGCTGTCATCAACAATGAACACATTTTTCCTGCTATCGTCCGTTAGATCTTTGAGATCATTATTGACGATATCAGCAGCCAGAAGAGAAGTAAAACGGAGCCAGTTTGTTTTTGCCGAATTTAGGAACCGATAAAAAGTGTTCTTTGAAAAATCTTCCTTAAAAGAGCCAGTTCGTTGCTGCATATACATGCTTCTTCCGACAAAAATGTTGCTGAGCTTGTAGCGGAGCAGAGAAACAGGTGAAACACCTTTTTCTTTCATCCCATTGCATTTGGCGAGAAGCTTGCCGACATGATGCCGGGAAAAAAATCTCTGAACACAATCAATTAACTCGTTCTCATCGCAATAGTTTTGTGGTATACTGGACATGGCATAAATCTCCTTTGTATAGATGGTTTTTCGTCAATTCCATTATACCAAACGGGACAGGTTTATGCCTTTTTTATTGGCTGAAATATTGAATTTTCAAGGTTCAACACACCGTATTGGTGTGGGAAGTTTTAGT
>NZ_JACJLR010000104.1 GCF_016902345.1 Mediterraneibacter glycyrrhizinilyticus | reverse complement strand
AAAAGTGAATAAGTTCGGAAGAATAACCAGTGTTGTGGATAACTTATTTTTTCTTAGAAATTCATTGGCATATGGCAGGCAAATATATTTTTACCGTTTAAAACTGTTAAGAATATCCCTTACTTGCGAAGAGTTGTTATGTCATATATAATATTAGAATATGTTTGTGAAGAAACAGTGACTGAAAGGAGAATTCTATGAGTGGCTCATCATTTGGCAAATTATTCCGCATTACAACATGGGGGGAATCCCACGGGCCAGGCGTCGGCGTGGTGATCGACGGCTGTCCTGCCGGAATTTCTCTCAGCACAGAGGATATACAGAAATTTCTTGACCGGCGCAGACCCGGACAGAGCAAATACACAACCAAAAGGAACGAATCCGACTGCGCTGAGATCCTGTCCGGCGTCTTTGAAGGAAAGACAACCGGCACGCCGATCTCGATCCTTGTGAGAAATCAGGACCAGCGGTCCAAAGATTACGGAGACATCGCGGTATCCTACCGCCCGGGACATGCTGATTTTCCCTTTAAGGAAAAATATGGCTTTCGCGATTACCGGGGAGGCGGCCGCTCATCAGGGCGTGAGACCATCGGCCGCACAGCTGCCGGAGCAGTCGCTGTCCGTCTTTTGAACGAGCTGGGAATCAATGTATGCGCATATACAAAAGCGATTGGCCCCTTCGTTGTAGAGGATGATGATCTCATGCTTTCCGAGATCACAGAGAACAGTCTGTATATGCCCAGCAATGCTGTTGCCCAAAAAGCTGGAGAATATGTTGCTTCCCTCATGGCAGAGAAAGATTCCTGCGGCGGCATCGTGGAGTGCATTGCCGACGGGATTCCCGTCGGACTCGGTGAACCTGTATTTGACAAGCTGGATGCCCTGCTCGCCCAGGGAATCATGTCCATCGGCGCAGTAAAAGGAGTAGAAATCGGAGATGGTTTTGCAGCCTCGTCCACTGTAGGAAGTTATAATAACGATCCGTTTTATATGCGCGATGGAAATGTATGCAAAAAAACAAACCATTCAGGAGGTACTCTGGGTGGAATGAGCGATGGCTCCAGACTCCTCGTTCGCGCTGCTTTAAAACCTACGCCGTCTATCTCAAAAACCCAGCACACTGTGAACGAATCCGGTGAAGATATCGATATCTCGATCCATGGAAGACATGACCCTGTCATTGTCCCACGCGCTGTCGTTGTGATCGAATCCATGACTGCGGTCACCATCGCCGATCTCCTCCTGCAGAACGCTGTATCGAAACTGAATAATATCAAAAAAATATACTGTTAGCACGCAGGTGCATCACAGAAAAAATACTGGGGCTGTCGGGAAATAGATAGTCCAAATCAGGGGTAGATGTGACTCATACGAGTCACATCTGCCCCCGAAATTTATCCTATAAAAAGAGAAAAAGATGGCTAACGACAACCATCTTTCTCCCTGTTCCATGTTATAATGGAACTATGCGAAAACAAGATTATTATAACGACTTTTTTGAAAT
>NZ_JACJLR010000103.1 GCF_016902345.1 Mediterraneibacter glycyrrhizinilyticus | reverse complement strand
CTATGAAACACAACCTTCCGGGTAGCCAAAAAAGCGCAGACTACCCCTCTCAAACTTAAAAAGGTTGATTTAAAACTTAACTGGTAGGTCTATGCGGCAATTACTGGGACCTCCCAGCCAAGTGCTTTTAATTTTTTAAGGTACGCATTGATCTTGCGTTCCTTATTGAACTGATTGTAATACTCTGCTCCCAGATCCTTGAAAACAACACCATCCTTGAGGATGTGGTATATTGCAATGAGCATGGAATGAGCCACTGCCACATAGGCACGTTTTGGTCCACGATGGGCACTGATTCTCATAAATTGGGCATAAAAGTAGGATTTCTTATTTTTTATAGCTGCATGCGCGCAGGTGATCAATGTTGTCCGCAAGAGAGCGTTTCCCTTTCTGGTCTTACCAGATTTACGTTTTTTTGCACTTTCGTTGTCACCTGGGCATAATCCTGCCCAGGAAGAAATGTGCTTATCTGTGGAGAAACGTCCCATGTCTGTACCAATGACGGAAATGATAGCCTGCGCACTGGTATTGCCTATGCCGGTCACATCCTGAATAGCCTGCGAAGCCTGCTTTTCTTCTGGCTTCATAAAGTTGTCAATTTCATCGTCCAGATTTTTGATATGCGCATTCAGTTCGTCCAAATGGGCAAGAAGCTCTTTCATCATCCTGCGCTGGAGAGGAGACATCACGCCATTCAGGTCATCGATGATCTGCTCCTTTGTGGCTTTGAGGTTATGGGCAATGACTTTCTGCTCATACATCTCATTGTATTTTGCCTCGTCAAAGGATTCCCCGGTAAGGAGATATTCCAGGATACTGCGGGCACTTTTGCCATTGATGTCTGATACGGTTCCTGACAACTTGATATTGGCGCCCTCCAGCATTTTTTGGAGGCGGTTCAACTCTCTGGTACGCTCACCCACAAGGCTTTTGCGATAGCGGACTAATTCTCTTAGTTCACGCTGCTCCTTGTTGGGAATGTAACTGGGCTGGAGTAATCCATGCTGAAGAAGGTCTGCGATCCATTCTGCATCCTTTACATCCGTTTTCCGTCCGGGAACGGCTTTCATATGGCGTGCATTGACCACCATAGCGTTCAGGTCAGAAGATTCAAGGATGTTAAACAGAGGCTTCCAATAAGAGGCCGTGCTCTCCATGGCGACCATTTCACAGCCGCCTTCTTTGAGCCAGTCAGCCAATGTAAGAAGTTCTCTGGTTGTTGCGCCAAACTCACGTACTTCCTGCTTTCTGCCGCATCGGAAGCAGGCAACGATAAGTTTTTTGTGCACATCAATACCACAGCATTTGTCGTAAATTTTATCCATCACTGGCACCTCCAAGGTGAAATTTACGGCACGGTACTCTGTCTCTTATCATTTTACTATACGTCCTTTTGCCTATGAAGTGGCTGGACAGGTGGTGGTGCAAATGAGAGTACCTGAAATCAGTTTAGAAATCGGGCTGCTGGCCCAAAATAAACACGATCTTTGCCGTTACACTAAGTATAAAGAACGG
>NZ_JACJLR010000102.1 GCF_016902345.1 Mediterraneibacter glycyrrhizinilyticus | reverse complement strand
ACAAACACTTTTAACGAGAGTTTGATCCTGGCTCAGGATGAACGCTGGCGGCGTGCCTAACACATGCAAGTCGAGCGAAGCACTCTGCTTTGATTTCTTCGGATTGAAGAGCAGTTTGACTGAGCGGCGGACGGGTGAGTAACGCGTGGGTAACCTGCCTCACACAGGGGGATAACAGTTAGAAATGACTGCTAATACCGCATAAGACCACAGCACCGCATGGTGCAGGGGTAAAAACTCCGGTGGTGTGAGATGAGCCCGCGTCTGATTAGGTAGTTGGCGGGGTAACGGCCCACCAAGCCGACGATCAGTAGCCGACCTGAGAGGGTGACCGGCCACATTGGGACTGAGACACGGCCCAAACTCCTACGGGAGGCAGCAGTGGGGAATATTGCACAATGGGGGAAACCCTGATGCAGCGACGCCGCGTGAGCGAAGAAGTATTTCGGTATGTAAAGCTCTATCAGCAGGGAAGAAAATGACGGTACCTGACTAAGAAGCACCGGCTAAATACGTGCCAGCAGCCGCGGTAATACGTATGGTGCAAGCGTTATCCGGATTTACTGGGTGTAAAGGGAGCGTAGACGGAGCAGCAAGTCTGGAGTGAAAACCCGGGGCTCAACCCCGGGACTGCTTTGGAAACTGTTGTTCTAGAGTGCTGGAGAGGTAAGTGGAATTCCTAGTGTAGCGGTGAAATGCGTAGATATTAGGAGGAACACCAGTGGCGAAGGCGGCTTACTGGACAGTAACTGACGTTGAGGCTCGAAAGCGTGGGGAGCAAACAGGATTAGATACCCTGGTAGTCCACGCCGTAAACGATGACTGCTAGGTGTCGGGTAGCAAAGCTATTCGGTGCCGCAGCAAACGCAATAAGCAGTCCACCTGGGGAGTACGTTCGCAAGAATGAAACTCAAAGGAATTGACGGGGACCCGCACAAGCGGTGGAGCATGTGGTTTAATTCGAAGCAACGCGAAGAACCTTACCTGGTCTTGACATCCGGATGACCGGCGAGTAATGTCGCCCTCTCTTCGGAGCATCCGAGACAGGTGGTGCATGGTTGTCGTCAGCTCGTGTCGTGAGATGTTGGGTTAAGTCCCGCAACGAGCGCAACCCTTATCTTCAGTAGCCAGCATTTAGGATGGGCACTCTGGAGAGACTGCCAGGGATAACCTGGAGGAAGGTGGGGATGACGTCAAATCATCATGCCCCTTATGACCAGGGCTACACACGTGCTACAATGGCGTAAACAAAGGGAAGCGAGACCGCGAGGTGGAGCAAATCCCAAAAATAACGTCTCAGTTCGGATTGTAGTCTGCAACTCGACTACATGAAGCTGGAATCGCTAGTAATCGCGAATCAGAATGTCGCGGTGAATACGTTCCCGGGTCTTGTACACACCGCCCGTCACACCATGGGAGTCAGCAACGCCCGAAGTCAGTGACCCAACCGTAAGGAGGGAGCTGCCGAAGGTGGGGCCGATAACTGGGGTGAAGTCGTAACAAGGTAGCCGTATCGGAAGGTGCGGCTGGATCACCTCCTTTCTAAGGAAGAAAGACTTCTTTCG
>NZ_JACJLR010000101.1 GCF_016902345.1 Mediterraneibacter glycyrrhizinilyticus | reverse complement strand
CAGGGATTTCGCTTTTATATAGATTTCCCTTTTATAAATATTCACCTGCGCTATTTTCCCTTACCAATTCTCTTTCCCCTTGTCTTGTCATCTTTTGGGACAGAAAGTATCCTATCTGAAAACCTCCCCTTTTTCAGACTCCACAACCCCTTATTCTCTTTTTTGAATTTCTATCCCCCTTCTATATACAATATCCAACATAGATTCTCTGCCTGCAGATCATCCCGAAAGATTCGCGTTACACTTTTCCTTGTAATCTTGCTTCTCTCAAATCCATGGATCCGCCGGTACAGATACATTTCCCGTATGTTAAATGCTATCAGCATTAATAGAAAGATCACTTCCACTGCTTCATGACAGTAACAATGGTCTGCATGATAATAAGTCTTTAGCTGATGGAATGCATTCTCTTCAATATCCCATCTCTTATGCATCATCTTCCACAAAATCTTATAATCAATCTCTTTGCTGGTTGTTACCAGCCATACCCATTTTTCTTCCCCTGTCTTTTCGTTTTTCTCACGGTATCGGACCACCCGCAGCTTCTCTTGCAATCCTTCTAATTCAAATCCATCCAGATCCCAGCAGTCGATCTTTTTCCCTTCCCGATAAAAAGGCTCTTTCTTCCCCTCTCCGCTCCCAAACAGCTTTTCTGCATCCTGAAATATCAGCCTCCGTTCATCCTTCAGACGGATGACTGCCTCCATATGGCATTTCAGGACTACTCTCAAGAATGGGACATTCAGATAGAGACCGTCTGCAACAATCACATCCGCAAAATGTCCATGCTGACTATATAAAGTTTCTATCAGCCGTTTTCCTCCTGTCAGTTCCCCTTCGTCTTTCTCTGCCCCGTCTCGGGGATCAAGCATGTCCTGTCCCAGAATCAAATGCGGATTGCTTCCTACTGTGGTACATACAATGCTTTTATGGAAATATTCCATTTCTCCGGAGGCTGTTTTTCGGGTCAGACATTTCCCACATTTCTTCTTCCTGCTGCAAAAAAGCTCTACCCCATCAATTGCTGCCGTTACATACCCGCCAATTGTTCCGCCACGCAAGACTGCATTTTTTTGAATCCTGCTGACAGTAGCGGTGAGGATTCCTTCTGTTTCCTCCGGGTCTGTCAGACCCAGAGCATCCCTGATGGCATCCACTTTTGGGATTCGCCCACGGATACAGTGCTTTAAACGTTTCCTCATGCTTTCCGGTGAGGAAAAAACAGTATGGAAACTTTCGTATTGAAGCAGAAGAAATAGGAACACCGGCATAATAAGATTAAAAAATGGAATCGTTTTTCTTGCTCTTTTATCTGTCAACTCCTTGATTTTCTGTGGAATGTGATATACACTTTTAGCATAGATAAGGAGTTTCTTCAACTCTAATTTCTTTTCATTAATGGCACCTTCTTTCTTGGTTTTTTTTGTGGTACTATAATTATACCGAAAAAGGTGCCATTTTTGTGTATTTATACATTCCAAAAAAGAATTTTTTCAGATTTTTCTATTTTAGATGATCCTTCGCATTTTCAAGCTTTATCCCTTATTTCTTTCGTATAAAAGCGAAATCCCTG
>NZ_JACJLR010000011.1 GCF_016902345.1 Mediterraneibacter glycyrrhizinilyticus | reverse complement strand
AGCCCTGCTGCGCACCTCGTCTCCGCCCTGCTCCGACTCGGTCGCGGGCTGGCGCCCTATACCTGTACAATATGACGTTCTGGAAAGCGCGCTTTCCGAACGCCCTCTTGTACAGGTGCAGGGCTTGAAGCTGGAACGCAAAAAAAGCATAAACTAAACCTTTTGCTCACTTGGTGTGAGTCGAAAGGATAGTTTATGCCTGCCTTACAGTAACACACTATCGCGTATTCATTTTCCATAACTAGTATATACAAAATTGTGCAAAATAGTCAACCCTGTAATTTTATCTAATTTATTTCTAAATAAATTGTGCAATTTTTCCAATTTTGTCATTAAACAGTCTATCCACTTACACATACAATCTCGCTGTTCATCCAAGGATCTGGATCGCGGCATCTCCGTCTCCGCTGATCGAAAATCCGGTCTTCTCATAGAACTCTGTCATAAGTGTCAGATACTGTTCCGGTCCGGCATAGCCCACCGGCGCCAGTTCGTATCCAATGGGCGCCTTGATCAGGGTGACCTGCTTCTTCTTCAGCTGGTCCAGGATCTCCAGCATGCACACTTTTCCGTATCCCTTTCCCCGAAGCGTAATGTCGGTTACAAAGAAATCCAGTATATTCGCTTTAAACTTGCTCTCAAGAAAATATTCCAGATGAAAGACCTGTCTGCCGCTGTCAAACACATCCACGTTCTGGCCTCTGTAATGGAATTCCAGAATATGTGCGCTTTTATCTGATAAGGTTACCCCTCTGAAGTAATCTTTTCTTATATATAAAATAACTGCCATGAACCTTTCTTCCCATCTCTTCTGTAATACCTGAATCTAAAGCATGTGCTCCGATAATGCAATTATAGCAATCCCGATGAAGAAAGACAACGTTTCTGTCAAAAATCCAAGAAGTCTCTCCAAGGTTATAGCAGCCGCCCTTTACGGCAGCAGCCCCCGTACCATCTCAGCATCATACATCACAGAGTCCACACGGTCCGCCTCGATCTGATACAGAGCATGCGCGGCAAGGTGCTCTGCCGCCTGCTCCAGGTCACGGATCCCGCTGGTCCCTTTGTATAGATCAACGACCGCATCCAGCGCCTCTTCCGTCAGCACGCACTCTTCTCTGCGCATGCCGATCCGTTTCATAACCTTCGGGAGGGCATATCTTGAGAA
Organism: Mediterraneibacter glycyrrhizinilyticus; assembly: GCF_016902345.1. Taxonomy (GTDB): domain Bacteria; phylum Bacillota; class Clostridia; order Lachnospirales; family Lachnospiraceae; genus Mediterraneibacter; species Mediterraneibacter glycyrrhizinilyticus_A. The sequence continues at coordinate 82,043 of NZ_JACJLR010000011.1, read as the reverse complement.
AATGATCTTCTTCTCCTCGGGCGTATAATCCGGGATCTCGATGACAGCAAAACGGGACATCAGCGGAGCGCTGATCTGGTTCCTGTCATTTGCCGTCGCGATCGGATAGACACCGGTGGTCGGGATCATACACTCCATATAGTTGTCTGTAAATCCAAGGTTGTCCAGCAGGGTCAGGAGAACGTCCGCCGGATTTCCGTTCCCTTTTCCTGAGGCGGCTTTATCCAGTTCATTAATAATAAAGACCAGACTGGACTCCCCCGCCGCGGAGAATGCTTCCATGATGATTCCCGGTTTCGCATTGGCATAGATCCTGGAACTTCCGGTGAGCTGCTCCGGATCATTGATGGAACTCATATCCAGTGTCGTCCAGGGAAGTTTCAGGATCCGAGCTACCGCATAGGCGATCTGTGATTTCCCCGTCCCGGCCGGTCCGATGAGCAGAAGCCCGTACGCCGGGAGGGTATGGGTCCGGTTGATCTGGATGATCGTCTCAATGATCCTCTGCTTTACTTTTTCCATTCCGTAAAGTTCTTCATCGAGTATTTTTCGTGCTTCATTCACATCTATAGATTCAAAATAATTGCTTTTCCATTGAATATTCATCATGATAGACAACGCGCGCTGGGCATGGCGCCGCTCCTCCGCCGACACCTCGTGGGATCTGGCCACCGCCAGATTCCTCCTCGCCCATAAGCGGATATTATCCGGCAGGGTCCTCCCGGCACAGTTCATAAAATCCGTGATGCTCTGGATACTGGTCAGCTTCATGCTGTCTCCGTTCTCCACCTCGTCTTCATCCTCCGCCTCCTCAGAAGGCGCGTCGCTGGCAAGGAGCCGCTCGATCATAAATTGAAGGAAACCGTCCTCAGCAGACAGCTTATGACCGCCGCCAAACGCGATTTCCCGTATCTTGTATACAGAATACCCTGCTTCCGTTTCTGCTCCTGAGAGACGTACATTGATATGGTTTTCTCCCAGCCATTTCAAAAGGCTTACAAAACGCGCATCGATCTGCAGGATATCCGCGCTCACCACTCCGTTCTCGCCCTCCGCCTCAAAGGCAGTCCGCTTGACCGGGTTTGTAAACACACCCCTGGAATGATGTTTCAAGCTTTTCCCCCGGCTGTCCAGGACAAGGATGGGATGTTCCGGAGACGGCTCTGATCCATTCGTCCGAAAAACAGAATAAGTACAGACAGGATCCTGTTTCTGATCCGTCGAATTGTTAAAGTCAAATACTGGCATAGAAATTCCTCCCTCTGTCGGCATCATATTTTTATTTTATAAGCATCTTTTTTATTTCTCTTCCTGGCTCTCTTTTGCCAGCACAGGGATACCGAAGGCCCCCATCAGATATCCCTTCTCATCCACCATCACAGGCATTCCCAGCTCCTCCTCAAACATCTTGACAACGCCTGCACTCCTGCTGACTCCACCCTGCCAGTTTAAAAAGTGTGCGACAATGCGCACACTTTGCTGTTTCCTCTTCCTATATCTGTCATGCGTTCGGCACAGGCTGATTTTTCTTCCGTGCCACCTGGAGCTGCACGTTCACACCGAACGGATTGACCGCCACACCCTTTGCCTCCGGGACAAGGATTTCCGGTATCTTCTCTGCGGGAACTGCAGCCATCTTCATCTTTTTTCCTCTGCTGAACTTCTGGAATTCGATCACATCGGTAAAGATCGGCTGATAAATACTCCCATCCTTCTGCTTCAGAACCGGAACCTGTCCGTCTTCCTGAAGCGCCACGATATACGTTCCCTTCTGATAATGAGCCAGGAGTTCTTCCTGCAATTCCTTTAACTGCTCTGTGGGCTCCGGCTTCTCCAGTCTTCTCATCTCCTGCATGAAATATAAAGCGGTAAGATGAAGCGCCGCATTCTCGATCACTCTTTTTCCTTCCGGGAGTTCTTCCGGCTCTTTTCTCTTAACAAGGTCGTTCAGCTGGATACAGATCGCCGTATCCGTCCCGTCATTGACCGCCAGACAGTTTACCCCCATTGTATAGAGGTTTGAGTAGAATCCAAGAAGCTGATTCTCCTCAATCTTTACAACAGCAGTGCGATAGCGCTCTTTTGCAAGCTGCTCTGCCTTCTCTTTGGCGTCCTCCACTCTGTAATACAGAAAAACCTCGTCGTCAAATGTCTCTTCGTCACACATTACAAAGGGCATCCTTGTTGCCTGGGACATGACCGCATAAAGCTCTCCCGGCTTTCTCAGCGCCGCCAGTGTTTCCTGTTTTGTGACTGCTGTCTTCTTCTCTTCCATCTGTAAATGCCCTTCCTTTCTCTTCTGCCTTTCCGGCACATTTAGTATTGTATCAGCAAGAGACGTTGAAGTCAAACAATCTCCGCCAAAAACGGGGTTTTATCCTTCCGGCAGCCAGATGGAACTGAAACTCCCACGGAAGGGTGCAGGCTCATAAGACAGCGCTGAACCAGTCAAGCACATACGGGATAAAAATAATACATCCGATAAACACTGCCATGATCGCTGTGAACAAAACCGCTCCTGCCGCCGTATCCTTCGCGATCTTGGCCAGCGTTTTTTTCTCTTCCGTCACCAGATCCACCACAGCTTCCACCGCCGTGTTCACAAGCTCCAGAGAAACCACCATTCCGAACAGCAGAAGGCAGATACACCACTCCATGGCAGAAATCCCGAAAAATAATCCTGCTGCCGTCACAAGGATGACTGCCATGCAATGGATCTTCATGTTCCTTTCTTTCCGTATCCCTGTCCAGATTCCCTCAAAGGCATAGCCGAAGCTGCGGACGATCGGGGCTTTTCGGTTCTTCTTCATAACATCCTCCTTCTGCGAATCATCACTGTGCTCATATTATACCACTCTCCTCTGGCCTAAGCCAGCGCCTCCGTCATTTTCTTCACATATTCTGCCACATAAGGAACACATTCCCTTCCATACCGGGCACACAGCTTCACGATCGCGCTTCCCACGATCACTCCGTCGGAAGTCGCTCCGATCCTGGCCGCCTGCTCCGGCGTGGAGATGCCGAACCCCACTGCACAGGGAATCTTTTTCGTTTCCTTCACCATTCTCACCATGGCTCCGGTATCCGTTGTGATATCACTTCTCGTCCCGGTCACGCCCAGGGATGAGACACAGTATACAAACCCGGAAGCTTTCTCTGCGATCATCCGGATCCGCTCACGGGAGGTGGGAGCGATCAATGAGATAAAATCCAGCCCATACTCCCGGCAGGCGCCGGCAAACTCTTCCTTCTCCTCAAAGGGTACATCCGGCAGGATCAGTCCGTCGATCCCTGCCTCTGCCGCCCGTTTAGCAAAATGCCCGATCCCTCTTGAGAAGACCACATTGGCATAGGTCATGAATACCAGCGGGATCTGGGTCCGCTGCCGGATCCTCGCTGCCATATCAAAGATCTTATCCGTCGTCACTCCTCCTAAGAGAGCCCGAATGTTCGCCTCCTGAATGACCGGGCCTTCTGCCGTAGGGTCAGAGAAGGGAATCCCCAGCTCGATCAGAGACGCCCCTGCCTCCTCCATGGCGTATACCAGCTTCTCCGTTGTCTCGAGATCCGGATCTCCGCAGGTAATAAACGGAATGAATGCCTTTTTGTCCTGAAATGCTTCCTGTATCCTACTCATAGATATCCTCCCCTCTGTATCTGGCAATGGCAGCGCAGTCTTTATCGCCCCTGCCGGAAATATTGATCACCATGATCTGGTCCTCCCCCATCTGGGGCGCCAGTTTCCTTGCGTAAGCTACCGCGTGGGCACTCTCGATGGCCGGGATGATCCCCTCCATCCTCGCCAGGTATTCGAACGCATCCACCGCCTCATCGTCTGTCACGGGAACATATTCCGCCCTGCCCCTGTCGTACAGATCTGCATGCTCTGGTCCCACACCCGGATAATCCAAACCGGCAGAGATCGAATATACCGGTGCGATCTGTCCGTACTCATCCTGACAGAAATAAGATTTCATCCCGTGGAAGATCCCCAGCTTTCCGGTGGCGATGGTCGCGGCGGTCTCCGCCGTATCGACGCCTCTTCCAGCCGCCTCGCACCCGATGAGACGGACGCTCTCATCTTCAATAAAATGATAGAACGCCCCGATGGCATTGGATCCTCCGCCCACACAGGCAAGGACCGCATCCGGAAGCCGTCCTTCTCTCTCCAGCAGCTGCTCCTTGATCTCTCTTGAGATAACGGACTGAAAATCCCGCACGATCTCCGGAAACGGATGAGGCCCCATGCAGGATCCCAATACATAGTGTGTGTCATCGATCCGTTTTGTCCATTCTCTCATAGTCTCTGAGACCGCGTCTTTCAGCGTCGCCGTCCCGGATGTGACCGCATGGACTTTTGCTCCCAGGAGACGCATCCGGTAGACATTGAGAGCCTGGCGTTTCGTGTCCTTCTCGCCCATGAACACCTCACACTCCATTCCCATCAAAGCTGCTGCCGTCGCTGTCGCGACGCCGTGCTGTCCGGCGCCGGTCTCCGCAATCACCCGGGTCTTCCCCATCTTCTTTGCCAGAAGGATCTGTCCCAGAACATTGTTGATCTTATGGGCTCCCGTGTGGTTCAGATCTTCCCTTTTCAGGTAGATCTTTGCTCCGCCCAGGTCCTCTGTCATCCTCTCTGCATAATACAGGCGGGACGGTCTCCCCGCATATTCGTTCAAAAGTTCCGCCAGTTCTGCCTGGAACCCGGGATCCTTCTTATAGAACTCATACGCTTCCTCAAGTTCCCTTACCGCGTTCATCAGCGTCTCCGGGATATACTGTCCTCCGTGGATGCCATATCTTCCTTTCTTCATCGCCCTGCACTCCTTACTGCAGCCACTGCTGCCAATATTTTTCTTCTATCCTTTCTCCCTTCGGTCTCCACCGCGCTGCTCAGGTCCACTCCGTAGGGACCGCACCGCCTGACCGCCTCAGTGATGTTGTCCGGCCTTACTCCCCCCGGCGAGGAAGAAAGGCTTCTCCACACTGTCGTTCTCCCGTACCACCTTTCCCGTGGTCAAGGAGTACCATATCGGCGCTGCTCGCAAATGCGCTCTCTATATCTTCGATCTGTTTCACAGAAAATGCCTTGATGATCCTGCCTCCGAAAGATCCGCCTTCCGCTCCTTCTGATGATCTGCCCGCCATTCCACCGGCCAGTTTTCTCAGGGTTCTGATATACGTCTCGTCTTCCTGTCCGTGGAGCTGCACCACTGAGATCACACCATCCCGCAGCAGCCCTGCCGGCAGCTCCACATCAGCATTGACGAAGACGCCGGTTGGAATGATACTGTCCGAAAGTCTTTTCCGCAGTCTGTACAGAGTCTCGACCGACACATTTCTCCGGCTTGACGGCACCCCGATAACAAATCCACAGTAATCCGGCTTTGCCTCATTAACGTAATCAATGTCTTCGGGACGGCTCAATCCGCAGATCTTGATCTTTGTCATTCCCATCCCTCCCGGATTTTTTCCTGTTTCATGTCCGCGTTCCCGGTATCTTTTTCGTGTGCGGCAGCACTCTGCAGGCTCCGGAGTGTCTCTTTCCGGTCCAAAGAGCGCATCAGCATCTCTCCGATCAGCACCGCATCCGTACCGCTCTCATAGAGTGCCCGCATATCTTCCGGTCCGCGGATCCCGCTCTCCGATACAAACAATGTCTCCGGCCCCACCAGTTTCCGCAGTTTCATGCTGTGCCCGATATCCACGGTAAAATTTTTCAGGTCCCGGTTGTTCACTCCGATGATCCTGGCTCCCGCTGCCTTCGCCCGCTCAATCTCCTCCGGGCTGTGCGCCTCCACCAGTGCGGACATTCCAAGCTCCTCCGCAAGCTGATGATAAGACTTCAGCGCCCCGTCATCCAGAACGGAACAGATGAGCAGAATCGCCGAAGCTCCCATCGCCTTTGCCTGAAAGACCATGTATTCGTCACAGGTAAAATCTTTCCGCAGGACAGGAATCGACACACTTTCTGCGATCTCCTCGAGATACCGGTCGCTCCCCTGGAACCAGAAAGGTTCCGTCAGACAGGAGATCGCCGCCGCTCCTCCCATCTCATAGTCTTTTGCGATCTCAAGATAGGGGAACTCTGACGCGATCACCCCTTTGGACGGAGACGCCTTTTTCACCTCGCAGATGAAAGAAAGCCCCTCTTTTCGCAGCGCCTCCTCGAACAGATATCCCCTTCCGTCAGCGCCCTCTGCTCTGGCCCTCATCTCACAAAGGGGAATCTGTCTCTTCTCCTCCCGGATCCGCTCTTTTGTCCTCTCTACGATTCTGTCCAAAATATTCATTTCCTGCTCTCCCTGATAAACTGCTCCAATTTATTCATCGCCCTGCCGTCATCGATGATCCGCTCCGCCATCCGCACGCCTTCTTCCATGGAGCGGGTCTTCCCCGCGATATAGATCGCAGCCCCCGCGTTTAAGCACACTGCGCATCGTTTTGCCCCACGTTCTTCGCCCCGGAGGATCGACTTTGTGATCTCTGCATTTTCTTCCGGCGTCCCTCCTGTCAGCTCTGTCTTTGCACAGCGGGTATAGCCGAACTGCTCCGGCGTGATCTCATAAGACTGGAACCACCCGTCCCGGATCTCGCACACGGAAGTTGGCGCGCTCATGGAAATCTCATCCAGCTTATCCTGCCCATAGACCACCATTCCCCGCACAACGCCCAGCTTCGCCATGACCTGTGCCAGGGGCTCCACCAGTTCCTGTTCGTAGACGCCCATCAGTTCCATGTTCGCCCCTGCCGGATTCGACAGAGGTCCCAGGATATTGAACACGGTCCGGATCCCCAGCTCTTTTCGGATCGGAGCCACATATTTCATCGCAATATGATAGTTCTGGGCAAAGAGAAAGCAGATCTGGATCTCATGTAACAGTTCCGCGCTCCGCTTTGGCGGAAGGTCGATCTGCACGCCCAGCGCCTCCAGCACATCCGCGGCTCCGGATCTTGAAGACGCCGCCCGGTTTCCATGTTTTGCCACCGGCACTCCTGCCGCTGCGATGACCATGGCGGAAGTGGTGGAGATATTAAACGAATTCGCCCCGTCGCCTCCGGTCCCCACGATCTCAAGCACATCCATGTTGTGGAGCAGCTTGATACAGTGTGCGCGCATCCCCGCCGCAGACGCGGTGATCTCGTCAATGTTCTCTCCCTTCATGGAGAGCGCGGTGAGATAGGCGGATTTCTGTACATCCGACGCCTGCCCCTCCATGATCTCATTCATGACCTGCTCTGCCTCCTCATAGCTTAAGTCCTGTTTCTTTGAAAGTTTGATGATTGCTTCTTTGATCATGCTCTTCTGCCTCCTGCTATTCTGCTTTTTATTTCTCACCATTCTTTTCTGCTCCGTCACGCCTTTGCCTGCGCAGTGACCGAGCGGATAAAATTTTCGATCATTTTGTATCCCTGCGGGGTCATCACGGATTCCGGATGAAACTGTACTCCGTATACATCATATCTCCGATGTTCCATCGCCATGACTTCTCCATCCTCCGCTCTCGCAGTTACCCGGATCTCCTCCGGAAGAGTCTCCTCCCGAACCGCCAGGGAATGGTATCTTGCCACCTGGATCGGTCCCGGAATATCCCGAAACAGCACACTGTCTTGCACATCCCTCAGAACAGAAGTCTTCCCGTGCATCAGCTTCCCTGCATGCACCACCTCCGCCCCGTACGCCTCTGCGATCGCCTGATGTCCCAGACACACCCCCAGGACGGGGATCCTTCCCTCTGCTCTTTGGATCAGTTCCACGCAGATTCCGGCGTCCCCGGGTTTTCCCGGTCCAGGTGAAATGACCACCGCATCCGTTCTCATCTCCATCACCTCTTCTGATGTCATCTCATCGTTTCTCACGATCCTTACTTCCTGTCCCGTCTCCGCAATAAACTGGTAAAGATTATATACAAAACTGTCGTAGTTATCGATCAACAGGATCATCCCAGACCTCCTTCCGCGGACCGGACAGCCTGGAGGACTGCCCCCGCTTTGTTCAGACATTCGTCAAATTCTTTTTCCGGAACACTGTCCCGGTCCTGCCGGATCTGTCCGGACACCGTGGACCCGATGTGCATCACATGGGAAAACCGCTCGATCCCCAGGTACTTTTCCACCCGCACGCTCCCCGGTACGCTGATCTTTCCGATATCATTTCTCCCCAGATCCACCAGCATGTTGTGCTCAGAGAGTTCCTTCTCATCTCTCAAAAGCTCTGCTTCCAGCGTCTGGTCTTCTTCCTTCGTCCTCCCCCTCGGCCGGGTCCCCGCCAGAGGAAAAGTGAACAATTTTCCGTCCACCATCTTTGCCAGCGTCTCCGGTGATGCCCCGGCAGCTTCGATGTCATCGCTGGAAAAGTAGAACATGTACGGAGAAGGATTCATGGTCCTCAACACCCGGTACGTATCGAACAGGCTTCCTTCAGCTTTCGCAGTCAAAGGATTCGACAGCACCACCTGAAAGATATCCCCCTCCCGGATATATTCCTTCGCTTTTTCCACCATCCGGACGTATTCTTCCCGGTCCTTTGCCGGCTGAAACTCTTCTTTGAGGACCAGCGGACGGAAATCTGCTTTTGCCTGACTTTGGATCAGGCGCTCCATTTCATTCAGTTTCCTTTCCGCCTCAAGGCAGTTTTCATCCAGATCTCCCGTCAGGCTGACGCCCGTGACCAGGATCAGCTTCTGCCTGTAGTTATCAAATACGATCACCTTGTCAAAAAGCATCAGGTCCACATCCCGGAATCCCTTTCCTTCTCCTGATGAAGCGAGCACGCTCTTCAAGGAGGGTTCCGCATATTTGACATGGTCGTATGCGAAATATCCCACCAGCCCACCGGTAAACGGCGGCAGATCTTCCACTGCCGGAGTCCGGTACTCATCCAGGGGCCTCCGCAGCACTTCGCCCGGGTGTTCCACAGGAAATGTCCTGCTCCGCTTCTGCTCTTCCTCTTTTCCTTCCGTGACCGTCAGCATCCCATCCGTACATGTGACCTCCACAGACGGATCATAGCCGAGAAAAGAATATCTTCCCCACCTCTGTCTGTCCTCCGCGCTCTGCGCTTCTTCTCGCTGCGGGCGTCCGCCCTATGCCGGAAACGGCAACGCCCGATTTCTGCAAGCCAGCTTGCAAATCGGCCATTACCATTTCCGGCGCACATCGGACTTTTGGACAAAATAAAAGTCCCTGACAGAATACGACGATTCTGTCAAGGACGGTAATTCTAAAAAGATTCCGCGGTGCCACCTTGATTCACGGGATTCCCCGTGCGCTCTGCAGGATACCAACATATCCCCGGCAACTGACGTATGCCCACACGTCGCAGAATACTCAGACAGAAAGTCCTTTGACTGCGCCCTCCGCGGTCCATTTGGCAGACTGCATCTCGACCCGGCTCTCACCTTCCCGGACTCTCTGTGCGCGCATGACTGCTTTGATCTCCGCTTCAACGGTTTAAAGCAATATTGTGTTTTTTGAACTTTATCACCTGTTGTGTCCAATATCAAGAAAATTCTGTCATTTTCTCGACAACATATGTTTTATAAACACGTACATCACGATGACAAACGCCAGCAGGTACCCGAACGCACCGAGCGCCGGGATTCCGAATACTTTCGGCGTCATATCCGTGGTACAGATGATACTGGAACTGATCAGCAGGGCCATCACCCACAACCCCATGACGATATTGCGGACCAGCCGCCTGAGAAGCTGTGCGAGATCGTTTGTGACCTGAAGATCCAAAGTGATCTTTGCCTGTCCCAGGAGATACTCATGCATCATATCCGCCACGAGAGAAGGGATATCCAGCGCTTTCCGCAGCGACTTGACAATACTCTTGCCACTGCTCTTCAGTTCTTTTTTCAGGTTAAACTCCCGGAACATATTCCCCGCCATATGGGACGTGGCGATCTCCACCATGTTGATATCCGGAGCGATGTCCGCAAGGACTCCCTCCATGTGGGTCAGCCCACGCGCCAGCATGGTCAGCCCGTGAGGCATCTTGATCTTATTGTCCTTCATCACATCCATAAGATCTGACATGACCTCAGCCACATTGATATTTCCTATGCCGGTATTTCCGTACTTTGTAAGGAGCGCGCTGATCCCTTCATAGAGCTGCCGCTGATCCGGTTTCTCTTTAAACTCTCCGATCGCCATGACCGCGTTCAGGATCATCCCCACATCGTTCAGGGCGATCCCCTGTACCGCCTTTCCGATCACTTCCCGGTCATGCTCGGTGAGCCTTCCCATCATCCCCATATCGATCCAGATGATCTTTCCCTCCCGGATCTTCACATTCCCCGAATGAGGATCCGCGTGAAAGAAGCCGTCATCCATAACCTGTTTAATATAATTGTCCACCAGTTTGGTGCCAATCTCCCGCAGGTCATAACCATTCTCAAGAAGAGCATCCTTGTCATCGATCCCGCAGCCGTCGATGTATTCCATCACCAGAACATGGACCGTAGTAAACTGCTGATAGAGTATGGGAGTTCCCACAAAGTTCACATCCTTGTTCCTGCGGGCAAATTCCTCCATATTCGACGCTTCCGTCAGAAAGTTCATTTCATCTCTCGTGACAGACCACATCTCATCGAGCACAAGATCCAGGTCCGCCATCCCCTTGATACTGACCGGCGGAAGGAGCTTCACCGCCTTGTGCAGCAGAGCGATATCCCGAGCCATCGTCTCATAGATGCCTTTCCGCTGCACTTTTACGACAACATCCTCACCTGTGCGCAGGACAGCCCGGTGCACCTGGGCAATAGAAGCGGAGCCCCGCGGCACCGGGTCGATCTCAGAAAATACTCTCTTCCATGACCTGCCATAGGACTCCTCGATCACCTCTATGACTTCTTCAAAAGGCATCGGAGTCACATCAGAGCGGAGTTTCATCAGCTCATCGCAGTATCGTTTCGGAAGGATGTCCGAGTGCATGGACATGATCTGGCCCAGCTTGATAAACGTAGGGCCCAGATCCTCGATGATCAGCCTCAGTTTCTTCGGCGTGACTCCCCGGGTGATATTGTGCTTTCTTAAGACTCCTGTGATCTCCTTCAGCCTTGAATTGTATTCGATCGGTTCTCTGTTACTCATCCGTATCTGTGCTCTCCTGGTCCTTATCCGCGTCTGCCGCGCCGTCTTCTTTCTCCTTTACGGCATCTTCCTTTTCCATCCTGCTAAGCTGCTCTTTTAAGGCAGCGATCTGCTCCGGCGTCATCTTATCCAAAAGAGTGCTCAGGTCCTCCGGAGACGTCGGTTTCACAGATACATTGACCTTTTCTTTGACGGTCTTTTTGATATTGTGTTTCAGTTCTTCGTTGAGCACTTTGCCCTGCTCGACAGTGAGCTCTCCCTTTTCGACCATCTCATCGAGAAGGTCCTTTGATTTCTCCGCTGTGACAGCCACTGCGCCGATCCCTGCCAGCAGAAGTTTCTTTACGTTTTCTCCAAATTTTTCCATTAGTCATCTCTCCTTTTGCTATGTAGTATCTTTCCGGTCCATTACTCCGAATGTTTTTCCCCGTATTTCTCTTTGTACCTCTCAATGCATTCCTCGATCACCCGGACTGCTCCGAGAGCGCCTTCGAACTCGTTCACCGCGGTCTTCTTTCCTTCCAGATCTTTGTATACGGTAAAGAAATGCCTGATCTCATCAAAAATATGTTTCGGCAGTTCAGAAATATCTGTATATGCCTCATAGGTCGGATCTGCCCAGGGGATCGCGATCACTTTCTCATCTCCCGCGCCTCCGTCCGTCATCTTCATCACACCGATCGGATAGCATCTCACCAGCGTCATCGGCTCCAGAGGCTCAGAGCACATGACCAGCACATCCAGCGGATCCCCGTCGTCTCCCAGAGTCCTGGGAATAAACCCGTAATTCATCGGGTAATGTGTCGATGTATACAGCACCCTGTCAAGAATGATGAGCCCCGTCTCTTTGTCAAGCTCATATTTTTTCTTACTTCCCTTTGATATTTCGATCACGGAAATAAAATCCGTCGGAAATATCCTGTCTTCACTTATATCATGCCATATATTTCCCATAATCTTCTGTTTCCCTCCACGATTTTTTACGACGCTTTTTCTGCATGTTTCCCGCTCATAACTGCTCTCTGAAAACCGCTTCCACCGTTGGACATGCCGTTTCCTCGTCATCCCCTGAAACTTCCACAGTGATCTCCTCGCCGTATTTCACGCCCAGCGCCATGACCTGCATCAGTTTCTTCGCATCCGCTTCTTTTTCTCCTTTCTTTATTAGAATATCTGACGCAAATTTCTGTGCTGTCTTTACGACTGTTCCGGCAGGTCTTGCATGGATCCCCGCCTTATCATTGATAACATACGCAAATGATCTCATAATGTTATCTCCTTTCCGCATTTTGCCCAGAATTTTTTCCATTTCCGGTCAATATTTTATTTAATTTTACCTCTTATTGGTGGATACGTCCAGTAGAAAATTCGGTGGGAGGAGAAACGTACGCCGGAGGTGTGTATTGCTGTCAGACCCGCTTTCGCTTGGAGAACGACGCAGCGGTACTAAGAGCGCAAAGGACGCGCTCTAAGGACCGGCGTCGTTCTACAGTCTTCCATCAACACACGCCTCCGGCTGGGCTTTTCCTTCCCCGGCAGATTTTTGGAGGGGGACGGGAGGGGCGCGCCCGGAGGGCGCTGCTCCCTAGATAAATTAAAAGAAATGTATCTTTTACTGGTTCTGCAGTTCTGCTGCGGAACCCAGGGTCACGGTGAGGGTCTGCTCCTGATATGCTCCGTTATCAGAGCGCTGGACGGTGACGTCGACCTGCTCGCCAGCGGCATAGTACTCCAGTGTCTGCTGAAGCTGTTCCATACTGCTGATGGTCCGTCCGTCGAAGGAGGTGATGATATCGCCTCTCTGCATGCCTGCGTCCGCAGCAGGTCCGTTCTCAACAACTTCTGCCACGACAACGCCGGATGGGACACCGTACAGTTCTGACACTTCTGTACTTACATCGGAACCTTGGATTCCCAGATATGATGCCTGATCCTCATCCACTTTTTCTCTGGTCTCCTGGTTCATCATCTCCTGTAAGCTGCTCTGCGCCTTGTCGATCGGGATCGCGAACCCCACATTGTCCACAGATGCACCTGATGATGTAGAAGAGCTCTTCGCCTCATTGATTCCGATCAGTTCTCCCTTCATGTTCAGAAGTGCGCCGCCGCTGTTTCCTGAGTTGATCGCAGCATCCGTCTGGATCAGACCTGTGGAAGTGATCGTGGTACCGTCCTCATAGGTGAGGGTCAGGTCACGGTCCAGAGCGCTCACATATCCGCTCGTCACGGACTGTCCGTACCCCAGTGCGTTTCCGATGGCCACCACCTGGTCCCCCAGCTGCAGTTCATCTGAATTGCCAATGGTCGCGATCTTGATCTGAGACATCGTGTCATCCGGGATATCAGAAAGTTTTACGGATACGACTGCAAGATCGTTCTCCACATCCATTCCTTTTACCTGTGCTTCCACACTATGTTCGTCCACAAATCCGACTGACAGGCTGTTTGCGCCCTCTACCACATGATAGTTCGTGGCGATCAGAAGTTCGGTATCGTTTTCCCCGACAATGACTCCTGTCCCTGCGCCTTCCACTTCATACTGCTGGGTCCCGCCAAAGAAATTCCTCATCTCTTCCACGGTCATGGTGGAGATCGTTACCAGTGACGGCATGGCGTTGGCCGCCACCTCCGACACAGTCCCCTGTCCGCTGCTGTTTGATGAACCCGAAGAAGAAGCGCTCGTGGTCTGTGTCTGTCCGATCTGAGCCTTATCCCTGCCGGTCAGATGTTCTGCCGCCGTATTGACACCGAACATTGTCCCGCCTGCCACAAGTCCGAATACAAGGGCCATTGCGATGAGTGACACCCATTTCCGGCCCGTCGTCATCGGCTTTTTCTCTTTTTTCTTTCTCCCGCTCTGCATTCCCTGGTCATCCGGCTGGAATGTACGGTTCTCCACAAAGCCGTCCGGCTGATTTTCTGTGACATTCTCTGTCTCTGTATCACGTTCCGTCTGTCTTTCTATGTCATTGTTGTAATATTCTTCACTCATGATTCTCTGCCTCTCTTCTTTAGATATAAGATCCTGTCCGGATCCATTTCTTTTTTACACTTAAAAAGATAGGATCAAATTGTGAAGGAATTATGACAAAAAAGACATAAAACTGTGATTCTTTTATCAGATCGTTCTTTTGCGGCAGACAGAGATCATTTTTCAGTAAAGATTGTTATCCGATATACTTCTGCGTTGTCTTTGACATTATATTCTTTCCCGTCGTCCGGAGGTTCATAGAGGATCCGCATGACCGGATCCGCATGACCGATATCACTTTTCTGCAGATATACCCGTATATCCAGCCTCTCCGCCCATCCTTCCAGATCATCAGAGATCCGTATCGAGCGAAAAGCGTTCTCTGTGTACATCCTGATCACATTTTCGGCAAACATTTCACAGTCTTCGATCTCCCTGCAGTTCGCCACCACAGTCAGGCGGCACGTCTCTCCGTCTGAGACGGTGCTGACCGCGTCCGGGATTCCCCAATCCTCTTCTTTCCCCTGATCATACTTCACGGTAAACACAAAGAGCAGAGCTGCGCCCGCCATAAATACCAGTACAACAGCAGCCAGTCTGCTCTTCACTTTTCTACATTTTGTCATGTTTGCTTCCTTTTGTCTCACTTTTACAACCGATTATACATTTCAAGTTATATAAAATCAATAAAAACGGTGCATAAAATGAGACAAAAATATTCACCGGAAAGGAAGAGATCATGCCAAAACCACGCTCACAGACAGGAGAAAAGAACCTGATCAGCAAAAATCTGATCGAACTGCGCAAAAAGAATCATTTTTCACAGCGGATGCTCGCTTATCATCTTCAGTTAAATGGATACGATATGGATAAAAATGTCATCACCAGAATTGAGACGAACAAAAGATATGTAACAGATATTGAATTGAAGGCACTCTGCGAGGTCCTCGGAGTAACCTATGGTGAGCTGATCGACGGACAAAAATCCTGACCCGGATATTTGTCCGCCAGCTCTGTCACAAAAGAAACGAAATAGAGATTTTTACTGGATTTTTACGGCGTACTATTATTGCGCCGTTTTTTTCTTCTCTTTTTCTTTCTGTCGGATGTCAGTGCAAGAAGGACTGCGAGGATAACAAGGAGCACCGCCGCACCCGCCGCACCTACATAAGATAGTATTCTCTCCCTTTCGATGCTCTCACCGGATGACACGAAATCCGGATGTTCCCCCTGTCTCTCATCGAGAAGCCCGCTCAGCTCCCGGTCAGACTCCTCCGGCGCTTCCTGTTCGGTCTCCCCATATACAGCATCATAGGTCCGTGTACAGTACACCACATACCTCTGATAGTTCTTCGTATACGGATGACAGGTAAACAGGGTCAGCATGTCCTGCCCCTCAACGATCTTCACAGCGTCTATGTCATCCGGCGTGATCACAGTGATACGCACTACTCTGTATGCCAGGCGCTCCCACAGATTCGTGATCCAGATCACATCCCCCTCACGAAGCGCCTCAATGTCGCGGAACATGGGAGTGCCTCTCCACCCCCGATGACCTGCGATCACGCAGTTCGTGTTCCCGCCCCCAATGGGCATGCTCGTCTGCCCCAGTACGGCAGCGCCCTGGGCAAGATGCTCGGAGGAGGCACCGACATAGAGAGGCAGACAGATGTCCATGGCATCACTCTCCAGATAACCGATCACATCACTGTCCAGATCATACTCTTCCAGAGAGAAGACTTCCTGCTCATAATTCCATGCGTCCTGCAGACCGGTCTGTCCGTTCTCATAGATCTCCCGGTTATATGCTTCCATATCCGCTCTGAGCCGGGGAAATGATCCCTGAGTGAGTTCCGGGAATCTTTCTTCCTCTTCTTCCACAGGCTGTCCCTCTCCCGCCTCCTGCCCTTCTCCGGTTTCGGATTGATCTGTCTGTTCGTTTCCGGCACTCTTCATTTTTTCAAATTCTTCCACCAGCTGCTCATCCTGCCATGCCCCGTACATTTCTCGCGCCCAGGGATAGATAAGTACTGCGGCACCTGCAAGGAAAATAAGGACAGCCGCTGCTTTTATGATCTTCTTCAACATATGGTATACATCCCCGCTCCAAATCACTTTTTTGTTTCCAGGTCTCTTTCTGTTTTCAGTCTCTCCGCATAAGAAACCCCTTCTCAGCGTCTTCTCCTTCCGGGCTTTCTGCGCTTCCTGCGCAGTTTCAGGATAACCATCAAAATAATGAGCAGTACGACTCCGGCAATGATCGATAGCAGATACTCTCTCAGCCATGCTGATATCGTCCCTGCATCCCCATCTTCTTCCTGGATTTCCTCAGCTTCTTCGTATGGGATGCGCGTCCCCCTCACAAGAAGACGGTGTGTGTTCACGGCATAAGGAGTACAGGTCAATAGAGTCACCAGATCACGCCCCTCGACCACACGGAGGAGGTCGAGTTCATCCGGTTTTACCGTCCTGATCTGATCCACCTGATAGGCTAATGTCTCATCGAGGATGTGGATATAAAATATGTCTCCCACCTCCAGCTCATCCAGATCCGTGAAAAGCTTCGCACTCGGCAGGCCTCTGTGTGCGCTGATAACGGAGTGAGTCCCCTCGCCGCCGATTGGCAGACTGGACGCCTCCAGATGTCCCGCCCCCTTTTGGAGTACTTCCTCGCTTGTCCCATGATAGATCGGAAGATTGACGTCGATATCCGGGATCTCTACATATCCCATCACGCCGTCCTCACTATAATTGAGCACGTCATTATATCCTGAGGATAAGACATACTGGTTTCCCTGAAGGAAGGGATCGTGCAGCTCATCCTCCGCAAGGTTCTGATTATATTCTTCAGCGCGCGCTCTCTGCTCTTCTATTTCCTTTGGCTCGAGGACTGTTACATCCTTCTCATATTTTTCGATCGCTTCCGCCTGCCTTCTCTCTGCCAGATAGTTGCTCACTGCCGGATAAACGAAAATCCCGACGCCCACTGCAAACAAAAGCATGGACGCCAGGAATAGTACGGGGTTTATCCTTGAGCTTTTTCTTCTTCTTTTCATCCAAATAAACCCTTATTCATATTTATTTTCTGCTGATCAGCGATTCTTTCTGCGTGATACGACTACCATGAGGAGCACCGCCCCTGCCATCAGAAGGATACCGCATACGGTAAATACAGCTGTACCGATTCCTCCTGTGCTTGGAAGGATGCCGGGTTTTGTATTCACGACCAATTTGTCGATCGTGCCGTCTGCCACCTGATCCTTGTCGTTATTGCTTGTATTTTCATACTCTTTAGATACGTCATTGTCTAAAATACCATCCGGTTTTCCTGTAGACGGATCTGCTTCATCGATCAATTCTATCGTGGTCGTCGGATCTGACGGCAGCTCATATCCTTCCGGAGCTTTTGTCTCGGTAAGGATGTATGTGCCCAGGTCAAGTCCTTTGATCTGGATCAGTCCCTTTCTGTCAGTGACTAAGGTCGTTGTTCTCGCAACACTGGAGCTGTCTGTAGAAAGCGGACGTCTGTACACTCCGTCATCTTCCTTTATGAACTGCAGCTCTGATCCGCCTTCCGGCTTAAGAGTAAACTCCGCCCCCGGCAATTCTTCATTTCCATCGCCTGTTTTCGTAACCTGGATCCCGTAGGTATATACGCGCTCCTCATCCGGGATTTCTCTGTATCCATCCTCTGTATACGGATTGTTGTTGTAGATGAGATATACTTTATTGTCAAGTCCGTTTCCAGTCTCTGTTGACTCCATAACAACTGCCTTCTCGTTTACCGTTGCACTGTATTCAACGATAACCTGTGATGCCAGAATGTCGTAGTCTCCGGTAAAACTTTTTGCGAATGACGGATTGGCACCTTTTTCCGGATACTGAGCGCCAAATTCGTAATCGTCAAAATAACCTTTAATAACATCTCCCTTGTTATCTTCGGCTGTATCGCTGTAGTTATAGATCATTATGCTTTCTTCATCGAGCGTCAGCCCCTCGCTCAGATAATCCGCGATGATAAACTTCTTATCAACTGCATTCTCGGGATAATCCGGCACATCTACTATTAATCTATATGTCACTGTCTGACCAATCTCATATGTATAATCTGAAACCGTCTTGTCAATTCCAGGTTCTTCTGATTTCATGCTCACATTGATGGAATGGCCTACCGCACCCCAGCTGCCGTCGTCCTCATCTGTATCCGGATATACTGCTGCAAATCCAGGGGAGTAGATTCTTACTCCGCCCTCAATAAGGAACAGATAAGCGCCCAGCTTAAGCCCTACTGTAATTTCTTTATCATCACCTGTCGGTGTTTTCTCAGAAAGCGGGATCGTATCCGTGGATAACGTAATCGTTGCATTTCTGATCGCATTTGCCAGCTGATCTACAAAGGCCTTCAGCCTGTCATCACTCAGCTTAAGGAATGTATTTGTAACCGCATTCGAGTTATCAACATCAATGTAACTGCTAAAGTTCTGATTCACCCATCCTGCCACTGCCGTGTCCCATCTATAGACAGGCGCCTCTGGTTGATTATTTTTGACATTAACGTCTATTACCTTATAGACGCTAAGCGTACCGATTCCATTGCCTTTTTCATCCGTCTCGATCCCCGAGATCGTAATGCTGGCTGTTGAGTCCGTTGTAAGAGCTGCCGATACAGATATCCCCGCCGAAAGCATCATAACAAGCATCAGGCAGACAGCCATAATACGTGACATAAATTTTTTCTTTATCCCTTTCATGTTCTCCTCCTTCTTGCCTTTTAAGACAGTTTTATACTCCTTTTAGTTTTTTATTTCTTCTGGCGCATACGAAAAGAATGATCGCAGTGCCAGTAAATAACAGACCGAAAACTGTAAATATCCGGGTTCCCCCTCCACCCATGGAGGGAAGATCCTCTACCGGGTAATTCGGGATATAGTAATTGTTTCCGTATATATCTTCGGGGATCAGATCATCCTCTGAGACGGGGGTCTCAGTTCCGGCCTTCCTGACATATGTAAAGATCAGCTTCTGATCACTTTCTGCAGCCCATGCATTTGCAGTGATCTTCCAGTATCCGGGGAGAGCGGAATATCCATCCGGCGCATCAGTCTCCTTCATGATATAGTTTCCACTGTCGAGAGCTCCGAAGCTGACAACTCCGACAACTCCGTTCTCCTCTGCCTCTGCTGCCCGGGCCGTTTTACACACGCCCTCTGCATTCTCTGACCATCCCCAGTCTTCGTCCGCATAATACAGTGTGAATTCTGCTCCGGCGAGTCCTTTATACTCCGTATCAGAGGGATCCCCGTCTGTCTTTACAAATGAAAACTGGACTTTCGCAGGATCTTCTGTTGTTAACGGCTCACTCGGCTTATATTTGTATACCGGAGTGATCGTCACCTGCCCCTGTATACTCCCGACTTCATCCGCTGTTCCCTTATTAATATTGATAAACTCCTGTGTCGCCTCTATAACCTCTTCAGCAGTTGCATTTTCATAAGTCACATCCCCGACTACAAAGGTTTCCCCGACTTTAAAGCTCTGCTGTTCAACATCGGAATTGTCCGCTTTATCGGAATTGTCCGCTTTATACCATTCTATCGTCAAAGAGTCCAGCTGCTGGTCTTTTGCAGGCTGTGGAAGCGTAATACTGATCGGATCTGAATATCTGTCGATATATGATGCGGATTCCGCCTTTGCGGAGATTCCCTCGCTGATGCTTGTTACCGCTCCGCCAGTTACTTTAAATTCGATATTGTTCCCCTCTGACGAAGTGAGCAGCGGTCTTAACTGATAGCTTCCATCCTCCAGACCTTCAATTTCGATCACGCCTTCTTCATCCGGAGAAAAGCTGAGTTCATCATCATTGTTATACAGATTCCATGTTCCCGAGTCATCGGATGTCTCTCTCTCATATAACTGGTAAGTCTCTTCCGCTATTCTGGAAAGTTCCACCTTGGTGAGACGGTCTCCTCCACTGATCTGTACCGTATCCGACGTCTCGACCGTGAACATCACAGGATCCGTATTCAGTTCATAACCTTCAGGAGATTCTGTCTCTATGAAGCAGTACGTTCCAGCTCCTAAATCTGCATTACATGTGAAACCACCGTTTTCACCCGTTATATATTCCGACTTTATTCCTTCCTCATTGATCGGCCTTGCAATGACCTTCCCGTCCTGGTTCACGGCACACCCGTCTTCCCGGATCGTCACCTCATCTTCTTCTGAATAAACAGGATCCTCTCCATCCATCTCCATTTCAAACAGATGATACTCTGCGCCGGCTACCGCTTCCTTGGTTCCTAATTCATACTTGTTAAAACTGATCTCAACCGTTCCCCCCGGCTCTCCCGGTATCACTTCATAGACAACCCGGACCTGCTGCTGCACTGCTACTGTAATCCCGCACGACGCTGTAGCGAGACTATCAGTACCTACGGTCGCACTATCCCAGATAACCTGTGTCTTTTGCATATCCGTCCCCAAAGTTCCGATGCTGAATGTCACCTCGCCGCTGTGAGAAATTCCGGTGGCAGAGATTATCCCACCAGTCCTGTCTCCCGTATTCCTTCCGGAATCGTCCGGCACATACACCGCTTTAAATTCTCCTTCTGTTTCTGTCAATGTTTGTGTCCATCTTAAATCAGGAGCGTGAAACTGAATTGGCTGGCCGTCAAGTCGAATCTCCGGCATATCGACAGTTATGCCAAGCGGAAGTCCTTCGTCCGGATCTTTCACTATAATAACAGGCTTCTTTTCAAACGAAACCGGTACATGGCTGAACGGGGGATCGATGTCGATGCGTCCCGGCATACGTGCCGGGAAATCAGTGAGCGGATTGCCTACAAAAGTAAAGATAGTGTTTCGTGATGGCTCTCCAAACCAGCGCCTTGCCTCCTCAAAAGATCCGTCACAAAAATCGTCTGCGATCGTTTCTATATCCAAAGGTAGCAGACTTGTGATCTTGTTGTCGGTAAAATCAATTCGCTCAGCCTTTCTCAGGTACACAACGCCTGTTATATCTTCGATGAGCTGATCATCCGGCTTTCTTTCTGTGACCGTGATCTGCGACATGATAACAGCGCTTTCCCGATTTACTTCCGATCCATCTGATTCTTTGTGTTCAATCTCTCTCTGCATTCTCTCAAGGGCTTCCTCATACGTGATACGCCTATAGCCGGAATCGTATGTCGCCCATTCAGAGTACTCGGGGTCCCAATACTGGAAGCTGAATTTATAACGTATTTCTTTTTCATACCCGCTTGCATACACATGCCCGGTAAAATTTCCAAGTACAGCCTGATAAAGCTTGTCTCCTTCCAGCCCGTCATACTGTGGGTCTTCCGGATCTCCCAGCTGTCCGGCAACACTCAAAGAGCGCCATACTTCTGTTCTGAAATTGATATCAGGTATGAGATTCTCAAGCTGCGCGATACCTTTGGTCTCGTCCGAACTGATCACTGTATCCTCAGCAAGTTCGTTGACATCAAAAACAGAGACCTCTTCTGTGTCTCCGGCCTCTTCGCTCTTTTCTTCTGATGTACTGTCTTCGGAAACAGTATCTGCTGTTTCTCCGTTTTCTTCTGTCCGCGTGTCGCTGTCTTCAGAACTGACATCGCCATCCGCTGAACCTGTCCCGTCTTTCGAAGTGTCGTCACTGTTCTGCTGTCCGTCTTCTGCAGAACCAGTGTCTGTTCCTTCAGAGGGGCCATCGCTTTCTCCGGTATCCGTCGATTCCGTCACGCTGGTCGTACTTTTCCCGTCTCCCGGCGCATCACTGGAAGTTTCGCCCCCCGCTGCAAAGGCAGTCAGACCGCTGACCATGATCAACGCCAGAAGGAGGGCAGCAAACTGTTTCCCCTTTTTGCAACGTTTTGCCTTCATCATTCCATTCCTTTCTGATCATTTGCCGTTTCCACATCATTCTCAGCCATTTTATCCAGTATTCAGGGTATTCAGGAGTGTATATCCCCTACTCTTTATACATTTTATACGTGAAAACACAACAAATAATCGTTTTCTGAATCAGATCAATCATACTTGGATGACTAATCTAAAATTCTTTTATATATTACAGGAAATATTTTACAGCGTCAACCCCCACCCATATCTGAAAACCATTCCGAGATTTGATATTTTTTTCATTTCTTTCTTTATTTTCTTATATTTTCTGAATATTTATTTATTTTATAAAAATTCACTTTCCCAAAGAAAGTTTTTTATATCTCAGTCTGTTCTCATTTGGTTCATAAAATATACATTTTTTCTGTTAAACCTCTGTAAAATCAAGATCCCGCCTTTATAAAAGGCGGGATCTCAAAATCATATCCACTATAGATTAAGCGTTCTTCTGAGCGATCGCTGCCTGAGCCGCTGCCAGTCTTGCAACCGGTACACGGAACGGTGAGCAGGATACATAGTCAAGTCCGATGCTGTTGCAGAACTCTACAGAGCTCGGATCTCCGCCGTGCTCGCCGCAGATACCTACATGCAGGTTCGGGTTAACCGGCTTGCCGAGTTCGATCGCCATCTTCATCAGCTTGCCAACACCTGTCTGATCCAGTTTTGCGAACGGATCGTTCTCAAAGATCTTAGCGTCATAGTAAGCGTTCAGGAACTTACCAGCGTCATCACGGGAGAATCCGTATGTCATCTGTGTAAGGTCGTTTGTACCGAAGCAGAAGAAGTCAGCCTCTTTTGCGATCTCGTCAGCTGTAAGAGCAGCTCTCGGGATCTCGATCATTGTACCAACCTCATACTTCAGGTCGCTGTCTGCTGCTGCGATCTCAGCGTCTGCTGTCTCAACAACAAACTTCTTCACGTATTTCAGCTCTTTCACATCTCCTACGAGCGGGATCATGATCTCCGGAACGATGTTCCAGTCCGGATGAGCCTTCTTCACATTAATAGCCGCGCGGATAACAGCCTTTGTCTGCATCTTAGCGATCTCCGGATATGTGACTGCCAGACGGCATCCACGGTGACCCATCATCGGGTTGAACTCATGCAGGCTGTCGATGATCGCTTTGATCTGCTCAACCGTCTTGCCCTGAGCGTCAGCCAGTTTCTTGATGTCCTCTTCCTCTGTCGGAACGAACTCGTGAAGCGGCGGATCAAGGAAACGGATCGTTACCGGGTTGCCCTCGAGAGCCTCGTACAGAGCCTCGAAGTCTCCCTGCTGATACGGAAGGACTTTCTCAAGAGCTGTCTCTCTCTCTTCCTCTGTCTCAGCACAGATCATCTCACGGAATGCGTCGATTCTTCCCTCGCCGAAGAACATATGCTCTGTACGGCAAAGTCCGATACCCTCAGCGCCAAGTTCAACAGCTTTCTTAGCGTCTTCCGGTGTATCAGCGTTTGTGCGGACTTTCATTGTTCTGTACTTGTCAGCCCAGTCCATGATGCGTCCGAACTCACCGGCGATCGTAGCGTCTACTGTCGGGATGATTCCGTCGTAGATGTTACCTGTTGTACCATCGATAGAGATTGCATCTCCCTCGTGGAACTCTTTTCCGCCAAGAGTGAATTTCTTGTTAGCCTCGTCCATAACGATGTCGCCGCATCCGGATACGCAGCACTCACCCATACCACGAGCAACAACAGCTGCGTGAGATGTCATACCACCACGAACTGTCAGGATACCCTGAGCGCTCTTCATACCTGTGATATCTTCCGGTGATGTCTCAAGACGAACAAGGATAACTTTCTCGCCTCTCTCAGCCCACTCTACAGCATCGTCTGCTGTGAAGACAACCTTACCGCATGCAGCTCCCGGTGAAGCGCCGAGACCTTTGCCCATCGGTGTAGCAGCTTTCAGTGCAGCAGCATCGAACTGCGGATGAAGCAGAGTGTCAAGGTTACGCGGATCGATCATAGCTACAGCTTCTTCTTCTGTTCTCATGCCCTCGTCAACAAGGTCGCATGCGATCTTCAGAGCAGCCTGAGCTGTTCTCTTACCGTTACGTGTCTGAAGCATGTACAGTTTACCGTGCTCTACAGTAAACTCCATGTCCTGCATGTCTCTGTAGTGTGTCTCCAGTGTGTGGCACACTTCATTGAACTGCTTGAAAGCTTCCGGGAATTTCTCTTCCATCTCGGAAATATGCATCGGAGTACGAACACCTGCAACAACGTCCTCGCCCTGTGCGTTTGTAAGGAACTCACCGAAGAGTCCTTTTGCTCCTGTAGCCGGGTCACGTGTGAACGCAACACCTGTTCCACAGTCATCTCCCATATTACCGAACGCCATCATCTGTACGTTGACAGCTGTTCCCCATGAATACGGGATATCGTTGTCGCGGCGGTAAACATTTGCTCTCGGGTTGTCCCAGGAACGGAATACAGCCTTAACAGCTCCGATCAGCTGCTCTTTCGCGTCAGCCGGGAAGTCTGTTCCGATCTTCTCTTTGTACTCAGCCTTGAACTGTCCTGCCAGAGTCTTAAGATCCTCTGCTGTAAGTTCAACGTCCTGTGTAACACCTTTTTCTTCTTTCATCTTGTCGATGAGCTCTTCGAAGTATTTCTTACCAACTTCCATAACTACGTCAGAGTACATCTGGATGAATCTTCTGTAGCAGTCCCAAGCCCAGCGCGGATTGCCTGATGCCTCGGCCAGGGCCTCAACAACTTCCTCGTTCAGACCAAGGTTCAGGATTGTGTCCATCATACCCGGCATGGAAGCTCTTGCACCAGAACGTACGGAAACGAGAAGCGGATTCTCTTTGTCTCCGAATTTCTTTCCTGTGATCTCCTCGAGCTTTGTCATAGCCTCCATGATCTGAGCCATGATCTCGTCGTTGATCTGTCTGCCGTCCTCATAGTACTGTGTACAAGCCTCTGTCGTAACAGTGAATCCCTGCGGTACCGGGAGTCCAAGACCTGTCATCTCGGCGAGGTTGGCGCCTTTTCCACCAAGAAGGTTTCTCATTGTCGCGTTACCTTCTGTGAACATATAAACCCATTTTGTTGCCATGTTCCAATGACCTCCTCAAAAAATTTGCTAATATTTCCGTAATATTTCGCATATAATATTTTAATGGTTTCCCGGGCACGCGTCAAGCGTTTTGTCTGTAATTATATACAATCTTTACACCGTTTTTTTGTACATCTGCGACACTTTGCTTCCGCAAAACGGAAATGGATTCCCGGGTTCTTCCATACCGTCACCAGAATAGCTTGATCAGGGCGATCGCAATGGAGCCTACAGCCACGATCCTCTTGAGAGCCGTCTGGTTGATCTTTTTTGCGTTTTTGCTTCCCACCGCAACTCCGATCCCGTGGGCGATGAGCACCGGGATGAGAAGCAGGAGCATTTCCCTCTCTCCTGCCCCATGCCACAGATATCCGGCCGCTGCCGGCAGGGCGATAAAAATGGAGTCAAACAGAGACATCCCCACCGCCGTGTGGGCCGGAAACCCGAGCAGGGTGAGCAGCGGCATCACCAGGACCGGTCCTCCTGCTCCGGAAGCCGCGCATACCGCTCCCGTCACGATCCCAAGCAGGAAATAGAAGACCAGCCTCCCCCGTGAAAGTGCTGCCGGATCCCCCTGTTTTTCCTCTTCCCCACCGCACCTGAGCAGAATGGATATTCCGGAGATCAGGACTACCACATAAAGGATGATCTGCATCACATCCTCCGGGATCAGCAGATTTACCCGCACGCCGGCCAGAGCGCCCAGAAGGCTCCCGGCTGACAGGACCGCGGCGGGACGGATCTCCAGGTTTCCTTCTTTATAATAAGTGACCGATCCCAGGATCCCCGAGATCAGAAAGGCGGAAAAGCTCAGCGCCAGTGCCTCTGCCGCCGGCATCCCCAGGAAGCCGGTGTAAAACATGGGAAGGAGAAAACCCGCGATGCCGGTCAGCCCGATGCATGCCCCCACTGCAAGATTCAGCAGAAGGATCAGTGCAGTGCTCATAACGCCGCCTTCCTTTCTTCCTTCTCAGTTCTCCCGGCCGTCTCTGAGTCTTCCCACTCCCAGTACTCTGCCGCTTTCGCAAGGATCATTTCCTCGTCCAGTGTCAGGACATGTCTGTCCTTCATCAGCACTTTCCCGTTTACGATGCTGTCGCACACATCCCCTGCCGTCACACACTCAAGCAGGGTATTGACCGGATTCCCCGTGGGATACAGATGAGGCTGCATCATATTTATGGTGATGAGGTCTGCCTGCTTTCCGGGCTCGATTCTGCCTCCGTCCTCTCCCATAAGGCGGTATCCGTTCTCCGTCGCCATTTTCAGGATGTATTTCGCCGGCATAACTGCAGGTTCGTTCAGCCTGCTGCCATATTCCACATTCATGACCGACCGGAATATCTTCATCTCATTCCACAAGCTCAATCCGCCGTGGGCTGCTCCGTCCGTCCCCAGACCGACACAGATTCCCTTTTCCCGGAGCGCAGGGGTATCAGGCGCTCCCTTCCCGCAGTTGCTGAACGGGCAGTGACATACTTTCACGCCCCGCTCTGCAAGGAGATCCTTCTCCCGTTCCGACAGCAGGATACAGTGGGCCGCAATAAAATCTTCGTCCAGGATCCCCATGGAATCCAGATATTCAAAGGGGCGGACTTTCTTATTTGTCAGGAAATAATTGACTTCCCCCGCATACTCATTCATATGCGCCTGCAGCTTTGCTCCCCGCTCTTTTGCCCGTCTCGCAGCCTTCAGGTTCAGCTCATCCGAACAGGAGATCAGGGAACGGAGAGAGTATGCCACTTTCAGGTTCCCTTTTCCGTTATACCCGTCATACAGGCGGTCCGTCTGCGCCACCGCCTCCTCTGCATCATGCGCGATAGAATCCGGAAGCCCCTTCTCATCCATGGTGGATGCGGAGATGAGTCCTCTCAGCCCGGAACGGACATACACCTCTGCCGCTGCCTCCATATGATAACTTCCCGCATCCACAAAAGCTGTCGTGCCGGACTTGATCATCTCCAGCGCGGCAAGGGAAGCGCTCAGTTCCATCTTTTCTTCCGTGAGCGTGCTCTCGAAAGGCAGCATGATCCTGGTCCAGATCATGGGGAGCGCATCCAGCACTTTCCCCTTCAAAAGCTGCTGCCCGGTATGCATGTGACAGTCCGCAAGTCCCGGCATGACCAGTTTCCCGGTTCCTGAGATCCGCTCCTTTGCAGCTGTTTCCAAATCCGTCTCCCGATATGGGCGGACACTGCATATCTTCCCCTCATTTATCTCGATCGTCTGAGCACTGCGCACGATCCCGTCCGGGAAAAGCACTGCAGCGTCCGTAATGATCAGATCACACATATATTTTCCTCCATTTCTGTCATTACCGGCACAAGTCATCTTTTTACCTGAAAACAAGTACCGGCATCAGATCGTTCCCGTCAATGTCATGACGATATGAGCGATGGCAGCAGACCCTATAAACGTCCCCGTCATCACAAAGATGCCGACCAGGATCATCTTCCAGCCCTGCTTTAAAAAGGATTTGATCTGGTCGCTGATCGAAATGCCCGCATAGGCTCCCACCATTGTCAGCGGCGCAGTGAAGTTGATCTTTGCCGCCGCATCGATGACAAACTCCCTGCACGGGGACACCGGACAGGCTGCCAGGAGTCCAATGATGGAGACATAAGCCACCACCGGGAGTTTCAGCGGGATCACTTTACTGACTGCCACTCCTGCTGCCGCGATGGCAAGAAGGACGAGGATCCCCGGAAGGGATTCCATGAACCCCACGTCAAAGCCGACAAAATTCGCCAGCGCGATCCCAAGTCCCGATATCACGAACAAAACAAGCCATTCTATATATCTCATCATTTCTCCTCCAGTTTTTTCTGTTTTCTCTTCTCTCCAAATCTTCCGATCCTGGGTTCCAGAACTTTATATAACCAGTTGCAGAGCGGAAGCCCGATGAACAGTGCCATGTAGATCCCGTCAATGCCCGATATGGTCTCGCTGGCGCTTGCCAGGGCCGAGATCTGATCCGCCATAGCAGGATAGATCTCCGTGAGAGACGCCACAGCGCTGGCCATCAGGATGCCCGCTCCCACGCCGGACGCCATTCCCAGCGCATAGGGATGGAAAATGCCCAGTATGGCGACCACGGATACCATAAACCCGAAATACACTGTACCGATCATTCCGCCCACAACATAGATGGAAAGACTTCCCCTCGCCTCCGGTGAGTCCGGACCATAGACATCCGTGATCAGTGCCAGGTTGGACTCTCTGTTGATGGAGTGAGTGGCGCCTACCGCCTCCCTCTTCATCCCAAGCAGGACTGCCAGCGGCATTGCCAGAAGGATGGTCCCCAGGTTTCCAAATTCCTGTAAAAGGAGAGCCGGACCGGCAGAGATCACTGTCTCAAGGCTGGCGCCCGCATTGATGCCCAGCTTTGCGATAAAGGGGCAGATCGCCACCACGACCAGTTTGGAGGCTGCCTTGACCTGTTTTGACTTCATAATCTTTGTCACCTGGGGCCCTGACAGAACTCCCATGATCAGTGCGTAAAAGATCGGGAACAGTATAAATTGTCCCGGTCCCAGCGGGATCTGGATCTGACCGATGGAATCTGCGATCAGAATAAATACGAAGGCGGTCAGGTAGATCTTGTACTCTGCCTTGAGCCTTTCTTTCAGCGATGGATAGACAAATTTGTCCATTTCACTTCCTCCTCATTCTCTTTTCTTTTTCTGTTGCCATATTTTCTGCGGACAGAACTTCCTGTCACGCAGCAATTCTGCGTCTTATGGTTTTGCTTTGTCCGCCGCATGAGTATTTTAGCGGGTCGCTTTTCGACAAAAAAGGACAAATGGGTCTTTTTTTCCTGTTTTTTTCCACATATAATAAAATTATCCACGGCATGGCCGGATTTTATATTGAAAGCTTTGTCAGCATAGAATGGGAGGGGAATTTTTATGACTTTGGAAGAATTGGTCCGGGAAGTCCCGGAACTGGAAGAATACATCAGATATATGCCGGAAGAACTGTGGCAGCGCTGCACCATCCGGGTGTATCCGCCGGGAACCATCATCCACCAGAAGGATTATACCCTCAATTCCTTCGGACTTATCGCCAAAGGGGAACACCGGGTCATCAACGAATTCCAGAACGGAAATGTTTATATGATCGAGAAAAACGAGCCGATCGACTTTGTGGGCGAAGTCACGATCCTCGCCGGAATGGAGAAGACCTCCGTGACCATCGAGACGCTCACCGAGACGACCGTGGTATTTTTCTCCCGGAAAGATTTTGAAGACTGGATCGCTCAGGACATCCATTTTCTGCGGCTGGTGGCGCACAAGGTCGCTTACAAACTTTATCGTTCTTCCTACAACCGGGGCGCGCGTCTTTTCTATCCGCCCCATTTCATCCTGCTGGATTACATTTTGAAGGCTGCCGCTGCGATGAAGATCGAGGAGAAAAAACAGATCGTCCTGCCCAAGACACGCCAGGCGCTCTACGAAGAGTGCGGCATCACGGTAAAGACGATCAACCGTACGGTAAAAAAACTGAAAGAAGACGATCTCATCTTTCTGACCCACGGCAAGATCAGCATGACGCTGGATCAGTACCGCAGGGCCAAAAAGGTGATCCACCATTATGTGAACTATGACCACTGGCAGGAATAAGCCGGAGCTGGTCACTGCATCTTCAGGAAGGCGCGGTATCCTCTCACCGCCTCGTAGACGTCCGCCTTGCTTGACACCTCATAAGGAGCATGCATGTTCAGGACCGCCACTCCGCTGTCGATCACTTCCATCCCGTAGTTCGCCATGATATAAGCGATGGTTCCGCCGCCGCCCAGGTCCACACGCCCCAGCTCCGCGAACTGATATGCAACATTCTCATCATCCAGAGCTTTTCGAAGAGAAGCGATATACTCGGCATTGGCGTCATTGGAGCCGGATTTCCCCCGGCTTCCCGTAAATTTGTTAAAAGTCAGTCCGTTTGCAAAAAAGGCAGAACTTCTCTTCTCAAACGCCTCAGCGTACATGGGGTCGTAAGCCGCGCTGACATCAGAGGAAAGCATTCTCGAATTCGCAAGCGCCCGGCGGACTTTCAGATCCGACTCTCCCTCTGTCAGAGCGATCAGCTCTGCCACCGTATTTTCAAAGAAACGGGAATGCATGCCGGTAGCTCCCACGCTTCCGATCTCTTCCTTATCCACCAGCAGGCAGCATCCGGTCTTCTTCGCGTCCGTCACATCCAGCATCGCAAACAATGAGGTGAACGCGCACACTCTGTCGTCCTGCCCGTAAGAGAGGATCATACTCCGGTCAAGACCGCAGTCGCGGGCTTTTCCTGCCGGAACGATCTCCAGCTCCGCGGAAGTGAAATCCGCTTCTTCCATACCATATTTCTCTTTCAGCAGACGGAGCACATTTGCTTTTACCGCCTCTTTTTGCTCTTTCCTGCTTTCTCCTTCCAGCACCTCATCCACCGGGCAGTTCCCGATGAGCAGATCCAGTTTTTCTCCATCAATGACTTTGGATGCTTTCTTTTCCATCTGCTCCTGGGCAAGATGAACAAGGAGATCGGTGATCACAAATACCGGATCGTTTTCTTCCTCTCCGATACTCACTTTCTTCACTCTCCCGTTCTTCTTCACGATGACTCCGTGGAGCGCAAGGGGCTGAGCCACCCACTGATATTTCTTGATCCCGCCATAGTAATGGGTGTCAAGATAGGCAAATCCTTCATTTTCATAGAGCGGATTCTGTTTCACATCGATACGCGGTGAGTCGATGTGCGCGCCGAGGATATTCATTCCGGAGGAGATCGGTTCCTCGCCGATCCGGAACAGGGCAAGCATCTTTTTCATGTTCACCGCATAGATCTTGTCCCCTGCTTTCAATTTTTTCCCTGACGCCATCACTTCTTCCAGGCTTCTGTATCCTGACTCCTCCGCCATGCGGACGCTCAGTTCCACGCACTCCCGCTCCGTCTTTCCTGCGTCGAGGCACTCTTTATATTTTTCATTGATCGCATCCAGCTCCGCGAGCTGAGCTTCATTGTAGGCTGTCCATATATTTTTTCCTGCCATTTTTAGTTCCACCTTTCTGTTTTGTTATTATCAGTCCGAATTTATCGCAGTATACTCTATATCAGCTATTATAAACGAGAGGGGAAATATCTCTCATGGAAATATTCCCCCTCTTCCCTCGTCTCTTTACGTTACAGTTCACACTGTAACATCTTTACCACTCAAACTTTTTCTCAAAGTATGCTTTCAGATCCTCGATCTTGACCCTCTCCTGCTCCATGGTGTCACGGTCGCGTACTGTCACTGCCCCGTCTTCCTCTGACTCGAAATCATAGGTCACACAGAACGGGGTTCCGATCTCATCCTGACGGCGGTAGCGTTTTCCGATGTTTCCGCGGTCATCATACTCACAGTTATAATATTTGCTGAGCTCTGCATAGATCTTCTCCGCGCCTTCTGCCAGCTTCTTGGACAGCGGCAGCACGCCGATCTTTACCGGAGCCAGCGCCGGATGGAAGTGAAGGACCGTTCTCATGTCCGGCTTCTCCTCTGTGCCGATGTTCTCCTCGTCATAAGCGCTGCAGAGGAATGCGAGTACCATACGGTCCGCCCCAAGTGACGGCTCGATCACGTACGGGATGTACTTTTCTTTTGTCTCATCGTCAAAATAGGTCAGATCCTGACCGGATACGTTCTGATGCTGGGTCAGGTCGTAGTCCGTACGGTCAGCGATGCCCCACAGTTCTCCCCATCCGAACGGGAAGAGGAACTCCACGTCCGTAGTCGCCTTGCTGTAGAAGGAAAGTTCTTCTTTGTCGTGATCGCGGTAACGCACCTCATCCTCCTTCAGCCCGAGAGAAGACAGCCAGTTCAGGCAGAAGCTCTTCCAGTAGTCGAACCACTCCAGATCCGTGTCCGGCTTGCAGAAGAATTCCAGTTCCATCTGCTCGAATTCTCTTGTGCGGAATGTAAAGTTTCCGGGCGTGATCTCATTGCGGAAGGATTTTCCGATCTGAGCGATACCAAAGGGCAGCTTCTTCCTGGAGGTGCGCTGCACATTCTTGAAGTTGACAAAGATTCCCTGCGCTGTCTCCGGCCGGAGATAGACTGTATTCTTTGCGTCTTCCGTTACGCCCTGGAATGTCTTGAACATCAGGTTGAACTGACGGATATCAGTGAAATTATGCTTTCCGCAGGTCGGACACGGGATCTGATGTTCCGCAATAAACGCAGTCATCTGCTCCTGGGACCATCCGTCCACAGAACCTTCCAGCTCAATGCCCTTTTCCTCACAGTAATCTTCGATCAGTTTGTCTGCACGGAAACGCTCATGACACTCCTTGCAGTCCATCAGCGGATCGCTGAATCCTCCCAGATGACCGGAAGCCACCCATGTCTGCGGGTTCATCAGGATCGCGCAGTCAACGCCCACGTTGTAAGGATTCTCCTGCACGAACTTCTTCCACCACGCTCTTTTTACATTGTTCTTCAGCTCCACGCCGAGGTTTCCATAATCCCAGGTATTTGCAAGCCCCCCGTAGATCTCGGAACCGGGATAAACAAATCCTCTTGATTTTGCAAGTGCCACGATCTTGTCCATTGTCTTTTCAACCATTTTATGTTCCTCACATTCTTTATTACGTCTTAATCGGTACTTATTATAACGGGTACAGCCATATTTTTCAAGGGATTCATATAACGCCGTCCTGTAATAAATGTACCTCTGTTCATTTCCTTGTCAATCCCGGTAGTGGATCTTTGATTTTCTGACAACTGTCCGCTTCGGAAAATCATCTTTTTTACGCATCTCATTTAACTCATACTGAAAATACGGAATCCACTGATCAGCCTCTCCAACTTTGGGACCCAGGATCATCTGGTCAACGTATACCTGGAAAAACGGGTTCACACAGAGCTTCGGCGGGTTGGTATGCAGCTGGCGGATCATCTGTCTCTGATCATGGGTTCTCGTAATGAGCAGACGCATCTCCTGCTCGAGGAAATAGGACTCTTCTTTAAAAAGGAACGCCGCCTTTTCCATTATGGGACCAAGGAATTCCCGGATCATTTCCAAAACATCTTCCGCATACGGCTTTTTTTTGCGAAACAGCTCGCCTGTATATGTATTTATCAGGCCGACCAGTTCTCTGAGTATATTATAATAATCACACACTACATCCGGAATTTCCGGATTCTGTTCCTTCCGGATCTCCTTCTGCGAATCAAGATAAACGATCCTGTACAGGCTCAGGTCATCATTGAAAATGTTTCTTAATTCTGCCTGTTTTTTCCCTTTCATTTCTTTCTGCATATCCTGCGCGCGTGCGAATGTTTCCGGATTAAGGCAGATGCAGCAGCCGTTACTGTCACTTCCGCTTGTCCGGTCGCTGGCATACATTGCCCACATATCCAGCTTATCGACACGGGAAGTGAACGCTTTCAAAAAGATGTAATACCGGTCATATATACTTTCCCTGAACTCTTCGGGCGATTTTCCGCCAAAAAGGTAGTCCTTATATCCGGTATCGTCATCATCAATCTGTTCTTTCAACGCCTGCAGCAGTGTCAGCCCCTCATTCGGATCATTCATGTACATCGCGTGCATCATCGTAAGACAGTTTTTCCCTGCGCCGCGGGTCTCTTGGTCCCCGCTTCCGACAGGAGCCTTTTGAACATCAGGCTGATAAAGCTCATCGAACAGATATCTGGCTGTATCGAGGGTCGTGTAATAGGCGATCGTTTCCTGCTTTTCTTTTCCTTTCTCCACAGTATTTTGATCCTGCGGCTTTCTTGTATCGATCTCCACCTCACTGTAAGCAGTCACCCGAAGCCTCCGCACAATATTTGTTACCACAGCATAAATAAGCAGAAGGATTTTTTCGATGACTTTTATCTCTTCCTCATCTTTTAACAAAACAAGCATATTATGAAAGGCACAGAAAACATCTTCCATACCCCTTACCAGACCTTTCCCAGTATCCGGCGCCTGCGTTTCCCTGAGTTCTCTGTAATCTTCCAGTTTCTCAAAATATTCCTCAAAATATTCTTGAATCTCTTCTGTATTCATTACTCTTTTGAACTTCTCGGGTTCAAAAACACTCCCGTCTTCCCGTTTGCCCCCCCGCAGCTTCGAAAGAACAAGATCAAGAACCGTATTACAGTACAAACGGACTATCTCCGGGTGCAAACTATTCTCACGATTTTTGTCCGCTGCTAACAAAAAATAAAGTTTCCACTCCTCGACTGCTTTCTGATACTCTTCACAGACAGCCAGCAGCAAGCCGTAATTATAGATCAGATTTACTTCTCCCGGATTTAATTTAAGAACTTTCTCCAGCGCCTCCAATGCATATTTCCGGAAACACCCGCTCTTTTCAGGGCTCTGTCTGATTTCATCGGCGATCCGAACGCAGAGATAGGCATAATTATTGAGCACGATCCCTTCCTTCATCTTTCCCTCAGTTGATTCACGCCATTCATTCTCTCCTAAAAACACCAGCGGTCCATTCTGTTTTTCCAGTTTCTTCATCTTCCCCGTCATTTTACAGCTCAGCCACGAATCATACGCATCATAAGCTTCCTGCCAGTACTCTTTCCCGGATATCTCACAGCAACGCCCAAGAACGACGAATGCGTTCTGTCTGGCAGGCGGAGTTTTCACAAAAACTCCTCTTTCGGCATAGGGGATGGCCTCTTCATATCTTTCGGCTCTATAGAATTTCTCCGCGATAACAGCACTGACACAGGGATTGCTCTTCCTAATAGCACCGAGTACGCTGTCATCTCCGCTGTTCTCCGATAAAATCCTGAAGAGAAACTCGAATATCTGATCAGAGAATTCATCCATCAGAGAAACGCTCTGGCTGTCAGCATTCACATATCTGTATGTATACCAGTTCTCCAGACCTTTTTTCCCGGAAGCCGCCAGTTTTTCGGCTGCACTGATCAACTCTGTTAATTTTGACTTGCATCTGTATGGATCCTGTAGTTCTATTAATTCAGTAGTACAACGCAGCACCTGATCGAGCTTTTGGTCCCCGGAATAGATTTCTTTTGACAGAGTTTCCCAGTCTTTTTTCACCTTATCATCCTCAAAGATCTCCGGTTCCTCACACACTCGGATCAGACAAAGCAGATACAGCTGCGCGCGTAAAACTTTGTCCAGCTCCGAAGCAGCCTGCCACAGATGAGGTTCCACAAGAAAACCGACCAGTTCTGCCGTATTCACTTTGGCCTTTTTCAACTCGATGGCATACTCTCGTATCTCCTGAAATTTTTGCCTATTCTTATCCGTCCACTGCTCTGCCGGCTGCTCCACATCCTCTTTCTCCGCCAGCACCACTTCCTTCAGTTCTTTTAAAAACATTTTCTTTCCCTCCTACAGCAGAGTCTCCAGGATATCCAGTGATTTGAAATGCTTATCCACATAGATATCGGTCAGCTTCTTCATCACTTTCCCCAGTTCATCCATCACTTTCTCCGACACTGTAAATGTGTAAAGTTTCTCTATTTTCGCGCTTTCAATATATTGCATGCTATATAAAGTCGATCTGTCGAGGACAACGCCGTCGATCACATCCCCACTGCACTCACTGCATACCAGACCGCCCTTTGCCGCACTGAACACAGCCGGTCTGTCGGAAGCGCCACACTGCACACACTGAAACACCTGGGGGGCCTGCCCGTTGATGGTCAGCGCTTTCAATTCAAATATGTATCGGATGAGCAGGTTCGGAATGTGCGGATTGATCAGCGCACGCAGCGTCTGGTAGAGAAGTTTCAGCATTTCCCGCTCATCATTGTATTCTTTTGTATAATAACTGGCAAATTCGAGAAAATAAAAACCATAGTAAGCGCCCACCACATCTTCCCTGAGTTCCGCAAAATAATTAGAGATGCTGGCAGACTGGATCGTATATGAAGTCCGTCCCTCATACATGGTAAATTCTCCGAATGAGAATGGATTTACCGCGCCCACGAGAGGACTGTTCGGCCTTCTGGATCCTTTCGCGAACGCTGAGATCTTCCCCTGCTCTTTCGTCAGGATCACGACCCTTCGGTCATATTCTCCCACCGGAGCTGTGGATAGCACCATTCCTGTAAGTACGATCTGATTCACATTGTTCCTTCCTTCTGTCAGGAGGAGCACTGTCATCTTTCTCCTCCATTTTATAGTTTAGATAATCTTCTATGCTCCCCGTCATCATGAACTGCTCCCAATATGTTCCCTGCATCGGCTCACCTCTTCTTAAGTGTTAAAAACTATACTCTTAGATTCTCCGATTCCGAAAAGCACTATACCCCGCAAAAAATACCAGCTCTTTTTTTAGAAAAACGCCTTGACAGCAGCTGTTTCCGCGGCTTTTTTCACTTCTTCCGCCCCTGCTCCGGTCAGACGCATGATCTCTTCCGGCTCCATCCCGTTTTTGAGCATCTCGACCATCAATTCCTTCCTGCCCTGCTGTATTCCCTGCTCCATCCCCTTTTCGATCCCACGCTGCATTCCACGGCGATGAGACCGTCGCCATCTTTGAGATCTGCAGGAAGCTTTTGCAGTTCCATGTCAAGCTGCCTGCCGTCTTCCATCAAAACGCGGACATCCAGCACTCCCAGTTTGTCATCCGGATAGTCCTGCCTGAGTATAGTCGGAAGCAAAGATGTTTCCCGGATATTCTCCGGGTCCTCTTTTAACAGGGCAGCGATAAAACCTTTTCTCACTTTGGGATTATTCATCAGTCCCTTAAAGCATACATCCACAGTGGGAAGCATAATAAAATCATTGTTACTGTCTTCTGTGCAGCTGTTCTTTTTCTCTGTCATGGAGTTCTCCTTTCCTGTCTGCACTGCAATGCACGGAAAGAACCCTCTGTGTCTCTATCTTATCACATCTGTGAGATGTGTCAAAGGCGTAACATCCATGCATTGCTCCGCAATATCAGTTTTCTTATTCCTCATTGGATCAATGCCTGGAATTCAGGCTCAGAAAATAAGAACTTTGCCACAGATGCCTGTGGCAAAGTTGAGAGATACCGGGGGGACGGCCAGAGCGCTGTCCCCCTCTCCTGCGTAACACACAACAGGACTAAAAACAACTTGATATAAGGATACTGTTTTTCCAAAGACAAGATACTTTGTGCAGGAGGCCGTCTCCTTCTCTTACCTCTTTCTCCCGCAAAGTCCTCTGTACACTGCAGCGCCTGCTGCCAGAAGGATCACACTCCACAGCAGAATTGATTCTTCTGAGTCTCCGCTCTGAACCGCCTTGTCCGCTTCCGCTCCGTTCTCACCATGAGCTTCTGTGTCGGTTTCCGCCCCGTCCGATTTATCCTGCCCGTCCATTTCCTGGTTGTCTGGGGTGTCCGGTTCATCTGTTCCCGGCTTATCCGATTCATCCGGTCCCGGATTGTCCGGATTATCCGGGTCGTCCGGTTCATCTGTTCCCGGGTTATCCGGGTTATCCGGCTCACCTGGATTATCCGGTTCATCCGGGCTATCCGGCTCATCCGGGCTATCCGGCTCATCCGGATTGTCCGGTTCATCCGGATTATCCGGTTCATCCGTCCCGGTCTCCTCTGTCACAGTGTAGGTATATCGGCTTGTTCCACCGTCCCGATATCCTTCCTTCACTGCATATGCGATCAGCGTAACGTCCCCGGGCTCAGTCAGTTTGATCGGCTCGGTATAAAGAAGCCGCGACGGACTGTCTTCCACGCATGGACACGTTCCATCCAGCGTGTAATAGATGGACGCCCCCGGCGTCTTAGTGTGAAGACTCACTTCTGTTCCCGCTTCCACTTTTCCTCCGGCGGGTGACGCTTCCACAGCCGCTGCCTTCGGGGCTGGTGACTCCACAATAAAACTCACACTTTCCGCCAGATCTGAGTCTTCCAGCAAAATGTCCAGATTCGCCGTTCCCGGAAGTCCTGCCGTCACCTGAAATACAGCGGTTCCATTTGCATCCGTTGTCACACTCTCTTCGGGGACAGTGACAATTCCCGGCGTATGATTCACGATCTGTATCTCCCGGTTTCCCCCGCCCGGCTCAAGCTGTACAGTCACTTCCGCCGCATCTCCGTACTTTAGCGACTCCTGTACGTCGACCGTCATTTTCTCTGGTTTATCAGCAGCGGTCCCCTTAAGCGTCTGCGGTTCCTCCATCAGGGTCCCCGCATAGTTCTTCGCCGAGTCCACCGTCAGTTCATATTCGCCGGACAGTTGTCCCGACTCCGGCACGAAACAGAACGCTGCCGCATAGCTGACAGACGGATCAGCTCCCTCTTCCGGTTTGACCGCCTTCCAGGTTCCCGGCACCTCACTGCCGTCCTGCGTCACCTTCCAGGAAATGCTCTCCCCATTCTCCAGGAACGAAAGGTCCATATACTGTGTAAAGTACAGCTCGATGCTGTCCTTATAGAACTGCGCGGACTTCACCTCGGGCGGAGCCATGGAGACGATTGGTACATTTACTTCTGTCCGCGGAGGCGGAACCTCCATCCATTCGCTGTAAGCGGTGATATACCCCTTTTTCTCATACCTGACCTGCCACCATCCGGCAGGCACATCCCATGCATACCTGCCCTCCCGGTCGGTCACCTGCGGATTCTGCTGGTTATAGTTCCACGCATCCCAGAACACCGCCGTCTCATCATCTTTATTCTCCTTGTAAAAGATCGTCGCCGTCACACCTTCCACACGGTTGGACGGTACTCCTTCATATACATAGCCGGACGGATCAAGCAGAATCCTCACTTTTGCACGCGGAGTTTTGGGGACTGTAAGGCGGAGATTCGGGTCCGGCTTCTTTCCGCACAGGATCTCAAGCTGTTGAAGGTCATAGTCGATCTCTGCCATCTGGGCCTGAGTCCCATTTACCAATACCGTGTCCGCGACACTGGTGGCCAGCAGAAACGGAAGAGCTCCGGCCGATTTGGTTCCTGCCAGCGCATTGCTCATATCCATAAGTATGAGCTGATTCATCAGCGATTTGGCCTGCCTCGCAAGATCATCATTGAGTGTGCCGATCTCATACGCCGCCTGCGGACACTCCTCTACATCCGGCACCCGCGACATCAGATCTGTAAGCGTTCCCAGATCGTCCCAAAGCTGATGGAGCTTATCATACGTTTCCAAAACTGTTCCCACCGGGCCCGCAACTTTATCCACCTTCTCCATGACCGAAGCCACTTTTCTCATCATATCCAGCATTCCCTGCGCCCACTTTGCATTTTGGTGGTACTTCAGCCACTCGGCGCTTCCCAGAGGAGCAGTCGCCGCTTTCACCTGCTGGTCTGTAATGTATTTCATCAGCTTCTCATCAACCGCATCGACAGGGTCGAATCCACTTGCCGCCATCATCTTTTCAATCGTATCTCTGCCTATCTCCAGCCCCTCCATCGTCGGTTCGTCCGGCCATGGCAGGCCTGAATCCTCATTATAATTTACCTTGGCGGTATAGAGCTCTTTTTTCCCGGAGTCAATAATCTCGACCGTACCATCTTCCGGGCTCCGGAAGTAATAGCCGTCGTCTACGGGTTCGCCGGACATATCAGTCAGCTGCGTTTCCCGAAAGCCTTCCTCCAGCAGCGCCGGTACATCAAGCTCTTCCATCATCTCTGTTGTGATGTCAACGGTTCCCATATCCCCGGGGAGCTCCACGCTGTAATCTCCGTCTCCCTGCTCTGTGATCTCCATTCCAATGGCCTCTGTCGCCTCGTTCCAGATCTCTGTCAGCTCGTCATCCATGACCGCCCCATCCATAGGGATATCGCTGTATGCCAGACTGTCCGGAAACTGCGTGGATATCCACTGATTGACAGACACTTCCGCTTCTTCCCAGGTAAGCTGGGCGTCCTCGGAGGCATCCGCGAAGGACACTCCCACTTCCGCCGGCAGAGTTGCATTCGTCACCTCCATCGTCGCGCCCCATGCCTGCCTGTCCGCAAAATATTCGCCGTTCAGGATATGGATCTCCCCGGACATATCCTCGATGATAAACTCCACGTTCTTGACAGCGTCCTCCTCCGGATCGGAAAATCTGGCCAGGTACGTCACCTCTGCGGGCAGACCGTACAGTGTCAGCAGATTTGTTCCTGAGTCTCCAAGTACAGCCCGGGTGTTGTCCGGTCCTATCATCTCTATAGAATCCAGGATAACTCCGCTTGACTTATAGATAACCGGTCTGCGCTGGGACTCTATTATCTCTCCATTCTCCTTTTTCACCGACGCGTACAGTTCATGCTGTGTCCAGTCCCCGCTTCCGAGCAGTGTCACAGGTACGATAAGCTCCGCGCCATAGTTCTTTTGCGCGCTCACTGACGCAACACAGACTCCGTTGTCATAGATCTCCACCGGAAGGCCGGTAAGCCGATGCGTGTCTACGGACACCTGGATCTCTCTGTCATTGGTCTGCGCCGGGGCGTACAGATACACTCCCAGATCTTCATCCGCTGAGATATGGACGGTCCCCAGAGGATACCGGTATTCTTCCCCGTCAGCCGTAAAAACCAGCGCTGCTTCTGAATAGCAGTCTTCTGTCAGTTCTTCCCGTTCCAGCCTGAAATAATATCTCTCTTCCGATCTGGATTGCAGCCTGCTCTGCCAGCGTCCTGCAGACACTTCTTCCATACCGCTGGGCGTGATACCCTGGGGCAGGGTAACCTCCAACACAGGGTTCTCTACCTGGTCATAGGAGTCTTCTGAAAATTCATAGGACACCTTCAGTGAGATCATACTCTCATACAGCCAGTAGCTGGCATCATAAAAGCCATAATAACAGCTTTCCGGCACGATATAGGGATTTTCTTCCTCCTGCCTTACCCTAAATATCTCCGAAGTCTCGCATTCTGAGATCACTCCGTCCCGGATCTGAAGTTTTTCCGCCTTGTTTATATCCCAGTCTGTCAGCCTCTGTTCCAGTTCGTCGATATTTGCCGCAGGAACCAGACCTTGTCCGCTCTCTGCCGCCACAAGCTGATAATCGCCGCTTTTTAATCCGGTAAATGTTCCCCGGCCTCCCGTGGCCGTCGTCTTTGCCCTGAGGGAGCCATCGTCTCCGTAGAGGAAGAGTTCCGCCTCTTTGCCATCGCCCTCCAGGCTGACCTCAGCGCCGCCCCGCTCTGCCAGAAGCGCTTCCGCCACATTTTCTCCGTCTTTTTCCAGCGTTACCGTCGTCTCTACAGGGTCGCACTCCCCTGAGGTATCCGAGACTTCGATCCGCAGGGTATCCCCCTCCTTCACATCGTCCGCAGCATCGATATAGACCGCCGGATATTCCACCGCGTATCCGTTCAGATATTTGCCGGTTCTCTCATTGAAGATCTGGACAGATACCTCGCTTCCGCCTGCAGGATATGTGACTTCACTGCCGCTCTTAGCGGCATCCCGTCTTGTGACGTCCAGGGTAATCACGTACTCATCAGACTGCTGCAGTTCCACATCCCATACGGTGTCTTCCTGTATCTCTTTTTCCCCGCGGTACAACGCATCTCCCGACCTCACATACAGCTCCGCCATACCGTACGGGCCAGGGAGTTCATAATATCCCTGCCCGTCTGTGACCGCAGCCGCCATTCCGGAGCCATCCACTGCCGAAACCGTGACCGGCACATTGGGAACCGGCCTGCCTTCATGGCTCACAGTGCCGGATATTTTTATCTCCCCGATGAGGGTCAATGAATATGGAACTGTCTGTGCCTGCTCTTCCCCAACGGTCAGTTCCTGCATCCCGGGGCTTATATACCCGTCCGCTTCCAGACCAGGCGACAGCCTGATCTGATACAACAGCTTTTTCCCCGGCAGCACCCCTTCGATCGTATTCCCGGTTGACAAGTACTCCTCAGTCTCCCCGTCATACCAATGGATCTGAACCTCAGAAGTTTCTTCCCCGGAGTACAGAAGCGCTTTTACCGTAACATTGCAGAATTTCGGCAGCCCTTCCGCATTCACAGCCGTCTCCTTTCCGGCTTCTACCTGAACCGCGTCCCACTGTCCGAGGATTTTACCGTCTCTCGACATCTTCACAGAGTAAGTTCCCGGCTTTACAAATCTGAATACGACCGCCGCATCCCCCAGGAAATATTTCTGTCCGGCTGCCTTGCCGTCGGCTGTTATAATTTCTGCCAGGCACCCCATATAAGCTCCCGGTTCCATTCCATCCGGGATAACAAGGCTCACACTGCCCGGCGTCTCTGTTCCGGGATCTGGACCCGCGCCCTTATTTGCGTCCACGCCTATCAGTACCGGGTATCCGTTGTTCTCTCCATCGCGGAACTCCCATCCGTTTACGTATTCCATTCCGGGCATGCCGCCCTCTGACTTCATCTGCTCCGCAGACAGCCCTTCGCACTGAGAATTCCCCTCACTGGCTTTTTCCTTGTCATAATAGCAGTTTGTAAAGGTCGACGGATGATACTCTTCTTCGCCGTAAAACGCAAAAGTCGTCTCTTCTTCGCCCGCCACCGACGACGCCGTATAACAGTTTGACAGAGACGCATTACTGGCTCTTCCAACGAAACCAGCTGTGCTATTGGTAGCGCCTGCGAAAGAAAGTTCCCCTATATTTTCTCTGACAACAGAGCTGTTGGCAAAACAATTCTCTGCAGAACCATTGAGCAGACCGCCTATGAGACCACCAACATTCCCGCCTGCGCCCGATACATACAGACTGCCCGCCATATAGCTTCTGCTGATTGCCTCAATCCCATCGCTATATCCCACAAGACCGCCTGCATAAACCTGTCCGGAATTCACTTTCAGGGAAATGTCGCCCTCATATGCGCAGCCCACTATTGTAAAATCTCTGTTATCCTTTTCCCCTGTCCCGATCAGACCGCCCGTGTACCACGCCAGCGCATCTGAATGCATCATAAATACATTTACATCCCCCGTCGCATAACTGTAAAGAATTGTAGTATCCTCAGTCTCGCCGACCAGACCGCCAAAATTCCCTCCATGTATCTCGTTCGCAGCAGCCCCCGCCATGTTGTACTCCAGTGTATAGATATCTTCCGGCTCCGCCCCGTTCTCCCCATAAGCGGTTACCACAGTCTGAGCCATCTTCTTCCCGTCTATCAGAAAACCAATCTGATAAACCCCTGGTATCTTTGCAGTGAACCTGAACTCCCTTGTCCATCCTGATATCGCTGCCATAGATGCTCCGGCCACGTCAACGGCGCTGCCTGTATCGTCTCCTTCAAGCGGCAATGGGCTGGGATAATTTTCCGGGTCTGATGACGTATATTCTGTGGCGATCGTCACTGCCCCCGGATTCATATCAGAAATGTTCTCTATAATATAGTTATCCTCCTCAACCGTCATTCCCTCGATCAGCATATCCCCCTCTGCCGCGTCAGCAGTGCAGCTCGAGCTGCAGTCTTCCACAACCGCATCAGATGCAGAACCGACCAGACCGCCCAATACCGCATAATAAGTTCCCTCGGAGGGCACTACTGCTCCGCCTTCCGAATAACAGTTTGTAATACGGCTCGGAGTCTCCTCATCCGGGCTGTAACATGAACCAGCGACTGCCCCGGCATATGATCCCGCCACTTCGGCGCCGTCTGCGATCTGCACAGTCAGGTTGCTGATCTCAACCGAGGAACAATTGCCGAAAAGCCCTGCGTAAGTATACCCCTTGCTCCGCGGCACATTCAGACCGCTGACCGTATGTCCCTGTCCGTCAAATACACCCGAAAAATCTATGGGCTTCCACTCACCGCTCAGCGCGATATCATTTTCCAGCGTGTAGACAGCGTCCGGCTCCTGCCCGATCCACTCCAGCTCCTCCTGGCTGGTGATCTTATAAGGTGACTCCTGCGTCCCCTCTCCCGACGGCTTTGTCTCTGCCTCCGCGTAGAGCGGTACAGACGGGATCACTCCGACCAAGACCGCTGCAGCCAGAAGATATGCCAATATTCTTTTTCTTGCCCGTCCCTTCATGATTCTCCCATTCCTCCATCCTTCTCCAATGTTCTGTCCTGTGAATAATCCGTGCTCCTTTTTCTT
Source organism: Mediterraneibacter glycyrrhizinilyticus (assembly GCF_016902345.1). Classification (GTDB taxonomy): domain Bacteria; phylum Bacillota; class Clostridia; order Lachnospirales; family Lachnospiraceae; genus Mediterraneibacter; species Mediterraneibacter glycyrrhizinilyticus_A. Next base: position 38,024 of record NZ_JACJLR010000011.1, on the reverse strand, counting down.
TCCGTTATTACCCTCAAATGCTTTTCACCTTTCTTTTCCAAGGCAGCGAAAGATTTTCCCACAAATTATAAAAAGCATAACACATCCATTTTTCTTATTTTTCAACTTTTTTCCGCTCCCTTCCGTAGACAACAGAAAGCGGGGCTGTTGCTCCACAGATGATCGTTCACCTATGGAGCAGCAGCCCCGCTTAGAATATTTGTTTACAGCAGATCACTGAATCATGCCTTCAGGACAGCCCTGTCACTTTTTATTCATCTTCCCGATACCCGAAGTTTTTCATCAGATAATCACTGTCCCGCCAGTTCTTCTGCACTTTCACCCACAGCTTCAGGTTCACTTTGCAGTCCAGCATCCGCTCGATCTCATAGCGCGCCGTGCTTCCGATCTTCTTGAGCATGCTTCCCTGCTTTCCGATGATGATCCCTTTATGGGAATCCCGCTCGCAGATGATCGTTGCGTCGATGTGCATGACTTTCCGTTCCATCTTCATCCGGTCGATCGCCACCGCGATCCCATGTGGGATCTCCTCATTCAGGCAGTGGAGCGCCTTCTCCCGGATCAGTTCTGCCACGATCTGGCGTTCCGGCTGGTCCGTGATCGTATCTTCATCATAAAACTGCGGTCCGTAAGGGAGATATTTCAGGATCACTTTCACCAGTTCATCCGTGTTGTCTCCGCTCCGGGCAGATACCGGCACGATCTCAGCAAAGTCGTACTCTTTCCGGTAAACGTCGATCGACAGAAGGATCTCTTCTTTCTTTACCATATCGATCTTGTTGATCACAAGGATGACCGGTGTCTTCACTTTCTTAAGCTGGTCAATGATGTGACGCTCCCCGGCGCCGATAAATGTAGTCGGCTCCACCAGCCAGAGCACCACATCTACCTCGTTCAACGACCGTTCCGCAATGTTTACCATATACTCGCCCAGTTTGTTCTTCGCCTTGTGGATCCCCGGTGTGTCGACAAACACGATCTGTCCTTCTTCTGTCGTGAGCACTGTCTGGATCCGGTTCCTTGTGGTCTGCGGTTTGTTGGATGTGATCGCGATCTTCTGTCCGATCAGACGGTTCATCAGTGTGGATTTCCCCACGTTCGGCCTGCCGATCAGCGTGGCAAAGCCGGATCTGTAATCTTCTCTCATGTATCCTCCTGGTCTGAAATTTTCACTCTTTTCTGAATATTGTCTCAAAAGGTGCCGTGTACTGTTCACAGTTTCTCACAGTTAATTTAATGTCCTTACTTCCATGAACATCTCTTTCTGCTCCTCGATCTTCTCCTCGCTTCCGATGACGCAGAGCAGCTGCTGATCCAGCATCGCACGGACAACGTCTGCCAGAGCACGGATATCTTCCTGCTGCGCATCCAGCACCTGCGCCCGCTCTGTGCGGATCATCTCCTCGGAGACGTGGTTCATATAGAGGTTCATGGAGCGGGAACCTTTCGCCGACGGGTTCATCGGACGGTCCAGATTGCTCATGGTGCCGATAATAAATTTGTTCATGTCACGGTCACTGACATCGAAGTTTTCCAGATACTCCACAACACCCTCATAGACTTCCATGGTCTTCTCCAGGTTCGGATCCCGGTAAGATATCATATACGCCTCCCCGATCCGGTTAAAGTTGCTCATACATCCGTAAGCGCCGCCCTTGACGCGGATGTTCTGCCACAGGTAGTCGTATCCCAGTATCACTTTCAGGATCTGCAGCGCACCGTTATACTCGGCGCCGCCGTCGATAAAGTTTCCGACCCTTGCCACATACTGGACCTTCGAGGAGGTCTTAAATCCCTCGTTGCGTTTTCTGCAGTGGAGCACGCAGTTCTCTGCCGGAAGTTCTCCGCCTGCGTTCAGTTCTCCTGCGACCGCGGAAAATGCCTTCTCCATGGGTTCCAGCCCTTCCTGTGAAGAGGTGTAGCTCACCATCAGATTATCCGCACGGAAAATGCGCTGTGCGATCTCTTTTAAGTTCCGGATCAGTTCTTCTTTGTGCCCGTCAAAGTCTTCCTCGATCTCTTTGACCACCTCGTAGAATCCGATCCCGTCTGTATCATCCTTGAATTTTGCCATGGGCGACGTATAGGAGAGGGCTCTCAGTGCCGCTGTAGTATGCCCGGATGACAGGAAGGACATCTGAAGCCTTGATTTCAGCATGGCAAGGATCTCTTTTAACCTCTTCTCATCGTCCAGCCTGGACTCCATCAGGATCTCGCGCATCATGGAGAAGAGCACGTCCATCTTCGGATAAAGCGCCTTTCCTTTCATCTCAAAGGCAGCGCGGAACGCCTTTTCCTTCACCTTTGTCACGTCAGTATATAATTCCAGAGATGTCCCGATCCCGCCCGTGTGGACATTGATCTCATTGAACAGTTCCCCGTACTCGTAATTGTTTGTGTCGATGATCCCGAGGACGCTCTGCAGGATGCCCACGTATGGCAGGAGTTCCTCCCGGATGCCGGACAGGTCGAACATCAGCGTCGCATAGCCGATCCCGTTGGTCTCCACGTCATGGTGGACCACTTTCACTCCTCCGACCGCTTTCTCTTCATTATAGATCGGGGCGATCTCACGGGAGATATCTTCCCGCTTCAGGACCGGGATCTTCGCCATATCTTCCGGGCTGTCCTCTTCTTCCTGGTAGGCTTCCAGCTCCTGCGCCGCCTTCACCAGCTCTTCTCTTTCTTCCCGGCTCAGACTCTGTTTGTAAGCCTCCAGCTTCCGGGCCAGCGCCTGGTCCATCTTCGCCGTGCGCCCCCGCTCCGGACGGATGATGACAATGGAGCCATGGGTATTGTCCAGCAGGTAATTCCGGATCAGTTCTTCAAAATATCCGGTGTCCACCTGGCTTTTCAGGAACTCAAAGGTGGGAATCGCCTGCATGTGGATAAACGGTTTCTCGTCGTCATAGAGCCAGCTGTCAAAAAGCTGCAGTCCGTACATGAGCCCCCGCGGGTAGTTTCCAAAGTCTGCCTCACGGAACCGGAACTCATGGTAGTTGATCCCTGCCCGGAGCGCTTTCTTATCCATGCCCTTCTCTGCGATCTCCCGCAGGGTATCCTCGATCACACGGATGAACTCCTCTTTCTGCTCCACGTTCGCATTCTTGGAAATGACGGAGAAGATGGGCTGATAGATCCCATTATCGTAGGATCCCATAATATCCTTTCCGATGCCCGCATCCACCAGCGCTTTTTTCAGCGGAGCGCCCGGCGCGGACAAGAGCGCATAGTCCAGGATCTGGAATGCAAGGTAAAGTTTCTCATCCAGAGAAGTCCCGATCACCTTGTTCCAGGAAAGGTAGGTATTATCCTCCTCGCTCTCGTCACTTGTGATAGAGTATTCCTGGACCACCTCTTTCATCTGGGAAAACGGTTCCTGGTAACGGATTCTGGAATCCACTTCCGCCGCGTCAAAATCCGAGAGATAGTTCTCGTCCAGCCAGCGAAGCTTTTCTTCCATATCCATATCTCCGTACAGATAGATGTAACTGTTGGACGGATGATAATACTTCCTGTGGAAATCAAGGAACTGCTCATAGGTCAGCTCCGGGATCACTTCCGGGTCCCCGCCGGATTCATTTGCATAAGAAGTATCCGGGAAAAGAGAATTCAGGATCACCCGGTCGAGCACTCCCTCCGGGGAGGAAAAAGCACCCTTCATCTCATTGTAGACAACACCGCTGACAGTCAGCTCGCCGTCCGGATCATCCATCTTGTAACTCCATCCCTCCTGCCGGAAGATCTCGTCGTGTTTGTAAATGTTCGGATAGAACACAGCGTCCATGTACACATGCATCAGATTCTGAAAATCCTTGTCATTGCAGCTCGCCACCGGGTACACCGTCTTGTCCGGATAGGTCATCGCGTTCAGGAAGGTGTTCAGGGATCCTTTTACCAGCTCCACAAAAGGATCTTTTACCGGGAAATCCCGGGAACCGCACAGAACAGAGTGTTCCATGATGTGGGGAACTCCCGTGCTGTCAGAGGGGGGCGTGCGGAATCCGATGGCGAACACCTTGTTCTCGTCATTATTTTCCATGAGCAGGACTCTCGCCCCGCTCTTTTTGTGCCTTAAAAGGATTCCTTCTGACTTCAGGTCAGATAAATTCTCTGTCTGTACTACTTCATACGCTGTCAGGTCGTGTATGCTCATATTTCAGTCAATCTCCTTGTCTCTGCTATTCTTCTCATCTGCGCACAGCGGTTCACTTAGCTCTGCTTCGTGCAGTGAGAAGTGTTCTCTTCTTTTTTTCATGTCTTTTAGTATAACACTATCTTCCTCTCTTTAAAAGCCGCTGTTTGTATTCCTGTTTTCTCGTTCCAGCATCCCCTGTCGTATCCGTTCGTGCAGGTTTCCTTTAAAATACGGGATTCCATGTGACGCGTTTGCCGAGGAGGCCAGAAGATGGATCTCTCCTCTCCTGATTCCGGCTGCTCTGGCAATAAAATTCTGTTTTATCTCCATATACTGAATATTTGTATACCGGACGGAAATGTAATTTTTCCCAAAATATCCGTGACAGAGTTTCAGGAATCCCCCATCGGCTCCGCTGCCATCCGTCTTATATTTGAGCACCATTCCAATAAGGACCATCAGGATCATCCCGGCCGCTCCCAGCCAGATCAGGATCCGGTACTTTGGCATGACCACCACACACACCGCCGCCGATATACATACCACCAGCGCATAGATCACTCCGGGCAGCGCCCACGCTGCCCACACACTCCCCGGGAGCCTCTCTACTTTCTGCTCTGCTGTGGGAGCGAACTCCGGAAGAAGAAGTTCGAGCTGTTCTTTCAGTTTCTTCTCTGTGGAATAAAGTACGAGAAAGGAATTCTGTTCCTCTTTCTCATCCCCCATCCCCACATTCACGATCTCTGCCATATATCTGTGGAAAATCCTTGCCACAAAGGACTGACGGATCTTGAGCGCCTGGATCTTATCCACAGGGATTGTATATTCCATTTTCTTCAGAAAGCCGTATCTGATATAGATCTTATCTCCCCGGCGTTTCACGCGGAAATCATAATAGCGGATGAAGTCTTTCACCGTGTCCCAGAGCGCGGACAGAACGATGCCGGCCGCCACGATGATCCCCGCCGCTGCCCCCAGAAGAGAGCTGAGCAGATTCGGCTTTTCCAGAATCTGGACTACTGTCACCACTGTTCCCGCAAAAGCTCCGATCAAAATAAGAAGGGAAAAGATATTAACCGAGAAAATCCCATGGGAAAAGACATCTCCAAACTCTGCCCTGATGTCAAATGCCTCGTCCTCTGCCGCAGGATCCCGCACCGGGTCCTGTCCCTGCATCTTCCTCGTGATCTCCGCCTTAAACTTTGCCGCATCCGCTTTTTTCAGGATGATCGTCACATCCGTACTGTCTGCGGTAGACCGGCTGTTTGTATCCAGTTTCACCTTGCAGGTTCCCAGGATCATCTCGAAAAGATTCTGCTCGATATTGATATTGGAGATATTGCGGATCCCGATCGTATTTTTCTTCTTGTTTACTTTTCCCCGCTCAATGACAATGGCATTTTCTTCTATACATATATATGTATTCGCCCAGGCAAAAACGCGGTTTCCCACAGAGACTGCCAAAAGCCCCAGCACGGCCAGGATCACGATCAGCGTCTTTCCATGAAGAAAGCTAAAATCTGTTTCTGCCAGTTCTTCCGCACTCTGAAGCAGGATCGACACTGCCAGGACCGCAAGAGCCAGGATCCCGCCCCCGATCTGTTCGATGATGATCGATATATGATTCCGAAATCTTCTCTTATCTTCCATCTTCCGCCCTCTGCTCCTTCACGATCTCATTGATCCTCCTGCGGAGGTTCTCCGCGATCTTCTCTGCCTTCTCTTCCTCCACAAAGGAAAGTGTCACATCTCCGCCGCCCGTGGTCACGATCACTTTTGCCACTTTAAAGATCTGGTCAAAAGGTCCTTTGGCGGTCTGCAGTTTGTGGATCCGTTCTATGGGAACGATACTACGTTTCACAAACAGATATCCCTCAATGATGTCTATGCACTCCTCGTTGATGCTGTACCGGTAACGGTGATACCGGAAATACGGGCTTACCAGGACGTCCAGCAGTGTCAGCACCACAAGCGCCAGGGAGATCCATTTTCCCACCGTTACATCTTCCGGAAACAGCCAGAAAACATTGACCGCTCCGATAATGGCAAGAACAACGATCCCTCCGATGATGCCCGCCAGATACATGCAGTGGAGCGCGCGCTTTGAAAGCTTTTCATATTTTACTTCTGCCCCGTTTTCTGTATCTTCATATTCTCTTCCCATTTTTCCCTCCTGCACATCAAAAAACATCTCATTTTCTGTATTATCAATTTAATACAATAGTACAAGAAGTGTATTCTTTTGTCAACAATACTTTATCAAAGGGGACAGCCCTGTCCGGAAATGGTTTTGCCGCCCGTGCATTTCCGCCTGTCCCCTCTGCTTTGTGTTCTCTGCTTCACTCCGAAGAGATCTCTTCTCCCAGTTTTTCCTCGATGCGCAGGAGCCGGTTATACTTCGCCACACGCTCGGACCTGCAGGGAGCGCCTGTCTTGATCTGCCCTGCATTGAACGCCACTGCGATATCCGCGATCGTTGTGTCCTCTGTCTCCCCGGACCGGTGGGAGATGATCGTGCGATATCCCGCCTCCTGTGCCGTTCCTATCGCTTCGAAGGCTTCCGTGAGCGTGCCCGCCTGGTTCACCTTGATCAGGATCGCATTTCCTGCGCCTAACTCAATCCCCCGCTTCAGCCGCTCCGTATTCGTCACAAACAGGTCGTCCCCCACCAGCTGGATCCACTCTCCCATGCGCGCCGTCATCTTCTTCCAGCCTTCCCAGTCCTCTTCATCCAGAGGATCTTCTATAGAAACAATGGGGAATTCCGACGCCAGATCCTCAAAGTAATCTATCATCTCCTCCGCCGAGCGCTCCACTGTCCTCCCCTGCATCCGGCTCTCCCCCGGAAACCTGTATTTTCCTGCTGCCGGATCGAAAAGCTCTGATGCCGCCGCATCCAGCGCGATCTTTATGTCTCTTCCCATCCTGTATCCGGCCTTCTCCGACGCATCCCGGATGACCCGAAGTGCTTCTCTTGTATCCGAAAGATCCGGGGCAAATCCTCCCTCATCGCCTACCGCCGTGTTCAGCCCCCGGGATCTCAGCACATCTTTCAGCGCATGATAGACCTCGGCGCAGACTCTCAGACGGTCACGGAAAGAAAGTTCTCCCGCCGGCATGATCATGAACTCCTGGATATCAAGGGAATTGTCCGCGTGAACGCCTCCGTTTAAAATGTTCATCATGGGGACCGGCATCTGTTTTCCCCGTACGCCGCCCAGATAGCGGTAAAGCGGGACCTTCAGCGCCGCTGCGGCCGCATGTGCCGCCGCCATGGACACGCCCAGGATCGCATTTGCTCCCAGGGCGCTCTTATCCGGCGTCCCGTCCGCCCGGATCATGGCCCGGTCGATCTCTTTCTGGTCAAACACGTTCATGCCGATCACTGCCGGCGCGATCCTGCTGTTCACATTTTCCACTGCCTGCTCCACACCTTTCCCCCTGTAACGCTCCCCGCCATCCCGCAGTTCCACCGCCTCATATTTTCCCGTGGACGCGCCGGACGGGACTGCCGCCCTGCCCACGATCTCTTCCCCTGCCAGCACCTCGGTCTCTATCGTCGGATTTCCCCTTGAATCCAGGATCTCTCTGGCATAGATGTCCCGGATCTGCAGATTTCTGTCCATGTTCTTTCTCCCTCCATACTCCTGTCAGCCCTCAGCAGGAAAGAGCTGCAAAGCAGCGGATCCAAGCTGCATGGCTGAACTGTTACGATAATCTATTATTTCCGTCTGCCTTCCCATTAATGCGTTGACTTTTTATATTCCAGAGATTACAATTCGTGTAGATATGTTTTGGGGGAGGATACAACAGATGAAGAGCAAACTAAAATATTTTCTGCTTCTGACATTCAGTACGCTCATCATGGCGGTGGGAACGTACTTTTTCAAATTTACGAACAACTTTACATTCGGCGGCATCACCGGTCTCGCGGTCCTGGTGGCAAAGACCGGACTTATATCCGCCGGCGACTTCAACCTGATCGCCAGCATGATCCTGCTGGTCATCGGTTTTTTTGTGCTCGGGAAAAAATTTGCGGCAAAGACGGCTTACTGCAGTATCCTGCTCTCTGTCGCGCTCTCGGCGATGGAACGGATCTGGCCTCTTGACGCGCCGCTGACGGACCAGCCCATGCTGGAACTCTGCTTTGCCATCGCCCTCCCGGCGCTGGGCTCCGCCATTTTATTCAACATCGGAGCGTCCAGCGGCGGCACGGATATCATTGCCATGATCCTGAAAAAGTATTCCAGCTTTGATATCGGACGTGCCCTGCTGGTCACAGACGCAGTGATCACCGCGTTCAGTTTCTTTGTATTTGACGTGGAGACCGGACTGTACTCGCTCCTGGGGCTTGCGATCCGTTCCTTTATGGTGGACAACTTTATCGAAAGTTTCAATCTGTCGAAATATTTCACCGTCGTATGCGACCATCCGGAGCCGATCTGCGACTACATCGTCCACACGCTTGTCCGCAGCGCCAGTGTTTTTGAGGCGCGGGGGGCCTACTCCGGCAAGGAAAAACATATCATACTGACTGCGCTCAACCGAGTGCAGGCAGTGCGACTGAGAAACTTTATCAAGCAGAATGAACCGGACGCCTTTATCCTGATCTCAAATACAAGTGAGATCATCGGAAAGGGATTCCACAGTGTATAGCTTTCCGGATTCCTGAGAGATCCGGGATTTTGCCAGAGCAATGAATAAATTATCTGACAGACAGGAGAATTATCATATGAAACATCTTGTGATCGCAGAAAAGCCGTCCGTGGCAAAAGATATCGCACGGGTCCTCGGCTGCGGAAAGAAAACGAATTCTTATATGGAAGGGAAAGACTATATCGTCACATGGGCGCTGGGTCATCTCGTGACCCTCGCTGACCCGGAACAGTACGGGGAGCAGTATAAGACCTGGAATATGGACACTCTGCCCATGCTTCCCAAACACTGGAAACTGGTCGTCATCAAACAGACCTCAAAGCAGTATCATGCGGTGAAAGAGCAGATCTTCCGCAAAGATGTATCCGACATCATCATCGCCACCGACGCCGGGAGAGAAGGAGAACTGGTGGCACGCTGGATCCTTGATAAGACGGGAAACCAGAAGCCTCTGAAACGACTGTGGATCTCCTCCGTCACAGACAAGGCGATCCGGGAAGGGTTCGCCCACCTGCGTCCCGGGAAGGATTATGAGAACCTGTATCACGCCGCTGTGGCGCGGGCTGAATCCGACTGGGTGGTAGGCATCAATGCCACACGCGCCTTAACCTGCAAGTACAACGCCCAGCTCTCCTGCGGAAGGGTACAGACGCCGACGCTCGCCATGATCGCCGCAAGGGAGGAAGAGATCCGCAGGTTCAAACCGCAGACTTATTACGGATTAAAGGCTTCCGCGGGGAAGGTCACATTCACCTGGGCGGACAGCCGGACAAACTCCGGGCGCACATTTGACCGGAAAAGAATCGATGCCATTTGCCGGAATGCAGGAAATAAACTGCATATCACAGAAGTTAGGAAAAAAGCAAAGAAAACCTTCTCTCCCGCTCTCTACGACCTGACGGCGCTCCAGCGGGAAGCGAACCAGAGATACGGTTATTCTGCCAAGATGACGCTGAACATCATGCAGCGTCTCTATGAGAACCACAAAGTCCTCACCTACCCGAGAACAGATTCCCGCTATCTCACCACAGATATGGTGGGGACACTGAGGGAGCGTCTGAAGGCATGTGCGGTGGGTCCCTACCGGAAAGCAGCGGCACGGCTCTCCATGCAGGAGATCAAAGGAAATAAATCTTTTGTGGATAACGCAAAAGTTTCCGACCACCACGCGATCATCCCGACGGAGCAGTATGTCCAGCTGGATCACATGACCAGCGATGAGAGAAAGATCTATGACCTGGTGGTCCGCCGTTTCCTCGCCGTCCTCTCGCCGGCGTGCGAATACGAGGAGACTTCCATCACCGGGACCATCGGGGCGGAAACATTCCACGCAAAAGGGAACGTGATCCTCAAGGCAGGATGGAAAGAGGTCTATGACGCGGACTGGAAGGATGTGGAGGAAGACGAAGACGGAGAGGATCTTTTAGACTTCTCTTCCGGTCTGCTCTCAGGGCATGCCATGCTCTCCCCGCAGGATTCCGGCACAGGGCTTCCTGATATCCGGGAGGGCGCGGACCTGACCGTCACCTCTCTCAATATCACGGAGGGGAAGACCAAACCGCCCGCATATTTCACTGAAGGGACCCTCATCGCTGCCATGGAGAATCCGGTCAAATATCTGGAGCACAAAGATAAAAAGATCGTCCGCACACTGGGCGAGACCGGAGGTCTGGGAACGGTTGCCACCCGTGCGGACATTATCGAGAAGCTGTTCAACAGCTTCCTTATGGAGAAGAAAGGAAATGAGATCCACATCACGTCAAAGGGCCGCCAGCTCCTCTCCCTTGTCCCTGCAGACTTAAAGAGCCCGGAACTGACCGCCCAGTGGGAGCTGCGCCTCCAGGCGATCGCAAAGGGGAAAGAGTCTGACCGGAAGTTCATGTCTGAGATCGAAGATTACACAAAGGCACTGATCCAGGAGATCCGCACCGCATCAGGCACCTTCCGCCATGACAACCTGACCCGGCACAAATGCCCCCAGTGCGGCAAGTTTATGCTGGAAGTCAACGGAAAGCACGGAAAGATGCTGGTCTGCCAGGACAGAGAATGCGGATACCGGGAGACCATCTCCCGCCACACCAACGCCCGCTGCCCGGTCTGCCACAAAAAGATGGAACTGATCGGAAAAGGCGATGCCCAGCGGTTTGTCTGCTCCTGCGGGCATAAAGAGAAGCTTTCCGCTTTCCAGGAGCGCCGGAACAAAGAAGGGAAAGGCGTCAGCAAGCGGGACGTTGCCAGCTATATGAAAAAGCAGGCGAAAGAGGCAAACGAACCGATCAACACTGCTTTTGCGGATGCATTTAAGAATATCAAATTGTGATTTTTTTAACGGGTACCGTGTACTTTTGCAAAAGTGCACGGTACCCGTTGGTATTTTCTGTCTTTTAAGAATATTCAGTCTTTGATCATAAAACATAGTAATGAGGGATAATATCTTCATAAGACCCGTTTTTCATCCGGAACCCTCCCGGTATGATCCCCAGCTGCACGAACCCGAGTTTTTTATAAAGTCTCAGCGCATATGTATTACTGCGGACCACCGCGTTAAACTGCAAGATCTTAAATCCCAGGGTCTTCGCGGTCTCCAGGCAGTGGGTGACCAGTTTTTCCCCGATATGGCAGCCTCGCACATCTCTTCGCACTGCATAGCTTGCGTTGCAGATATGTCCGCATCTTCCTACGTTATTCGGATGCAGGATATACAGCCCGACGATCTCGCCGCTTTCCTCATCGTATGCGATCCCGGTATAGGACTGTTCTTCAAAAAAATCCCTTCCGGTCTCTTCGTTCAGCATTTCCTCCTGGGGAAATGCCACACCATCCTCGACCACCTGATTCCAGATTTCTATGGCAGCAAGGGTATCCTGTATGGTATATTTTCTCACTTTGATCTTCATTTCCTGTTTCCCCCAAAATCAAGACAAAATCTATGCTGGTCTGTATTGCGTACAACTCGATTATTATACCATACAGAACGACTCCTGATAAGAGCTGAATATTCTTATCAGGAGCCGTTGACTTCATATCGATTTCATATGTCTGTCCGATCAGTATCTGTTGATAACTGTTTGATATTTTTAATGGAAATAATGATCTCCGATCTGCATTCCCCAGCCGCCTGTGCTGAAGTAAAGGCAGTCACCCACCGGGTTGCTTCCCGCAAGTGCGTCTTCCGCCGCCTGCATCGCAGACTCAGTATATCCGCTGCTCGCCCGGACGGAGTCAAGCCATCCGGTCATCGCCGGCGTAAACTGTCCGGACTGGTAAATGACGTCCGAGATCGTATCCGGATAGGAACCACTTTTCACACGGTTCATGACTACTGCGCCGACCGCCACCTGTCCTTCGTAGGGCTGGTTTCCCGCCTCACAGAAGATCAGGGAAGCCAGAAGTTCTTTTTCTTCCTGTGCCGCAGCTTCTGCAGCAGCCTTCTCTGCAGCAATGCGGGCAGCTTCTTCTGCTGCTTTGCGTTCTTCTTCCTGTTTCTTGATATAAGCCTGCTGTGCTTCCTCTGCTGCCGTTTTTGTCTCTGTAAGGACTTCCTCATGCATCTCCCCTGCAATATCAGAAAATCCCCAATCCGCAGTCTCCTCACCGGAAACTGTAGTCTGAATACTGATCGGCTCTGTTTCCGCCGCCAGGCTGGTAAAGCCGGTCAGAACTGTCATACTTGTTGCGGCGGCATACAAAGACATAAGGATCCGCCTGTTTTTATGTTGTTTCATATACTCCTCCTCTTAACATATTGCAATATCTTTACGTATATCTTAATTAAAACATATGCAGTTGTTTTCATTTTTATTACAGATATTACAAAATTGTTACGGAGGCTATTCTATTATAAAAATCTTAATTTGTCAACTTTTTTATTTCCGTTTTTCTCTTTCTCCTGTTTTTACCAGAAAAATTAAAGCAGACCTTCCTCCAGGTCTGCTTTTTTCACAAAAATCTCTCTACATATCTGCTCTTTTTTTGGCAGATCAGTGCATTCTGAACACCGGACTGATTTTCTTATAGATAAGAAATACAATGACTGAAACAAGGATTCCCTTGAGTAGATTGAATGGTGCGACGGCAAACATCACAAATGTAAACAGGTTTGTAATATTTGAGTTCACAGCTGTCCCCATACTCACCAGTGCGTCGATCGGCATCCCGAACGCAACAGCATATGTTGGAAGGAGGACAAAAGCATTGATGATACATCCGATCACCGTCATCGTCACTGTCCCGACCACCATGCCGATCAGTGCATTTTTCCGTGTCCTGTTCCGGCGGTAGATCAGCCCTGCCGGAACACAGAGGGAACAACCGATGATAAAGTTCGCGATCTCTCCCACCCCTGCGGTGTCTGTTCCTGTTATCACAAAATTCAAAAGAATCTTCACAAATTCGATCAGAGCTCCCGCGAAGGGCCCCATCGCAAAGCATCCTACAAGGACCGGAACCTCGCTGAAGTCGATTTCATAAAATGACGGTGCGAATGGAAGAGGAATCTCGAAAAGCATCAGGATGACCGCCACTGCCGCGAGCATTCCGATCTTTACAAGTGCCTTTACGCCCAGTCTGGGCTCCGAATGAACTGCTGCTTTTGTTTCTGTACTCATTTTCCATCTCTCCTTTTTCTTTTTTGCGCCCACTTTTAAAATGGACCGCTGATAATGTCTGCGCCAGATCAGCAGACAGATAACTGAAAAAAGGAAATCTCCCAGGAAATCCTGTCAATATGGTTCTGCAGAGTTCAACTGATAGCGGCATCTCTGCATCCCCGGCATAGAAAAACCCCAAACCGTAAGGTTCGGGGTTACATATGCGTTCATGACATTTCTTATTGAATTTTCTTCAATAAAAAGTGAATTTCTTCTCTCATCCAGACTATACTGTCGGTACCGGAATTCCCTGTAACGAGTCACCGGTTCAGCCGCTTAAACAGCGGGTCGCGGACTATACCGCCGGTTGGGAATTTCACCCGACCCCGAAGATTTATTACTTTTTCCACATATTAATATAACTCGTTATAATGCCGATTTCAAGGGGTTTTGGAGAATTTGTGAACTTCTACGCTGACATTTTCAGGCTTTTCCGGCTTATAAGGCTATTTCTGTTCTTTTTCCAGATAGGCTTTGATAAGAGTTTTCGTTTTTAACCGCACCAGCCGTCTCCCCATTTCACCCGGGAACTTTCCTGTAGCGACATATTCCTTGTTAAAATATGCAACAACATCTTTGTGTCTCTTAAAATCAATGCTTCCCAACGCCAGAACTGCTCTGATTCCGTAAAACACAGAATAGTATGAACGATTGATACAGTCACGGTAAAATCCATTGTCAAAACACATTTTTGCATTTCTATATGTTTCTTCCGCAAGAGAATATCTGTATTTTGATAATTCTACATCTTTATTGACATCATGCACTGAGCTTTACCCCCTCATCTCTTACATTCCGATAATAAGGCAGATTATCCACCCAATAATTAAAGTGCTCCACATTTTTTACAGTCGGCGAAATATCCACGCCATACTTCATCAAGAAAGAAAATGCCAAATCGCTGACTTCATCAAATCTCTTCTTTATTTCCGTATCCGGAAGGTCAACCAGGATCATCACATCAATGTCTGATAACTCATTATAATCTCCGCGGGCATATGAACCATACACGATCACACTGTCCAATGCATTTTGAAACAGATTTCTGATCTCCTTTGCAAAAATCTGCAAAATATTGCTAATATCCACTGCCATTACTTCACCCCGTTTTCTTTTCCTAAATTATAACTTAAGACACAAAATTTGTATACAATATTTCACGTCATCTGTTCCATACTGGTGATATTTTTCAAAAACTGGCTTGGAGACATCTCATAATATTTCTTGAATGCTCGGTAAAAATTACTGTAATTGGTAAAACCGCAAAGGGTGTATATCTCCGTCGGACGTTCTCCGAACAGCAGGAGCTGCCGCGCCATGATCATCCGCTTTTCCAGGATATATTTATAAATACTCTGTCCGGTCAGTCGTTCAAAACTTCTCGAAAGATAGAATTTACTGATATAGAATTTTTCACAGAGCAGGTCCAGTGTGATGTTCTCCGTATAATGCTGATTGATATACCGGAGGATTTCCTGCATGTTTTTCCCGCCCTCCTGCGTATCCGCTTTCTCTGCCGGTATGTTCAGCGACTGACACCGGTTCATCATGATCAGGAGTCTCTTCAATTCAGACTCAATCAGAATGTCTTTCCCAAAATCATTTCCTTTTGTCTCCTGAAGAAGCACATACAGGACCGCCCTGATACGGTTCCTCTCGAAAGGTTCTGCCTTCAGCAGGTATCCCTTTTCTTCAGAAAACACGAAGCAGCTCGCCAGATTCGTCTTTCTTGTCGAAAGCCGGGTCAAATACCATGGATTCAGCCTCAGTATGATCCTCTCATAGTATCCTGGTCCGGGAATTTCCCTGTGGAAAATACCGGGAGGAAGGAGAAGGATATCCTCCCGGTTCATCACATATTCTTCTTCATCGATCAGAAAAGTCACATTTCCATCAGCAAGAAAAAACATCTCATAAAAATCATGGCAGTGTTCTTCCAGGGGGGCCATATCCTTGTTCCTGTAAAGATGGATCTCCATGCTGGAGCTCAGCATTGCCTGATATCCGGTATACTCGTCATAGTAGCTGTTCATTTCTTTTTGATCACAACCTCTCCCTGTCCCGGTGCGAGCTGGATCTCAAAAGCACCTCTGGCGTGTTCTGTCCATTCGGCAGGTTTTCCGTTTATTTCTATATTATAATCATAAGCCGAGTCCATCACAACAAGGAGAATATTTTCTCTCTGCTCTCTGACTGCATAACGGACGCACGCTTTTGTGAAGCTATCATCAAACCATGTGCTGTCGATCCATGTATCGAATCCTGCCGTTACTGTCCCTTTCTTGTAGTACGCATGATACCACACGACAATAGGCGCTGAGAGTCCGCTGAACTGATGGAACCATCCTCCTCTCTCCGTCTCGATCTGGATCATCTCAAATGTGTTATAGCTGAAATCCGTCTCCTGCTTCCATGCTGAGAGTGCAGTCTCCGCAATTTTGAACGCATACTCCGCCTCGCCGATATCCAGCATGGATCTCCACAGAAGATACTGGTACGGGAACCATACTGCTCCGTTCCAATAACCATTATCGTTATAATAAGGGGCGCTCTGATCCACCGTGGAGATTCCCACATTTGTCCACAGTTCTTTCTCGGATTTCAGATGCTCCATCATCCTCCTTTCCTGACTGTCACTGCACACGCCGGCGATCAGAGGGGTCACCCCATCTACACCCCGGTTGTAGTTTTCTCCTTCCGGAGTACGGAAGATCTCTGTCTTTTCTCCCGACGGATCGTGAAGCACATATCCGAAATAACCGCTCTCCTCATCCCAGGCATTTGAAAGAAGTGCCTCCGATACTTTTCGGATATCCGCCTCGTATTCTTCCACGTCGCTGTCATATCCGTAATATAGAGCTGTATTGCGAATGATCTTTGCGATGCGGATAAAATGCACACTGCTGCAGACCGGAGCGATCCGGTCCGCGAGATGCTGCTGGTGCATTGCCACCTGGGGCGGATAGTCATCCATCCCGCCTGCGTTGTAAAAGTAATCATAAACGGTCAGCATTCCGCTCTTCAGCCTGGCCATTGTGGAACCTTCCGATTTTCCCGCCATAAAGCGGTAATAGCGTCTCAGCATCGGATAATACTTTTTCAGATTCTCCCTCTCCTGCTCTGACGAGCGCATCAGCAGTTCATTCCACAGGTAAAACTGGGTCGGCACCAGGGAGCCGTGAGCCAGAAATGCGAAGTCCGTGTTATCTTCCTCAGAGAGGTAGGTGTCCAGCACGTATTCTGCCCTCTCTTTTGAGTATTCCAAAAGTCCCAGCCCGATAAACCCGGAATCCCATGTGTACAGGCTGTCCCACCGTTTTCCCGGAGTATAGTGAACAATATTATCCCCATGTCTGTAAATGGGATACACTACATTTGAAAACAGCGCTGTCTTCATCAGTCTCGTGGAAAACTCATATTCTTTCCCTTCCGGATTCACACTGTCATCCTCTGCTGTTCCTGACCTTATCTTCCACGCGTCTTCCAGTTCTTTTTTCGTCAGGTTCACATCTTCTGAAGCAACATAGGCATACTGGACCGATGTGCTCTGCCCCGGAAGAAAGATCGCTTCCACCACATTGGTATGGTAGAATCCTTCATCGGAATGTTTCTCCATAAATGCTCCGGAAAAACTTCTTGTCAGATTGTCATAGGTCTCATCCGAGTTTGTCAGCCTGGTGATCAGAGCGTCTTCCAGGCATCCCGAGTAGAGTTTCCTGCTCCGCACACGTTTGTTCAGAATCCCAAGGAACATGGGTTTCTCACCATGGTGATACTCGTATCTGACTTTTTCCCCTTCAAAAGTAATTGTCGGGATCACATTCCTCTTGTGCGTTTTAAAACGGATCTGTTCCTGATCTGCCGCTTCCGTGATACAGAGACAGTCAAACATCACCCCGTTTCCATCTGTCCCTCTGGATGACATTTCCAGCCGGAACTCTCCTTTTTCAAGACGGGATAGAGGAACTGACACGGTTTCCGCAGTCTTGCACGCTTTAAAGCAGATCGGTCCGTAATTGCTGTCAAACACAACGTCCTCGTCTGTCTGATATGTGGAATAGCGTATTGTCAGCACTGCATCCTGGTAGCTGTTCTCCAGCATTCTGTCATAAACCAGCCTGTCTCCTGCATTTCCTCCGAACATTTTTGTCTCCCGGTTCCGGTACATCATAGCGTAAAATGTCTCTGCCAGCGCCATTCCGCCGGTAAAATCCGCACGGAACTGTTCGCCTCTTCTCATACCGTCAAAAAACAGATTTTCCCATGGACGCGAAATCGCAAATTCAAAGCCCTGATGGTCCAGGGCTTTCCAGAACTCCCTTTTTTTCGGGAGTTCCGGTTCACATGTCATGCTCTGAGGATATTCGATCGCTGCGAAAAGATTCAGAAGGCAGTGCTGGATCTTGTTGGTGTTGTTGTGATAATCCACACGGATTCCCCAGGTCTCATCATCTACTTCAAAAAGATCCACATCTGCATACAGCTGGTCTTTCCACTGCAGTTCATACCGGTAGCGGAAAAATTTTCCTTCCGTATCACATTCCCATGGATGATAATCCGACGGAACCGTCACGTTCGGCACCGGCACAGCGCTGTTTGCATAAGTCGGGTAAACGACCAGATCAAATCGGCTCCCGTCAATGCTGCTCTCTTCCATGATCCGGGATATGCCCATATATTTTTTTGAGTATGGACCCCACAGGGGCATTACATGTCTGTTTTCTTCTCTCATTTCTGCTCTCCGCCCGCTGCATTTAATGCCGCATTTTTCTCTCTTACTTTTACAATGTGATCCTCGATCTCCTGCATCTTTGCTCCGTCCAGAGGATAGAATTTCATCGCAATGATAGATGCCACCCAGCCGAGGATCGGCATACCGTTATACAGGAACATTGTTACCACAAAGATGCCCGTTGTCAGTTCATCTCCGATCTGAGGTGTTGTGCTCGCATAACCGATGGCCGCAACAAAGACTCCCACGATCGTCGTTGCAAAAGATGAGATCAGTTTGTCTACGAAAGAATAAACTGTCGCTACCATTCCCGGCACATACCGTCCGCTGCGGTAAAGCTCATAATCTGTACAGTCCGCCATCATGGGGATCATCATATTGCTGCCGATATTGCGGATGCCGTTGACAGCCAGGTAGAGAACTACAAACGCAATGTTCATAAAGCTGAAAGACCTCAGATTGATCTGGGTCGGATCTCCGAAGACAAACAGAAGTGTCATACACACCTGCATGATCACACATCCCCATGTACTCAGTACATATGTCTTTTTCTGACCGCCTTTTCTCGCTACAATGATACCGAGGAACAGAAGGATCAGATTCGGAATCGTTGTGATCACGGAAAGATTTCCCATCACCTCATAATCACCGATAATGATTCCAAAGAGCATCACGCCTACGATAGAGTTTGATGCGATCGTCATTGCCAGCTTATCCGTTGACTCAGAAATGATCAGCATCTGCAGCGCACGGTTATGTTTCAATACCTCCCAGTAATCTTTAAAGGTTGCCTTATCCTCTTCCGGTGATGTAAGCTGATCGTAGTATTCTGCCTTGTCCTTCGGGGCAATGGCAATAAACGCGCATACCATCATGATCAGGGCGATGACGATAACCCAGACGATCAGCTCGCTGAAGAAATCATATCCCATTTCACCGTATTTCGGGACAAGGTAGTTTGCGATCAGATAAGTAAATCCTGTCTGAAGGAACACCATATAAACTCCCGTAAATCCTCCGTACAGCGGTCTCTGTTTCGGGTCGTTGGTCAGAAGTGTCTGAGCCGCCGTAGTAACTGTTCCCTGGATCGTATATCCAAGAATATACAGCGCATAGATCAGAACAAAATATGGGATCCGGATCACTTCCGGGACAAGGTGAGTGGTCTTGTACATCAGGACCATCGACAGGATCAGAACTGCATTTCCGATCACAAGGAAAGGACGGAACTTCCCGAATCTTCCTTTTACATGATCCATCATCCATCCGATGATCGGGTCTGTGATCCCATCGAAAATCCTCATTGCTGTCGCCAGTGTAGATACAAATACCGTTGCCATTCCCAGAAGTCCGGTCGCATAATAAGATACATAGGACATCAGGAACAGGTACATATTTGTGGACATCATGTTAAGCGCAAACAAGGCGATCTGCCAGATCTTTGCGCGGTTGTACTTCATATTACCCATTTTGCATTTCTCCTCTTTCTCTCTGAAAATATCTTTGGTAATCCATGAGCTCATGGTGCTATTCTAACACTCAATATGAGTCCGGTACATTGCATATATTTTCTACGAGTTTGCTGTTATTGCTCACAAGGAGAGTAGCCTGCTGTCGGCTTTCATACTTTTTTATCCGATTGTTCATAATCCATTCAAAACTTGATCACAATTTTTACACAACTGTTTTCTATACTATAATTGTTCTTAAAAAGAACACTTTTTCATAAACTTTTTCCCCCTTTGAGCCGCAGCAATGTGGCTCTTTCCTTTTGTACGGATTACGAAACATTGCGAAAGGTGCCGTGTACTTTTGTAAAAGTACACGGCACCTTATTTAACCTTACACACTTATGACATTATCCTTCCCCTGATCTTCCCCCATACACAGACCTGAGCATATTCATATGCCCGGTCATAGATCAGAAGGGCAATCTGTCCGGCAAGGATCACACCGATCAGAACTGCGTCAGATATGGAGCTGGAAAACAGCATATCCCGAAAAACAACCACGATCGGGATATACATAATATTGAAGATCACATATTTTGCGATCCAGAAAAGCATCCTGCGGTTCCTCGTATGCGGCCGTTTTTCCAGCCAGCGGAACACCGCTTCGATTCCCCAGATATAAAATCCCATCGCTGCAAAGGTGAGCACATAAAATTTGTTTGGCGCCATGATCAGTCCGAGAAAGACGGCGGCGATGTAAAATGCCATGCCGACTCTCAGTCCGAACTCGCGGATCACAACTCCCACAAAAAATGAAGCTGCCGCCAGTAAGAATAATGTACTCGTCTCGATGATGCTCCCAAGCGCCATACACACAACAGTCAGCGCAAGGAGCAGACCGCCGAATGCCATCGTCTTTGCCTTTACATGCATGAACAAAGATCTCCTCCCATACATTCGCATAGCTGGTCTGCAATAAACAGGTCACAGCACATATTTCCGGTTCCGCAGGAAGATCCTCCCGGGCCGTAACCGCTCCCATAGGGGCTTCCCTGATATCTCCTGCTGCTGAAATCAAGCTGATTCAAAAGCTGTCTGTACTGCATGTTGTTCGGCTCCATGTTTACCGCCTGCGCCGCATGGTCCCTTGCAAGGATGTTATTTCCTATCCCCGCATTGGCGCAGCCGCTCAAATAGTACCACATCGCGGAGCGCTCCGGCACCTGGTCCAGCGTGTTCAGCGCCTCCCGGTAACGGCGGCTGTTGATATAGTTTGCCGCAGCCTGAAGCCTGGGATCCATCTGAGTGTTGGCATATCCCCCGCCATAGGAAGAGGAACCGCCATAGGAATAACTGCTGGAACTGCCAGAAGAATATCCTCCCGAACTGCCGCCGGAAGCCCTTTCCTGCATGATCGTGTCATATGCCTCCTGGACTTCCTTGAACTTTTCCTCCGCCAGATCCGCCAGCGGATTGTTCACATTGGCATCCGGATGATACTTTCTTGTCAGATCACGGTATGCCCTTTTTATGTCATCATCAGATGCGTTCGGTGATACACCGAGCACATCATATGGATTCTTTGTCATTTCCCTCGTTCCTCACTTTTCTTCATCTCTATCTTATTGTAACGACTCCAAACACCATCATACAATATATTTCTCAAAATGTCCACATCTACAAGACATGGCATTCTTTCAAACTCAGCCGTGCTCTCTGCGATCATCATGCAGAGGATCTGGTGCATCCTCTCCTCATAGTTTTCCTGCCCGTATATGTTTTTCAGAGGGTTGTATCTTCCCTTTTCCATGTCTTCCGGCAGGTCTTCATAGGCATCCATAAGGTAGATAAATTTCCCGAGGAAAAAGCCCATCCGGCGAAGGTTCTTTTCCCAGATATCCTCTTTATATACGAAAAGTTCCTCCATAAGATGTCCAAAACATCCGGCTGTACGGTCAATATCCATGCTCCCTTCCTCCTCGCAGAGGGCAAGCTCCCGGAGCCATTTCCGGATTGCCCCGCTCTGACGGGGATACTGTTCGCTGATCCGCTCTGCCTTTTTATGGATCAGGCTCTTCGTCATGAGACTGCTCACCTTGCGCTCATCTGCCCAGTCATCCTCCATATGATAATAGGCCAGAAGAACGTTCATCGCCGCCGCATAGGAGGTGATCTCGTTTATGAGCATGAACTGCTTCTTTACAGGATGGACCTTGCACCGGTGCATCTGCGTCTCGGTCTGGCTCTCGTAGAGCGAGGACAGCAGGATCACGGCAAACGTCATATCATAGGTCAGGGTCATCTGCCCCATGAATCCGTAATCCTCCTTGAGGATCCGGCACAGTCCGCAGTAATATGCCCTGTATTTTTTCAGATCTTTAACTTTAAGTTCCGGCTCACATATGGTAACATATCCAAACATCTTCGATCTCCCTGAAATTTATTCCATCCTGCCGCAGTGATATCGCCCCGCATCAATGTTCATATTATAACACACGGCGGGAAAGGTATTTATAACATTTTTGTGAAAAAACCGCTCCAATATCATATCGTTGATCTATCCCGCGCCGCATTGTTAACTTATTCTATTTTAAAGTTGACATTCTCTTCCTGAATCTGTATACTTTTTCCTGGTCATGTAAACATGATATGCAAATATTTTTTTCGAAAGAAAGGAATACACTATGGCAGATAAGATTATTTTCCCTGAAACCACATCACAGAGCAGAACAAAAAAACTGACGCTGATCGGTCTCATGACCGCAGTGCTCTGCATTCTCGGACCGTTTTCCATCCCTCTTCCCGTCAGCCCGGTCCCACTCTCCCTCACAAATTTTGCAGTCTATATCACGGTGTATATGCTGGGGATGAAATGCAGCACAGCCAGCGTGCTCGTTTATCTGATCCTGGGCACGGCAGGGCTCCCTGTATTTTCCGGTTTTGGAGGAGGACTTGGGAAGCTGGCCGGTCCCACAGGCGGATACCTGATCGGCTTTCTCTTCATTGCGCTGATCCAGGGTTTCCTGATGGACCGCTTTCCCGGCAAAAAGTCCGCCGCTGTCGCCGGAATGATACCGGGGCTCACGGTATGTTATGCCTTTGGCACCCTCTGGCTCGCAGGACAGATGAACCTTTCCTTTGGCGCCGCGCTTGCTGCCGGTGTCATCCCCTACCTTCCCGGGGATATGCTTAAGATCATTCTGGCTGCTGTCATCGGGCCAAAACTCAGGGCAAGAGTCAGAAAAATCTGAAAATTCTTTCAAAATGTACCGTGTACCTTTTAAAAAGTACACGGCACCTATTGAAAAAGGGACAGACATCTTTCCACCTGTGCCTGTCCCTTTAAATACTATATTTATACTATATTCCTATATTCCTTTCATCGTGAGCTGGATCCTCTTTTTCTTCAAATCCACACTCATCACTTTCACATCCACGATATCTCCCACACTCACTGCCTCCAGCGGATGTTTGATATATTTATCCGTGATCTGGGAAATGTGGACGAGACCATCCTGATGCACGCCGATATCCACGAACGCGCCGAAATCGATGACATTTCTCACCGTTCCCTTAAGGACCATCCCTTCTTTCAGGTCTTTCATCTCAAGGACGTCCGTGCGCAGGATCGGTTTGGGCATCTCATCACGGGGATCTCTCGCCGGTTTTTCCAGTTCCTTTACGATATCCCGCAGCGTGATCTCTCCGATCCCCAGCTCTTCCGCTGTCTTTTTATAGTCCTTTATCGTAAGCGAGAGTCCGGTCAGACGATGCTCTGCCACATCCTCCGGGGTAAATCCCTGCTTCTTCAGCAGCTCTTCCGCCGCCTTGTAAGACTCCGGGTGGACGCCGGTGGAATCCAGCGGGTTCTTTCCGCCCTGGATGCGCATGAAACCGGCACACTGCTCATACGCCTTCGGTCCCAGTTTCGGTACTTTCAGCAGTTCTCTCCGGTCCGTAAACCTTCCGTTTTCTTCCCGGTATGCCACGATGTTTTTCGCAATGGTGCTGCTGATTCCGGAGATGTAGGACAGAAGCGGCGCCGACGCTGTATTTAAATCCACGCCGACTTTATTCACACAGTCCTCTACCACGCCGTTCAAGGATTCTCCCAGTTTTTTCTGGTTCATATCATGCTGGTACTGCCCCACGCCGATGGATTTCGGGTCGATCTTCACCAGTTCGGCAAGAGGGTCCTGCAGCCTTCTTGCGATGGACGCGGCGCTGCGCTGCCCCACATCGAACTTGGGGAACTCCTCGCTTGCCAGCTTACTCGCCGAGTAGACGGACGCTCCCGCCTCGTTTACGATGACATACTGCACTTTCTCCGGGATCTCCTTTAAGAGTTCTACGATGAACTGCTCGGACTCCCGTGATGCAGTCCCGTTTCCGAGGGAGATCAGAGAGATGTTATACTTCGGGATGATCTTCTTCAGCAGGTCTTTGCTCGCCTGGATCTTCTTCGGCGTTGTCGGCGCAGTGGGATAGATGACTGTCGTCCCGATCACTTTTCCGGTGGGATCCACCACAGCCAGCTTGCATCCCGTGCGGAACGCCGGATCCCAGCCCAGGACCACATGTCCCGCGATGGGCGGCTGCATGAGGAGCTGGTGCAGGTTCTTCCCAAACACCTCGATCGCTCCGTCCTCCGCCTTCTCTGTCAGCTCATTACGTATCTCACGCTCGATCGCCGGGGCGATGAGACGGTGATAGCTGTCCTCCACCACATCCTTCAGGACCGGGGACGTATACGGATTTTCCGAACGGATCACCTTTCTCTCAAGATAACTTAAGATCTCATCCTCCGGCGCCTCCACTTTCACAGTCAGGAACTTTTCCTTCTCTCCCCGGTTCAGGGCAAGGATCCGGTGCCCCGCCAGTCTCGCTGCAGGTTCCTCGAACTCATAATACATCTCATAGACAGACTCTTTCTCCGGGTCCTTGGCAGTGGAAGTCACTTTTCCCTTCTTCATTGTCGTTCTCCGGATCCAGCTCCGGTAATCCGCATTATCGGAAATGGACTCTGCGATGATGTCTTTCGCCCCTGCAATGGCGTCTTCCGCCGTCAGAACGCCCTTTTCCTCTGAAATGTAGTCCTTCGCCGCATTCTCCAGCGGCTCTCCTGTTTTCTGAAGAGTGATGAGGGCTGCAAGGGGTTCCAGCCCCTTTTCCTTCGCGATCGTCGCGCGGGTACGCCTTTTGGGACGGTAGGGGCGGTAAAGATCGTCCACTGCCACTTGGGTCTCCGCTGCCAGGATCTGCCTCTTTAACTCTTCAGTCATCTTCCCCTGCTCTTCGATGCTTGCGATGACCTGTTCCTTTTTCTCTTCCAGATTGCGCAGATAGACCAGGCGCTCATAAAGCTTTCTGAGCTGCTCATCATTTAAAGAGCCGGTAACTTCTTTTCTATATCTCGAGATAAAGGGGATCGTATTCCCCTCATCGATCAGTTTCACCGCTGCATCTACCTGCCAGCGTTTCACACTCAGTTCTTCTGTCAGTCTCTGATTAATGTCCATTATCCTATATTCCTCTCTATTGATTCTGTCAGTTCGGCGCCGCCGTTTTCGTACCATTCTACCACAAAAGTATCAAAATAATCCAGAGGTTTCTCCCCTGCGATGATCTGGAGAAATGTCTCCTGCTCCAGATCCTGCAGACTCTGAGGTATCTCCCCGTCCGCATTTCCCATGGAGATTGCCGGGATCTTCTGGGCTTCCGCCTCATTTAACACTTCCACCGCCTGGATGCGGGAGGCATAAGCCGCCCAGCCGTTTGCCGTTGTCAGGTTCCCGTTCAGGTAAGAACGGCATGTATTATAGTAAGACTTCTCAAGTCCGGAGAGTTCTGTCACGCTGATCTCCCCGTTCAATGCCTTCTTCAGATTTTCCTCGCAGCGATAAAGAGCATCCACATAATCCACATTGATATTCATGGGGCGCGCCGTGGGATCTACATTGATGGAAAAATACTCATTGACCTCACTGGCATACTTATCATCCTCATAGCGTGCATAGTCAAAGATGGCGCTCACGTATTTTCCCACGATCTCCGGGTGCTCATATCCCTTGCGTACCACCACATACATCCAGTCATCATAAGACTCGAACGTCTGCGGGCGGTCCGCAATATCCTCTTCAAAAAGATAGGGCTTCCACTCTGCCGTGCTGTCCGCGCTGTAGGAAATACTCAGCGGATTGTTCGGTGCCCACCAGCGCCCAAAGACCGCTCCGCACCGCCCTTCCTCGATCAGCTCGTCAATGTTTTCCGGCTTTCTCAGAAGAAAGCGCGAATCCAGGATCCCTTCTTCATAGAGCTGGTTGAGATAGCCGAGTGCTTCTTTTGTCTCCGGCGTCAGGGAACCGTATACGACCTTCCCGTCTTCCCCCAGGATCCATTTTTCCGGGGATGAGCCGAACTTTGTGAAAATACCATCCACACCGTAAGTATCGCTGGATCCCGCGATCACTTCCGTGCTGCACGCCAGCCCCACGGTCTGCCTGTCTCCTGATACATCCTCCTCCACAAATGCACGGATGACCTCCATCGCTTCGTCCATGGACCGGGGTTCTTCCAGCCCCAGCTTCTCGATCCAGTCTGTCCGCAGCCAGAGAAGCATCTCTCCGTCGTCAATGGCAGTATTGGGGAACGCATAGAGTTTCCCGTCAAACGTGGCGGAACCCAGAAGGTCCTCCCCGTAGCTCGCATACATTTCCTTGATCATATCTGTCGTACACTCCTCATATACCTGTGTCAGGTCCTCCACAAGTCCGTTTTCCACAAGCCGCTCCAGATTATCCCAGCCGTTCACCACCAGAACATCCGGAATCTCCCGGTCCGCGATCGCCACTTCCAGCGCTTCCTCATAAGATCCGTCTGTCTCCAGCTCAAACACATCCTCATTCTGTATGTTTAGCACTTCTTTCAGATACCGGGTGTAGGCGTTGTCCTCATAGGTATCCCCCACCGGAAGGTTCGAATTGTTGTTCCCTGAGATCTTACCCAGAGTGTATTCTACGGTCTCAGGATATTTCCCCAGGGGTGTGCGCTCCGCTTCCTCCCACTGTCGCTCTTCCTGCTGTTTTCCCGCGTCAGAGACAGCCTTGCTCGAAGTTTCCTCTCCGCCCGTCACTCCGCCGTATCTGTTATAAGCACATAGCCCAATGAGCAGGAGTACAGCAAAGGCAAGCCCTGCATAGATCAATCTGTTCTTCTTCATCCCATCCTCTTTTCTGGCTTTTTCGGTATCTGGATCGCCACAGTTGTTCCTTCGCCCGGAGAACTTTCCACCCGGACAATGCCTTCCGTACCGTAGAGGACCCGGATCCGCTCACATACATTGCGGACACCGTATCCTTTTGACTGATAACTTGTGATCTCCTCCGCCTTTTCTTTTTCCATTCCCACCCCGTTATCCCTGATTTCAAACCAGATGGAATCCACATCCTGGCTCGCGGAGACAGTGAGACATTTCTCTTCTTTCTCTGACAGGTCGAGTCCGTGGTCGATGGCATTTTCCACGAAAGGCTGAAGGATCAGCTTCGGTGTCTGCAGACACATCGCTTCCGTATCCAAAGAAATGTTTTCAATCACCTGAAAACTATTATCATGCATAATGAGCTGTATCTTGAGATACGCCCGGATGTTGTTCAACTCATTCTCCACCGTGGTCATGGTCTCCCCACGGTTCAGGCTGGTCCGGTAATAAGTGGAAAGTGCCAGCGTGACCCTGCTGATCTCTTCCTCGCCCGCTTCCAGAGCTTTCCAGTTGATGATAGAAAGGGAGTTATATAGAAAGTGGGGATTGATCTGCGCCTGGAGCGCCTTCATCTCCGAATTCTGCAGCCGGATCTTCCCTTCATACACTTCCGAGATCAGATGGTTCATCTGGTCCATCATCCGCCGGAATGACCGGATGAGCACACCCACTTCATCGTTGGAGTTGCTGCTCACTGTAACTTTTCGAAAGCCCATGTGGATCTGGTTCATATTTTCCGTCAGGCGCTCCAGGCAGGAGACGATCCGGCGGGAAAACAGATATCCCAGAAGTACCAGCAGCACGATGCAGATTCCCACGAGAGGAATATTACCGATCAGCAGATCCATGGCTGACCGGGTGATGATCTCCGTAGGCCTGTACATACAGAAAGTCCAGCCTGTGCCCTCCATCTCCCGGATCGAACAGGTGTAATTATCCTGAATGTAGTCCAGGGACTCCGACTGAGCCGGTCTGTACTCTTCATCCATAGAATATCCTGCGTATACCACTCTCCCGTCAGCGTCCAGGATGATCCCGCCCATATTGTCCAATAAGAGATTGGTAAAGGGCTCCAGCACAGATCTGTAGTTCAGGCTCATGGAAAGGACGGCTGTAATATCATCGCCGTCATAAAATTTTCTCGATGCAGTGATCTCCTGATCCGCTCCGCGGGTGACTGTCCACTGCATGAGAGTTCCGCTTTCAAGCTGTCCATACCATTCCTGCTCTTTCGCCCGGGATAGGGGCATCAGTGTGTTCCCGTGGGGCACCTCGATACTCTCCGCATACAGGGTGATCTCGCGGATCTCTCTGTGGTATAGCTGAGGCATCTGAAGAAGCGGGTCTGCCACATCCACATACTCTTTGTAAGTCTCATAATCTGATTTCGGCTCCATTGTGAGGATGTCCCTCAGGTCCTGTGAATAGGAAAGATAATCTACCAGATTCTCATAGATCTGTTCCTGGTTCTCGATCGTCTCCACCGCCTGTTCCAGAGATTTTTCCAGATTATCGACCTCATTTTCATGGAGCAGGTTCATCATCCCGCTCTGCATGTACACTACGATGATCGACACTGGGATCAGCCCTGCCGCCAGGACAAGCAGAGTCAGCTTGTATCTGAATTTCAGGTTTTTAAACGACTGGAGCAGCTTCTTCATCTGTCACCTTTCCTTTCCGGCAGGACTCGGGCGTGTTTCCAAAAAACTCCCTGAAGCTCCTGCAGAAATAGGAGCTGTTGGAAAAGCCCACTTCCTTCGCGATCTGAGCGATCTTCATGTTTGTCCCCTCCAGGAGCTCCCTTGCCTTCTCCATCCTCACTTCCCGAATATAACGGTTCAGGGTCACCCCCGTCTCTTCCTTGAACACAGCGCTTAAATATCCCGGGGAAAGGTAGACCATCCCTGCCAGTTCTTCCGCGCCGATATTTTTCTCACTGTAGTGATGCTGGATATAAGTCTTTACCTTGGCGATTTCCTCTCTCATCCCGTCCTTCTGTTCATTCATGCTCGTCTCAAACTCTGAGACCGCATCCGATACGATGCCGATCACATCCTGGATCTTCCTGCACCGGTACAGTCTGTCAACTTTCCGCGACAGGACCTTTTCATCCCCGGGTGAGAGCTGTTCATAAACCTCTTTTAAAATGCTGGAAAATACAAATTTGACATACATCTCCGAAAACTGCCGGTTCCCCCTGTACTTTTGTTCCAGCTTCCCAAAGTCCTGTTTTAAATGGATCACATCTTTCTGACGTACCTCCCGGCTGATCCGGTCCATCAGCTCCGAATCCTCCGCCGGGGCTTCCTGCCCTTCTGCTTCCTCACCGCTGATCAGCACATGCTGTCCCGGCTGATAAAACTGTTCCTCAAGAAGGGACTCCAGCTTCCGAAACTCTTCCGGCACATCTTCTATCCTTTCGAGGGGTGCGCTGACTGCAAGATAGCATTCACAGTCATACTGATTTCGAAAGAACTCATACAGCTTACGGGCCAGCTGTCGGTAATCTGTATATTTCTCTGTAAACAAAAATACTGACTCATTTGAATTCAGATTGATATATCCTAAATCCCTGTGAAACTGCTCTTTCAGATTCCCGATAAAATGTTCTTCCTCTGTCTCAAAAAATCCATTGGAAGCGCCTGCGAGGATCATCCTCCTGCACTGGTTCAGTTCCTCTCTCCCGCCGCCAAAAAGTTTCTCCAGGTGGTCCAGATTTTCACGGTTCCCGCTGTAAAGGTAATTGATAAAGAAATATTTTCGAAGATAGTCTTCCTGCCGGTTCTGTTCCGCTTCCTCTGCCTGTCTTGTATCTATATGTCCGATCACACGCTCCAGTGTCCTGTGAAACTCCTCCGGGTCCACCGGTTTGAGCACATAATCCACCACGCCATAGCGCAGCGCTTCTTTTGCATAGGAAAAATCATTATATCCGCTGAAGATGACGATCTCCAGATCCGGATAGAGTTCCCTCGCCTGCCCCGTCAGTTCCAGCCCGCTCATATACGGCATCTTCACATCCGAAAAAAGGATGTCCACCGGCTCTCTCATGAGCACGCCGAGCGCATCCTTTCCGTTCGCCGCCTCCAGGATACGGAATTCTTCCTGTTCTCTTTTCAGCAGGAACTTGATCCCATTTCTTTCCAGCTTCTCGTCATCCACGATCAAAATTGTCAGCATCTTCCCATTCCTTTCTCAGATAAATCCTGTCCGTATCGGAACGCAGCCCTCGTCCTGCCGCCGCCATGTAAACTATTATAATATAAGTCCTCTGATAAATCCAGCGCCCGGCCGGGCGCATTCAGGCACACTCCGTCAATATCCGCCCTGCAGTATAGGTTTAATATACAGTATTCAAAAACCCTGTGACAGTTGGTATAATAAGCTATACTCTGCAAGAAAGAAAGGAATGTGATATTTCATGCGTGCAAGTTCCATGTGCATCTCCTGTCTCATCTCAAAGCAGGAGAAGCTCATCCGTCAGTTCCCTGACGAAGAAAAGAAATCCGAATATATGCACCAGGTACTCGGGATCCTGTATCAAAACGGGCAGTCCGCATCCGCGCCGTCCCTGGCGGAAAAGATCGACACTCTGCACCGACAGTTCTGGGGGCAGACCGAAGATTTCTCCGCACAGAAAAAGCTGTATAACGACCTGCTTCTCAGTATGGAAGAGGAGATCGAACGACGGATCCGTGACTCGGAGGATCCTTTGAGAGAATGTATCAAGTATGTCTGTGCCGGAAATTATATTGATTTCTCCGCCGTGGAAAATGTAGACAAGACCGTACTGGGTTCTCTTCTGGAAAAAGCAGCCGGCGAAAATGTACCGGAGGAAGAATACCAGGCTTTTCTCTCTGACCTTCGCAGTGCAGACACTCTTGTCTGCCTGACCGACAACTGTGGGGAGATCGTTCTGGATAAGATCTTCATCCGCCATCTCAAAGAGGAGTTCCCTGATCTTAAGATCACCGCCATCGTAAGAGGACAGAACGTGATCAACGACGCCACCATGGAGGATGCTAAGGCAGTCGGGCTGACCGGGCTCATCCCCTGCATCGGAAACGGGAACGCCGCACCCGGAACAGTCCTCTCAGAACTGAGCCCCGAGGCACGCCGTGTCCTGCTGGAAGCTGATGTGATCATCTCAAAAGGGCAGGGAAATTTTGAGAGCCTGTACGGTGAAGGGCTGAATCCCTATTATCTCTTTCTGTGCAAATGCGAACTCTTCGTCCGCAGATTCGGGCTGGAACGGTATGCATCGGTCTTCTCCCGGGAGGACCGCATCTTCCGGGCACGCCGTGGAGGGGTGTCTCTAGCAGACCCGCTCCCGCTCGGAGAAGCAGCGCAGCGGACACGTAAGAGCGCAAAGGACGCGCTCTAAGTGCCGGCGCTGTTCTACGGTCTGTACGTGACACCCCTCCACGGCTGGGCTGTTCCGGCCGGAAGGTATTGGGGAGGGGTGGACGGAAGGAGGCGGTCCCGGCTGCTCAAAGCGCTGCCGGGAGCTGCCTTCCTGGGGCCTCCGGCCGGGAAGAGAAAAACTTCTTTGTTCCGATCGGAGCAGCCTTCTGTGGCTGCGCTTTTCTTGCTCATGTCCGGGGCAGCGCAGCGTCCCCCGGACACGGTTCTGCGCCCCCGGCGCAGAACCCCCTCCCGGCCTGGAAAGCCGAGAAGCCGGCGTGCTGTGCTGCATGAGGGGTGCGTTTCGCAGGAGCAGACGAAGACATTTTGTGAAAATGGTTAAGCCGGGTCAGACAGAAGTCCCACTGGACGAGTGTCTGACCCGGCTTTATCATTTTCCAAAAAGGCTGAGGAAGCGGGCGCCGCACACCGATGCAGCACGGCGCGCCGGCTTCGTCCCCTTTCCACCCTACCCTTTGACAGCGCCTGCCACAACGCCTTCGATGATATATCTCTGGCAGAACAGGTAGAAGATGATGATCGGTACGATCGCCAGCACCAGCGTTCCCATCATGGCTCCCATATCAACGGAGCCGTAGCCGCCTTTTAGGTACTGTACTGCCATCGGGATCGTCTTGTATTTTCTCTGATCCAGCACAAGGGACGGCAGAAGGTAATCGTTCCATATCCACATTGCCTGCAGGATCACCACCGTGATGCAGGTCGGTTTTGCGATTGGCATGACCACCCGGAAGAATGTCTGGAGCGGCGTACATCCGTCGATCATCGCCGCCTCCTCAATCTCCAGTGGGATGGATTTCATAAATCCCGTAAACATGAAGACCGAAAGGCCTGCACCGAATCCCAGATAGATGATGACGATCCCCCAGGGATTTCCCATATGGAGCATGTTCGCGATCTTTGACAGCGTGTACATCTCCATCTGGAACGGCACGATCATGGCGAACAGGCAAAGGATATAAATTGCTTTCGTCACTTTTGTATGTACACGGCTGATGTACCACGCACACATGGAACAGCAGAGGATGATCGCAGCCACAGAAAATACTGTGATAAAGATGCTCCACCCGAACGCTTCGACCAGCCCGGTCTGCTCGATTCCCCGAATGTAGTTCTCAAGCCCCACGAACATATTTCCGGTCGGGATCTTAAACGGGTATTTGCTGATATATGCTTTCTTTTTAAACGAATTAATGAAGACCAGCACGATCGGATACATATACAGGAGGCTTACGATCGTAAAAAATATGGTCAACGGCCAGCCGTGTTTTGCTTTTCTTGCTCCCATTACTGCTGCACCTCCTTAGAAGTAGTGAGCTTGTTCTGGATCAGTGCGATCGCTCCTACAATGATAAAGAATATGACTGCCTTCGCCTGTCCGACGCCTTCCCATCCGGCTCTGCCGTAGAACGTATTATAGATGTTCAGCGCGAGCAGCTCGGACATCTTGGACGGAGCACCGTTGGTCAGCGCAAGGTTCTGGTCAAACAGCTTGAAGCCGTTTGTCAGTGTCAGGAATGTACAGATCGTGATGGACGGCATGACCATGGGGATCGTCACGTGACGCAGGATCTGCGACGGCTTTGCCCCGTCGATCTTTGCCGCCTCGATCAGTTCTCCCGGGATGTTCTGGATCCCGGAAATATAGATGATCATCATATACCCCACCTGCTGCCAGAGCATCAGGATGACAAGTCCCCAGAATCCAAACCATTCGGAATAGGTCAGCGTCCTCTCGAAATTGGCAAGCACTCCGTTTAAGAGAAGCTGCCATACATAGCCAAGCACGATGCCGCCGATCAGGTTCGGCATGAAAAACACGGTACGGAATATATTTGTTCCCCGGATCCCTTTTGTCAGCAGCAGCGCTACTGCAAAGGCAAGTACATTGATCA
The DNA here is from genome assembly GCF_016902345.1 of Mediterraneibacter glycyrrhizinilyticus. Taxonomy (GTDB): domain Bacteria; phylum Bacillota; class Clostridia; order Lachnospirales; family Lachnospiraceae; genus Mediterraneibacter; species Mediterraneibacter glycyrrhizinilyticus_A. The sequence goes on along the minus strand of NZ_JACJLR010000011.1, from coordinate 4,820 downwards.
GGATGACCGTGACAAGCGTAAAGAGCGCCGTATACCAAAGCGAATGGATAAATTCTTTGTCCCCCAGTATTTTCAGATAATTATCGATCCCGATGAATTCTGCATCCGTTACAGTCGTGAAATCACAAAATGAAAGATAGATCCCCAGGATAAACGGAGCCAGAAATCCGATCACGAACGCGATCATCGTAGGGAGTACAAAGATCGGAAAATATTTCTTTATTGCTTTCTGCATGTTTCCCTCTCCTTCCTGCAAAGAGCTCCGCCAGAAACTGCCGGAGCCCTTTTCTCGAAACCTTTAGGAGGAAATCCCATAAAATTTCCTTATATTATCATTATTCGTTTGCTGCTGCGTACTCTGTTGCCCATCCGTCTACGAATGCTGTCACAACGCCGTCCCAGTCTCCTGTTCCCTGTGCATACTCAAGAAGTGCGCTTCCTACGTTGTTCTTCCAGTTCTCAGACGGCATTGTCGTGAAGTTCCAGCTTACAGGAGTCTTGCCTGCTTCATTGTACTCTTCGTTCGCCTGCACCAGCGGATTGGACGGAAGGTAATCTGAGAATGTTGTGAACGGTGTCACAAATCCCATCTGATTTGCCAGCATGTCGCGTCCTGTATCGCTCTCAACTACCCACTGCATAAAGTCAAGTGTTGCCTGGATATCTTCCTCTGATGCGTTCTTATTTACACACCAGTAGTTCTCAGAACCTGTGCAGAGTCCCTGATCTTCCTCTCCGTCAGCACCGATGTAGATCGGGAGCATGCCGAGGTCTTCGTCTGCCACTTCATTATCTTTGATGTCATTGTAAGCCCATGTACCGTTCTGATAGAACACTGCCTCGCCCAGAGCGAACTCGGATGCCGCGTCCTCGCCTGTCTTGGAGGAGATCATGGACGGCTCACAGGTTGAGTTGTTGATGTACAGATCCCATACCTGTTTGTAGTTGTCAAGGTATGTGCCTTCGATCGCATCTGTGGATGTGATGCCTTTGTCTTTGTACTCATAGTAGATCGGCAGGTTCGCAAGATGTGTCTTGAACCTCCAGTCTGAGGAAGAATCCATTCCTGCAGATGTGAACGCCCCTTCTACTCCAAGATCATCTTTGTGTGCCTGGATCTCTTCTGCCACGGTCTTGAGCGCTTCGAAGTTGTTCAGCTCATCAATAGATTTTACCGTAGACCAGTCTGCCTCGAAATAGTCGTTCAGGATCGCTTTGTTATAGATCAGTCCGTATGTCTCGATCACATATGCGATGCCCAGCACCTGATCTCCGTCTTTCAGCACATAGTCGTCACTGGATATATCTTTGTATACCGCACTGTCTGACAGGTCATAGCAGTAATCCTTCCATGTTGCAAGTCCAACCGGACCGTTTACCTGGAACAGCGTCGGCGCCTCATCCTTTGCCATCTCTGACTTCAGCTGTGACTCATATGTGCCGGAAGCCGCCGTCTGCACATCAACCTGCACCCCGGTCTCCTCTGTGTACTGCTCAGCAAGCTCTACCCACTGGTCAGCCTGTTCCGGCTTGAAATTCAGGTAATAAACCTTTCCTGTCGCTTCACTGCTGTCAGATGAACTGCTTCCTCCATCCGAACTGCCTGAACTGCCGCAGCCTGTCACCAGTCCTCCAACCATCGCCGCTGCCAGTACAAATGCAAGCACTCTTTTCTTCTTCATAAAACATTCCTCCTTTTTGTTTTATCTTTGTTGTGATCATTATAGGAAAAACGGTTACAAAGAGACATGATAAAATTTCCAGAAACATGTCACTATTTCAAGATAATGTGATATGATTCATAGGTGTCAGGTACTTTTGAAAAAGTACCTGACACCTTTTCAACAGGTGCCTGACACTTTTTCAAAAGTACACGGCACCAATTAAAAGCATTTTCAGAATATTTAGACAGAAAGGCATCCCATGGACCGAATCATCACGTACACCATTAAAAATACAGAAAACAATCTCCGCATCGAACAATTCCTGCGCAGAAAGGGATATTCCTACCAGAACCTGACCCAGCTCAAAAAAATGCCCGAGAGTATTCTCATCAACGGGATCTGGTCCTATATGAGAACTCCGCTCTCTGAGGGAGACGTGCTCGCAGTACATATCCAGGAAAACGAGTCCTCTCCCAACATCCCACCGGCAGCTCTCCCCCTGGATATCGTTTACGAGGACGAGGATCTGATCGTCGTCAACAAGCCAGCAGGGATGCCCACCCATCCGTCTCTTAACAATTACCGGAATTCCCTTGCGAACGCGCTCATGTATTATTATGAGCAGCAGGGAAAGCCTTTCATCTTCCGGTGTACAAACCGTTTGGACCGGGACACCTCCGGTCTGACTGTGATCGCCAAGCACATGGTCAGTTCCAGTATCCTCTCCGGCATGGCAGTACGCCACGAAGTCACAAGAGAATATCTCGCCATAGTGAGAGGCAGCATCACACCGCCGGAGGGTACGATCAGCGCGCCCATCGGACGGGCAGGAACTTCCCTGATCGAGCGGAAGATCGATCAGGAACACGGGGAAAACGCGGTCACCCACTACCGTGTGGTAAAAGAAGAAAACGGGCACAGCCTTGTCTCTCTCATTCTCGAGACAGGCCGTACCCATCAGATCCGTGTTCATATGAAATATATCGGTCATCCCCTTATCGGAGATTATCTCTATAATCCTGACATGGAGTTCATCTCCCGCCAGGCGCTCCACTCCCACCGGTTAAGCTTCCGCCATCCCATTACCGGAGAAAATATGGAATTTACAGCGCTGCTTCCGGTGGATATGTCAGCCTTCTTTCCGAAATACTGACCGAAGACAGCCTCCCCGTAGCGCCTATACACTGAGTTTTTTCTCCGACAGCCACCCGGATACCAGAAACAGGATCACACTCATCAGCAGATAATATACAATCTGCCAGATCTCCAGCCCGGGCGCAGCCCCTGAGACATTTCCCCAGGGAAGTGTCCCCAGCATGGACATGCCTCTTTCGATCAGGAAGATGATCACAAAGAAGAGGACCACGGAGAGCACTCCCGCAAATTTTGAACGAATCAGTGCCGTTCTGGATATAATGACCGCAAGGAATCCCACAAGGATCACCTCTGTCCAGCCAATGAGCATGCTCACTGCAAACCAGATCAGATCGATCAGGATCATGCCCCAGTCCACTCTCACATTCGCCATCGACCGCACCAGTGATTCCACTGCTTTCACCAGCTCCCGGATACCCCCGCCGCTGAGCACCGCCGCAACAGTACACAGGCACGCCGCCGCAACAAAGATCCCGAAGACAAACAGCATCTGTAGAAAGGCGCAGATGTATTTTGCTCCCAGGATCTCCCACACCGATCTGGGGACCATCCAGAGCATATAGCTCTGCTTCGTCTTCAGATCTCTGTTAAGGACCAGGATACTCTCGATCCCCGTATAAAAAAGAACAAATATGGAACCGAACACCATCAGCAGGATAGCCACAGCCAGGGCCGGATCGTTTTGGAAGATCAGACCTCCCAGAAACAGGACAAGGCACGCTGCCAGACTGATCAGGATCACCATTCTTGACGTCCTCTGTTTTCTCCACTCGTATTTTATCAGTTTTCCCATCTTTTCCTCCTCCTTACATGATGTCCATATAGATGTCCGCAAGAGACCTGCCGCTGGTGATCCGCTCCTGTTCAAGATCTGCCACCTTCAACACCTCTCCCGCCTTGATAAATATCGCCTCATCCACAAAACTCTCCACCTCTTCCAGCAGATGCGTGGAGATCACAAAAGTATTCTCCTCACCTGCCTCGTCAAGTATCAGGGAGATAATTTCTTCTCTTGCCTTATAGTCGATCCCGTTCAGAGGCTCATCCAGAAGACAGAGGACCGCTTTCCTTGACAAAGTTGCTGCGATCTTAAGCTTTGCGCTCATCCCGCTGGAGAGATTTCTCACTTTCATATTGTCTTCCAGCCCGATCTTACCCACGATCTCCGTAAATTTTTCCCGGTCAAAGTCTGAAAAGAAATCCTCATAATACTGTCCCACATCAGAAACTTTCATATAATCATAGAAAAATGGCTCTGTAGACATGTAGGCGATCTCCGCCTTATCCCTGCAGCAGAGCGGATGGCCTTTGTACAGGATCTCTCCTGACGACGGCTTCGTAAGCCCTGCGATCATCTTCATCCATGTCGTCTTCCCGCTCCCGTTTTCTCCCAGCAGCCCGTATATCCTGCCCTTTTCCAGGCTCAGATTTACATTGGAAACCGCTCTTTTTCCCACAAATGTTTTCGTCAGATCTTTACACTCCAGTATCATTCCTGCTCCTCCTAGTATAATAATGGTGTAGTCAATAATGACTACGGGTTAATAGTTGCAAAGTCTAAATGAATAACTGAAGGAGGGATTCTCTCTCCATCAGAAGTTATTGTTTCCTTACCGTGTCTGTGGCTTCCATGATGCACCAAGTCTGATCATGAGGTATAATCACTGAGGCAGGGCGATTGACGACTCCTCCTTGGGACCCGGCCTTACGCCGGAGAAACCTCTTAGAAAGTCTGTCTGTCCGTTCGGTGGTGATTTATGGTTTGGCTGGTTGGGAAGCCTCAGGCTATACCTGTATAAGCCGCTAGGTTGTGTATCCGCCTTATGGAAATGGATGCCTGCCGGAAAGGATTTTTATCATGCATTACAAAAGATTACTTACATTGATTGACAGCGTTTCTTCTTACCTCTCTGTCGGCCTTGATGTTGGTGCCGATTTTACCTGGATGTCGATTGCTCTCCCCAATGGTTCTTTTATAGGGAAGCCTTTTAAGATCATCCA
>NZ_JACJLR010000002.1 GCF_016902345.1 Mediterraneibacter glycyrrhizinilyticus | reverse complement strand
AGGGTGCTCTGGAACCCTTTTTCTTTCTATATACTGATGACAGTATACAGGGCAATCCAGAGACGTGCAAGCAGAGCAGCATAATGCTAAACTATGAGGTCAAAAACATCTTCTTCATCCATTTATACTGCACAATAATACCAATTGCAAAAAACACAATAACAATTATAATCCAAATAAATGCACCATAGTGATAGTTCAAATGATAGGCCTCCTCATTTGAGGTATAACTTGTGATTTTACTTGAATTTATCGTTAGAATATAATCTCCTAAATATTGCCCGATAGTCACTCCAAATAAATTGCCTATTGTTAGACTATACGCAATTATATACTTTTTGAAAAAGACTAAAAGTAGAACCAATGCCCACATATATAAATAATTGTTTTCAGCCGTCCAGTTAAAACAGTATGATGTATATCTCGTGTACGAGAGGTGTCTTAATATCGTAAAGATAAACAAATTTATAAAACAATTAAATAATATATAGAAAATACTTTTTAACCGCATATCCTATTCCCAGCTTATTAGCTTTACAACCAATATCGTGTTGCCGAAATCCAAAGTGAACCTGAATATGGCCTATAAAATCTGTTGGCAGTATCATTCCATCCGTCCACGATTCTAAAATAGAGCTCACCTGAAGAATATTGTCTCCAACCAACTCCCAATATCCAATGCCAATCAACAATTCCATTTGCCAGTAGAATTCCACATGGATTTTATGCTGATATTGCCGTTTTATAAGAATCTGTAGTTGAACAAGTCTGATAATTTAAATTGTATCCCATATCAGCAAAAAAGTCTTTAGCTGCAGGCGCTATTGTCGGATTTGGACCATTTCCTACATATTGATGTGCCCATATGAAGACACCTTCTCCAGTAGCATTTGTATTGATTTTACCAGCATTTTCAAAGTATAAGGCCAGATTTGAAACACAAACAGTTCCGCAATGATTATTTCCAAAATCTTCTGTTTGATAGGTAGTTATCCAGTCAGTTCCTGAAAGATAATCAATATTATCCGATGTGTAACTATCATTATCCATATCGTCCCAATTTATAAACCCATAATCACTTCGCGCGTTAAGATTATTTTCTACCATGGCTTTCTGTTCTTTTAATTGATTTGCTAATTCAGAATTTGTCTCCTTTAGGTCCGGATAATAATCATAAATATTGTATTCTTCGGAGGTGCTCAGTGCATTTACTTCAGTTTCTTCATATAAGGAGAATGGACTATTATAAATTATATGTGGTTCAGCATTATTATTTATTATTTCTTGAAGTTGATTATTATCTCCTTCGCCGAACTCTAATACCACAGGATTATTTATATTATTATTAACCACAGCATATCCGCCAGAACTAAAGTGAACATAATATGCACTAATTTCATTTTGCTTGTTATACAGTGGAATAATTTCGTATTGATCACCGTCGGAATATGTCCAATAATCATCTGTTTCGGTATTCAATACAGAATTTGCAGTAAGCAGTATACTTAATTCATCCATATTTGTATCAGAAGATTCTTCAGCCGATGTAGAAATATCGAAAATTGATATTAAGCATAGTGCAACCAATAATAGAGACAGACGTTTTTTTTGTTCTTTTTTTCATACTAACTCCTTTCCGTCCCAAATCACACCACAAATTAATAATATAACAATTTACATTTTTCTACATTAGACAATTTTTATAATTTTCAGGCGCAATAGATATACATAATGTACAATAAACTTGAGAAAACAACTGAAAGATAATTTGCCAGGGTTCTTTTCCTCCTCTTCTGAAATCAATAGGCTCTAGGAATCTCTAAGCCCCATTCTATGCGGCTTCCAAGAATCTTTTTTATAAATTACCCCACTTTTTTCAAAAAACTATTGACAAAACACTCCAAAAATGCTGCGATTCGCGCCCCTTGATTAATAAGATAATTCGTCCGGCTCAGCCGGAATATACTTTTGGAACAGAGTAAATTACTAGTGTGTTAAAAAATTGTATAGAATTGTATATTGAAAAAACCCCGTAAACACGGGGTTTTCAGAGAGTAGCGGAAACTGGATTTGAACCAGCGACACCACGGGTATGAACCGTGTGCTCTAGCCAACTGAGCTATTCCGCCATATTAATTTTTCAGGATATGGGGCCTATAGGGCTCGAACCTATGACCCTCTGCTTGTAAGGCAGATGCTCTCCCAGCTGAGCTAAGACCCCATATTCACCAGGTTTTAAGTTTGTCACCCGCAACCTGCTTTGCTATTATACAATCAGTTTCCACCAAATGTCAACAGTTTTTTTCAAATTTTTCAAATTTTTTAAACAGCATCTGCAATTGCTTATATTCGGGGGCTGTGAAGGCTCCACCGCCCCCGAATATTTCAATGCTTTGAAGTTTTTTCTGTCTCGCTTAGCTGAAGTATTTTACTCCAGACTCAAAGATCTTCATATCCTGCTCGCCGTAAATATTGATTGCTACGGAATCGCCGCGGCGCTCAGAGTGAGCCATCTTTCCAAGGACCCTTCCGTCAGGGCTCGTGATTCCCTCGATGGCACAATAAGATCCATTGATGTTCCACTCCTCGGACATGCTGATTTTCCCTTCCGGATCACAGTACTGGGTCGCAACCTGTCCGTTTTCAAACAGCTTTTCAAGCCATTCCGCACTTGCAACGAAACGTCCTTCCCCGTGAGAAGCAGGATTTGTATACACACCACCCAGCTCTGCTCCCTGAAGCCATGGCGATTTGTTTGTCACTACCTTCGTATACACCATTTTCGAGATATGGCGCCCGATCGTATTGTATGTCAGTGTCGGTGAATCCTCTGTCTGCCCGACGATCTTACCATGCGGCACCAGCCCAAGTTTGATGAGCGCCTGGAATCCGTTGCAGATTCCCAGTGCAAGACCATCCCTTTCTGACAGCAGTTTCTCCACCGCCTCTTTGATCTTTGCATTCTGGAACGCAGTGGCAAAGAACTTTGCGGAGCCGTCCGGCTCATCCCCTGCACTGAATCCGCCGGGGAACATGATCATCTGAGCCTGTCCGATGGCTTTCTCGAACTCTGCGACAGAAGATCTGATGTCCTCAGCATCCAGATTCCGGAATACTCTCGTGATCACTTTTGCGCCCGCACGCTCAAATGCTTTCGCGCTGTCATACTCACAGTTCGTTCCCGGGAACACAGGTATAAACACAGTAGGCTGTGCCAGTTTATGGCTGCAGATATGAACACTGTCGGTGCTGTACAGCCTCTCTTTGACAGGCTCCGGGGAATCGGATGGAGATTTTGTGGCAAACACACGCTCCAGCGTGCCTGTCCATGCCTTTTCCGCTTCTTCCAGACTGATCACTGTGTTTCCATATTCAAAATCTGCCCGTTCTGTCACCTCGCCAATGACAGTGTATGTGATACTTAGGTTCCCGACCTGTCCGTCAGGAACTTCGGCAATGATATCGCCGAATGCCGGAGCGAAGAGATCTCGCGGGTCCATATTATGCTCTATCTTTACGCCAAGCCCGTTTCCGAACGCCATCTTGCTGACTGCCGGGATCACGCCATGGCGGTCAAGCGCATACGCCGAGATGATGCGCCCGTTCCGGATATCATCCGTAAATTTTCCGTACTGTTCAAGAACCTTGTCATAAACCGGAAGATCATATTCATCCCGGTCGATCTTCAGCCATACAAGCCGGTTTCCGGCTTTTTTCAGTTCCGGCGTGATGATGTCACCTTTCAGCGCCATATCCACCGCAAAGGAGACCAGTGTCGGAGGAACATCGATATCCTGGAATGTTCCGGACATACTGTCCTTCCCTCCGATCGACGGCAGACCGAATCCGATCTGTGCCGCATAAGCGCCCAGAAGCGCTGCAAAAGGCTGGCTCCATCTCTTCGGATCCTCTGTCATCCTCCTGAAATATTCCTGGAAAGTAAAGCGGATCTTACTGTGATCCCCGCCCGCAGCAACAATCTTTGCCACTGACTCTGTCACCGCGTAGACTGCTCCGTGATACGGACTCCAGCTTGACAGGTAAGGGTCAAAGCCATAGCTCATCATGGAGACGCTGTCTGTCTCCCCTTTCTGTACCGGCACCTTCGCCACCATCGCCTGAGTCTCTGTCATCTGATACTTTCCGCCATGAGGCATGAATACAGAACCGGCTCCGATGGATCCGTCAAACATCTCCACCAGACCTTTCTGGGAACACACATTCAGATCAGACAATGTGGAAAGCCATTTTCCCTTTACATCCCCCACTTCCTCTCTGCGGAACAAACTTCCTTCCCGCCCCGGAATCTCTACCTCCACGGCAGTCTCCTGATGGGCGCCGTTTGTGTTCAGAAAAGCCCGGGAGATATTGACGATCTCTTTCCCTCTCCAGACAAGTACCAGCCTCGGGGATTCTGTCACGACAGCCACTTCTGTTGCCTCCAGGTTTTCTTCTTTTGCGTATGCCATAAACTGCTCCGCATCTTTTGGATCCACTACAACAGCCATCCTCTCCTGGGACTCTGAGATCGCGATCTCCGTGCCGTCCAAACCGGCATATTTCTTCGGCACTTTGTCAAGTTCTACACGAAGTCCGTCCGCGAGCTCGCCGATGGCAACAGAGACTCCGCCTGCGCCGAAATCATTGCACTTCTTGATCAGGCAGCTCACTTCTTCTCTCCGGAACAGACGCTGGATCTTACGCTCTGTGGGCGGGTTTCCTTTCTGCACCTCTGCACCGCAGGTCTCGATGGACTCTTCCGTGTGTACTTTGGATGAACCTGTTGCTCCTCCGCACCCGTCACGGCCTGTCCGGCCGCCAAGAAGGATAATGATGTCTCCCGGATCCGAATTTTCACGGATTACCGCACGGCGCGGCGCAGCTCCGAGGACCGCTCCGATCTCCATTCGCTTTGCAACATAATCCGGATGATAAATCTCTTTTACCGCGCCTGTCGCAAGACCGATCTGGTTTCCGTATGAGCTGTAGCCATGCGCAGCCTCGCGGACCAGCTTCTTCTGCGGAAGCTTTCCTTTAAGTGTATCTTTTGCGGAAACCGTCGGATCGGCAGCTCCTGTCACGCGCATCGCCTGATAAACATAGGTTCTTCCTGAGAGAGGATCCCTGATGGCTCCTCCCAGACAGGTTGCGGCGCCTCCGAAAGGCTCGATCTCTGTGGGATGATTATGAGTCTCATTCTTAAAGTTTATGAGCCACTCTTCTTCCACGCCGTCTACTTTGATCGGCACAACAATACTGCAGGCATTGATCTCGTCCGACTCTTCCTGATCTTCCAGCTTTCCTTCCTTTTTCAGACGGCGCATTGCCATAAGGGCCAGATCCATAAGGCAGACAAACTTGTCGTCACGTCCTGCAAAAATCTCATCGTGGTCTTTCCTGTACTGCTCGTATGTTTTTACGATAGGCTCCCTGTAGTCCCCTTCGTCAAAGCTGATTTCTTTTAACTCGGTGGAAAACGTCGTGTGACGGCAGTGATCCGACCAGTACGTATCGAGTACCCTGATCTCCGTCATCGTCGGATTTCTCTGCTCCTCATCCCGGAAATATCTCTGAATATGGAGGAAGTCCTTGAACGTCATTGCAAGACCAAACGAATCATACAGAGATTTGAATTCCTCTTCTTCCATTTCTCTGAACCCGTCAAGGATCCTGATATCATCGGGCTCATCAAAAACTGTCACCAGCGTTTCCGGTTTCTCATCTGACGCTTCTCTTGAATCTACCGGATTGATACAATGATTCTTGATCATCTGATATTCTTCGTCAGATATTTCTCCCTCTATAACATAGGTCACCGCAGTCCGGATGACCGGATTTTCATCTTCTTTGATGAAACGGATGCACTGCTCCGCAGAATCCGCACGCTGGTCAAACTGACCCGGAAGATATTCTACAGAAAAAATGCGGTCTCCCGGATTGACGGGAAATTCTTCTTTATAAAGAAGATCTACCGGAGGCTCTGCAAACACACCTTTGCAGGCCTGCTCAAAAGTATTGTCAGAAATGTTTTCCGCATCATAGCGAATCAGTACCCGGATTCCCGTGACGCCGCTGATTCCAAGATAATGACGTACCTCATGCCTCAGCTCTTTTGCGTCCACTCCAAACTCCGCTTTCTTTTCAACATACACGCGCCTTACATTACTCATAAGCACTCTCCTTTGCATATTTATATGTACAGCCATCTGCACATGCTGCCTACAGATATCTGTTCCTATGGTATCACATTTTTCTCCATTAGTACAATTAATATGATTAATCTTTTTTATAAGTTATCCTAATTGCTTTCTTTTTTTGCTTTTTTGCGTAACTTTCCGTCAAAAATGCTGATAACAAGGAGGATCAGGAGACTTGTCACAAAGATCGCCCCAATCCGGATCACCATATCCGCGAACAGCCCCTCTGGAAGCATCCGTATCATATAATCTTCGGCCGGATCAAAGAGCCACAGATCATTGTCGAAAAAAATGTGATGAAATTCGACAAAAACTGCATTAAAGTCTATCGCCACTGCAATTCCCAGCAGAAGAACCGCTGCTCCGACGACCGCAAGTGAGATCTGATAACTTCTGGATAGCATCCTCCTCAGATCCGCCTTGGATAACAGAAGAAAGATCAGGCAGACAACAGCCACTGCCGCGGCACCGATCCTGAGATTCAGCCCTCCCAGAAACAGATCCCTGACCTCCGCCATATGGAAGCGGTCCTGCTCATTAAAAAAGTCCTGCTCCTTTCCCTCCACAGTAGTGATAACAGACAGCGTATCTCTATCCCCCCGCAGATAATCCATCATCTCATGGGTGACATACATCGTATCCTCCATTGTCATATCGAGATCTGAAAGCACATCATATTTTTCATACTCCCTCTCATACACGCCAAAATCCGCATACATTGCGATCTCAAAGCTTGTGATCAGAAGCGCAGCCATGACCGCGAAAGCAAGAATGATCCCTGCCGCCCATTGAATTTTTTTCATAACAAGTCAATCCTTTCGTTGTATTCTTCCGCTTTATATCTTATAATAAAATCACGATTTATTAGGAGGTCTTATAATGATGGATATAAATTACGAATTGTATAAAGTATTCTACCATGTTGCATCTACCCTGAATTTTTCAGAAGCATCCAAGCAGCTTTTCATCTCCCAGTCTGCAGTAAGCCAGTCCATCAAGACTCTGGAAAAAAAGCTCGATCAGATCCTGTTTATCCGGAGCACAAAAAAAGTACAGCTTACCCCTGAAGGGGAGATCCTCATGCGGCATATTGAACCTGCCATGAACCTGATCCAGAAAGGAGAGGCACAGCTTCTTGAAGCCGCCACTACCGGAGGTCAGATCCGCATTGGAGCAAGCGATACGATCTGCCGCTATTTTCTCATTCCCTACCTTAAGCGCTTTCACAAGACGTTCCCTAACGCTCACATCAAAGTAATCAATCAGACTTCGGTAAAATGTGCTGAGCTGCTGAAAAACGGCCTTGTAGATCTGGTCATAGTAAATTATCCGAACAATTATCTTAGCAACACTGCCTCGATCGTAAAGATAAGGTCTTTCCGTGACAAGTTCATTGCAGGAGACGCCTTTGAGGAACTGCGGGGCCGCAAGCTCACTTTCCGGCAGCTTATCCGTTACCCTATCCTCATGCTGGATAAAAACAGTACCACGAACGAATTCCTCCATCAGTTATTCCAGCAGCACCAGCTCGACCTCGTTCCTGAAATCGAACTGACCAGCAATGATCTTCTGATCGATCTGGCCCGCATTGGTCTGGGAATCGCATTTGTTCCGGATTACTGTATCACGGACAGGACCGACGGGATCTATGTGCTGGACACAAAGGAAGATCTCCCACAAAGGGAGCTGGTCCTCGCCTACAATGATCATCTCCCCCTCTCCCGCGCAGCGCAGGAATTTCTCAGCTATTTTCAGCCCGAAGACCGACAGGCAGACTGACCGTCCGCCTGTCATGTCTGCCAGAACTTTTTCATATATTCGTCTGCGCTTCTCATATCGCAGACCTTCCAGTTTTCCCATTCTCTCGGGAACATTTCCTGATATTTTCTCTGGAGAAAGCGGTCATCGAGCAGGAGGATCATTCCTTTGTCCGTCTCTGTCCGGATCACCCTGCCTGCAGATTGAAGCACCTTGTTCATTCCGGGGAAAAGATATGCATAATCAAAACCCTGCATTTCTTTTTTATCAAAATATTCTTTTATGATCTCCCGATCGTTGCATACCTGAGGGATTCCCGGTCCGACAATGACAGCGCCTATAAGCCTTTCCGCCGCAAGATCGATCCCTTCCGAAAATATCCCTCCCATCACGCAGAATCCGATCAGGCTTTTTTCTCTTCCGGTTTGGAATTCTTCCAGGAATTTTTCCCGCTCTTCTTCCCCCATAGACTGCGACTGAAGGATGACATCCGCATCACATTCCATCTCGGAAAACATTTCATACACATCTTCCATAAACCGGTACGAAGGAAAAAACACAAGATAGTTTCCCTTTCTTGCAGCCGAAGCCGACGCAATGTATGCCGCGATCCGCCGGTACATCCTCTCCCCTCTCTGCGTGAACCTTGTACTTACGTCTCTTCCGATGAGGAGAAGTCTGTTTCCTTTTGGGAAAGATGATTCAGCATAGATTGCATAATCTTCTTTTTCCACCGAAAGGAGATTTTTATAATAATGGATTGGAAGAAGCGTGGCAGAAAAAAAGACCGTACTGTTTCCTTGCTCCAGATAGTTTTGAAGATTTACTGCCGGGTTAATGCAGTAGAGCTTGACCTTAAATCTGCCGTCCTCCTCCAGTTCACTGTAAATCACGTAATTCTCATCCAGGATATCATATATATTAAGGAAATCCCTTACCTGAAAATAGAGATCGAGAACTCTCTCCCTTACATTCCCTTCTCGGAATTCTTCGAGGAACTTCTCCATCTCCGTAAGCAGATTCATCAATTTTACCGAAAGATGAGACACACTTTCAAGGACCTCGCACGACTCACACTCCTTCTTCAATTCCAGGAACATGCGGTTTGCTGCGTCCAAACGTGCTGCCAGCTTCCTGGCAAAAGGCTTTACTTCACGTTTCAGTGACAGAAAATCCTCCTTATACAGCACAGCGCTGTACATCTCTCTTCCGCGCTCCACCAGATTGTGGGCCTCATCTATCAGGAAAAGGTAACCACCGTTTTCTCCCTCAGAGAAGAACCGTCTCAGATGTGCGTTCGGGTCAAACACATAATTGTAGTCACAGATGACGGCGTCGCTCCACATCGAAACATCCAGGGAAAGTTCAAACGGGCACACATTATACTTACGCGCCTGTCTTTCCAGTGACTCCCGGCTCATGTCATCTGTGCCCGTGATCATATCATAGACCGCATCATTCACCCGGTCAAAATGTCCCTTCGCATAAGAACACGATTCCGGATTGCACTCAGTCTCCTCACAGAAGCAGATTTTCTCTTTGGCGGTCAATGTGATCACCTTAAAGCGGAGCCCCTGCTCTTTCAGCGTACGGAAGGCATTTTCCGCAACGGTTCTGGTGATCGTTTTGGCTGTAAGATAAAATATCTTTTCTCCCAGTTTTTCTCCCACGGCTTTTACAGCAGGAAATACCGTTGCCATGGTCTTTCCAACACCGGTAGGCGCCTGGATAAAAAGCTTTTTTTTCCTGAGTATCGTACGATATACGGATACCGCAAGATCTCTTTGTCCCTCTCTGTATGGAAACGGGAACTCAACACCGTGCACCGAATGGTTCCGTTTTTCTCTCCAACGGATCTGAAAAGCAGCCCATTTCTCATATTTCCCTGTAAGATCATCAAACCAGATTTTCAGTTCCTCCAGGCTGTATTTGTTCGTAAACCTCTTTATTTCTTCAGTGTCCAGATGACAATACGTCATCTGGACACTGATCTCTTCAATATTGTTCTGTGAAGCATAGATATATGCATAGCATTTTGCCTGTGCCAGGTGTACGCCTACAGGTTTTTCTATATATTCCAGATCCCGGAGGACTCCTTTGATCTCGTCCACCGTAATTTCCTGCTTTCCATCCCTCTCATGGACAATGATCCCATCCGCCCTTCCTTCCAGCCGGATCGTAAAACCATCGCACGATATTTCTGTCTTCAGAGGCACTTCCGCATGATACTCCGGTCCCATCTTCCGCTGGATCTTCCGATGGATCCGTCCCCCCAGAAGCATTGCCTCCCGGCCTGCACTGTCTGAGATACGGTTGTCTATATCTCCTTCCTTCAGGATAAACTCAACAAGATCCCTGATGGAGATGCGCACAGTCTTTTCTTCTTCCACCCGGCTCACTCTGCCTTATCCATAGCGGCTACTTCCGCGATCGTCTTCGTCAGCCCTGCAATTCCCTGAAGTTCTGAAGGAATGATGATCTTAGTTGCTTTGCCGTCTGCCGCTTTGGCAAATGCTTCAAGGCTCTTGAGCGTGAGCACCGCATTGTCCGCTCCGGCATTCTTGATAAACTCGATTCCGTCTGCCGTTGCTTTCTGGACCGTGCGTATCGCTTCTGCCTGTCCTTCCGCCTCTTTGATCTTTCTCTGTTTCTCAGCCTCTGCATTCAGGATTGCTGCCTGCTTGGACGCCTCTGCCTCAAGGATAACAGACTCTTTTTCACCTTCCGCAACAAGGATCGTAGATTTTTTCTCTCCTTCTGCACGAAGTATCGCTTCTCTTCTTTCCCGTTCCGCTTTCATCTGTTTTTCCATGGCATCCTGGATCGCCTTCGGCGGCATGATGTTCTTAAGCTCTACACGGTTAACCTTAATTCCCCACTCATCAGTCGCGATATCAAGGATCGTGCGCATCTTTGAGTTAATCGTCTCACGGGAAGTAAGTGTCTCATCCAGCTCCAGGTCACCGATGATATTACGGAGTGTAGTTGCAGTAAGATTCTCGATCGCGGTGATCGGGCTCTCGACACCGTAAGCATATTTTTTCGGATCCGTGATCTGGAAAAAGATAACCGTATCGATCTGCATTGTTACATTATCTTTTGTGATCACTGCCTGGGGATCGAAATCCACCACCTGCTCCTTCAGGGATACTTTTTTTGCCACCCGGTCAAGGATCGGGACTTTAAAATGAAGTCCTACACTCCACGTCTCCTTATATCCGCCCAGACGCTCCAGTACATAAGCATGTGCCTGGGGAACAATTCTGATATTTGTCACCAGAAGAAAAAGTACGATGATCAGTACAATGATACCTACAACAACCAAACCTATTAAACCAGTCATTTTTCAACCTCCTCATAACGTTTCAGGATCAGTTTGACACCGGATACAGCCACTACCTGCGCCAGGGATCCTTCCGGAAGTTTCTCTCCGTTATCCTCTGAACGCGCTGTCCATTCCATCCCCCGCGCGACGGCGCTTCCAGTCTGTTCCAGATTGTCTACTGTTTCCGTAACTTTCACCACTTCACCGATAAGTTCTTCATAATTGGTCTTCACATGATGAGCGTTTATGTATTTCTTCGCAAACGGTCTCGTAAATACCAGCAGCAGAAGCGAAACTATGATAAACGCTGCGATCTGCCATCCCGGTCCCAATCCTGCCGCAGAGACGATCAGCGCCCCGAGAGCTCCCCCCGCAAGCCAGATTGCTGTCAGTCCCACCGTTGCGATCTCTACCACAATAAACAGTACCATCAGTCCGAGCCACACCAACATTTCTTTCTCCATAAGCCACCTTTCTCCTCTGTATCATCTTATTCTTTCGGGTTAATGATGATGTCTTTATCATAATCTGATTTCACGTTTAATACAACTGTTTTTAAGAAAATTCCGTCATTTCCCTTCGATAGCGTTTTGGGAGATGTGTCTGCTGAAGTCTTGGATTTTCTCTTTCCTTAATGGCAATGGAATTGAAAAAACCTCTCCACAGTTCTTCATACTTTCTCTGCTCCTCTGTTACTCTGGATGCTGCGTCCATGTTCAGCGTTTCTCCCCGTACCAGTTTCCACGGTCTCCGTTCCACGTGAATCAGAAATGTCTCATGGGTCTTGTCATAGATCATCCAGTTTTCCAGTGGAAAACGGTCCGCAAAATGCCCGGCGATACAGGTCAGCACCTGGCTTTTCGGACTGATCTCCGAAAAAAGCACCCTGTTTTCCAGCTCGCGGAAACGGATAAACTCTTTGTACGCATGGGCCTCATTCGACACCCTTCTGCTCAGTTCAAACACCCTCGCCACATCCGGGTTGCCGAGGTGCTCCATGATCCTCGTACTGTCCTCGATCTTTCTCGCTTCCTGCATCATCCGGAATACCACCTCCGCTTTTTCGTCGTCATCAGAGAGAATCGCATGATAGATATCCCAGTATGTGTTATACCCCAGATTTCTCTTTATCATCCGCTGAAGCACAGCTGACTTGCGTTCCGACTCCGCGACCTCCCGGTATTCGCAAAAAAGTCTCTGCTGGATCCTTCCTTTCAGTTCGATCCCAGCCTCCTGATCTCTTGCTTCCTTCCATGCGTCGTAGAGAGCGGAGCAGATGCCCGTCACCGTATCATGGCATATGTATACCTGTTTCATCTATATCTCCCTGCCTTTACAATAATTCAGAGCCTTCAGAATGTACGGACTGCATATTCATATCGTCAAAAAGAGTGAGCTGACGGTATGTCATCCCTCCTCCTTCCGGAATCCTTTCTCCCGTATTGAGCAGATTCCTTGTGATATAGTCCTCTTCGATCCGGACGGGATACATCATCTTTCCGTCACATGTAATGAAGTACACAGCGCGCTTCAGTACAACTCCCATTTTTTTCAGATCATCGAAGTTAAGTTTCCCCAGTCTTCGCGCCTTTACGATCCGGGAAGCAGATTTGTATCCGATTCCCGGAACTCTGAGAAGCATCCTGTAATCCGCCCTGTTCACTTCCACTGGAAAACACTCAAGATGTTTCAGCGCCCAGCAGCATTTCGGATCAAGTAAAACATTAAAATTCGGATTATTCTCATCAAGCAGTTCATTCGCTTCAAAGTGATAGTATCGGAGCAGCCAGTCGGCCTGATAGAGCCTGTGTTCTCTCAAAAGAGGCGGCCCCTCCTCTTTCAGAACAGGCAGTGCGCAGTCCCGGTTGACAGGAACAAACGCAGAATAAAACACTCTCTTCAGATCAAACTTTTTGTAAAGGGCCTCTGCCACACTTAAGATCTGATAATCTGTCTCAGGAGTAGCTCCAATGATCATCTGCGTGCTCTGTCCTGCCGGAACAAATCGGGGGGCATATTTATACATCGTGATCTCCTGGCGGTTTTCTTTTGTCCGCTCCTGAACAAGCCGCATAGGCTTCAGGATATTCTTCCGGGACTTGTGAGGCGCAAGAAGGCGCAGACTCTCCGCGGTCGGCAGCTCTATATTCACGCTCATCCTGTCAGCAAGAAAGCCGGTAAGACGGATCAGCCGTTCATCCGCTCCCGGAATCGCCTTCACATGGATATACCCCTGAAAATTGTATTCGCGGCGGAGTTTATACAGCGCCGAATAGATCAATTCCATTGTATAGTCCGGACTCTTCAGGATCCCCGAACTGAGAAACAGCCCCTCTATATAGTTTCTCCTGTAAAACTCCATGGTCAGTTCACAGATTTCCTCCGGTGTAAAAGAAGCTCTCACAACATCATTAGAAGAACGGTTGATACAATATTTGCAGTCATAGATACATTCATTGGTAAACAGGATCTTTAAAAGTGAAATGCATCTTCCATCTGCGGAAAAACTGTGACAGATTCCCGACTTACTGCAATTCCCCATCCCTGTGCCGTCTCCCTTCCGGTCAACGCCGCTGGAAGTACATGCCACATCATATTTTGCCGCATCTGAAAGGATATTGAGTTTTTCATATAAAGACATCTCTTTCTGCACTCTCTCTGTCATATCTGCGCCCGCCTTCCACGAACATTTGTTCTGAACAAAGAATAGCACATATGTTCGATTTTTTCAAGTATTTTACAAAACCACACAAAAAAATGCTGCCGGTCATCTTTCTGACCGGACAGCACTCCGTTATTTTCATTTATATATCATTTTCCGCGATCCTGTTATTCGCACTCTCTGATCCTCTTTCTCAAAGGAAGCACCATAGACGGCGAAACAGACAGTTCATCAAGTCCCATCTTAAGGAACTCTTCCGTAAGTTCCAGATCAGCTCCCAGTTCACCGCAGATTCCGATCCAGGCACCCTCAGCATGTGCATTCTCTGCTGCCATTTTTATCATAGAAAGGACAGCCGGATGATGGGGATCATAGAACTCATCAAGTTTGGAATTCTGACGGTCAATCGCAAGTGTATACTGAGTCAGATCATTTGTGCCGACACTGAAAAAGTCAACTTCCTTGGCAAGTTCACGGCTGACCATAACAGCCGCCGGAGTTTCGATCATAATACCCAGTTCTACATCTTCCTTGTATGGAATTCCCTCTTCCTTTAATTCTGCTTTCACTTCTGCAATGATTTCCTTGATCTTAAGGACTTCTTTTACAGAAATGATCATCGGGAACATGATAGAGATGTTTCCAAACATCGCCGCACGGTACAGTGCACGGAGCTGCGTTTTGAAAATCTCCGGTCTGGTCAGACAGATACGGATTGCCCTGTACCCCAGGGCCGGGTTCTCCTCTTTGTCCAGTCCAAAATAATCAACCTGTTTATCTGCGCCGATATCTAGGGTTCGGATAATAACTTTCTTTCCGGCCATACTCTCCGCAACCTGCCTGTAAACGGAAAACTGCTGTTCTTCTGTCGGGAAATCTGTGTTCTCCAGGTAGAGGAACTCGCTTCGGAACAACCCGATCCCGCCTGCATCATTTTTAAGTACGGCTCCAAGGTCAGACACATTCCCGATATTGGCATATACATTAATCTTCTGACCACTCTTAGTCACATTTTCTTTCCCTTTAAGCGTTTCCAGCAGGGCTTTCTGTTCCAGATCCTTTGCCCTCTTCTCCTGCATCTCCTTCAGAGTTTCCTCATCTGGTTCGATATAGAGAGTCCCCGTAAATCCGTCGATAACTGCGTCTTTCCCGTCATATTCCTGGCGAAGCGCTTCACCAAGGCCGATCACAGCCGGTATGTTCATGGTACGCGCCAGAATTGCGGTATGTGAATTGGAAGAGCCGTACATGGTCGCAAATCCAAGTACCTTGCTCTTATCAAGCTGTACAGTTTCACTGGGCGCAAGATCGTCTGCCGCAATAATACACGGCTCGTCCATCTCTTTCATCCCGCCGCTGACTCCACAGAGAATATCGAGCACACGCTCGGAAACATCCTTTACATCTGCTGCTCTCCCCTGCATGTATGCATCATCCATAGCCGCAAACATCTTGGCAAAGTTATCTGCCGTTGTAGCCACTGCGTACTCTGCGTTCACTTCCTGAGTACGGATGATATTTTCGATCGACTCAAGATAATCCAGATCTTCCAGCATCATCTGATGGATTTCAAAGATCATGGCATTTGCCTCGCCAACATCGTTAAGAGCTTTTTCATAAAGTCCTTTCAGCTGAGAGACAGCCGTATTCTTTGCACTCTGAAAACGATTCCACTCATCGTCAACATTGTCGACGTGTATCCTCTTAATCACTTTTTCTTTTCTCTGATAGAACAAAAGCTTTCCGATGGAAACGCCGCCGAATACACTTTTACCGCTAATCTTAACCATAATTTATAAATTCTCCTTGAAGAAAGCTTCTAACTCTGCAATTGCCTTATCTTCGTCCGCGCCGTCTGCAGAAACTGTGACTTCCTCTCCGGTCTTTACTCCGAGTCCCATAACTCCAAAGATTCTCTTGGCGTCTGCGCTCTTCTCTCCTTTGGCAATCTTGATCGCCGACTCATAGCCTGCTGCCTGTTTTACAAGGATTCCCGCCGGTCTTGCATGGATCCCTTCCGGGTCAGTGATCACATATTTAAATTCTTTCATGGTTATATATCCTCCTTTAACCTTTTAGTGATTCTTTTCCAAGTATATAACACATTGTATGAATTTTCAATCAACTTTAGCCGGTTTTTATGTGTTTTCATTAACACTCTGCCACTGTTCCGGGCAGGATACAGGCAGTATCCTGCCAGCCTTTACTCAAACAGCGGGGTCGACAGATATCTTTCTCCTGTATCCGGCAGAAGTGCAACGATTGTTTTTCCTTCATTTTCCGGTTTCCCAGCTTCCATGAGTGCTGCGTGCAGCGAAGCTCCGGAAGTGATACCTGTCAGGATTCCTTCTCTATGCGCCAGAAGTCTGGCTGCCTCGTAAGCCTCTTCTTCCTTCACCTGTACAATTCCATCATAGATCCCAGTGTCAAGCACATCGGGAACAAAGCCTGCCCCAATACCCTGCAGCCCATGAGGGCCCGGCTTCCCCCCCGATAAAACCGGAGAATTGAAAGGCTCCACAGCGATAACTTTCAGATCCGGGTTCTGTTCCTTCAGGTAAGTTCCTGTTCCGGTCACAGTTCCCCCCGTTCCAACACCGGCTACAAATATGTCCACCTTTCCTTCTGTATCATCCCAGATCTCCGGCCCGGTTGTCCCGTAGTGTACTGCCGGGTTGGCCGGGTTGACAAACTGTCCCAGAACGACCGCATTTTCCAATTCCCGCTCAAGTTCCGAAGCTTTCGCGATCGCTCCGGACATTCCTTTCGAACCTTCCGTCAGCACGATCTCGGCTCCGTATCCCTGAAGCAGTTTTTGCCTCTCAATGCTCATCGTCTCCGGCATTACAAAAACCGCCCTGTATCCTCTTGAAGCCGCCACTGCGGCAAGACCTATGCCTGTGTTTCCACTGGTCGGTTCAATGATCGTTGCGCCCGGACCGATCTTTCCGGCCTTTTCAGCCTCCCGGATCATATTGAGAGCCACCCGGTCTTTCACACTACCGGCGGGATTAAAATACTCCAGTTTTACCAGGACTCTTGCTCTGAGTTCCTTCTCCTTCTCTATCCTTGTGATCTCCAGAAGCGGAGTCCGCCCGATCAGTTCTGTCACATTTTTATATATTGCTGCCATAGTAGATTACCTCCTCAAATAAATCCTAGTATTTTAGTATACTTTATCTGACTATTGTTATACTCTATATTTCTTTTTGTGTCAATCATTCTGTCTCCTTATCCTGCATCTTTTTCAGCTCCTTATTTCAAGATATATTTTTTTCGACATTTTTTGTATAGATTTACGAACCTGCCGATAAATACATTGACTTTTATTGTTAAACATGCTACACTGTCACAGTGTTGGTAAAAGTTTATGCCGTCACAGCAACTTATCAATCTTATGGAGGGTAACACAATGACAGGTACAGTAAAATGGTTTAACAACCAGAAGGGGTACGGATTCATCTCTGACTCTGAGGGTAATGACATCTTTGTCCACTACACAGGACTTGTGATGGATGGGTTCAAAACTCTGGAAGAAGGCCAGGCTGTCGAATTCGAAGTGACAGAAGGCGCCAAAGGACCACAGGCAACCAACGTAGTAAAACTTTAATCAGATTTTTTAATGTACCTTCTTAATATATAAATCAAACAGGCATTTAATATTAAAAAGCAATACAGAGAAAATGATTAAAAAAATGCCGCCGGACAGTTTCAGATCTGTCCGGCGGTATTTTTTCATCTTTTTATATCCGGCCTTTAATATTGGATACATATGCCTCGGAAGCCTCCCAGACATCAAATCCGCTTCCCCGGAGGATATCCACCACTCTGGCAGGATCGTCAGTCTTCAGCACTGCCGACGCATCCTCCCCGTTTGCAAACGCATACATATACTCGATATTTACGTCTCCCTCAACGATCTGGTGCATCGCCCTGCTCAGAGAGCCGGTCTCGTGCGGAACGCGCAGTGCCACAACATCTGTCAGCATGGAGGTGATCCCGTTCTCCTTGAGGACCGCCTTTCCTCTGTTCGGATCTGAGACGATCATCCGGAGCATCCCGTACTCCGCCGTGTCCGCAAGGCTCAGCGCGACGATATTGATATCATTTCCCGCAAGGACAGACAGTACCTCGTCGAGACGTCCCTCACGGTTTTCCAGAAATACCGATAACTGTTGAATCGTGATTCCCATAATTCTAATCCTCCCTTTTTACAGTTTCCTGTTGTCGATCACGCGGATCGCCTTGCCTTCGCTTCTCTGGATCGACTTCGGCTCAACAAGTTTTACTCTCACAGACACACCGAGCGCAGTCTTCAGTACAGCAGCGATCTTATTTCTCAGCGCATCCAGTTTTCTGATCTCGTCAGAGAACATCTTCTCATCCACTTCTACCATGACGGTCAGGACATCCAGGTTATCCTCTCTGTCAACGATCATCATATAGTGCGGTGAGATCGCTCCGCCCATTGAGAGCAGCGCAGTTTCAACCTGAGTCGGGAATACGTTGACTCCGCGGATCACTTTCATGTCATCCGTTCTTCCTGTGAACTTGGAGATCCTCGGAAGGGTCCTTCCGCACTTACATGTACTGTGGTTGATGCTGGTCAGGTCCTTTGTGCGGTAACGGATCAGCGGCATTGCCTCCTTCGCCAGCGTGGTAAATACCAGTTCTCCTGTCTCTCCGTCCGCGCAGGCTTCGTATGTCGCCGGGTTGATGACCTCTGGATAGAAGTAGTCAGCATGGACATGGAGACCTTCTTTGTGGATACAGTCCTGAGCAACTCCGGGACCGGTGATCTCACACAACCCATAAATATCGAAGCAGTTAATGTGAAGGATGCTTTCGATCTTCTGGCGCATCTCTTCGGTCCAGGGCTCTGCTCCATGGATCCCTGCCTTTAATTTCAGGCGGTCCACCACGCCTGCCTCGGCAAGTGACTCCGCGAGATAAAGTGCATAGGAGGGAGTACATGCAAAAGCTGTCGCTCCAAGATCTTCCATACACATCATCTGTCTTTTGGTATTTCCTGCCGACATCGGGATCGCCGTCGCCCCAAGTGCCTGTGCGCCGTAGTCCAGCCCCATGCCCCCGGTAAAAAGCCCGTATCCGTAACATACATGAATGATGTCTTCCTGTGTAAGCCCCGCCATTACAAGTCCTCTTGCGACGCACTCTCCCCAGACCTCTACGTCTTTCTGTGAGTAAGGAGCAATCGTCAGTTTTCCCGTGGTCCCTGATGTTCCCTGTACACGGGCCACATCCTTCATGGGAGTCGCAAGAAGTCCGAACGGATAATTATCTCTCAGGTCTTCTTTGGTCGTGAAAGGAAGCTTTCCAATATCTTCAATGGATTTGATATCCCCAGGTTCCACGCCTGCATCCTGCATTTTTTTGCGATAGAACTCTACGTTGTTGTACACCCTGTTGACCACATCCACAAGGCGTCTGCTCTGCAGGTCCGCCATCTCGTCCCTGCTCATACATTCAATCTTCGGGTCTCTGATCCTCTCAACCCAGTTTTCCAATGATACTGCCGCCATCTCTTTTCTTCTCCTTCTGAGTGATTCTTTTCTTGATCCTAAACTATAACTCTGTCTCTTCGATCAGTTTCACATCTGCATCTCTTAAAACCCGCTCTGCCTTCTCAAAATCATCTGTATGGAAGATCATCACGGGCGCTTTTCCTTCCCGGATCACAAAGGAATAAATATAATTTACATTGATTTCCCCGTCTGCAAGGATCTTGAGCATCTGGTTTAAGTTGCCCTTCTTATCCTCCAGTTCCACGCCGATCACGTCGCCTATCCTGGTGACGAATCCTCGCGATGTCAGGCTTTCTTTCGCCTGATCCGGCTCGTCCACCACAAGGCGCATGATCCCGAATTCGGGGGTGTCAAATGTAGAGATCGCACGGATATTGATATGCGCTTCCGTAAGTGCGGATGTGACGCGCATCATGCTTCCCGGCTCATTTTCAACAAAAACTGATATCTGCCTGATCACTGTCGCACCTCCTTGTTTCTTTTTATCTTTCATCCTGACTGAGACTGTATCCCACATCAAAGGCTTTTTTATTGATCTCAATCGTCTTGGGCGGTACGGTCTTCTCGATAACTCCATACCACTGCTCTTTTGTAAAATCCATATGCTGAGCGGCAACTCCCAGCACGATCAGATTAAATACTTTCGGGTTTCCAAGTTTCTTTGACTCCTCCGTAGCATCCACCCGATAGACTTTATACTGCTTTTCCAGATCTTCCAGGATGTGTTCCGGATACTGTGCGCTTCCGATCACCACAGGCATGGGGTCGATGCGCCAGTCATTCACGATGAGGACGCCGTCTTTCTTAAGGAAATGGGCGTACCTCAGAGCTTCCAGGCGCTCAAACGCAATGATCACATCTGCCTGTCCTTCCTCCACGATGGGCTCCGCAACCTTATCCCCGTAACGGACAAATGTGACAACGCTGCCGCCTCTCTGGGCCATCCCGTGCACCTCGGAAAGTTTTACATCATAGCCTCCCGCTATCGTCAGTCCTCCGAGAACGCGGCTGGTGAGCAGGGTGCCCTGTCCTCCCACGCCGACGATCATAATATTTTTCACTGCCATCTTTTACTCACCCGCCTTTACAAGTTCTATCGCGTCAAATTTACAGAG
The DNA here is from genome assembly GCF_016902345.1 of Mediterraneibacter glycyrrhizinilyticus. Lineage (GTDB taxonomy): Bacteria > Bacillota > Clostridia > Lachnospirales > Lachnospiraceae > Mediterraneibacter > Mediterraneibacter glycyrrhizinilyticus_A. Next base: position 177,545 of record NZ_JACJLR010000002.1, on the reverse strand, counting down.
TGTCTCACACAGTCCGCAGCCGGTGCACATGGTGTCGTCAATGCGGATCGTACCGTCCGCATTTCTCGTCATCGCAGGACATCCCGGCTTCATGCACATACCGCATTTCTTACACTTGTCTGCATGGGCGGTGTAGAGCGGTTTCTTTCTCTTGTCGAGGAGCACGCAGGGAGTCTTTGTGATGATCACGGAGATCTCATCCTTCGCCGCCTCTTCTTTTATCGTCTTTTCCAGCAGCGCGATATCAAACGCATTGATCTCATATACATTTTCTATTCCCATAGCGCGGCAGATCCCCGGAATGCTGATCGCGTAGGTCGGATCTCCCTGGAGTGTCTTTCCTGTCGCAGCGTGGTCCTGATGTCCGGTCATTCCTGTCGTGGAGTTATCCAGGATGATCACAGTCCCCGTCGCCTTATTGTATACCATGTTCATCAGAGAATTGACACCGGTGTGCATAAACGTAGAATCTCCGATCACAGCCACCCAGTCTTTTATGTATTCTTTTCCTTTTGCCTTCTCCATCCCGTGGAGAGTTGAAATACTCGATCCCATGCACATGGTGGTATCAATAACGCTTAAGGGTGCCACCGCGCCAAGAGTATAACATCCGATGTCTCCTGCCGCGTGCATCTTCAGCTTATTGAGTACGTAGAACACGCTTCTGTGGGGACATCCCGGGCAGAGGATCGGCGGTCTTCCCGGAGCCGCTGCCGGATCTTTGAGATTCAGCTCCTGTTTCAGGATCGCTTTTCTGAGCATGTTTGCGCTGTATTCTCCCTGCACTGTAAGGATCTCTTTCCCAATGGCCTTGATGCCCCAGGACTTCACCTGCTCCTCGATCACCGGATCCAGCTCCTCCACCACGTACAGCGTATCTACTTTGGAAGCGAACTCTTCGATCAGTTTTCTCGGGAGCGGATTGACCATTCCCAGTTTCAGTACGGAAGCCTCGGGAAGCGCCTCTTTTACATACTGGTAGGGGATCCCGCTTGTGATGACTCCGATCTTTGTGTCATTCATCTCCATCCTGTTCATGGAAAGGGTGTTTGCCGCCTCAGCGAGATCGTTGTTCAGCTTTTCAATCTCCACATGGCGGACCTTTGCATTTCCGGGCATCATAACGTTCTTCTGGATATTCTTTACATAGGGCTTATCCTCCGGCTCCACACGGTCCTTTAATTCCACAATCCCCTGGGAATGTGCCAGCCTTGTCGTAGTGCGGAAGATAAACGGGCGGTCATACTTTTCACTCAGCTCAAACGCTTCTTTGAAAAGGTCTTTCGCCTCTGCACTGTCAGAGGGCTCAATCACCGGGATCTGAGCCGCCCTTGCGACCATCCTCGTATCCTGCTCATTCTGTGAACTGTAAAGCCCCGGATCATCCGCCACCACGATGACGAGTCCTCCGTTCACTCCCATGTAAGATACGGAATACAGCGGATCCGCAGCCACGTTAAGTCCCACGTGCTTCATACAGGCCATGGAACGCACTCCCGCGAGGCTTGCTCCTACTGCCACTTCCGTTGCTACTTTCTCGTTCGGCGCCCATTCTTCGTATACGTTGTCTCTGTACTGTACCAGATATTCGCTTATCTCTGTACTGGGTGTCCCCGGGTATGCGGAAGAGACTTTCACACCGGCTTCATATGCTCCCCGGGCGATCGCCTCATTTCCCAGCATGATCACTTTTTCTCCCATTTTATAATCCATCCTTTCGTAAATCTGTCACTCTCTTTGCCTTGCCCTCAAACCGCTTCAATGAGTTCGGTGCGACAAGGCGGATCTGTGTGGCAAGTCCAAGCTGTGCCTTGAGCGCTTTCCTTATCCTTGCCTCCAGTTCACTCAGCTGTGCATAGCTGTCAAGCAGTCTGTCGTCCACCAGTTCTACGGTGATCGTCATGACATCCAGGCGGTTCTTTCTCTCCACCAGGATCTCATAATGCGGACCGATCTCATCGATCTTGAGCAGAACTTCCTCGATCTGCGTCGGGAAGACGTTCACGCCGCGGATGACGAGCATATCGTCCGCACGGCCGGAAAGATTTTCCATTCTGCATGTTGTCCTGCCGCATCTGCAGGGTTCATACATCAGTCTGGTCATATCCCCTGTGCGGTATCTCACCAGAGGCAGTGCTTCTTTTCCAAGGCAGGTGACCACAAGTTCTCCTCTTTCTCCGGGCGGAAGTACTTCTTCTGTCTCGGGATCGATAATCTCCGGGATAAACCAGTCCTCGTTCACATGCATGCCGCACAGTTCCGTACACTCTCCTGCCACTCCGGGACCGCACAATTCGCTCATCCCGTAATTCTGGGTACAGATAAAACTCTCACCCCAGACTTTGTGCATCTCATCGCGCATGGGTTCTGTCATGCCCTCGCCGCCGAAAAGCCCGATATGGAGTTTCAGATCCTTCTCCGGATCGATTCCTCTCTTTCTCACCTCTTCCCCGAGATGAAGGGCATAGGAAGGTGTCGCCACCAGAAGCGTCACTCCCATGTCCTGGAGGAACATAATCTGCTTGTTTGTATTTCCTGATGACATCGGGATGACGGAGGCCCCGATCTTCTCCAGACCCCCGTGGAGCCCCAGCGCACCGGTAAATGTCCCGTATCCGAATGAGATCTGAGCCACATCCTCCGCCGTTGCTCCTCCCATACAGGCGAGCCTGGCCACATTGTTCAGCCACATCTCCAGGTCATTCCTTGTATATCCTACAACCGTCGGTTTCCCCGTTGTCCCGGAACTTGCGTGGTAGCGGACGATCTCCTTTTTATCTACCGCAAAAAGCCCGTCCGGATAATTATCCCTGAAATCTGATTTATATGTAAACGGCATCTTCTTCAGATCTTCAAGAGTCTGGATATCCTCCGGCTTCACCCCTGCCGCATCCATCTTCTCACGATAAGGCTTCACCCGGTCATAAATGTACCGGACCGTATCTTTCAGCTTCGTGAGCTGTATCGCCTCGATCTCGCTTCTCGGCAGAGTCTCTTCCTTTGCCCATATCATTGCATATTTCCTCCTACTACTATAAAAATTAGCCTTTCATCAGTATAACACAATACTTTGGCGAATTAAAGTGGAAAATTAAGATTTGGCGGGGAGCGTGGATGGTGGGGAGGAGGATAGTCCGCCGGAGGGGCATGCTGCCTGCGGACACGCTCCCGCTCGGAAAACAACGCAGCGGTACATAGGCGCGCAAAGGACGCGCGCCAAGTGCCGGCGTTGTTTTAACGGTCCTTAGTCAGCACACCCCTCCGGCTGGGCTGTCCTCCCCGGAAGGACCGCTCTCTCCGGCAGATCCCGAAAGAGGGATGGGAAGTCAAAGGGGAAATTTGGGATGAGGAGGGGTGGGAGGGGCGCGCTTGGAAGCGCTGCTCCCGGGAGCCTTCCGATCGGAAGGGATTAAAAAAATAGTGGGACAAAGGGGAGCGTTACTGGATATACGGTAGTTCGTTCTGCCAGTAAAGCTCCCCCCTGTCCCACTATTTTCAATTCCCGGCGGGAAGCGCCCAGGGAGCCGCGCCCGCTTCACGCGGCGCATCCTTCCGAACGGTCCCGGACCTGCCGGAGAAGCATCTCCCCCTCCCGCCAGCTCCGGCTTTAGCAGAGCGGATACTTCTCCGTCAGCTCCGCGACCATCGCTCTTGCTTTCTCTACGTTGTCCTCGCTCTGGATCACCATTGCAATGATCTCCGCGATCCGATCCATGTCGTCCTCTTTCATGCCGCGGGTGGTCACCGCCGGGGTTCCAAGTCTCACGCCGCTGGTGACGAACGGAGAACGGGGATCATTGGGGATCGTGTTCTTGTTACATGTCACGTGTGCGTCGTCGAGACGTTTCTCCAGCTCTTTTCCGCTGACTCCCGCTTCTGTCAGGTCGACCAGCATCAGGTGGTTGTCTGTATCGCCGGAGACGATCTTTACGCCACGTTTCTTCAGTCCTTCACACAGCGCTTTCGCGTTCTTTACGATCTGCTGCTGATACTCTTTGAACTCAGGCTGGAGCGCTTCTTTAAAGCAGACTGCCTTTGCAGCGATCACGTGCATCAGCGGGCCGCCCTGGATTCCCGGGAAGACTGCTTTGTTGAAATTGAACTTCTCGTTCATCTCATTGCTGGACAGGATCAGCCCTCCGCGCGGTCCGCGCAGCGTCTTGTGGGTCGTTGTTGTGGTCACATGCGCGTAGGGGATCGGACTGGGATGAAGCCCTGCAGCCACGAGCCCTGCGATATGAGCCATATCTACCATAAGATATGCACCGACTTCGTCTGCGATCTCGCGGAACCGCTTGAAATCAATGGTGCGTGCATACGCGCTGGCACCAGCCACGATCATCTTCGGTTTACACTCCTTCGCGATGCGGAGCACCTCGTCATAATCGATCACGCCCTCATCGTTGACGCCATATGGTACAACGTTAAAGTACTTTCCGGACATATTGACCGGAGAACCGTGGGTCAGGTGTCCGCCATGGTCAAGGTTCATCCCCATGTACGTGTCTCCCGGCTGAAGTATCGCAAAGAATACCGCCATATTCGCCTGTGCGCCGGAATGAGGCTGTACATTGGCATACTCACACCCGAACAGCTCCTTTGCTCTCTCTCTGGCAAGGTCCTCCACTACATCCACACACTGGCATCCTCCGTAATAACGTTTTCCCGGATATCCTTCTGCATATTTATTCGTCAGCGGGCTTCCCATAGCTGCCATCACAGCCTTGCTCACCCAGTTTTCAGAAGCGATCAGCTCAATATGGGAGTTCTGCCTCTCCATCTCATCTTTGATCGCCCCTGCGATCTCCGGATCCGTTGTCATGATCTCATCGAAGTCGTACATTCTCATTCTCCTCCATATAAAATAATCCCGGCAGCATCTGTAGAAATCTCCTCCAGCCAACAACAGGTCCTCCCGCCGCATGCGCCGCCTATGAGAAAGATTATAGCACGGCACACCCTCTTCGTCCATAGAAAGCTTCCCATCCGGGAGCAGTGCCCCTTCAGGGGGGCGCGCGTCCTTTGCGCGCCTACGTACCGCTGCGTTGTTTTCCGAACGAAAGTGAGTCCGCAGGCAGCACATCCCTGCCGGCGGACTCCCCCCCCAAAAAGCTTAGAAATCAAACAGCGACAATTGATTGCTCTGCGGCAGATCCCCAAACAGTCCCAGATCCGCCATCAGGTCGATGACCGTCTTGCTGACCTTGGTCCTCTGCCGGAAATCATCCAGAGACAGATACGGGCCATCTTTCGATGCCTCTTCCACCGCCTCTGCCGCCTTGTCTCCCATCCCTTCGATACTTGCAAGGGAGGGCATGAGCTTTCCGTCTATGATCTGGAACATCTTCGCCTTGGCACGGTAGATGTCGATGGGCATGAACTCAAACCCTCTGGCGTACATCTCCTGGACGATCTTCATATCCTTCATAACGTCCTGCTCTTTTTTGCTGAGGCTGTCGATCCGCTTCTTATAATCTTTCATATAGTAATCCAGCTTTTCCTTTCCCTGGCACATGATCTCATACGAGAAGGCATCCGCACGGATACCGAAATATGCCGCATAGTAGGCAAGCGGATAATTGATCTTGCAGTAAGCGATGCGGTACGCCATCATAACGTAGGCCGCCGCGTGCGCCTTCGGGAACATGTAGCTGATCTTCTTGCAGGACCAGATATACCAGTCCGGCACATCCTGCGCCTTCATCGCCTCTTCCCACTCCGGCTTCAGGCCTTTTCCCTTACGGACGCTCTCCATGATGGTGAACGCCAGTGCACTCTCCACCCCTTTGTTGATCAGATAGATCATGATATCGTCACGGGTACAGATCGCTGTGGAGATGGTCGCCTTTCCGGATTTCACCAGTTCCTGGGCATTTCCCAGCCACACGTTGGTCCCGTGGGACAGACCGGAGATACGGATCAGGTCAGACAGTGTCTGAGGTTTCGTGTCTTCCACCATCTGGATAACGAAATCGGTCCCGAACTCCGGGATGCCGAGACATCCCAGTTTACAGCCGTCGATGTCTTCCGGTTTTATGCCGAGAACTTCCGTGCCGTGGAACAGTTCGATCACCCGCTCGTCATCGAGCGGGATCTCTGTGGCGATGAAGGGATGCTCCTCATTGTACTCATTGTCCATGGCGTCAGAAGTGATATAGTCCTCCAGGGTACGGATCATGGTCGGATCGTCGTGTCCCAGGATATCCAGCTTCAGAAGGTTATGGTCAATGGAATGATAGTCGAAATGGGTTGTGATGATCCCGCATTCCATATCGTTCGCCGGATGCTGTACCGGAGTAAACTCATTGATGTCGTGTCCGTGAGGAAGAACGACGATTCCTCCCGGGTGCTGCCCGGTGCTCCTTCGGATCCCGGTACATCCTACCGTGACTCTCTCGATCTCACATCTTCTCTTTCTCTGCTCATGTTCCTCATAGTAATTCTTCACGAATCCGTAAGCGGTTTTGTCCGCCAGGGTTCCGATGGTCCCTGCTTTAAAGGTATGCCCCTCTCCGAAGAGGACTTCGGTATACTTATGCGCCTTCGCCTGATAATCACCGGAAAAGTTCAGGTCAATGTCAGGCTCCTTGTCTCCCTTGAATCCCAGGAAGGTCTCGAAGGGGATATCAAACCCGGCTTTTACCAGCTTTTCCCCGCACACAGGACAGTTCCTGTCCGGCATGTCATATCCGCATCCTCCTGCAAAAGCACGTACTTCCTCAGATTCAAAATCACTGTAGTGGCATTTCTTGCAGTAATAGTGGGGGCTCAGAGGATTTACCTCTGTGATCCCGGACATAGTTGCCACAAAGGAGGAGCCGACCGATCCTCGGGATCCAACCAGATAGCCGTCCGCATTTGACTTCCACACCAGCTTCTGAGCAATGATGTACATAACGGCATATCCGTTGGAGATAATGGAGTTCAGTTCTTTTTCCAGTCTGGAAGAAACCTGTACAGGCAGGTCTTCCCCATACATCTCATGTGCTTTCCTGTAACAGATGTCGCGGAGCTCCTGATCCGAATTCTCGATGACCGGCGGACACTTGTTGGGATTCACAGGAGAGATCTTCTCCACCATCCTGGCGATCTTGTTCGGATTGTCAATGACGATCTCACGTGCTTTCGCGGATCCCAGATAGGCGAACTCATCCAGCATCTCCTCGGTGGTCCGCAGGAACAGAGGCGGCTGGGTGTCCGCATCGTCAAACCCTTTTCCCGCCATGATGATCCGGCGGTACACTTCGTCCTCCGGATCCAGGAAATGGACATCACAGGTCGCCACCACAGGCTTTTTAAACTTTTCTCCCAGTTCTACGATCTCCCGGTTCAGGTTTCTCAGATCCTCTTCCGAAGTGACATCCGGCGTCCGGTCGCTCTCGATCATGAACCGGTTGTTCCCGATGGGCTGGATCTCGTAATAATCATAGAAATCTGCCAGCCTCGCGATCTGCTCCGCGGACCGCTTCTCCAGGATCGCCTGATAAAGTTCACCCGCCTCACAGGCACTTCCTATGATGAGCCCTTCCCTGTACTCATTGAGCAGACTCTTCGGGATTCTCGGTCTTCTGGCATAATAAGTCAGATGGGACTCTGTGATCAGCTGATAGAGATTAAACCTTCCAATATCATTCTTGGCAAGGATGATGATATGGTGGGTTGTCATCTTCCGGATTGCATTGACGTTCCGGTCTCCAAAGTGGTTCATCTCCTTCAGGGTAGTGATATGCCTGTCTTTGAGCATTTCCACAAATTTTACAAAGATCTCTGCCGTAGCCCCGGCATCGTCCACGGCGCGGTGGTGATTCTCCAGGGAAATGCCAAGCGCCTTTGCAACGATATTTAGTTTATATTTTGACAGTGTGGGAAGCAGGACCCTCGCCATAGCGACAGTGTCAACATATGTAAACTTTCTCTCGATCGCCTGGTTTCTGCAGTTCTGTTCTATAAATCCCACATCAAATCCTGCGTTGTGCGCCACAAGCACGCCATCCCCGACAAATTCGAGGAACTGGGGCAGGATCACCTCGATAGGCGGAGAGCCCATGACCATCTCGTCCGTGATGCTGGTCAGGTTTGTGATTTCAAATGGGATCGGACGCTCCGGGTTCACAAAGGTGCTGAAGCGGTCCACGATCTCTCCGTTCACAACTTTGACCGCGCCGATCTCGATGATCCGGTCTCTGACCGAACTGAAACCGGTGGTCTCAATATCAAAGACGATATAAGTATCATCCAGGGTCTGCTCACCGGCATTCACTGCGATGTCTGTCAGATCATCCACCACATAGCCTTCCACACCGTAGATGACCTTAAAAGGGTCGTCCGCATCCAGCGTCTCGATATAATGATTGGCATCCGGGAAAGCCTGTGCCACTCCGTGGTCCGTGATCGCGATCGCGGGATGCCCCCAGTCGTGAGCCCGCTTTACGATATCTTTCACCTCTGAGACGCCGTCCATATCGCTCATCTTTGTATGGCAGTGAAGTTCCACTCTCTTTGCCGGACTCAAGTCTTTCCTTGAGACTGTAAAATCACCGATCTTCTTGATCCCTGTCACCGAACCGATCGTCAGTTCCCCATCGAATTTGTCGATGGTAGTGATACCCTTGATCTTTACAAAGGCACCCTTTTTAAGCTCCCCGAGAATCTCCGGAAGCTGGTCATTCCTGGTAAACATCTTGACTGTGATCGTATCGGTAAAATCCGTCACCGCAAACATGATGATCGTTTTTTCGTTCCGGATCTCACGGGTATCAAAATTGATGATCTTTCCATGGATGGTGATCTCTCCCATCTCGGTCACGACCTGATCCAGAGTGATGGGTTCATCATCAAAGTTCCTGCCATAGATCAGGTTTGGATCATCACCGGTTTTGACCGGACGGTAGAAGTCTTTCTTTTTGAACTCCTTCCTGCCCTTCTCTCTGTGTCCGGATCCCGAACCGGAACCGCCGTTCCTGCCGGAGTCTGACTTTCCTGTTCCGGAAGTCTGGGATGCCTTCTTTTCCTTGTCGTTTTTCTTTTCCGACCCGTCCGTGACCTCTTCCCCCCGCTGTCTGGCACGACGTTCAAAGATCGCATTGATCTCCTGCTGGATCCTCTGCTCATCGTACTCTCTCGTCCCCTTTCCCTTCGGAGAAAGGTATGAGATTCGAATGTCCGCCGGAATACAGAATCTGCGATCGTAAATTTCTTTCAGGAGATCCAGGATCTCCTCCCTGCGCCCCTCGGAGACAATCGTGTCCGCCAGTCCGAGCCGGATCACACCTTCCTCCTCAAAACAAATATCAGCCTGAGAGAACATATTTGCCGCCAGCACACTGACTGTCTTCAGTTCCTCTATGATACTCTCCCTGTATTCTCTCATCAGCGCTTCCGGTGTATACTGTCCGGAAAGTTCATACCGCTCTTTGATCTGGACCGACACGGAAGTGGTACCAAAAAGCTGTTCCTTGATCCGCTGTTCCATCTGCCAGATCTGCTTTTTCTGGATCAGGTGGCGGCTGAAAATGTGAACGTGAAGAAAATCACGACTGGAATTCGTCGTGATCTTCTTTACCTCAACATCTCCGAAGAGAATCCTTATATCATCCTCCACTTTCAGTGTGGGGAACACATTGAAAAACGTCTTTTCGTTCTTTACTGTTTCCAATCTAACAACTCCTGACGTAATGTGCTGAGAAGCTCCTCCTCTTTTACTTTCTTTACGATCTGCCCTTTCTTGATGAGGAGCCCTTCACCAATCCCTCCGGCGATCCCGATGTCAGCTTCTTTTGCCTCTCCGGGACCGTTGACGACACATCCCATGACTGCCACTTTGATGTCAAGCGGAATATCCGCCACCATTTTTTCCACCTCATTGGCAAGACCGATGAGATCGATCTTCGTCCTGCCGCAGGTGGGGCATGACACGACCTCAATTCCTCCCTTGCGCAGACCAAGCGTCTTCAAGACCAGTTTCGCAGTGCGTATTTCTTCCACCGGGTCTCCTGTGAGAGAGACGCGGATCGTATTCCCGATCCCTTCATGGAGTATGATCCCAAGCCCCACGGAAGACTTAATATTCCCCGAATACACAGTCCCTGACTCTGTGATGCCCACATGGAGAGGATAGGGACACTGCTTTGCGATCCGTTCATGCGCCTCGACGCACATCATGACATCCGAAGATTTGATGCTGACAACCAGGTTGTCATACCCCATCTCCTCGATCATGCGCACTTTGTCTAGTGCGCTCTCCACGATGCCCTCCGCAGTAACGCCGCCATATTTTTCCAGGAGATGTTTCTCCAGAGAACCGCTGTTGACTCCCACACGGATCGGAATTTTGCATTCTTTCGCCTTGTCCACCACAGCCTGCACTTTCTCGCGGGAACCGATGTTTCCAGGATTAATACGGATCTTATCCGCGCCATTCTCGATGGCCGCGATTGCAAGACGATAGTCAAAATGAATATCTGCCACGAGCGGGATATGGATATTTTTCTTTATCTCTCTCAGCGCCTCTGCCGCTTCCATAGTCGGAACTGCGCAGCGGATGATATCGCATCCCGCAGCCTCGAGGCGCAGGATCTGTTCCGTAGTCGCTCTCACATCTTCCGTCTTTGTGTTTGTCATGGACTGGATGGCAATGGGATTGTCACCACCGATCTCTACATTACCGATTTGAATTTTCTTTGTCTGATTTCTGTACATCTGCCTTTTCTCCGATCAATTCTTTTCAAAGACCATCTGACTTCCATATTCCCGCTCGGTCAGAGTAAGTGTGGTATTCTCGATGTTGTACTCATATGTTCCCTGAATATGATCGAGCAGGTCCTGGATCTGCGTCTCGCTGATCTCCCCGCCTGTATCTTCCGCCTGTTCTCTTACCGCCTCATCACTGACATACACGGTGAGGACCTTAGTGGATTTGTCCACGCTGCACTCTGTAGTCACGCTGATACTGCCATCACGCACGATCACACTGTCCCTTTCGTCTGTAAATGACAAGGTGATATCTCCTTCGTCGCTGACCCAGGTACCCTCGAGAGGATTATCTGTAAACAGTTTGACAACAAAAAATACCGCCACGATGATGATCAGTACGGAAGAAACTGTCAGTACTGTCCTCCACGCTGTGTTTCTCTTTTCTTCACTGTTTTTCATAAGCATGATCCCATCTCCCCTTCCATCCATATGATGTCTGGCTTATTGTCTATCCGAAGAATATTCCCAGGAAACCGTAGGACAACACGGTCATAATAAATGCCGCAAGGCACACGCCCAAAACAATCGCAGGAAATGCTTTTCGGAACCGGATCCCCAAAAGTGCCGCGATCAGGGCTCCTGTCCATGCCCCTGTGCCCGGAAGCGGGATCCCCACAAAGAGCATCAGTCCCCAGAACTCATATTTCTCAATCTGGTCGCTCTTGCTCATCGCCTTTTTCTCCAGCTTATCCACGATAGGCTTCAGCTTCTTCGTCCCCTTCATCCAGTCAAAGATCTTTGTGATCAGAAGAAGGATGAACGGGATCGGAATCAGATTTCCTACCACACAGATCGGAATCGCCTGCCACATGGGAATATCCAGAAGCGCAGGACCTGCCGCAAGCAGGCCTCCTCTGAGTTCAAGGATCGGGACCATGGAAATGATGAATGCGATCAGTTCCTTCCCGACTTTCCCTCCAAGGGCTCCGATAAACCAGTCTATCATTGCTTCACTCATAAATAGAATTCTCCTTATCTCTTGATATATTCATGGAGGAAATCAAACAGGGCTTTCATTTCCTCCGGTGTGCCTATGGTGATCCTGAGATAATCACCGATCCTGCCGCCGTCCCAGTGTCTTACATAGATATCGTTTTCTTTCAACGCGCGGAACATCTCTCCCGCATCCTTTTCCGGATGTGTTGCAAAGATAAAATTTGCCTTTGCATCAGGAAACACAAACCCCAGTTTTCTAAGCTCCTTCTTTGCCATTTCCCTGGTCTCTACTATCTTACGGACGCTCTCATGGAAATATTCAGAATCCTTCACTGCCTCCACACCGCAGAGGATCGCAGTCTGATTCATGGTATAGGAATTAAAAGAATACTTCACATCGTTCAGCAGCCGGATCAGTTCCGGGTTGGAAATGGCATACCCGATACGCATTCCGGCCATGCTCCTTGCTTTGGAAAAGGTCTGGACCACGATCAGATTATCATATCTTTCGATCAGCTCCATCGCCGACTTTCCTGCAAAGTCAACGTACGCCTCATCCACGATCACAATAGAATCCCTGTTATGTTCCAGGATATCCTCCACAAAATCAAGCTCCTCAAAGATTGCAGTCGGTGCATTGGGATTGGGAAAGATGATTCCCCCATTCTCCCTGTAATAGTCTTCTCTTACGATCCGGAAGTTCTCATCAAGCGCCGGACACTCATAGGGAATCCGGTAAAGCTGAGCCCAGACTTTATAAAAAGAATATGTAATATCCGGAAACAGGATGGGCTTCTCCGAATTAAAAAAAGTGAGAAAACACATGGAGAGCACATCGTCCGACCCCACGCCAACAAACACCTGGTCTTCTCCCACACCGTAATACTCAGCCAGCGTCCTGACAAGAGGCTCCGCCGTCGGGTCCGGATACAGCCGGAAACGGTCCGTATCCATGCTTTGCAGAACGCTCCGCACTCCAGGTGCCGGCGGATAAGGATTTTCGTTCGTGTTCAGTTTGATAACCTTGTTCTGGGGCTGTTCCCCCGGCACATAGGGCTCTGTCCTGCGGATATTTTTCAGTAATTCTGGTCTTATCGTCATTTTTTTTCTCCTATGATTGAAAGACAGCCGTCTTTCTGCGGTAACCTTTCTGCGACTTATTTATACTCCTCTGCCAGCTTGGCAAACCTGGGCAGAGAATTGACGATCGTCTCGTAGGCCACACAGTATGCGATCCTCACATACCCCGGGCACCCGAAAGAACTTCCGGGAACGATAAGGATATTATATTTCTTTGCCGCCGCGCAGAACGCCTTCTCATCCGCCACCGGGGACTTTACAAACAGATAGAACGCGCCCTCAGGCCTGATGCACTCAAATCCAAGTTCTTTTAAACCATTATACAGCGTTTCGCGGTTCCTGTCATAGAAAGAAATATCGGTTTTCTCATTCAGACATGCCTTCACCACTTTCTGCTGAAGGGTGGGCGCGTTGACAAAGCCGAGGATACGTGTTGCAACATTCGCCGCTGAGATCAGATCCTCGCTGTCCGCAGCCTCGTCCGGGATCACCAGGTAGCCGATGCGCTCTCCCGGGAGGGAAAGGGACTTGCTGTAGGAGTATCCCACCACTGTGTTCGCATAATACTTCGTCAGATAGGGAACCTCCACGCCGTCATAGGCAAGTTCTCTGTATGGCTCGTCCGAGATCAGATAGATATCTGTCCCGTACTCTTTCTGTTTCTTCTCCATAACTGCAGCCATCTTTTTGATGGTTTCTTCAGAGTAGACCACTCCGGTCGGATTGTTCGGTGTGTTGACAATGACCGCCTTTGTCTTCGGTGTGATCTTTTCCTCAAACTCGTCCAGTTTTGGCTGGAATGTGGCCGTATCGGGAGAAATCTCTACAAGAACACCGTCATAATTATTTACATAACTTCTGTATTCTCCAAAGTAAGGGACAAAAGTGATCACTTCATCACCGGGGTTCAGAAGCGCCTTCAGGATCACGTTGAGTCCCCCTGCAGCTCCCACAGTCATGGTGATATTCTTTCCTGAAAACGCAGTCCCAAACCGCCCGTTGAGCGACTCCGCAACTGCCTGGCGCACATCCTCATATCCTGCATTGCTGTTCGTGTAGCCGTGGAGCACCACCGGATCTTCTTCATCAAGAAGGTCGATGATCGCTTTTTTCACAGCCTCCGGAGCCGGCACATTGGGATTGCCCAGACTGAAATCAAATACATTCTCAGCGCCGTAGATCTTCGCCAGACGGTTCCCTTCCTCGAACATCGCACGGATCGCCGAACTGTTTGCCACCATGTTTTCCATCTTTTTTGAAATCATCACTTTCACTCCATTTCTTCTGTAATCTATCTCTCTGTCACAATGCCTTTATCCACCATAAATGCCGGTCTGTAAGACAGTTTTGCTTTCCTCAGTCCCTCAGATCCCGCATCATCCTCGCGGTTTACATAAGTATACTCCATGCACTCATGCTGCACAAACTGCTGATTGATCATGGGGTACGCGCCTTCAATGTCCGCAAACGCCTTTTCAATATGGACCACGAACGTGTCGCTGCACAATGGTTCCCCCAGCGAGAACGCCGCGATCTCACCGTTCACTCTCAGAATGCCGCCTCTTAATCCCAGTTCTTTGTAGAGACGCAGGGAATTCAGCGTCACGCACATCTCCGCATTCTTCTCTACATCGTCGTCGCAGCCGTTCTGGTTTCTCCATTTGAGAGCCATCTGGAAACATTCTTCTACATTGCCGTCATCAATGCTCTCGTAGGACCAGTCGGGATAGAGTTTCATGAACTTGTTGATATGGTTCCGCTTTCCGTGGAGCTTTTTCCCGGCAAGCGTTGCAAGCTTTTCTGTCTCATAGACATAGTCCGCCACATCGCGCACATACTCGATCTGGAACCGTCCCGGGAACCACTGCTCAAGCTGTTCAAAATGCTCGGGAGTCACGTTATAGAGTTTAAAGGGACATTCCTTCTCCCCGCAGTACTCCATGAGCGCTTCCAGTGCTCTCTTCACCGCCTCCGGTTCTCCTGCCGGGTACGCAAACGCATATCCGTCTCCCTCGTCCCGGAACACAAGGGCATCCTCGATCACGGCGAACTTTACTTTATAGTGTCTGGACCAGAGGAACACATTCACAAAAGTCCTCTCACAGCTCCTCCCCGGAGCTTTGGAAAAGTAACAGTTGATCAGATCCCTGTCCTCCAGTTCAGGACGTTTAAAATCATATTCCATTGATCATCAGTCCTCCATCTTCGCAAGTTTTGCGGTCTGGTCCGCCGCGATCAGGCTGTCTATGATCTCATCCAGATCCCCGTTTAAGATACTGTCCAGCTTGTGCAGGGTCAGCTTGATCCGGTGATCCGTCACCCTTCCCTGCGGGAAGTTGTATGTCCGGATCTTCTCGGATCGGTCTCCTGTCCCGATCTGGCTCCTTCTCGCCTCAGCCTCCGACGCCTGCTGTTTCTCCAACTCCAGGTCGTACAGTTTGGAGCGGAGCAGACGGAACGCCTTCTCCTTGTTCTGGAGCTGGGATTTCTCGGTCTGGCTGTAGATCACGATCCCGGTGGGATAGTGAGTGAGACGGACTGCAGAGTCTGTTGTATTGACGCACTGCCCTCCGTTTCCGGATGCGCGCATGACATCGATACGTATATCCTTCTCATCGATCACAACATCGACCTCTTCCGCCTCCGGCATGATCGCCACAGTGATCGTGGAAGTATGGATCCTTCCGCCGCTCTCCGTTTCCGGAACTCTCTGCACGCGGTGCACGCCGCTCTCGTATTTCAGCCGGGAGTACGCTCCCTGTCCCGTGATCATAAAGACACATTCCTTGAATCCCCCGATCCCGTTCTCGTTCAGGGAGATCATCTCTGTCCTCCACCCTCTGCTGTCCGCATAATGCACATACATACGGTAAACTTCTGCTGCAAACAGAGCCGCTTCGTCTCCGCCTGCCCCGGCGCGGATCTCCACGATGACGTTCTTGTCATCATTCGGGTCTTTCGGGAGGAGAAGGATCTTCAGTTCCTGCTCCAGCTCGGCAACCCTGTCCCTGGATTCGCCAAGTTCCTCTTTTGCCAGTTCTCTCATCTCCTCGTCGGACTCCTCTTCCAGGATGGCAAGGCTGTCCTCGATGTTCTGACTGCATGTCTTGTATTCTTTATATGCTTCGACGATCGGCGCAAGGTCACTCTGTTCCTTCATCAGCTTCCGAAACCTTGCCGGATCGTTCGCCACATCAGGTTCCTGCAGTTCCCCCATCACTTCTTCATATCGAATCAGCAAATCGTCTAATCTGTCAAACATTTTTCTTTGTCCTTTTCTAAATATAATATCTGTTATAATCTCTGTTTCTACTGAATCACTGTAACACGCCCGACACAACACGGTCAAGACCTGCCAGATCCTTTTTCACTGTTATCTCTGTATATCCCGCGCTTTTAAACAGCCGCGAAACCTCCTCCGCCTGGTCATATCCGATCTCAAATGCAAGGATTCCCCCGTGTTCGAGAAAGTCCGGCGCATCCGAGATGATCTTTCTATAAAAATACAGTCCGTCCTCTTTTCCGTCCAGCGCGATGAACGGATCATGAAGCCTGACTTCCTCCTGCAGGGATTTGATTTCCTCTGTTGGGATATAGGGCGGATTCGAAAGAATCATCCCGTATCTTCCCGAGATATTTTTAAAGAGGTCGCTTTTCACAAACTCTGCCCCGGGATACAGCCTTTTGGCGTTTTTTTCTGCCACGCAGAGAGCATCTTCTGAAATATCGGCTCCCACGCCTTCGACCGTTCCCGGAAGGTTTCTTTTTTTCAGGTCTTCCCGCGCAAACGTGAGCACGCTCAGGAGGATGCACCCCGATCCCGTACACAGATCCAGGATCTTTACTTTTCCTTCTTTCCCGGGCACCTTTCCCTTCTTCAGATGACCGAGAGCATACTCTACGAGAGTCTCTGTATCCTGCCGGGGAATGAGCACATGTTCATTCACCTGAAACTCCAGCCCCATAAATTCCTGGGTCCCGGTGAGATGCTGAAGAGGGATATGTCTCCCCCGTCTTTGTATCAGGTCACGATATTCTCTCTCCTGCTTTGCTGTCATGCCTGTCTCCGGGTACGCATAGTAGGCAGCTCTGCTCATGCCTGTCACATGCTCCAAAAGATACCAGGCGTCAAGGGAAGCCTCTTCCACATCGTTTTTCTCAAGTTCCGCCTTTCCCCAGGCAGCTGCCTCTTTCAGGGATACAGTCTTCTGACTTTTCTCTGGGCACATCCCGTTTTTCATCGCAGGTTCTCCTTCTGCCAGGTCTGCCAGTCGAACACTTCTTCCACAGCCCGGATCCCCACTTCTATCATGTCGTCGTCCGGCTCTTTCGTCGTCATATTCTGTACCCACATCCCCGGCTTGCTTAAGAGATTGATGAACGTGTTGTCACTGTTTCCCGCAAGGCGGATTATCTCATAGGAAACACCGGCGATCAGCGGCAGTAAGGCGATGCGGATGACTACCCGGAGCACCTGTGATTCTGCCGTGATAAAAAAGCAGAAGATAATACTCACGATCATCACAAAAAACAGAAAGCTGGTCCCGCATCTCTTGTGCTGCTTGGAGCTTCTGCGCACATTCTCCACATTCAGTTCCAGTCCGTGTTCAATGCAGTTGATACACTTGTGCTCCGCTCCATGATACATAAAAGTCCGTTTGATATCTTTTGTCCTGGATATGAGGTAGATATAGAGCAGGAAGATAGCGACACGGATCACTCCCTCGAAGACCGTCATCAGCGCTCTCGATGAGGTATACTTTTCCACAAAACTGCTGAGAAAGTACGGCAGCACCATGAAGATCGCAACAGCGATCACCACTGCAGACACAACGGTAAGGTTCATGATCAGTTTCTCTGTTTTCTCCCGCTTTGCGGCTTCCTCTTCCGTCAGGAGCTCCTCTTCTTCCTCCTCAAAAAAGCTTGCTGAGAACATAAGCGTCTTCATCCCAAGCACCAGAGAGTCCACAAAATTAAAAATCCCCCGGATAAACGGGATCTTAAGCGGGGTTTTCCAGGGGATAATGCTGTTATAGTCCTGCACGTCCACCACGATCTCGCCGTCGGTCCTGCGCACGGCAACGGAATATTTTCCTCCGTTCCTCATCATGATCCCTTCCAGGACAGCCTGTCCGCCAATATTAGATGATTTCATAATGCCTCCTGTGAACTTTTCATCTTCCACTGTTCACACCTGCCCGCCGCTCCATGCGCATTCGTCGCGCTGACGCGCTCCAATTCCGCACGGTGTGAACAGCACCCTAATGAAACAGGCTGAGATGCTTCCACCTCAGCCTGCTGCGTATCATTCTTATTTAATACCATATTTCTTGTTGAACTTGTCAACACGACCGCGAGCCTGTGCCGCTTTCTGCTGTCCTGTATAGAACGGATGGCATTTGGAGCAGATTTCCACGTGGATGCTCTTGTTTGTGGATCCTGTAACAAATGTGTTTCCGCAGTTGCAGGTTACAGTTGCCTGATGATACTCCGGATGTATTCCTTCGCGCATGATTTTCACCTCTCTATTATAAAATTACTAATTTTACTCTCTAAACAGCTTTCTAATTGTAGCATAAGATATTTTCTTTTGCAATACTTTTTTAGATAAACTTCTGACGAATCACCTGATGCACCAGTTCTGCGTTCGTCTTTGTCCTTGAGAACATGTTCAGCAGATTGTCAACCGCCTCTTCCGCTTTCATCCCGTTCATGGCACGTCGCATGATATATGCTGCCTCCTGCTCCTCTTTGTTAAGCAGGAGATCCTCACGCCTTGTTCCCGATTTCGGGATATCCACTGCCGGGAAAACTCTGCGTTCCTGGAGTTTGCGGTCCAGGATCAGTTCCATATTTCCGGTTCCCTTGAACTCCTCATAGACCACATCATCCATCTTGCTCCCCGTATCAACCAGCGCAGTTGCCAGAATTGTAAGACTGCCGCCCTCTCTCATGTTCCTGGCTGCTCCGAAGAACCGTTTCGGACTGTAAAGAGCTGCCGGATCAAGACCGCCGGAAAGTGTTCTTCCTGACGGCGGCACAGTAAGGTTGTATGCTCTTGCAAGTCTGGTAATGCTGTCCAGGAGGATCATCACGTCCTTGCCGTGCTCGACAAGACGTTTTGCCCGTGCGATCACCATCTCCGATACTCTCTTGTGATGTTCCGGAAGTTCATCGAAAGTTGAGTGGATGACCTCCACATTCGGCCCCTCGATCGCTTCCTTGATATCTGTCACTTCCTCCGGACGTTCGTCGATCAGGAGGATAAGGAGATGCATGCGCGGCTCACTCTTCTGCACAGCAAGCGCCACATCCTTGAGAAGCGTTGTCTTTCCTGCCTTCGGAGGAGATACGATCATACCTCTCTGTCCTTTTCCGATCGGGGAGACCAGATCAACAATGCGCATCGCCATGCTGCATCCCGGTGTTTCCAGCCGGATCCTTTTATTAGGGAAGATCGGAGTGAGATCCTCAAAGTTCTTCCTTTTCATTGCCTCAGCAGGACGCATCCCGTTGATCGTAGACACATAGAGAAGCGCACTGAATTTCTCTCCCTGGGTCTTTACTCTTGTATTTCCCATGATAATGTCACCGGTCTTCAGCCCGAATCTGCGGATCTGAGAAGGAGACACATAAACATCATTCTCCCCCGGAAGGTAGTTCTCGCAGCGAATGAACCCGAAGCCGTCCTGCATCACTTCCAGGATGCCGTTCGCAGTATGGCCGCTGTCCAGCTGCTCGATGTCTGTCTCCTCCTTCTTCTCCTTCATCTCTTCTCTTACTTCTTCTTTCGCCTCATCGCTTGCCTCTTTCTGCTTCTCCTTCTCGTCAAGCGCGAGCATTGCATCGATCAGGTCTCCTTTCTTCATTCCGGAGATTCCTTTCATCTTTCTCGCCTTAGCAAGGTCTTTCAGTGTGGCAAGGGGCAGAGATTCATACTTCTCTCTCGTCATAAAAATACTTCTCTCCTTCTTTAATTTTACAGGTTTTATAAGCCAGTCCGGCTTAAAACCTATGCATCACAATCTGTCATCTCTCTATGATGACAGCTTATCTTCCAAATCTGTTTTTTCGGGATTTAACAGTCTGAATCGACTTTTATGTGAAAGATTATCAAATACAACCGTATTATACAGCATGTCCAATAAAATGAAAAGCTTTTTTTCATATTTATTTGCACATAACCTCCAACAGTGTTATGATAATCAGCAGTATGAGAGAATCACAGCAGTCATGCACAGACTGTAATACAGAAGGGAGCGACAGTCAAGATGGATCATGTCAGGCGCTGGGGTGAGAAACGTTATCACTCCCTTGACAGTGACCTGCGGAGCAAATACGGGGAGAAAATATATAAGATCACCTTGAACGGTGGTATGACCTGCCCCAACAGGGACGGAACCGTCGGCAGGGGCGGATGTATCTTCTGCAGCGCAAACGGATCCGGGGATTTTGCCGGCCCAGCCGGTCTCTCTGTCAGGGAACAGCTGGAAAAAGGAAAAAAAGAGCTTCTCGCAAAACGTCCTGTCCGTTCTTATATTGCGTACTTCCAGGCATTTACCAACACCTATGCCCCGGTGGAATATCTGGAAAAGATCTTCACGGAAGCGGTCTCCGACCCGGATGTGAAGATTCTATCCATCGCTACCCGCCCGGACTGCCTGGGCAGAGATGTACTCGCTCTTCTGGAACGGCTGAACCGGATCAAACCCGTCTGGGTCGAACTGGGTCTCCAGACCATTCATGAAGAAACATCCCGCTATATCCGCCGGGGATATTCACTGGATGTCTTTGACACTGCGGTAAATGAGCTGCGCAGGATCGGAATCCAGACGATCGTCCATGTGATCCTCTTTCTTCCGGGAGAAACAGAAGATCAGATGTTAAAGACCATTGACTATCTGAACCGGTCCGGCATACAGGGGATCAAGCTCCAGCTCCTGCACGTCCTGAGAGGGACCGGTCTGGCATCAGATTATGAAAACCATCCGTTTCATATACCCGATATGGAAGAATATATCCGTCTTCTCGGGAAATGCATCGCACGCCTTGATCCGGATATCGTCATCCACCGGCTCACAGGGGACGGGCCCAAAGATCTTCTCATCGCGCCACTGTGGACCGGCGCCAAACGAACAGTATTGAACCGTCTGAACCAGTATCTGAAAGAAAACGATATCTGGCAGGGAAAGGAGTTTTATGGCTGAGACATACACATTATATAAGCTGATTGTACTTTATATGCTGGACAAGGTGGACTTTCCGCTCACCACGTCTCAGATTTCGGAATTTATACTTGATAAGGGATATACTTCCTATTTCAGGCTCCAGGAAACCCTATCCGAGCTGACTGATTCAGGTCTTCTCAAAGTAGAGACGACTCACAACCGTACCCTCTATCATCTGACAGAGAACGGTGCGGAGACGATCCATTTCTTCAGCAATAAAATATCTCCCGCCATCCGGCAGGAGATCGATGATTTTCTCAAGGAGAAACAGTATGATCTGAAAGAGGAGGTCTCGGTCAAATCAGACTACTATCTGAATACGAACCACGAGTTTGAAGTCCGGTGCCAGATCATGGAGAACGGATATAACCTGATCGATCTAAAACTCACGGTCCCAACGGAAAAGGAAGCGGAAGCTATTGCCGCAAAGTGGTCCCTGAAAAGCCAGGAGATCTATACCTCAATCCTGACGGATCTTCTCTAAATATTCTCTGATCGTCTTTTCATAACCAAGGACGCCGGGTTCATAGAATCTGGCGTCTTTTATTTCATCCGGAAGATACTGCTGCTTCACATAATGTCCCGGATAATCGTGAGCATACTTGTATCCTGTGCCATGGCCCAGCTTCTGTGCACCTTTGTAATGTGCGTCCCGGAGATGGGCCGGAACCGTGGTCCGGTTCTGCCGGACCGCCTCATTCGCTGCGAAGATCGCGTTGCACGCAGAGTTGCTTTTCGGCGCCGTAGCGACATAAGTGACCGCCTGAGAAAGGATGATCTGAGCCTCCGGCATGCCGATCCTCTCCACCGCCTGTGCCGCCGACACAGCCACTGTCAGAGCCATGGGATCTGCATTTCCAACATCTTCAGACGCACAGATCATGATACGCCGCGCGATGAACTTGATATCCTCCCCGGCATAAAGCATTTTTGCGAGATAAAACACCGCTGCATCCGGGTCTGACCCTCTCATGCTCTTGATGAACGCCGAGATGATATCATAGTGGTTATCGCCTTTCTTATCATAATTCACCACTCTCTTCTGAATACACTCCGATGCCACTTCCAGAGTGATGTGAATGAGCCCATCCTCTGACCGGTCTGTGGTAAGGATCCCCAGTTCCACTGCGTTGAGCGCATTTCTCGCATCTCCGCCTGAGATGTCTGCGAGAAAGTCCAGGGCATCCTCATCGATCTGAGCGCGGAAGCTTCCCATCCCTTTCTCCGTATCATTCACAGCCCGCAGGATGAGCGTCCGGATATCCTCTTTTCCCAGAGCTTTCAGTTCAAAGATGCTGGAGCGGGACAGAAGTGCCCCGTTCACTTCAAAATAAGGGTTCTCCGTGGTGGCTCCGATCAAAATGATGGTGCCATCTTCCACAAAGGGAAGCAGGTAATCCTGCTGCCCCTTATTGAAACGGTGGATCTCGTCGATAAACAGGATGGTCTTTTTCCCGTACATTCCCTGCAGATCCTTCGCCTCCTTCACCACATCTTCCATGTCTTTCTTCCCGGCGACTGTGGCGTTGATCTGCTTGAACTCGGCACTGGTCGTGTTCGCGATTACCTTTGCCAGCGTGGTCTTCCCTGTTCCCGGCGGTCCGTAGAAAATGAGCGATCCCAGCTTGTCTGCCCGGATCGCCCGGTACAGAAGCTTGTCTTTCCCGATGATATGCTGCTGTCCCACCACTTCATCCAGCGTTGTGGGACGCATCCTGGAAGCCAGCGGCGACTCCTTTTTCTGATTTGTCTCTCTCATATAGTCAAAAAGATCCATTTTCTTTCCTCCAGACTAAACTCTGATGTATTTTATCCTTCAATGTTTCCGCGGCGTGTCTTGGGGGCCGCCACAGTATGGTCCAGATCGTATCATCTGATTCCTGCCAGCTCCCGGATCACTTCACCGGCGATCATCAGCCCGGCCACCGGCGGCACAAAAGCGATGCTTCCCGGGATGGAACGGCGCGCACCTGGATCCTCCCCGGTTGTTCTGCCGGAAGTATCCACCGGTTTTTCTTTTGAAAAAAGCACCTTCAGCTGAGAGATCCCGCGGGCTTTCAGTTCTCTTCGCATAACCCGGCACAACGGGCATACACTGGTCTGTGATATATCTGTGATCTCGAACATTTCCGGGTGCAGCTTGTTTCCGGTCCCCATACTGCTGATCACCGGAATCTCTTTTTCCAGTGCAGTCTGTATGATAGAGAGTTTCGCCGTTACTGTATCGACTGCATCAATGATATAGTCTTCCGTTCCGGTGATTACATCCTCCACATTATCGCTCAATATAAATGTCTCATGTGTATCCACACGGATCCCGGGATCTATATCCCTGATCTTTTCTTTCATGACTTCTGTTTTATATCGTCCCACTGTACTGTGGAGCGCAATGGACTGACGGTTGATATTTGACAGTGAGACAACGTCATTGTCCACCAGGATCAGATGTCCCACCCCGCTCCTTGCCAGCGCTTCGATACAATGGGATCCGACTCCGCCCACTCCGAACACAAGGACGGAGGACTCCCTGAGCCTCCCCATCCCCTCGCTTCCGATCAGCAGTTCTGTTCTTATATATTCCTCTGACATTTTTCCACTCCGTTTTTTAATGTTTTCTACTCTATAAAGAGACGGTCTGCGGTGACAAATTCATATCCGTCCTCCTGAAGGATGTCAATGATCTGAAATGCCGCCTCCACCGAACTCTCATAACAGTCGTGCAGGAGAATGATATCATTTTCCTCTGCATCCGTCACTACTTTCCGCACGATTTCATTCACATTTTTCGTTGTCCAGTCCAGAGGATCCACGGTCCATTTCACATAGAGCTTGTCGAGTTCCTCTGCAGGATCATCCGGGAAAGCGCCGAAGGGAGGCCTCACAAGCAAAGTTTCTTCCCCTGTGATCTCTCGGATCAGTTCATCGGTCATCACAAGTTCCCGGTGTGCATCTTCATAACTCAGCTCAGACAGATCCACATGGTGGTATGTATGGTTCCCGATCACATGCCCCTCTTCTTTCATCCGTTTTATGATCTCCCGGTTCCCCTCTTTTTCAATATTTTCTCCGATCACGAAAAATGTAGCGTGAACTCCCCGCTCCTTCAGGCCGTCCAGAAGCCGCGGCGTCGAATCTGCATCCGGCCCATCGTCAAAAGTGATCGCGATCATGGGTTTGGGAACATTCCCGTCTGTAATCTCCTTTTCGGAATTTCCCTGCTGCTCATCACTGCTTCCCTGTCCCCGGACAGCTTCCGCCTCTGTCTGCATACTCTCCTTCCCTGTTTGTGAGATTGCGATCTCCCAATAATCTGCTGCCGGAAAGAAGAGAAAAATGTATATCAGACTGACTGCCTGCATCCACCGTTTCAGTTCGCCTTGTTTCCGTTTCCCCTGCGTGTCACGTTCCTCCGTCTGACCCCTCGCCCGGTCTGCGGGCATTCTTCTCCTATTTATATGCATTCCGGCCGTTTCTCATTCCCCTCCGGCTGCATTCCATCTGAAACTCAGGTGTTCAGGTGGGCTTTCCGATACTCGGAAGGACTGATTTTCTTCTGTTTTTTAAATGCCTTTGAAAAATACAGGTTATTCTCGAATCCGACAGAATAGGCGATCGCAGAGACAGAAAGATTTGTATCTTTGAGCAGATGGCACGCCTGTTTGATCCGGTATTCGGAAAGATATTCTTTCGGTGATTTTCTCAGATAGGTCTGAAATGATCGGAACAGGTGACTTCTGCTGATTCCCACATATGCCGCAACATCCTCTACTGTGATCGGATAGGAATAATTCGTCCCGATATAAGTCTCTGCTTTCTCCACATAGGTCATCTGGATCTCCTTCTCCTGTACTTCTCTCTCAGAAAAATGCATGAACACGGCAAGAAGGCTGTAGAGCGCCCCTGCCATAGCTACCGTCGCCTCAAAAGTATTTCCTTTGACTTCATAAATATGCTCCAGACCGTCCCGGATCCTGTCCCCCGGGATCCGCCCTTTCCGGATATAGGGGGTTTCTTTTGTAAATTCTGTACTATGTATGATCGATGCCGCATCCGTCCCCATAAACCCCGCCCAGGCATACTCCCAGGGCTCTTCCCTGTCAGCATAATACTTCACTTCCTCCCCCGGAAAGATAATAAAAGTATCCCCCTCATCCAGACGGATCGTCCGGCTTCCGGCAGTGTAATACCCGCTCCCGGAGAGGATATGATGGATACAGTAGTGATCCCGGATTCCGGGTCCCCACTGGTATTCCGGCTCACATTTCTGATGCCCCACATTGTAAACGGAAAGAGAATTCAGAAGATCTTCCCCTACTTTGTATGAATATTTGTATGTATCCGTCATCATTCTTCCTCCTCATCCTGCCCTTTGTTTTCACGAAATCTTTCTCTCTTCTGACATTATATAACCCCATGTCACCACGCGCAACATTTTTACATATTTCTGCACGTATTTTTTATATACTCTTTCCGCATTGGAGATATATAATATTTTTAGAAAATGGCATTCGTTCCAGCATTTTTACAACATTTCAGGAGGAAATCAGAATGAAGAAAAAGTTATTTGACAAATTTGCAGAGCTTTTCGGAAGCGCGGACGGCGCCCACTTCTATTTCTCGCCGGGGCGCGTCAACCTCATCGGAGAGCACACAGATTACAACGGCGGACACGTGTTCCCCTGTGCTCTGACGATCGGCACATACGGCGCTGCAAGAAAAAGAGAGGACCGCACGATCCACTTCTATTCCATGAACCTGGATTCGTTCGGCGTGGTAGAGGTATCCCTGGATGATCTTACATATCAGAAAGCATACAACTGGGCAAATTATCCGCTGGGCGTGGTCTGGGCATTCGCAGAAAAAGGATACAAACTGGAGAACGGTTTTGACATGGTTATCTGGGGAAATATTCCCAACGGATCCGGCCTTTCTTCCTCCGCTTCTCTGGAAGTGCTTACAGGCGTTATCCTGACAGATCTCTATGGAATCGATTCCCTGAGCATGACAGACCTTGCATTCATCGGCCAGTATTCCGAGAACAATTTCAATGGCTGCAACTGCGGTATCATGGACCAGTTCGCTGTTGCAATGGGCAAAAAAGACAATGCCATCTTCCTTGACACCAACACGATGAAATACGAATATGCACCCATCGTTCTTGAAGATGCCAAGATCATCATCACTAACAGCAAGGTAAAGCACAGTCTCGTTGACTCTGCCTACAACGACAGAAGACAGGAATGTGCAGACGCTCTTGCTGCTCTCCAGACTGAACTGGACATCAAAGCACTCGGCGATCTCACTCCGGAGAAATTCGAGGAGCACAAAGCTCTGATCAAGGATCCGATCCAGTTAAAGCGCGCAAAACATGCTGTTTACGAAAACCAGCGCACCATCGATGCAGTCGCTGCTCTGAGAGAAGGAAACATCACAAAATTCGGCGAACTGATGAACCAGTCTCACGTCTCTCTTCGGGATGACTATGAAGTTTCCTGTGAGGAGATCGATATCCTTGTTGACCTTGCATGGAAGATTCCCGGCGTGATCGGCTCCCGTATCACAGGCGGCGGATTCGGCGGCTGTACGGTGAGCATTGTAAAAAACAGCGCGGTTGATACATTCATCGACAGTATCGGAAAGGCATATCAGGAGAAAGTCGGACATGAAGCAGAATTCTACACCGTTGATATCGGGGACGGCGCTTCCCGCATCGAAGAGTAACTCCTGTTCTCAATGTCTGTAAGGGAAGGCAGACAGATCCGTCTGCCTTCCTTCCGTATACAGCTTCATTTTATTTTCACTGTATAAGTATCAAATCAATTTATCACCCAAAGGAGGTAACGACAATGCTTTATGAAGCGATCAAGAAACTGGTGCAGTACGGGATCGACACCGGACTCACCCCGGAATCAGAGCGTATCTATACGACCAACCTGATCCTTGATGTGATGAAAGAGGACGATTACGAGGATGTAGACTGCGATCTGAGCAGCATCGTCCTGGAAGATGTACTCAAAGAGCTCCTCGACGAAGCAGTAAAACGCGGTCTGATCGAGGACAGCGTTACATACAGAGATCTGTTTGACACGCGTCTTATGAACTGTCTGATGCCGCGTCCGGCACAGATCCAGGAGAAGTTCTGGAAAGAATACGAAAAATCCCCGGAAGATGCAACAGCTTATTATTATAAACTGAGTCAGGACAGCGACTATATCCGCCGTTACCGCATCAAAAAAGACAGAAAATGGACTGTGGACACCCAGTACGGCACACTGGATATCACCATCAATCTCTCCAAACCGGAGAAAGACCCGAAAGCCATCGCAGCTGCAGGGAAGGCGAAGTCCTCTTCCTATCCGAAATGTCAGCTCTGCATGGAAAATGAGGGATACGCAGGACGCACGAACCATCCTGCCAGAGAGAATCACAGGATCATCCCCATCCAGATCCAGGGAAGCAAATGGGGCTTCCAGTATTCTCCCTACGTTTACTACAACGAGCACTGTATCGTATTCAACGGCGAGCATATCCCCATGAAGATCGATCGGAAAGCATTTGCAAAACTGTTTGATTTCATCAAGCTGTTCCCACACTATTTCCTTGGCTCCAATGCAGACCTTCCGATCGTTGGCGGCTCTATCTTGAGCCACGACCATTTCCAGGGCGGAAACTATACATTCGCAATGGCGAAAGCGCCCATTATTGAAAACTTTACTGTCAAAGGATACGAAGACATCACAGCAGGCATCGTGAAATGGCCTCTCTCCGTGATCCGTCTCCAGAGCACGGACGTGGAGCGTATCATTGACCTCGCAGAACACATCCTGAACAACTGGCGGTCCTACACAGATAAAGATGCATTCATCTTTGCTGAGACAGACGGGACACCGCACAATACGATCACACCGATCGCCCGTAAGAGAGGCGACCTGTACGAGCTGGATCTGACACTGCGCAATAATATCACCACAGAGGAGCATCCTCTCGGAGTATATCATCCTCATGCAAAGCTCCATCATATCAAGAAGGAGAACATCGGACTGATCGAAGTCATGGGGCTTGCTGTGCTTCCGGCGCGTCTGAAAGGCGAGATGGAACTTCTGAAAGAATATATTCTCGAAGAAAAAGACATCCGCAGCAATGAGCAGATCGAGAAGCACGCAGACTGGGTGGATGAGTTCCTCCCGAACTATACCGAGATCAATGCAGACAACATCGAGCACATTCTCGAGCAGGAAGTGGGAAAAGTCTTCTGCCAGGTGCTGGAAGATGCCGGAGTCTACAAATGCACTCCCGAAGGCCTCGAAGCCTTCCACCGCTTCATCAGCGTACTGTAAAAAATTTATTTCTTAATAACAAACCAAAGGCCGACTAGGAGCAACTGGTTCCCCTCACCGGGAACCCTCCCCTCCCAGCCGGCTTTTTCCTCTTACGCCTCCTCACCAAAAACTCTCAATCGAGCACCCCTTTCAAAAACACTTCAAATTGTTCTCACAATGGTTTTCTCGAAAACCTTTCGTGAAGAGCGGGGCGGGTGATTCCGGTGACTAGAGAACGTTTTAGAAAATGTTAAAGCCCGGGAAACTGGTGTTGATCTTAAAAACAATACTGTCTGAGCGTCAGCGAGTTGTATTGTTTTTAAGATCGTTTTTAACCAGTTTCCCGGGCTTTTAGATTTTCTTAACTTTCGGACCGGAGCCGGAGCACCTGCCCCGCTCCTAACGAATACGTCTTCAAAAAACTATTTCTTAGAATCCAGATAAGCCTTTCTTCCCTCTTCGTACAGGTTATTCCCCTCGCTGTCGATGATGACAACGACCGGCATATCCTCCACATAGAGTTTTCTCAGAGCCTCTGCTCCCAGATCTTCATATGCGATCAGCTCTGCTTTCTTGATACATTTCGCAAGAAGGGCTCCCGCACCGCCGATTGCGCCGAAGTATACGCCGCTGTATTTCTTCATTGCCTCCACAACTTCCGGAAGGCGCGCGCCTTTTCCGATCATTCCTCTTGCGCCCACAGACATCATGGTCGGTGCATAAGCGTCCATACGTCCGCTTGTCGTCGGTCCTGCGCTTCCGATGACATGACCCGGTTTTGCCGGAGTCGGTCCCACATAGTAGATCGTTGCGTCAGTCGGATCAAAGGGGATCTTCTCTCCCTTTGCCAGCGCCTCGCACATTCTCTTGTGTCCGGCGTCTCGTGATGTATAGATCGTTCCTGTCAGGAGCACCTGATCTCCTGCGTGAAGAGTCTTAGCAAGTTCTTCTGTAAGCGGTAATGTAATCTTTCTTGCCATTTATATCACCTCCGATTTGTGGCGTGTCACATGGCAGTTGATGTTGACTGCACACGGCATGCCTGCGATATGTGTCGGCATTGTCTCGATGTTCAGTCCGATGGCTGTCGTCTTTCCGCCAAATCCCTGCGGTCCGATTCCCAGCTCATTGACCTTCTCCAGCATCTCCTTCTCCAGATCTGCATAGAACGGATCCGGGTTGGAAGAATCAAGCGGTCTCATAAGTGCTTTCTTTGCAAGAAGCGCACACTTGTCAAATGTTCCGCCGATCCCGACACCCACTACCATAGGCGGGCACGGATTTGGTCCTGCCGTCTCCACAGCCTCGATGATGAAGTCCTTGATTCCCTGAAGTCCCGCTGAAGGCTTGAACATACGGATCTGGCTCATATTCTCACTACCGAATCCCTTCGGTCCGACTGTGACCTTGACATTCTCACCGGGCACGATCTCCGTGTAGAGCATCGCCGGTGTGTTGTCTCCCGTATTTCCGCGGCGAACCGGATCTTTCACAACAGATTTACGCAGATATCCGTTTGTATATCCGCGGCGTACTCCCTCATCCACTGCCTCTGCAAGATCTCCTCCTACAAGGTGTACATCCTGTCCGATCTCAAGGAATACACATGCCATACCAGTATCCTGGCAGATCGGCACGTTCTCATTGTCCGCGATCTCATAGTTCTCGATAATGTTGTCCAGAACACCTTTCGCGATCTCACCGTCCTCGCAGGCACGGCAGTCGCGAATCGCACATTTTACGTCTTCCGGGAGATGCTCGTTTGCTTCGATGCAGAGTCTCTCGATCACGTCTGTAAGTGTGCTTACATTAATTTCACGCATGAAAGCCAACTCCTTCCATTTTTAATTTGTTTGGATTATATTTCCGCAGATCGATGCGGAATGTTTTCTGCGGACCGCATCGCCAAATGCTCTGCAGTCCGCCGAAAATTCCTGATATAGTTTAAATCCTGCTTCAGATCACAGGAAAATACCGATGAACTGGCACGCCAGCACGACAAATACCAGCGCTACCGGATAAGTCGCAGCATATGCTGACGCCACATCGTCTGTTCCGGTCACACGGATCAGTGTTCCGAGAGCCGGTGTACTTGTCATACCGCCGCAGATAGAACCAAGCGTATTGAACAGGCTCAGTTTCATCAGCTTTGTCGCCACAAAGTATCCGACGATCATCGGGATCAGTGTGATCAGCGCACCGTACACGAACAGGATCAGCCCGTGTTCCTTGAGGATTTCGATGAATCCCGCTCCGGCCTCCACACCTGCTCCGATCAGGAACAGTGCAAGACCGAATTCTCTTAAGCACTCAAGCACAGATTTTTCCACATGGAAACTGATCTTTCCGGCGTGGCCGAAGTGACCGAGGATCAACCCCGCGATCAGGGGGCCGCCTGACGTTCCCAAAGAGAACTGTGCTCCGCCCGGAAGCGGGATCACGATCTTCGCCAGGACGATACCGAGAGCGATCGCCAGCGCATACGGGAAAAATCCCATCGGATCTACGTGGAACAGTTTATCTTTTTTCGCTACATCTCCTACATTCTGGGCAGCCTCGAACTGGGCGCGCTCCGCATCCATATCTGTATGCAGGATCTTCGGCATCAGCTGTACGAAAAGCACAACGCCCACTACGCCGAACGGATAGGCAATACCATATCCGATGGAGGCGTTGGCGGAACCTGTGGCATCAAGCGCCGCTGCAAGCCCCGGCGTACTCGTCAGGGCTCCGGACATCATACCGACTGTGATATCAGTCGGAACTCCTGCGATCGTAATAATGCCCGAAGTAACAAGCGCACCGATCGCAATGATGATAAATCCGAGCAGAATATAGGATTTCGCATTGATCTTAAAGTTACGGAAGAACTTTGGTCCGGCAATAAAGCCGACAGACGTAACGAAGCAGATAAGTCCCAGATCCTGAAACATTCCCAGACCTTCAACCAGAGATTCATCATGTCCGAGGAAATGACCGAATACCAGGGCGACAAGCAGTACGCCTGCCGTCCCCAGCTCAACCCCTTTGATCGTAATGCTTCCCACAAGATAGCCGATGAAAGCTACAAGGAATAAGACCATCAGGGTTTCCCCCATTACACTTTCCTGAAACCAGTTAACTAAAAACATTTTCTCTCCCTTTCCTATCTCTCATGTCTTGCATACTTCGGAAGAAGGAGCGGGGATACATCACCGGTGTCAATTCCTGCCTCTTTTAACTCCTCAGCGTATGCCTGAATGTGATCCAGATTCATATTACCCAGCTCTACATTCTTCGCTTTCGCAGCGGCAGCCTTACCTGCATTGCGTCCGAATACGATGATATCCAGAAGCGAGTTGCCCATCAGACGGTTTCTTCCGTGGATACCGCCGACAGCCTCTCCTGCTACGAGCAGGTTGTCGATCACTTTTGTGAATCCGTCTCCGCCGATCTCCAGACCGCCGTTCTGGTAGTGCAGTGTCGGGTATACGAGGATCGGAAGTTTTCTCATATCGATATCGTATTTCATATACATACGGAGCATCGCCGGGATGCGTTTCTCGATCGTTCCCGGTCCGCCGATCTCCTCGATCATCGGAGTGTCGAGCCATACGCCGCTTCCAAGGGGTGTGTTCACGCCCTTGCCGCGTGCTGTACACTCACGGATAATGCCTGATGCAGCCACGTCACGTGTCTCCAGCGGATGCATGAACGCCTCACCGTCCACGTTGACCAGCTGTGCGCCTACGGAACGTACTTTCTCTGTTACGAGTGCGCCGAAGATCTGAGACGGGAACGCAACTCCTGTCGGATGATACTGGATCGTATCCTGATACAGAAGCGGAGCTCCCATACGGTATCCGAGGATCAGTCCGTCTGCTGTCGCACCGTAGTGGTTGGATGTCGGGAATCCCTGATAGTGCATACGTCCCGCACCGCCTGTTGCGATGATGACTGTCTTTGCTTTTGCTACCAGATAATCCTCTGTCTCCAGGTTCTGGAGCACAGCTCCTGCAACCTGTCCTCTGTCATCCCTGATCAGCTCTACTGCTACAGTAAACTCTGCGACCGGGATCTGACGGTTCAGGACTTCGTCGCGGAGAGTACGCATGATCTCTGCTCCGGAGTAATCCTTGCATGCATGCATTCTCTTTCTGGATGTTCCACCGCCGTGTGTGGTGATCATCCTTCCGTTCTCATCCTTGTCGAACATCACGCCCAGGTCGTTCAGCCATTTGATCGCATCCGGCGCTTCCATGACGAGACGTCTTAACAGCTCCGGTCTTGCTGCAAAGTGACCGCCGCCGAACGCGTCCAGATAGTGCTGTACCGGAGAATCGTTCTCTTTGTCAGCAGCCTGGATACCGCCCTCTGCCATCATAGTGTTGGCATCACCGATACGCAGCTTTGTCACGATCATGACATTTGCACCCGCCTCATGAGCCTCAATGGCTGCGGAAGCTCCTGCACCGCCGCCGCCGATAACGAGTACGTCCACATCATAGTCTACTTTGTTAATGTCAACCTTCTCTGAGAGCAGACGGCTGTTGGAATGAAGAAGGTGTACCAGCTCCTTCGGTGCTTTCTGCCCTTTATTCGGTCCTACTTTGATCTCTGCAAATGCCTCTTCCCTGTAATCAGGATGGAACTCCTTAAGAAGGGCATCTTTCTCGTCCGCCGTCATACGTCTCGGCTCTACGCCCAGACGCGCAGCTCTGGTGGCCTCCACTTTTTTTACGGATTCCATCATTTCCGGTGTAAACATGGTCTTCCCTCCTTATTTCTCAATCTCTCTGTTATTGTAAAGTTCCTGCATCTCTGTGATCGGTTTCTGCATGATCTGCTCAATGAGCTGATCGTAATCGCCGTGATGGATCTCTTCCACACGGTTTGTCAGATGCTCTGATTCCGGAGCGATGTATTTTCCTGTAAGTCTTCTTGCAAGAACTCCTACCATCGGGTGGGAAATTCCTGCCGGACATCTCACGGAACAGCATCCGCATCCGATACAGTCAAAGGACTCTTCCGCACATTTCTCGAAATCACCGCGCTGTGCGTAAGCGATGTACTGCATTACATTCAGGTCCTGAGTACATGCCTTTGTACATGCGTTACATCCGATGCAGCTGTAGATCTCCGGATACAGGTCCATCATGACTCTCTGCTCCGGACGGATCTCTTCGATGTCGTATGTTCTCTTATCTGTCGGGAAGAACGGAACTGTTGCCACGTACATGCCCTCTTCCACCTGTGTCTGACAGGCAAGACATGTCTTCAGTTCATTTTTCCCTTTGATCCTGTAGATCGTCGCACAGGCTCCGCAGAAACCATGGCGGCATCCGCATCCTCTTTTCAGTGTATAGCCCGCATATTCCATGGCTGTCATGATCGTCAGGTCTGCCGGCACACTGTATTTCTTACCGAAAAAATATACATTTACCATATTTTCCATGATATTTCTTCCTTTCCCTAGTATTCATTCGGCATCTCATCGATCTCATCGCAACGAAATACCGGGCCGTCTTTGCACACATATTTTGAACCGATGTTACATCTTCCGCATTTTCCGATTCCGCATTTCATACGAAGCTCAAGCGTTGTATACACCTGTTCTCTGGAAAAGCCAAGTTCTTCCAGACCGGCAAGCGTAAACTTGATCATGATCGGAGGTCCGCAGATCAGAGCCGTCTTGTTCACGTCGAAGCCAAGCTCCTTCACATAGTTCGGCACAAATCCCACATGGCCGTCCCAACCTTCCTGCTCACGGTCAATGGTCAGATGAACATGAACATCCGGTGCATTCATCCAGACTTCCTGGATCTCCTTTAACTGGACCAGGTCATCCGCAGAACGGGATCCGTAAACGATATCCACAGTTCCGTAATCATCGCGGTTGTCCAGCACATAGTTGATCACGGAACGCAGCGGTGCAAGTCCGATTCCGCCGGCGATGAAAAGAAGATCTTTTCCTTTGAGCTTGTCTTCCACCGGGAAATGATTTCCGTAAGGTCCGCGGACTGTGATCTCGTCGCCCACTTCCAGGCTGTGGAGATAATCCGTCAGGACACCGCACTTCTTGATGCTGAATTCCTGATATTCTTTGTTGGTCGGCGAGGAAGTGATGGAAAACATACCCTCGCTGATCCCCGGAGCACAGAGCATCGCACACTGTCCCGGCATATGCTCGAACAGTTTGCCGCCCTCCGGAGCATTGACGCGGAATGTCTTTACATCCGGCGTCTCCTCTCTGATGTCCGTGATCACGCCAACCTGCGGGATCAGAGTGTCCAGAGTGTAATTTTTATGGCAGGTACATTCGCTCATTACTGCTCACCTCCCTGTTTCTGAAATGCTTTTATCACTTTTACGATATTCAGTGAAGCCGGGCATTTCTCCACGCATCTGCCGCAGCCGACGCAGGAGTACATGCCGTCGTTGTTTGCCGGATAGTATACCAGCTTGTGCATAAATCTCTGACGGAACCTCTCCTTCTGAGACTTACGGTTATTGCCGTGAGCCATCATCGTGAAGTCGGAATACATGCAGGAATCCCAGCAGCGGTATCTCTGTACGCCGTTCTTTCCTGCATCGTAGTCTTTGATATCATAGCACTGGCATGTAGGACATACAAATGTACATGTTCCACATGCAAGGCACGGTTTGTAGAGTTCATCCCACAGCGGATCCTCGAACTTCTCCATCAGAACGTCCCCGTTCCAGCCGTCCAGTGAAAGGTTTGTATACGGAAGCTGTTCCACGATGCCGCGGATGGCTTCTTTTTCTTTCTCCACCGTCTCTTCTGCAGCGCCGTCCTCAGTGAGAAGGTCCTTCACTGCTTCCGTCAGGGCTTCCCCCTTCTCAGTGAGAGCCTTCCAGTACAGTTCATCCCCGATCAGCCATGTCGCCACATCGGCCGCAGAAGGATCTGCCGCATCCACACCGAACACCTTGCAGAAGCAGGTCTCTTCCGGCTCATGGCAGGCAAGGGCAACGATAGTGCCGTGGTCTCTTCTCGCCGCGTAGAATGTATCCAGCGGATCTACAAGGAACACTCTGTCCAGCACTTCCACGCCCTTCACATCACAGGCTTTCATGCCGAACACAACAAAATTCTGCTCCTTTAACGCCTCCGGCTCGATCTTGATCTTCTTCCCGTCCCTGATGCAGGTATAGAGAGTCTCGCTCTGCGGGAAAAAGACGTCTTTCGGAGATTTCACGCTCTTGAGTGTGTCCAGGTCCACCTCTGCGTCCTCGGTCCACACGCCAAAGTTCACCTGTCCGGCAGTCTTCACCGGCAGGTACAATTCCTGTTCTGCGGCAATCTTCTGAAATAATGCCGTCAGATTTTCTTTCGCGATCTTATACATACATTATCCCCTTTCTGCCACGATCCCAGGCTCAACATCCTCAAACTCATAGTTGGTAAGAGGGGTTCTCGGTTCCAGATCCGCGCCTGCCTGATACTCGCCGTACAGTTCATTGATATCCTTGATGAACTTCCGGTTGAACAGATGGAGCGGGATTCCCTGCGGACATACTCTGCTGCACTCACCGCAGTCCGTACATCTTCCAGCCACATGGAATGCTCGGATGATGTGGAACATCTTCTCCTCGAAGGAGTCCACGTTCGCTTTCTGTGCGCTGTCAAACTTGTTGCTGTCGAACACACACTTGCGGCAGGAGCATGCGGGACATACGTTCCTGCAGGCATTGCAGCGGATACATTTGCTCAGTTCCTTCTGGAAGAATGCAAATTTCTCCTCCGGGCTCATCGCCTCGATCTTCTCCACCTCAGCGAAACGGTCCGCGTCCTTTGTCTCTTTGGACTCGCCGATGACCTCGTCAAAGATCATATGGTCTTTGCCCTTGCACACATGGCATCTCTCCAGCATTGCGTCTGCATAGGAACAGGTCTTTTCTCCGTAGATCGTATTGATCGTCAGCGTTTCCGCCTCATCCTCGATCTCTGCGCCGGAGATACTCTTGATTCCCTTGATGCCCATCGCTTTGATCTTCTCGATATCAAGCTTTCCTTTGCATCCCACACCGATGATATACGCTTTCTCGCGGTCTACGCGGTGCTCTTTCATCAGTTCCTGGAAGCTGTATGTATCACAAGGCTTTAAGCAGACCAGAGTCTTTCCTTCCAGTTTGGAAGCCTCGATCATATATTTACTTAAATTCGCTCCGCAGAATCCGTTGTACACGAAATCCGCAAAGTCTTCTTCTTTCTCAAAGTAAGCCGGCTCCGGATTGTAAGGCAGGTCCCCGGCTTTCCATCCGAGCACTCTCGCCACAGTTCCGTCGGCCAGGAGCTCTTTCGCGCGGTTAATTAATTCCTGCATCTCAAATCCTCCAATCTTACGTTCTTTCCAAGGGCTGCGATCTTGTCCACAAACTCATGCATGGTCTGGGAGAATTTCGCGCCCTCTGCCGCGGATACCCACTCAACGCGGGTACGTCCGTTCTCCACTCCGATGTAGTCCAGCATGGAGAATAGCAGCGTCATACGTCTTCTTGCGTAGAAGTTACCGGAAGTATAGTGGCAGTCGCCAGGATGGCATCCGCACATGATGACGCCGTCCGCTCCCCTCTCAAATGCTCTTAAGATAAACATCGGATTTACACGGCAGGAGCAGGGAACGCGGATGATCTTGACGTCCGCCGAGTAGGACATACGGCTGCTTCCCGCCAGGTCAGCGCCCGCATAACTGCACCAGTTACAGCAGAACGCGACGATCTTTGGTCTGAATTCTTCGTTCTTTTCTATCGACATATCGCATCTACCTCCGCTAAGATCTGTCTGTTAGAGAATCCCTGCAGGTCCATTGCTCCGGACGGACATGTTACGGTACATGCTCCACATCCCTGGCAAAGCGCGTCATTTACAACAGCGATACGCCTTGTCTCACGGATTCCGTGATCGTTCACCTCTTTATCCTC
Source organism: Mediterraneibacter glycyrrhizinilyticus (assembly GCF_016902345.1). Classification (GTDB taxonomy): domain Bacteria; phylum Bacillota; class Clostridia; order Lachnospirales; family Lachnospiraceae; genus Mediterraneibacter; species Mediterraneibacter glycyrrhizinilyticus_A. The sequence continues at coordinate 140,305 of NZ_JACJLR010000002.1, read as the reverse complement.
ATAGGTGATCGCTCCGTACGGGCAGACATTCGCACACTGGGAACACCCGTTACACATCAGTTCGTCAGAGTGTGCCGTACACGGATTGGTCAGCAGTTTATCTTTGGCCAGAAGTCCGATCGCCTTGACAGCCGCTGCTCCGGCCTGGGAAACAGTCTCCGGGATATCTTTCGGTCCCTGGCATACGCCGGAGAGGAAGATACCTGCTGTAGGTGACTCAACCGGACGAAGCTTCGCATGAGCTTCTGTGAGGAAGTTGTTCGTATCGATGCTGGCTGTCAGCATGGTAGCGATCTTTCTCACATCCGGGTTTGGCTCGATGGCTGCCGCGAGGACGACCATGTCAGCCTCTTTTAAGATCTGTTTGTTATCGATCAGATCCGCTCCCTGTACGAGCAGTTTTCCGTCCGGCTGCGGAATGACTTTTCCAACCTGACCCTTGATGTAGTTTACACCGTAGTCTTCCACTGCTCTGCGGTAGAACTCGTCGAAGTTCTTTCCCGGTGTACGGACATCGATGTAGAATACCGTTACATTTGTATCCGGATACTTGTCGCGGATGAGCATTGCATGTTTTGCCGTGTACATACAGCAGACTTTCGAGCAGTAGCTCTTTCCTCTGTCGTCTGAGCAGCGGCTTCCCACGCACTGGATGAACACGATCTCCTTCGGAGCCTTTCCGTCAGAGAGACGCTCCAGATGTCCGCCTGTCGGTCCTGCCGCGTTCATAATACGCTCCAGTTCAAGTGATGTGATAACATCCTTGCTCTGGCTGTACGCATACTCGTCATATTTGTCCAGTTTGATCATATCAAATCCGGTCGCCACAACGATCGCACCGTACTTCTCTGTCACGATCTGGTCGATCTGATCGTAATCGATGGCGCCCGCCTGGCACACCTTGGAACAGATCCCGCATTTTCCTGTCTTGAACTTGATGCAGGCGTCACGGTCGATGACCGGAACGTTGGGAACTGCCTGTGCAAACGGCGTGTAGATCGCGCTTCTGGTGCTCAGTCCCCGGTTGAACTCGCTTGGAGTCTTCTTGCTCGGGCATTTTTCCTGGCATAAACCGCAGCCCGTACATTTATCCATATCCACGCTTCTTGCTTTCTTGCGGATCTCAACAGTGAAGTCACCCACGAAACCGGATACGCTCTCCACCTCGCTGTATGTATAGATGTTGATGAGCGGATGTGCGTTCACTTCTCCCATCTTCGGTGTCAGGATACAGGAAGAACAGTCCAGTGTCGGGAATGTCTTGTCAAGCTGTGACATCCTTCCTCCGATACTCGGCGTCTTCTCCACGATATCTACCGGATATCCCGCCTCTGCGATATCCAGCGCTGTCTGGATTCCCGCGATACCGCCTCCGATCACGAGGGCTCTCTTTGTGACCCTGCTCTCGCCCGGTTTCAGCGGTGCGTTTAAGTTCACTTTTGCGACCGCCGCACGCATCAGGATAACAGCCTTCTCTGTAGCCTCTTCCACATCCTTGTGAATCCAGGAACAGTGCTCGCGGATGTTTGCGATCTCAACCATATACGGGTTTAATCCGGCCCTCTCCGCTGCATTCCTGAATGTCGTCTCATGCATACGCGGAGAACATGAACAGACTACCAGACCGGTCAGGTGTTTTTCTTTGATTGCTTTATGGATCAGCTCCTGTCCTGCCTCGGAACACATGTACGCGTAATCTTCAGCATGGACAACACCCGGCTCGTGGAGTGCCATCTCCGCAACTTTCTTTACGTCTACCGTCGCTGCGATATTTGATCCGCAGTGGCAGACAAATACTCCAATCCTCTGCACCTTTTATCACCTCCTGTATCTTCTGAACGCGCTTACAAGCAGCTGCTGCGGTGTGTCGGGATCGATCAGTTCCGGGATTTCATCCGGATCCAGATATGTATTCCCTCTCTCACGCACGACAATCTGTCTCGCCGCGTCGATCAGTTTGCCCGGTTTTACATCACGCGGACATCTCTCCACACACGCGAAGCAGGAGAGACATTTCCAGAGGGATTTTGAGTTCACCAGTGACTCGATGTCTTCATTGATGACATAGGAGACAAACTGGTGCGGTTTAATGTCCATTTCATTGTAGGAAGGACAGGAAGCGGAACATTTCCCGCATTTCATACATTTCAGGGGATTAACGCCGCTGATCTCCTTGATCAGTTCTGCGCGGTTCTTCTCAGTCTTCACTGCTCCTTCACCTCCTCTTTCAGTCCCAGTGCCTCTGCAAGAAGTTCTGTAAAGTAATAAACAGGCAGGTTTCCGCCATTGTTTTTATTCAGATTGTACATGCAGAGCGGACAGGCTGTGATCAGCATGTCTGCACCGAATCCGGATGCGCTCTCCTCGATCTTGCGGCACATCTCTTTGGACATGTCCTCTTCCTTCAGAGAGATATATCCGCCACAGCACTCGTTGCGGTACGGATAGATCACCGGCTCTGCACCGATGGCACGGATGAAGTCTTCCATGATCGTCGGATTCTCCGGATTATCAAAAGCCATGAGTTTTCCCGGGCGCAGCAGCAGGCAGCCATAGTATGCACCGATCTTCTTTCCTTTGAGCGGATTCGTCACTTTCTTCTTCAGCTCGTCAAAACCTACGACGTCACGGAGCACCTCCAGATAGTGGAGCACGTTCGTCTCCCCCGCGTAAGGCTCATCAAGTGCCATATAGTTGTTGGCTCTCGTGCGAATGTCGTCGACATTCTTCATGTCGTCGTTCACACGCTTGATCACATGATGACAGGCAGAGCAGAGTGTGACAAGATCCTGCCCCTTTTCTTTCGCGTCATTGAGCGCGCGGACGGAGGAAAGTTTTGTTGCGATCTCATCGGTTCCCAGGGGATACACGCCGCCGCAGCACTGCCACTCGCTGATCTCTTCCAGTTCAAACCCCAGAGCTTCTGCGGAGATTCTGGCATAATGATCAAGATCCTGTGCCTTGTTCTTCAGAGTACAGCCTGGATAATAGCTGTATTTCATAGTATTACCTCCTTGTCTGTCAGGCGGAACGGATCCGCCCTGTTACTTGATCACTCCCCGGTGCGATGCACCAGGGAAATATAAGACTAGATATCCAGCTGAGCGATAACCTCTTTCAGCTTGTTCGCGCTGGACTGAAGTTTTGCAACTTCCTCGTCTGTCAGGCGCATCGGGATCTTGCCCTGTACACCGTTCGGTCCGACAAGGTTCAGGACACTCAGGCACACATCGTCGATGCCATACTCGCCGTGCATCATAGTGGAAACTGTTGCGACAGAGTCAGAAGCCGCCAGGACAATGCTGCACAGTTCACAGACAGAAACAGATACCGCATAGAATGTCGCACCTTTCTTCGCAATAACCTGTCCGCCTGATTTGTGGACGTATTCTTCCATTCCGTCTTTGTCCAGCTCTGCAAGATCTGCTCCGTGAGCTTTCATTGACTCATAATAGTCGTCGATGTTCACGCTGGAGATGTCTGCTCCTGACCACGGAACGAAGGAAGAATCTCCGTGCTCGCCGAATACATATGCATGGATATTTTTCTGTGCAACTTTAAAGTGTGATGACAGTCCGTAACGGAGACGAGCTGTATCGAGAAGTGTACCGGATCCGATGATCTGGTTTTCCGGAAGTCCTGAGATCTTTGTGAATACATAGGTCAGAACGTCTACCGGGTTGCTGACGATGATATACTTGGCATACGGTGCCGCTTTTACGATCTCCGGTGTGATCTGCTTGATGATGTTAACATTTGTCTGAGCAAGTTCGATCCTTGTCTGTCCCGGTTTACGCGCAATGCCGGAAGTGATGATAACAATGTCGGAATCTTTTGCATCCTCATAATCTCCTGCGATGATGGAGATCGGGCTTCTGAAGCAGGTGCCCTGCTCGATGTCCATGACCTCTCCCTCTACTTTGTCCTTGTTGATATCGATCATGACGATCTCAGATGCGATATCTTCATAAGAAAGTTTGAATGCGATCGTTGCTCCGACGCTTCCGGCGCCGATGATGGTGATTTTACTGCCCATTAGTTTTTCCTCCTTCTGACTTTCTGTGTTTTTTCTGGAATAAAGGGGCTGCTTTTCATTCTTACACAAGTTGTGCACGAACTAAAACAAAAAAGAAATCTTGATCAATTCCCAGTGTCATTTCTGTACCAAACCTTCACTGTTTCAATAAAATGCACTGCTTCATAGTCGTGACTCCTCACTTTAGAATTAATCAGATTTCGCTTTTTATAGAATATCACATTGTTAATAATTTGTCAACGTGCGTTTCTTGACAAATATAAAGGAATACAGGATAATATCTTCAGTTTAATCTTATTTGACAAAGGAGGTTTTTCCATGAGACAGTGTATGGATTCTGACAACCTTCACCGCCGCCTGAAAAAAATCATCGGGCAGGTGCAGGCGATCGACCGTATGATCGACGAAGATATCCCCTGCGAAGACATCCTCTCCCAGATCAATGCGGCAAAGTCCGCGCTGCACAAAGTGGGTCAGATCGTCCTTGAAGGACATATTAACCACTGTGTGAAAGACGGTATCGAACACGGGGATGCAGAACAGACGATCGCCAGTTTCACAAAAGCTGTGGAACGTTTTGCAAATATGAAATAAAGCTGCATTTCCCCGGGAAATGCGTCCTCAGTATTTCTTCCAAATATCATAATTTACACCTCATACCGGCACAGGAGTTCCGCAAGCGGAGCTCTTTTTTTACAGCACGCTTGACAACCCATACCCCTATAGGTATACTACATTTATACCCATATAGGTATTATACGATATCATTCACGGTTACACCAGAATGGAGGCTCTTATGAAAAAAATAGAACAACTGTTAGAACTGGGCGGTACAAAGCGTGACGTTATATTTCTCGTTATTTCTGGCTTCGCTCTGCTGTCAAGCATTGCCGGCTTCAGCCCCTTTCCTTTTGATATGGCCTGGATCGCCATCGTCCTCTGCGGTATCCCGATCATACTGGAAGCGGTCGTCGGCCTGATCACCGCATTTGATATTAAAGCAGACGTTCTCGTCTCTATCGCCCTGATCGCTTCGGTCATCATCGGCGAAGATTTTGCGGCCGGCGAGGTCGCTTTTATCATGCAGATCGGCTCTCTTCTGGAAGATCTGACCGTCGCGAGGGCACGAGCGGGCATCGAGCGTCTCGTACATCTGACCCCGCGGACAGCCCGCAGGATCACAGGAGCCAAGGAAGAAATCATTCCCGCCGGGGAAGTTCTCGTGGGAGATACTCTTCGTGTCCTTCCGGGGGAGTCGATCCCTGTGGACGGAGTGATCCTTTCCGGCACGACGTCCGTGGACCAGGCCGTCATGACCGGAGAATCCATGCCTGTAGACAAGGGGCCCGGGGATGATGTCTCCAGCGGAACCGTGAATCAGTTCGGTGCTTTTGAGATGAAGGCCGTAAAAGTCGGAGAGGACAGCTCCATCCAGCGCATGATCCGGCTCGTACAGTCCGCAGACGCAGGGAAGGCCAGGATCGTCGGCATTGCAGACCGCTGGGCAACGTGGATCGTAGTGACCGCTCTGAGTGCCGCCGCCCTCACCTGGCTGATCAGCGGAGAGATCATCCGCGCAGTCACCATCCTGGTAGTCTTCTGCCCCTGCGCGCTTGTCCTGGCAACTCCCACAGCGATCATGGCGGCCATCGGAAATGCCGCAAAACACGGGTTCCTTGTCAGGGAGGGCGACGCTCTGGAGCGTCTCGCCACCGTAACTCACATTGCTTTTGACAAGACGGGAACACTCACTTTTGGCACGCCCCAGGTAACCGCTGTCGTAAGTCTCCTTCCTGAACTTACAGAAGATCTGCTCTACCAGTATGCCGCGGCAGCCGAATTGAATTCAGAGCATCCTCTCGGAAAAGCGATCGTGCGCTGCCGAAAAAAGCAGAACAGTGCTTCTTTTCCCCAGCCGGATGAATTCCACATGCTGCCCGGCCGCGGTGTCCGTGCAATTACCGGCGGAAAAGAGATCCTTGCGGGCAGTCCCGAACTTCTCGCCGAGCACGAAGCTCCGATCCCGGAGCCATTTCTCCGCCATGCGGACAGCTACATTGAAAGCGGATGTACCGTCACCTGGCTTGCACTTGATCGGAAACCAGCCGGGTTCATCGTTCTCTCAGATACACTCCGCCCGGATGCCGAAAATATGATCAAAGGCATCCGTCAGACCGGCATCTCTCCTGTACTTCTCACCGGAGATCACAAAAACGCAGCCGGCTTTATCGCCGGACAGATCGGCATAACCGAAGTCCACGCCGGATGCCTCCCGGAGGATAAACTCCGCTGGATCGATATCTGTCAGAAAAAGGGCGGGCAGGTCTGCATGATCGGTGACGGCATCAACGATGCGCCTGCACTGAAGAAGTCCTTTGTCGGGATCGCCATGGGGAAAGTTGGAAGCGACATTGCAGTGGATGCGGCGGATATTGCGCTTGTGGACGATGAGATCCGAGAGCTCCCCCATCTGCTGCGGCTCTCAAAAAGGATGATGACCACCATCAGACTGAATCTCACGTTTTCCATGACGCTGAACTTCATCGCAATCATCCTTGCGGTCACGGGGATCCTGGATCCGGTCGTCGGCGCGCTGGTACATAACGCCGGCTCCGTGCTGGTCATCCTCAACTCTGCTTTTCTTCTCAGATGGAAGAAACGAACCGCAGCGCACGGATCCCGAGCCGGACTCTAAAAACATATCGCAGATAATGCAAAAAGCCGGATGGTGCGGAGAGCATTTCAATGTCCAGCGTATAACCGCTGTTCAAAATGCTTCCGTACCGTCCGGCTCTTCCCTTTTCCAGGCTTTTCGGTTAATAACGGCTGCCGCCAAATGTGCTTCTTCCCTGATACCGGGCAGGACCGAATGCGAGTATCATCGTAAAGATGGGACCTGCGATCCAGAGTCCCACACCAAAAAGTTTACTTTTCCCAAAACTGGAGGCAAGGCAGATGCAGTAGAGAAAATTGATCACAGCATATGCAATATTGCAGAGAACGGCAATTACTCCGAACAGGAAAAATACTTCTGCCATAGCCTCAAAGATCCCGGCCCCTAATGCCAGGGCAAGCCACAGCCAGAAAACACGGGTATCCCAGGCAATCTTATAAAATGTATAGCTGTCATAGAACGGGATGATACTCTTCCATCCCGGTTCCCCTGCCTTGTTCAGCACTTTCCAGTCTGCCACGACCATAAGGATCCACCAGATCAGTGAAAACATCACGTAAAAAATCCCGCCGATCAGTTCAAACAGTGCGGTTATCAGTCCTCCAAGCATATCTTCTACCTCCCTAACTGCAGTTTTTCTTCTGTCTCTCTCAGTCTTTCCCTAAATTCATGATAAAAATCCTTCTCTTCTCCCTCATAAGGATCCTGAAAGAAAATCCGAAGGACATAGATCCGAAGTGTCCGGGCATTCTGCTCATCCAGCTCTGTGAGCCCTTTTTCACACTGTCCAAGAAAGTCATGCCAATCCCGGATATATCCCTCATATTCCTTTATGTTCGGAATGCCAAGCCATTTCTTTATCTTGATCTTACTCCGGTTGTTCTTCCTGCACTCATGAACCTGAAGGAAATAGCGGAAACCGCCTCCTTCGTAGTATCTTCCCAGCGGGAACATCCTGCAGATGCCGGGGCGGTATCCATGTACGGAGCATCTCCCGGCCGGATCCAGAAAGCGGCACGCGTCCGACTCTTCCCTCATCTTAAGGTGCGGCAGGATCATTCCGTCGGCGATCCCCAGCTCCACATATCCCCTGCTCACAAGTTCTGAGAAATCCATTCCTGTCCCTCTGTACAGCCGCCAGATATCCATGGGATCCAGAATGATCGAGGTCCCCATGCCATGGCAGCACGCTGAGCATCCCTGACAGTCGTGGCAGTCCGCCCGCACCATGTCCTCCGCTGTATACAGTCTTCCATCTGAGATCTCCCTCAGGTCAACGTTTCGTTTCATCTTCTCCCCTGCTCTTTCCATCTTCTCTGTCTTATCCCTCTCGGGGATCATCTGAAGATTTCATATATTGATTTCCAAACACAGTGTAGCATATCCATTATAGCCTGGCAATCACCGGATGATGAGCCCGAAAACATTTCAAGCATTTCTATGGGCCATACAGCTCTAAAATTGACCGTAAAAATGAACAGAACTCTGCAGACCGGTGTTAAGCCTTACAATGGTGCCTGGCTGCGCCAAAAGCAGCACCATTGCAAGACCTGTTCTCAGCCGGTCTACAGAGTTCTCTCAGTATTTCAGGGATGCCATATCAAAGCCGGATCAGTCATTGTATCCGTTCGGGTTCTGGCTCTGCCATCTCCAGGAATCCTCACACATCTCTTCCAGTCCTCTTTCTGCCTCCCAGTGAAGCTCTTCCTTCGCCTTGGAAGCATCGCAGTAGCATGTTGCGATGTCTCCGGCACGGCGCGGTTTGATCTGGTAAGGGATCTCTTTTCCGCATGCCTTCTCAAAAGCCTTCACCATGTCAAGAACAGAATATCCTTTTCCTGTTCCCAGGTTGTAGACAGATACGCCTGCTTTTTCTTTCAGCTTTTCAACCGCGCGCACATGTCCAACGGCAAGATCCACTACGTGGATGTAATCGCGGACTCCGGTTCCGTCCGGTGTATCGTAGTCATTTCCGAACACGCCCAGACACTCAAGTTTTCCGATGGCTACCTGAGTGATGTAAGGCATCAGGTTGTTCGGGATTCCCTTCGGATCCTCTCCGATCTTTCCGCTCTTATGAGCGCCGATCGGATTGAAATAGCGAAGAAGGACCACATTCCACTCCGGATCTGCGGTGTGCAGGTCAGTCAGGATCTGCTCCAGCATCCATTTTGTCCAGCCGTACGGATTAGTACATGTTCCCTTCGGGCATTCCTCTGTGATCGGGATGAACGCCGGATCCCCATATACTGTCGCTGAAGAACTGAAAATGATATTCTTCACACCGTGATTTCTCATCACATCGCAGAGGGTGATCGTTCCGCCGATGTTGTTCTCATAATATTCCAGAGGCTTCACAACAGACTCTCCTACTGCCTTGAGTCCCGCAAAATGGATAACAGATTCAACCTCTTCCTTGTCAAACACTTCATTGAGCGCCTCACGGTCGCGTATATCTGCCTCATAGAACTTCAGATCTTTCCCTGTGATCTCTTTTACTCTCTCGAGCGCTTTCGGGGAAGCATTGTACAGGTTGTCTACTACGACCACATCATATCCTGCATTGAGCAGTTCCACACATGTATGGCTTCCGATGAATCCGGCTCCTCCGGTTACTAAAATAGACATATCATTTCCTCCTTCAACTGTTGTTATGATCGGTTTGGCTTCTGATAAGCGCGGGATACTTTTATGTACCTCATCTGCTTACGGTTACAGTATAGCACAGCGGCGTATAAACTTCTTTATACTTTTATCCCATCTTTTGGTAAAAATGTTGCATACTTTTCCGAAATAAAGCTGTGTCAGTCTTCGTTCTCCCACAGTTTCTGCGGATATACGCCTTCCTCCTTCAGAGTCTGTATCGCAGCAACAACCACCGGTTTATCCTCTTTGTATGTCACACCGTACCATTTGTCTTCAGATTCAAGCACGGTAACGGCAGCGCGGTCCTCTGCCAGAAGATCGCTCACCACAGAGGGAAGATAATATTCGCACTTCATCGGATTTTCCTCCAGCCCCTTTTTGAGGAATGTTGAAAATCCTGTCTTGATCTCATCCAGGATGCTGTGTGTGAACCCCCACATGTTCATGGAGACGAGCGTATCCGGGTCAAGCTGATTCCAGGTCTCACCGTCGTCCTCAGAGTAGGCGATGCCTCCATCCCTTTTCTCGATCCTCGTCCTCTCATTGATCGCCACAAGCTGTTTTTCTGAATCCAGCTCACAGATTCCCCTCGACACATGACCATTGTCTGTCACTGTGTTCTTCAGTCTGTATCCCACCATTGTGTACCGGTATTTGTCATCATCTTCATGGGTGGTCAGATAATCGTAGATCGCCTGAAAAGCATGGCGCCCGTAGTAGTCATCTGCGTTGATCACCGCAAATGGACCATCCACCTCATCCATCGCGCTCAGAACTGCATGCGCGGTCCCCCAGGGTTTGACGCGGTCTTCCGGCACCTGAAATCCTTCCGGGATATTGTCGATATCCTGGAACACATAGGCCACGTCCATGACCTGTTCCATTCTTTCCCCCACTGCTTCTTTAAAATCTTTCTCATTTTCTCTCTTGATGATAAACACGACTTTCTCAAATCCTGCCCGCTTTGCATCATAGATTGAGAAATCCATGATGATATGCCCTTCTTTATCCACCGGGTCGATCTGCTTCAGTCCCCCATAACGGCTCCCCATTCCTGCTGCCATGATGACTAAAACTGGTTTTTTCATCTCTGTTACCTCCATTTGTTTTATTTTAAAAGCCGGCACCTACCAGCCCTTATAAATTGAGATATTATAATCTGCTTTTTCTGCTTTCCTTTTCCTCCACTCCTGGGGTGACATTTTCACAAGCTTTTTAAAATTTCTATTGAAAGTAGAAGCTGTGTCAAATCCCACTTCCATACGGATCTCGTCAATCGTCTTTTGGGTCGTTCTCAGCGCGTGACATGCTGCCTGTATCCTCACCAGATTGATATATTCTACCGGAGAGATATTCATCATATCCTGAAACAGCCTTCTGAGATGTGTCTCACTTATGTGGCACAGGCCGGCAAGATCCGAAATGCAGATATTTTCCGGATAGTGTGTGGATATATATTCCAGCACCACACCGAGCCGATTCTCTTTGCGTTCCGGTTCCGGTTCATCCGACGTTTCCTGTCCCGGTCCGGAAATCCTCGCCGCCATGACAAGCAGCGCCTGAAGAAATCCTTTTATGCTTTCCTTATAAAAGCTTTTCCTGTTCCGCGCTTCATCCAGTATCAGACGGATCAGCGCCGCGGTTTTCGGCTCCTCTTCCGCTGAAAAGACCCTGCAGTTTTTCTCGAGCCTCTCTCTCAGCAAAATGTCCATGGAGCTGTGATCATCACGATAGAAATATTCAAAAAAATGATCCGTATCAATGAACAGATACTCCCACCGCTCAATTCTCTCCGGGTTGCTCCAGGTCCGGTGGATCACATTTTTCGAAATGATCGTAAAGGTATCATCCCCATAGTCGAAAACCTGATCCTCTGTTACGATTCGCCCTTTTCCATAATAACAGTAGCCTATTTCAAGATAATTGTGAAAATGAAGAGCATCCTTACCATAATTTGTGATCCATCTTTCCCCAGGAGAGGCAGCACATAAGAATCCACCGGCATTTCATAATACCGGTATTCCACCTTATTCTGTTTGTCTTTCTGTGATAATTCCTCTTTCATTCCCTGTTCCTCGCTTTCATACCACAGACATTGTACCACCTCCCTGCGGACTGCGCCATATAAAAATCTTTCTCCATACACGAAAAGGAGAACTCTTTCTCGAGTTCTCCTCTCCGTGTCCTCTTATCTTTGTTTTGTCCTATTATATCTTACTGCCAGCACCGCAAGGACCGCTGCCAGAGACAGGATCACAGCCCCTGCCGCCACAGGTACGGCGGACTGGTCGCCGGTCTTGGGAGCACCGTTGTCGGTGCCGCTGTTTTTCCCGGTCGTGCTGACGTCTTTCCTGCTGTCGCCAGATGGTTTTCCTGAATCAGACGGGTCTTTCGTATCAGTCGGATCCTGCGGGTCTGACGGATCTTCCGGACCCGACGGGTCCTGTGGATCGCCGGGTTCCTCCGGCTTCCCGCTTTCCTTTATCGTCAGATCAGTCTGGGCATAGCCATCCGTAAAGCGGATCCTGATCGTATGGATGCCCTCGCCGAGTGATGCGAGATACTCCTCTGCAAACGTAATGGCCATTGCACTGTCCTCCACAGTATAATTGTCCTCATCCACAGTAGTTCCATCCACTGTTACGTCCACAAATTTGTCTCTCTCCGCGTCCACTTTTATTGTCAATCCGGCGTCCTCTCCTGCTGTCCAGACGCTGTCCGCACCCTCTGTGATCTCATACTCCTTCTCTCCCGGATCCGGCTCTTCCGGTTCCTCCGGCTCTTTCTGAGCCAGCGATCCATACGCTGTGATCAGCGCATCCTTCGCCGCAGTCAGCTCGTCTTTCGATGCCGATGCATTTCCCAGTACGTTTTCTGCGTTCTTCAGTGCTTCCGCAAATGCCTCCCAAGTCTCATCCGTATAATTCTCGTTTTCTGTATCTTTATAAGCATCATACGCTTTCTGCAGAGCTTCCCTCGCCTCTGTGAGGGCCTGATCTTCTTCCACATTCAGAACAAAGCTGTGCTCCTTTTTGTTTCCGTTCTGGTCTTCCACATTCAGGACAAGATTGTAGGTCCCTTTGCCGAGCCCTTCCCCGACCATGATCTGACAGGTCTCGTCATTCCATGTGATCTTGCCGTCAGCCGTATCTCCTGTCAGCGTAACGGTGAACGGACCTGTCCCTTTCAGTGCAAAACTGTTGGACTCACCGGCCTGTCCTTCCAGGATCGTCATGGAATCATCTCCCTCGATGGCAAGAGAGACCGGAATATTTACCTTAAGTTTTGGAACCATATCGGAGGATGCGTTCTTCAAAAGTCCTGCCGCGCCCTCCTTACTCACAAAGTAAATTTCCTTGCTCCCGGTCTCGCAAAGAGCCAGTGACAGGCTGTCCTTTCCTTCGCCGATCGCTTCTCTTACAAGTTCCGTGATATCCACCGTTACTTTTGCCCCGTTGACCACGATATCGGTATTGGTTGAATTATTTTTGTTCGCATCACCGTAATTCTCGCCAAGATTAAACGCTGCGGACTGTATCAGACTCTCTTCGTCAAAGCCGGGCTTAGTATTCCAGGTGATCGAATCTTCACTCCACTCCCCGTCCACTGCCGCGATATTGATCGAATCTTCTGTATTGACTGCAGTATTGCGGCGCGGTCCGATCAGAGTCAGTTCCAGTTCAGCTTTATCAAACTGATCCGAAAATGTATTTATTTCTGACAGATCAAATTTAAGGTAGGAAATCTTTCCATCCTTACTTCCACCCGTTCCGTCATATTTTTCGCCCATCACTCCATTTCCGCTGATCAGGGACATTGTGATATATCCCCGTTCTCCATAAGTTCTGTTTCTTTCGCCATCGTCCCATGACTGGACATGTGCGTCCTCGGACACTGCATACTCTCTCAGATCGTTGACCGCTTCTCCAACACGGATCCTTACTGTCTTACTGACAGTCTGCCCGGTGTAATCGTGTGCGCTGAATGTGACTTCATAAGCTTTTCCGTTGTCTTCCTCTGACGGGATCCAGGAAAATCTCCCCTTCTCAGCGTCAAATTCCGCTCCATCCATGGCACTTACATCAGCCTCTTCGTATGTGACATCATCTCCGTCCGGATCCTCCGCCTTTACATAAAAGATCAGCGGATTCCCCACATATGCGTTGACTGTATCTGCGGGGTAAGTGATCTCCGGAAGTTCATTCTCTGTCAGATCTTTCCCGTTTGCTGTAAATGTAAAATTTTCTACACTCTCATCCACCGTCAGGTTGACCTGACTGGTGTATTCTACAAGCTTTCCTCCCAGATACAGATCTTCGACTGTGGCGTTCTGGATACTGTTAAATGAGAAGGGAGTATCCGGATCTTTAAACCAGCAGTTGGAAAGGGTAATGTTCTCGGGATAAAAGTTTGTCGTATCATTCCCATTCGGGAATACAGCACTGTCCCCCTCTGTCGATGTAAAGGAACAGTTCTTAAACACCAGGTTCTGATAGTTCGGATAGCTGCCGCTCCTGCCGTTCATGATAGAGAGTCCGCCTCCGCCGCCGTTCGAGCCATATCCCTTTAATTGTCAGAGAATTCCTTAAAGTTCAGTACATTCTCCGCATCAACATCTGGCTTGTCTGTTTCCGTCGGGTCATTGATGATCGCAAGCTGGGGCTTGCCGTCCGTATCTTTCTCCGTCCCATTGATATTGACGATACAGTATCGAAGCCCCTCAGACATCTGGAAGGTAAGCGTCTTTTTATCATCGCTGATGAAAAGAGCATCCTGCGGATAATATCTCTCAGGATATACCGTCACACTGTCGATCGTGGATCCATCCGTCAATGTGACTTCAAAAACCGGCTGTGTGTCATCCGAAGAAAATCTTGCAATATCCATGTGGTAATACTGTCCCGGATCTGCCTGCTTCTGATACTTATATACAGATACGTCGGTTCCGTTTGCCTTCAGGTCATACTTGGTCGATTCCTGATATGACGCTGATTTCATGAGATCGTCATTCGCCACGATCGCCGATTCATCTTCCGCTGTCTCCGGGTCATCTCCGGATTTGCCGTAATCGTGTACTGACGGACGTCCTTCATAAGACGGCACCTCCGATGCCGTCCCGTAGGATTCCTCCGCCTCTGCCTCATAGGCCGGCACAAGTGCCCCCAGGCCGCCCGAAGCCAAAATGACGGATAAGGCCAGTGCGATCCCCTGCTTTTTCAATCTTTTTCCCAACATTTCCATCCTCCTCTTCCATTCCGCTTTCTCCAATTGGGAGATTTCACCAATTTTAAAGAGAACTGCGTCCGAATATATTACATATTATACAATCTCCGCTCAACAAAAACAGTGCATGGAAGAACCTCTGTATTGCATTTTCAAACATGACATACAGCGCAGAAAAGCACACCTTCGCTTTGAAGATGTGCTTTTCATTAAACTCTTATATTTTGATCCGCAGTCAAACGGAACGGCTCAGATTCCCTTAAAAGAGAAGGAGAATTCCATCTTTTCATCCGCTTTCAGCAGATATTCCGGATGCGTCGGCGCTCCCCAGCTGTCATCGCCTGCAATACCCATCTGTCCCAGCGCTGCGCGTACCACCGTATAGTGTACTTCAGGAAGTTCATAGGGATGTCTTGCATTTTCCATCTCATGAGGTGTGTACGGCAGGGCAGAGAACATCATCGGTCCGCTCTTTTCATCCATCTCGAAGAGCATGCCTCTGCCTTTGCGGTCTGTCACTTTTGCGTAGCGAACGCCAATTTTTGCCCCGCATTCCTGCGGCACAATATAGGACGCCACATTCTCTTTCACCAGATTCCGGTAAATTCCGAGTTTTGCACCTCTCTGTCTGTCCGCATAAGTCTCTTCCGGTCCCATTCCGTACCATTCCAGATGGTCATAGTCTGCATTGAGCTTGAACATCACGCCGAACTCGGGCATATCTCCCAGTTCTTTTACCGGATCATAGGAAAGTGTGGTCTTCACTTTTCCGTCTCCGTCCACTTCGTAAGACAGAGTGCACTTGCTTTCCGGGATGGTCGGGAGCAGGTAGGTAAAGGTCACAGTTGCTGTATTGCCGTTTACCTCCAGTTCCGGTTTGATGATCGTCGCATATGTGTTCTCCCGGTAGTCTTTGTGCGTCGCATAAAGGCTTGCGATCTTCCACTGCGCATATCTTGCCGGCATATGATTGCCGTTGTCATTGTCTGTAGGAGCTCTCCAGAAATTCGGCTTCGGGATCATCTCCATCATCTCTTTCCCGGCATATTTATAGGAGGCAAGACCACCGTTGAGCCCGGAGAATATCACCTCAAAGTGCTCTCCCCGGACACCGATATTATGTGTGCTCCGGATCACTTCGATCTCTCTGTCACAGGATTTTTTCTCCCCTTCTACTGTGTAGACATACTGTCCGAATGCGACCTCATGGCCTGCCTTTGCCCAGATCTTGTCCTCCTTAAGCCGGAAGGATACTGTGACCGCATACTCCCCTGCCTTCTTCTCCTCAGGCAGCGGCAGCGCATAGGTCTTCTCACTAAGGGGCTCCACATCTGTCTCAAGGAAAGCCTCACGGATCAGTTTTCCATCCCGCTCTACCGTCACAACGCAGTCAAAGGTGTCTGTATTGACAAAGAGGTTCTTATTCACCACACGTACATTTTCCCGCCCTACTTCCGCGGTAATGTTCTGATAGTTAAACTTCACCTCCTGCATCTTCGGGGAAGCTTCTCTCTCTCCTCCATAGACAATACCATTTGCACTGAACTCGTAATCTGTCGGACGTTCGCCGAAATCTCCGCCGTATGCCTGGAATTCTTTTCCGTAGCGGTCCTTTTTGTAGAGTGTCTGATCGATATAATCCCAGATAAATCCCCCCTGATAAAGAGGTTCTGTGTCAGTAAGATCCGTGTATTTGTGCATTGCACCACAGGAATTTCCCATAGCATGAGTATACTCACAGCAGATAAACGGCTTGCTCCGGTCTTTTGCCAGGAATTCTTTGATGGAAGCCACCGTCGGATACATCTGACTCTCCATATCGCTGGTGTCATTGTATCGGCGGTCATGGAAAAGGCCTTCATAGTGTACAAGGCGGGTCGGGTCTTCCTTCCGGAAAAACTGCGACATCTCAAAAATGTCCTTTCCTCCGTAGGATTCGTTTCCACAGGACCAGATCAGGATCGCCGGATGATTCTTGTCTCTCTGGTACATGGAATTTGCGCGGTCAATCATCATATCCAGCCACTCCGGCCTGTCATTCGGCACGATGCCGGACGTATCGCCTGTCTCGTGAACCGTGTCCCAGGAACCGTGAGACTCCAGGTTCGTCTCATCGATCAGGTACAGTCCATACTCGTCGCACAGCCTGTACAGCGGGGAAGCATCCGGATAATGACAGGTGCGGATGGCATTGATATTGTTCTGCTTCATGGTCACGATATCTTTGATCAGTTCCTCCTCAGAGACATGACGTCCTGTCACAGAGCTGAATTCATGGCGGTTCGCACCTTTGAACACGATCCTCTTTCCGTTCAGCGTCATAATACTGTTCTTCATCTCAAACCGTCTGAATCCAACCTTTTCCGGAATGAACTCCTGAAGAGCTCCCGCCTCGTCATATACTTCGATCACCAGATCATAAAGATTCGGAACTTCCGCACTCCAAAGCGCCGGATTCTCTATGTTCATCGTGATGCCGCCGTCATCCAGAGAGAATTCTTCCTCAAACGAAACGTTGCCATCCGATAGTCTGACTTTCGCCTTTCCTTTTCCCCAGGCTTCCGCACGGATCTCCAGCTCTCCTTTTGTCAGTGTCTCATCCGGGATCGCACGGATCCGCAGATCACGGATATGTACATCCGGCACCGTATACAGGTACACGTCACGATAGAGTCCTGAAAATCTGTAAAAATCCTGATCCTCACACCAGCTGCTGGACGTCCACTTGAACACCTGTGCTGCAAGCTTGTTCACACCATCTTTCACATAATCTGTCAGTTCAAACTCCGAAGGAGTAAACGTATCCTCGCTGTACCCGATAAACTCTCCGTTCAGCCAGAGTGCAAGCCCGCTCTCCGCTCCCTGGAAAGAAACAAAAAGCCTTTTTCCTTTCATGTGCTCCGGCACCTCGAAATATTTCACATAGCTTGCCACAGGATTGAAGCGTTCCGGAATCTCTCCCGGCTCGATCTCCTCATGTCCCTCCCAGGGATACTGTGTATTGGCATACTGAGGGACATCATAGCCTTCCAGCTGGATGTGGGCGGGAACATGGATATCATCCCAGCTTCTGCAGTCGTACTCTTCTGTCTCGAATCCCGGAATCGTAGACATATAATTTTTCGCATAGTGGAATTTCCACAGTCCGTTCAGACTTTCGGTAAAAACACATTCCTTTTCCGCCGCATCCTCTGCAGAAGCATAATATGCGTGATCCGAATGTGCGTCCATTCTCCCCTCCCGGAAATACTGTGGATCTTTTACTTTCTGATAATCAAATCTGCTCATATCTTTTTCCTCCTTTTTTGATCATCTGACTCAGTGTTGCACTGCGCCCGGATCATACATGTAATCACAACTCCACACGCAGCATCTTTCACATCTTGCTTACAGTATAATACAGATAGACATCTCTGTGTATCGTATGTTAAACTAAGTAATATAATATTTCGAAACAGGTGATAAATTTATGTCCATATTTTTCAGAAGCACTCCGGTGACGGAGCCGCTGGCCTTTGACTCCCTCGGAAACGGATGGGAACAGGACCGCGTCCTGCGTCCCAAAGGCTACCCCTTCTATCATTATCTTCAGACTGAATACGGAGAGGGACGGGTAACAGCAGAAGAGAAAATTTATACGCTCCACGAGAACGAAGGAATCCTTTTCGCCCCCTCTGTCCAGCATTCCTATGAAAAGACAAAAGAGAAATGGCTGACCATATTCGCCACTTTCACAGGTACGATCGAGAGCAGCATCCCGCAGATGCTGGGAAACCGCAGAGTCATATTCGTGGAAAAGGACCAGGGACTGCGCATCGCCTCCCTGGTTCAGGAAAGCCTGAAAAAATATGACGTCCGCCCGATCGACGAGAAAGGCCTGTCCATCGACTGTTACAGTCTTCTGATGAATTTTGTGGATGGGATCCAGAGCCGCAGGCTGGCGGAAGATCCTCTCTACCAGAGGTATGTGGCTCCTGTGATAAAAGAAATTGAAATACATTACTACCAGGAACTAACTGTAGAGGAACTCAGCCGCCTGGTCTATATCACCCCCCAGTATCTTTCCAGGCTCTTCCGGCGCTTTCTGAACTGCTCTCCCTACGAATATCTCACTTCATTTAGGATCAGTAAGGCAAAAGAACTCCTGATCATGAAACTGCGCCTCGAAGTCCGTGAGATCGCAGCAAGGACCGGTTTCTCGGACCCCAGCCATTTCATTGCAGTCTTTAAAAAGCACACAGGATTCACGCCTCTCGAATTCCGCAGACTGAACTGAAAATCGCAGTATATAAAGAAAGAGCTTCCGCTTTTGCGGAGCTCTTTCTTTCATATCTGCAGTTTTTACTATTTGACCGCACCTGTGATACCTTCTGCAAACTGTTTCTGAAGAATAAAGAATACGACCATTGTCGGAACAGAGCAGAAAAGTACGCCCATCATAAGCAGACCGTAGTCCGTTGTGTATCCGGAGGCAAGATTTGCGATCAACAGCGGCATTGTCTGCGCATCCGGATCAGTCAGCATTACTCTTGGCCAGAGGTATGAGTTCCATGCATTCATGAATGTGATAACCGCTGCAGCAGCATATGTAGATTTCATCATCGGCATATACATGCGGTAGAAGATCTGGAACTCATTCAGCCCGTCAATACGCGCCGCTTCCATAGTATCAATCGGGAAGTTCCTCGAATTTTGTCGGAACAGCATGATCAGGAACGGCGTTGAAATAGACGGAAGGATAAATCCCCATACAGTGTTTAACAGCTTTAAGGATGATAACAGTTTAAACAGGGGGATCATAGTTGCAACCTGCGGAACCATCATCGCAAGAAGAAGGATTGAAAATACAATATCCTTCCCTTTGTCGTGATAGAGCTCAAAACCAAATCCAGCAAGTGAACAGATCAGCAGGGCAAGAATGGTCTGCACGATTGAATACAGAAAAGAGTTGCCCATTGCGCCCCAGAGGTCATTATTCTGGATCAGATTCTGAAAATTCTGCAATGCATAAGTGCCAGGGATTATCTTTCCACGTGCCACATCAATAGATTCGTTCGTTGCAGCAGAAATCATCCAGTAAAACGGGAAAATTGATATAAATGACCAGATAGTCAGGAAAATATATGTCGGAATCAACCGACGCTGGATCATACTTCTGTTCTTCTTCTCAGTCACGTGTATCACCTACTTTCATGTTGATTAACGCCAGGATACCCACGACGATAAATACAAAGAACGACATCGCACACGCATAACCAAAGTTTGCAACGCCCTGTCCCAACGAGTTATTATAAATGTAGTGTGACATGGTGATTGTCGCGTTTGCAGGACCACCATTTGTCAGGTTGACTGACTCATCGTACAACTGCAGTGTACCATTGATCGACATGATGAATGTCATAACGATCGTAGGTCTCAGAAGCGGAACAGTGATTCCCCAGAATGTCTGCCATCCGTTAGCACCATCAATCTTCGCCGCTTCATATACGGAATACTCGATATTCTGCAAGCCTGCGAGATAGAATACCATATTATATCCTGTCCATCTCCAGATCAGTGCAATAATGATAACAGCCTTCGCACTTGCAGCATTCCCAAGGAAATTATAGTTTTCCTGAAAGATACCGATATTGACCAGGATCGTGTTGATCAGGCCTTCTGTTGCAAACAGGGACTTAAAGATAATGGAGTAGGATACCAGTGAAATCGCACAGGGCAGAAATACACAGGTACGGAACAAACCTTTAAATCTCAAATCTCTGTTATTCAGAAGCTGTGCCAGGAGGATCGCAAGGATCAGCATGATCGGCACCTGAATTATAAGATACAGAAAAGTATTTCCTACGGAACGCAGGAACAGCTTATCTGAGAACATTCGTACGTAATTGTTAAAAATCGGTTCAGACCAGGTCATATTTGCGCTGGATCCGGTCTGCAGCGACATGATAAATGCCTGGATCATCGGCCAGAAAGCCGCGATCGCAATCAGGATGGTGCCTGGAAGCAGAAATACCCATCCTGCTGCCGACTGCTTCTGCAGCAGCGTCATCTTCTTTTTATTGTTCACGTAAGAGCCCCTCCTTTTATAAACAGGCGGGGGGAACGGATCAGTCCGTCCCCCGCCTTGTCTC
Source organism: Mediterraneibacter glycyrrhizinilyticus (assembly GCF_016902345.1). Lineage (GTDB taxonomy): Bacteria > Bacillota > Clostridia > Lachnospirales > Lachnospiraceae > Mediterraneibacter > Mediterraneibacter glycyrrhizinilyticus_A. Next base: position 119,595 of record NZ_JACJLR010000002.1, on the reverse strand, counting down.
ACATTTACTCTTTAGCGTTCTCTTTTTTATTGTCAGAAATTAGTTGCCCATCTCGAAATTAAGCTGGTCTTCTGCTTCCTGAAGAGCTGTCATCGTGTCTGCGCCGTTGATGATGTTAACGATCGCGGATCCGACATAGTTACGTGCGGAGTAGTGATACGGGCTCTGCTCAACAACCTGTACGTTTGCTGTCATCTCAGCGATATCAGCATAGATCGGCTGATTATTGAAGTATTCAACACCTTCCTGATATACTTCCGTCTCTGCTGCCGGTGCATATGTAGAAACAACACCGCCGTTTCTCAGCGCATTGTCATATGTAACTGTGCTTCCGCCGAATGTGTAGGAAAGGAAATCTTTTGCAAGATCTACATTATCACAGTTGGATGTGATATACAGGGAAGATCCACCATTACTTGCATATCCCTCTTCACCGGAGAATGTCGGCATTGTCGTGATCTCCCACTTACCGCTGTTCTCTGCAACTGCCTCGATTGTCGGGATGATCCAGTTACCGTTCATAACGCCTGCGACCTGATCTCCCTGGATCGCTGTATTTGTGTAATCCTCCCAGCTGTTCGGAAGGAGACAGATTCCGGAATTCACGAAATCAACGATTGTCTCTACAATCTGAACAAGTGTCTCGTTCTCAGTGATGTACGGTTTGCCATCCTTAAACTGTGATACGCCTTCAGCCTGCATCATCATGTAAACAAGGTCGTTACCATCGCTGTTCATACACATCATGTACTTGCCAGTTGCTTCTTTTACATCCAGAGCGATCTGTTTGAACTCATCCCAGGTACATCCTGTCAGTTCATCGATCGTGTGTCCAGCCTGCTCCAGAAGGTCTACACGGTAAGCGCAGATAACAGTACCACCGTCTACCGGCATTCCGTAATGTACGCCGTCAATCGTGGAGTAATCCAGCTTCTCAGCTGCGAAATCATCCCAGTTGACATCAACGTCATCCAGCGGAACCCATACATCCGGATAATCAGATACATACTGCTGAATGTAGTGATCCTGGAAAAGAACGATATCCGGCAGCGTGCTGTAATCACCAGCTGATGCAGCTGTTGTGATTGCTGTCTCAACATCTTGTGAAGCAGACTGCTCAACGATCTCGAGGTTGAAGTCAGGATCTACATTCTCTTTGTAGTCCTCTCCTGCTGCTTCCATTGCCGGGATGTTGAAGTTCGGATCCCATGCATACAGGGTTAATGTCTTGTCGCCGCCTGATGCTGAATCGCCGCCTGAGCTTGAGGAATCGTCGCTTCCTCCGCTTCCGCACGCTGCAAGTGACAGTGCCATCGCGCCTGCCAGTAATGCTGCAAATACTCTTCTCTTCATAATGCTTGTCCTCCTTTTCTGATAAAAAGCAATTCCATTTCTGCCTTTTCTCTGAATTGCCTATGCATTAATTATAACAAAGCATCGATGCTATTTGTGTGCATAACCGTTCGTATAATATGCATTTTCAACCATTATTATCTATATTGCACTATTTTCTCAGAAGAACAAACCTTTTTTTATTCATTTTAGATTGCCATTTTTCTTCAGCCGCCCTGATCCCCGTCAGTTTTGAACATTTTTTTCTGTCTTTCTCCGTAAACAGTCCCTAAATTTCATTTTTCTTTTATAATCTGTTCAAATTTTCTTAACTCTTTTATGCAAAAAAGACCTTTCCCGGGCACAGCTGGCGGATTTTCTGCATCATCTCATCATTCAGATCAAGCAGCAGTTTTATCTTTTTCCGCTTTTCCATGATGATCATCGTATAGTAAGGAATATCATCGTCATAGGAAGTATAATCATATTTGGGCAGACGGACTGTTCCGCCCTTGATCCGGTATTTTGCCACAGCATCATGCCAGTTCGGTGCCAGTACTTCCATCTCCTGGAGATTCAGTTCATGTTTATTCCTGCGGTATCTCCCGCCGTAGATCACATCGATCGACAGCATACCATTTTCCAGTGTATATTCGTAATCTTTTTTACTGAAAACGTCATATACCAGATAAAGAAGCGCCATCAAAAATCCCGGGAGCATGAAACCTCTGGAAAATACGATTCCCATCAGAACAAAAAGCACCGTCAAAACGATCATCGTGATTTTAAGAAGGCCGCTCATCCTCTTCTTCTTTCTCTTGACCTGAGTTACGATCTTATAATCTGTATACATCTTATCTTTACCATCCTTCCTCAGAGTGTATGTCGAATTTCAGAAGTTCACGTTCATAGTTTTCCGGGCGTCTCCTCCACTCCATCGGAGTCACCCCCATCAACTGTCTGAAATTCCTGTTAAATGTGGAATTAGTGGAAAATCCACATTTTGCAGCAATGTCCGCCACAGGTTCATCTGTCCTTTTCAAGTGTTCACACGCCATCCGGATCCTCACCTGGTTGATATATTCCAGAGGGCTCGTGTCCATATAAGACGAAAAGATACGCCGGAAATGGGTCTCACTGATATGGCACAGATCCGCAAGTTCTTTCACCTTGATGGGCTCACTGTAATGCGAGTTTATGTATTCCAGCACCTGTGCGATCATAAGGGAGAACCCGCTCCCTTCCAGACCGCTCTCCACCCGCTCCGGATCATCCGCATTCTTCCGGGCGATCCCTGCAAAGAAGGCAGTCAGGATCCCTGTTGCCTCCTCCTGATAGAAGTCTTCTGTCATCCGCATGATATCAAGGACTTTTCTCACCTGCCCACCAAGTTCCGGATAGTCCTTTTCCCGGAGGAACAGCGCCCTGGAGTTCAATCTGCGGATCATCCTCTCTGTGCGCAGAGGATATTCCCCGCCTCCTGCATTCTTCAGAATCGTCTCCGCATCCACAAAAAGATATTCCCAGCGGCTTACCGTATCCTCATCACTGTTCGTTGTATGAGGATAGTTCTGGGGTATCACGGTAAATTCACCTCCGCCAAACCGGTAATCCTTTTTCCCCAGAGTGAGCGTGCCGCTCCCATCATAACAGTAACCGATCTCCATATAATTATGAAAGTGGAGATAATCAATGTCCCGCCCGTACTGTTGGATCCATTTTTCCCCCAGAAGGGCAAAGACCTTCCCCCCCTCCGGCATCTGATAATACCGGAATTCCATCTTTGGCTTTTTCTTTTTTCCGCTCAATGCTGTCACCTGCTCTGTTGTTTTTTCTCCTGCGGAATATACTGTGCGAGCCTCATCGCCTTTTTCTCCCAGCCGCCGGTATAATACCGGACAGCGCCTACAAGCGCCGCACAGATCCAGGTAACGGGAGAAACGAACCAGAGACCCCGGTACCCGAAAAACGCAGGAAGCAAAAATGCACACCCGATTCTTGTGACAACTTCGCTGACTCCCATCAGAACCGTCACTGCCACATCACCGGACGCCCTTAAGATATTATGATAAACTACCAGAACGCCTCCTGCAAGGAAAAATAATGTAAATATCCTCATGTACTCCATCCCGTAGCGGATCGATTCCGGGTTGTCCGTAAACGCTCTCATGATCGGTTCTGCCAGAACAAATACAACCGGACAGAATATTCCGTAGCACAGAATATTGAGCAGGTACGCGCTCCGGACTCCCTTCTTCACTCTCGGGATATCCCCTGCTCCGGCATTCTGCCCCGCAAATGTCCCCATCGCCGTTCCGATGGCATCCGCAAGCTGGAAGCCCAGTCCCTCCACTTTGAGCGCCACGCCGTACGCCACGATCATGGCTGTACTGTATGTATTGATGACCGCCTGCAGCGTCATGTCCGAGATCGAGATAATACTCATCTGGAGACCTGTGGGAAGTCCGTACCTTAAGATCTCTGCGATCAGATGCCGGTCCGGCTTCCATTCACGCCGGCTCAGCCGGAGGACCGGCATGATCCTGAGCGCGTACAGCACGCAGAGTACTCCTGATATGAGCTGCGACAGCACTGTGGCAAGAGCGGCGCCCGCCACACCCATGGGGATCCAGGATACAAACGCCACATCCAGGATCACGTTCAGGATGCTGGACAGGATCAGAAATACCAGCGGGACTACTGAGTTTCCCATAGCTCGGAGCACTGCCGAGGCAAAATTGTACAACATAGTCGCACAGCACCCTGCATAAATGATCAGAAGATACGTGGACGCATCCGGCATCAGTTCCTCACTTGTCTGAAGAAGCCGGAGCAGCGGATCCGTTGTTGCCATTCCCACGATCGTGATGATTACCGTCATCCAGATGGATACATGTATACCGGCCGCAAATGTCTCCCGGATCTGTTTCTGCTGGCCGGCTCCGTAAAACTGGGAGATCACAATGCTCACACCTGTGGTGACTCCCATCATGATAGAGGTCATCATATACATCGCTGTCCCCGATATGCTCACCGCCGCAAGAGCTTCATCCCCCAGAAACCTCCCGACAATATAGGCGTCGGCGAAATTATATATTCTCTGGCACAGCATTCCCAGAAGGACCGGCAGTGCGAACACTGCCATCTGCCGGAACACCGGACCGCGTGTCATATCCGTTGTCTGTTCTTTTTTCATATCTACCCTCTCCTCTTTCTTTTTCCTGATCTCAGAAATCGTATTCTGCGTTTTCCTGCCGTTTCAGTCCGCACAGTTTTCTGCCGCAGAACCGGTTTGTTCCCAGTATAATACAAAGAAGGCGAAATTTGTATTGCATGTCATACTCATCCGTGTAATATTTTGAAACAGAAAAAGCATTATGATCCCAAAGACCACAATGCTCTGAAAATCCCTTGGTAGCACGCCGCGCTCATGAAAAAGTGCGGCGTGCTACCAAGGGATTTTGTTTAACGTATTATTTCTTTAGTTTCAGATCTTATACTCCTGAATAAGCAGCGTATCCTCCGTCGATCGGGATGCACACACCAGTGATGAATCCGGCAGCATCATTGTTGATCAGGAACAGGACTGCTCCAACCAGCTCTTCCAGCTCACCAAAACGTCCCATCGGTGTTCCTGCAAGGATCTTAGCTGTACGCGCCGTCGGTGTTCCGTCCTCGTTGAACAGAAGCCCTCTGTTCTGATTTCCCACGAAAAATCCCGGAGCGATCGCATTTACGCGGATGCCTGATTTTGCAAAATAGGTTGCAAGCCACTGTGTAAAATTGACGATCGCTGATTTTGCCCCGGAGTAAGCCGGAATCTTTGTCAGCGGTGTGTAAGCGTTCATGGATGCAATGTTCAGGATATTTCCGTTCCTGTCGATCATATCCCCTGCAAACACCTGTGTCGGAAGAAGTGTTCCCAGCCAGTTCAGGGCGAACACGAATTCTACTCCGGACTTGTCCAGATCAAAGAATGTCTTGCAGTTTTCAATATCCTTTGCCTCATAATGGAACTCATTATCTGTTGTCGCACGGGGATTGTTTCCTCCTGCTCCGTTGATCAGCACATCACAGGGGCCGAAATCTGCCAGGATCTGCTCGTGAACCTGATCCAGGTTCTCACGTTCAAGGACATTTGCCTTATACGCCTTTGCGATCCCGCCGTCAGCAACGATCTTGTCCGCAACTTTCTGCGCAGCTTCCTCATTCAGGTCAAGGACCGCAACTTTTCCGCCTGCTGCCGCCAGCTTCTCTGCGAACATTCCGCAGATCGCGCCGCCTGCACCTGTGATCACACATACTTTGCCAGTCAGATCCGTGTTCAGTACATTATTTCCCATTTTGTAATTCTCCTCTCTTTTTTATTTGTTGATTATTATTTTACTTCTTTCCCAGTTCTTTCTCGCATGCTTCAAAAAGACCGTTCAGATAAGCAGCTCCGAGAGCCCGGTCATACAGTCCATATCCGGGTTTTCCTGTCTCTCCCCAGATCATTCTGCCATGGTCAGGACGCACATATCCGTCAAAGCCCGTCTCTACCAGTGCTTTTGTGATCTCATACATATCAAGTGTTCCGCAGGATGAGAGATGAGCTCTCTCCTCGAAAGATCCATCTTCCATGATCTTGACATTTCTCATATGCATGAATCCGATCCGTTTCATGGATGAATACTTGCGCACCATCGCCGGAATGTCATTGAACTTTGCGCATCCAAGAGACCCTGTGCACAGGCACAGTGTATTGGAGGGAGAATCCACGATAGACAGGTAACGGTCCAGGTTCTCCTCACAGGTGATCACACGCGGAAGTCCGAAGATCGGATACGGCGGATCATCCGGATGAAGCGCCATCACTACACCGCACTCCTCTGCAACCGGGATCACTTTCTTAAGGAATATCTCTATGTTCTTCCACAATCCGTCCTCGCCGAGCTCCCCGTACGCCTGGATCAGTCCGCGGACTTCATCCTGGGTATAGCTTGCATCCCATCCGGGAAGGTTGATGTCGTCCTTGAGCGGGTCAAGACCTTTCATCTGATCCCAGTACATTACAAGACTTGTAGATCCATCCGGAGCTTCCTTGTCAAGCTGGGTACGTGTCCAGTCAAACACGGGCATAAAGTTATATGTTACACATTTGATCCCGTATTTTGCACAGCGGCGGATGTTCTCACAGTAAACCTCGATGTGCTCGTCCCTCTTCTCTGTCCCAAGCTTAATATCCTCGGATACCGGGATAGACTCTACCACATCAAACACGAGTCCGTGCGCCTCGCAGTCCGCTTTCATCTTCGCAAGGCTCTCCTCCGGCCAGACCTCACCCGGCTTCACATCGTATACGGCAGAGACGATCGAACGCATCCCGGGGATCTGGGAGATATACTCCAGAGAGATCGGGTCGGACTCTCCGTACCACCTAAAAGACATCTTCATGATTCTTTCCTCCTTTTGTTTTTTATAATCTCTCGGAATCTTAATCCCTTGATTTATAAGGGCTTTGGATTCCTTTTTTATTAAAATCCCCCACTTTTTTTGCCAAAAACACTTGACAAATCGCCCAAAATTTGCGGCGAAGCCGATTGAATATATTTTATTTCTTTCGACTGGAGGCGATTTTTTGTTACCTGTTAATCCTGGCGGTCATGCCGCCTATCAAAACTTTGTTGCTGCAAATCTTCGTAAATATTATCCTAATCCTGATGCCTTTTCACGGGCTACCTGGGATATCATCGAACGTTTCTGGAATCTTGATCTTTCTTATACGGATGAACTTCTGCGTTCGAAATACTCTGTCTTTGGCCCTAAGCCCAGAACCCCTTCCTGTATGCAGCGCTCTTGTCTGCTGTCTATTGATTTCAAAATCCATTCCCTGACAGACTGGGCTGCTCAGTTGAAGATCAATCCGCTTTATGCAATCCTCAGCGGTTTTGAATTCGGCGATACTCCCGGTGTCGGTACTTTTTATGATTTTCTTGCCCGACTGTGGGATTCTGAAGATTCCAATCTTTCTTCCCATCTGCGCCCTGCAAAAGAGAAAAGGATTAAAAAGCCTGCTCAGAAAGGGAAGAAGGCAGAATCTGTCGAAAAGATTTCCGTTGTTCAGTTGCTGGGGCAGTTGGAAGCAGCTTCTTTTGTGTTAGATGACCAGCCTTATTCTTCCCTGTTTTTCCTCTGTTGAATCCTGCCTCAAAACATGACTCCCTTGGCTTTCTGGAAACCTGGTTCCGAATGAAAGCTTTCCTTCCTGATCTTCATGTCAGCAAGTGGCTCCTGGATTCTGCCCATGATGCGATGCCCTATTACATTTACTGCCGTAAGAATCACATCCAGCCCTTTATTGACCTGAATGTGAAACGGGGCATCAAAGTAAAATATAAAAATGATTTCACCATCGGCGAAGACGGTGTTCCCGTCTGTAAAGCGGGAAGAAAAATGCGTCATGACGGTTCGGAGCCTTCCAAGGGGAGGCTGAAATTCCGCTGTCCTCTGGCCAGCCGGAAATACGGCTGCTCCTGCACACATCCCTGCTCGGATTCCAAGTATGGCAGGACAGTCCATCTGGCTATGAAAGATAACCCAAGACTGATTAACTTCCCGCCACGTGACACGAAGGAATGGAAAAAGGAATTCAACGCCCGGACTTCGGCAGAACGTTCCAATAAACGTGAGAAAATAGACTTTCAATTAGAAAGCGGCAGACACCGCTCTACTAAGATGTGGTACTGCCGCCTCTATCACATCATGATGCTGCAACATCTTGATGCATGGGATCTGCCTTTCGAATCTCCATTACGAAAGTTGATTTTGGAAGTAGCATGATCCTTGATTATTATACCGCATTTTTTCAGATATAGCGACAGCTATGTCTATTTCAGCATGTCTATTTTTCACTTTTTCGATAATATTTACTTTTCAAAGTTCAACGTCAGCGTCTGCTGGCTGTGATCACTCAGAATTCCGAGAGATCATTTTTCTCTGTCAGGAGTTTTGCTTTTTCCTGCGCTTTCTGATACATATTGTACCACGTTTCTGTGCATTTCTCATAGTATTTTCTGCTTGAAACATGGTAATAAATGCTCTATGATAGGTACAGAGAAAAAAGTGAGGTGATATTTTGTCCAATCTGCACAAAAGGGACGAATTTTCTTCTTCTCATCAGACTATGGTTCGGTCTGATTTTGAATGTTACCACTATCTGGATCCGATTCCACCTGAGGTGGATTTTCACGAACACGAATTTTATGAAGTCTTCTTCTTTCTCTCCGGAAATGTATCTTATAATATCGAGGGACGTACATACCTGCTCCGCCCCGGCGATATCCTTCTCACCGACAATAAGGATATCCACAAACCGGAAGTTCTTCCAGGCAGGCCCTATGAGAGATACGTGGTATGGATCACGCCGGATTTTCTCCAGGCGCAGGAAAGATACGGTCCAAACCTGACCGACTGCTTTAAAGATGCCAGCCGGAAGGAGTATAAACGGATCCGCCCGGACAGCAGGGCGGTCGCCCATTTAAAGAGCATACTCGACAAGATCCTGGAGTGCCGGGAGAGTGACGAGTTCGGCAGCTCCACACTGGAATATATTTACCTGAATGAATTTATGGTGTTTTTAAACCGAGCCTATTTTGCCGCGCCGGATATTATCCCCGAGGACATCACAGAGAATGAAAAGGTCAATAAAGTGGTTGCATATATCAATGAGAACCTTGCTGAAGATCTGACACTGGACAGACTTGCAGAGGTCTGCTATATCAGCAAATCCTATCTGTCTCATCAGTTTAAACAGTACACCGGGCTGAGCATTTATCAGTTTATCATTAAAAAAAGGCTGACTGTGGCACGTAACATGATCCAGGAAGGCACTCCTGTCACGGAAGCGTGTATGACCTGCGGTTTCAGCGACTATTCTAATTTTCACAGATCATTCAAGAAAGAATTCGGAGTCAGTCCAAAGGAATTCCGTATAAGATAAAAGGCATCGCACAGCTTTTCTGCCGTGCGGTGCCCCTATTCTTTCCTGTTCATTTTCCCGTTCTGCCCGTTTTCTTTTTTCATCTCATCCGTTTCCCGTCAGTTTCTCTGACATGTTTTCTGCCGGCTCAGGCTTGTTTTTCTGATCACCCCTGTATACATAATGACCATGAGGACCATGATCGCCAGAAGATACCATGGAAGCAGCGACGCCGAAATGTGATTTGCCAGCAGTCCGAACACCGGAGGCATAAGGCAGCTCCCCACATAGGCACTCGCCATCTGTACTCCGATGAGCGCCTGGGATCTGTCTGCTCCAAAGTTTATCGGCGTGGAATGGATGATGCAGGGATAGACCGGAGCGCATCCCAGTCCGATAAGGATCAGTCCGCCGACAGCGGTTGCTTTTCCGAAAGGCAGAAAGAGGATCACGATCCCCGCAATGATCACCGCCTGCCCGGCACGTATCATCTGATCATCTGTAAATTTCATCATCAGGAACCCATTCAGGAAGCGCCCCACCGTAATTCCAATGCAGAACAGACTCGCATAGGAGGCCGCCTCGTCTGCCGTCAGGCCGTTGTGCAGCACCATATAGCTACTGCCCCAAAGCATGGCCGTCTGCTCCACCGCACAGTAACAGAAAAAGGTGACCATGATCTCCTTCGCACCGGGAATCCGCAGAATCTCTTTCATTGTCAGGGCTTTTCTTATTCCTCTGCTGCTCTCAGCCGTTCCTGTGCCCTTTTCCTTTTCCATCTTTCTCCAAACGGGAAGGCTCAGAAACAAAGCGATACTCAAAGCGACCTGGAGCATGGAAATAATGAAGTAGCCCCGGTTCCAGGTCATACCGTTTATCAGGGCGTATCCCATTACATACGGACCTATGATCGTCCCCACTCCCCACATACAGTGAAGCCAGCTCATATCCCTGCTGCTATAGTGAAGCGCCACATAGTTGTTCAAAGCCGCATCCACGCTGCCTGCACCCAGCCCGTAAGGCACCGCCCACAGACAGAGTGCAAGGAACGAACCGCTCACAGAGAATCCAAACAGCGCCGCCGCTGTCATTGCAACACTGACCGCTGTCACCATCCCGGCTCCCATCCTCTTTGTCAGCCGGTCGCTCTGAAGACTGGAAAGGATGGTTCCCAAAGAGATGATCATTGAAATGATACCGGCATAGGACACCGGAACCGACAGCTCTCTGTACATAGTGGGCCATGCAGATCCAAGAAGGGCATCCGGAAGCCCCAGACTGATGAACGAAATATATATGATGGTTAAAAGCAGATGTACCATGGTAAGCATTCCTCCTGTGTATTTACTGTAAGCCACAGGCTATTTTACTCTATCCTCCACGGTCTGTCCAGACACCATCCCTCAAATCTGTCCTTATCTTCTGTTTTTTTGCTGCTTTTCAAATTCAAATTACTCTCTGTCTCAGCGTTTTACATTAAACGCTTCGAATCCCGGATATACTGCACTTTTTCCGAGTTCTTCTTCGATCCTCAAAAGCTGATTATATTTCGCAACACGTTCGCTCCTGCTGGGCGCTCCCGTCTTGATCTGAGATGTATTCAGAGCCACGGCAAGATCTGCGATCGTGGTGTCTTCTGTCTCACCGGAGCGGTGGGATGTAACAGCCGTATAACCTGCCTTGTGCGCCATTTTGATCGCTTCAAGGGTCTCAGTCACAGAGCCGATCTGGTTCAGCTTTATAAGGATCGAATTTCCGCACCCCAAATCGATTCCCTTTTTCAGTCTCTCCGTATTTGTTACAAACAGGTCATCTCCCACCAGCTGGACTTTATCTCCCAGCTCTTTGGTCAGGATCTGCCACCCTTCCCAGTCTTCCTCATCCAGTCCGTCCTCAATGGAGTAGACAGGATATTTCTCCACAAGAGATTTCCAGTGCTCTACCAGTTCAGCGGAGGTAAATTTTTTACCGCATTTCGGGAGGACATATTCTCCCTTCCGGCTCCCCTTCCACTCGCTGGATGCAGCGTCCATCGCCAGTACAAAGTCTTTCCCGGGTTCATATCCCGCCCGTCTGACCGCCTCAAGGATATACTCGATCGCCTCCTCATCGCTGGCAAGATCCGGTGCAAAACCGCCTTCATCTCCCACCGCAGTAGCAAGCCCCTTTGACTTCAGAATCGCCTGAAGGGCATGGAACACCTCCGTACACCATCGCAGTCCTTCCGCAAAACTTTCTGCCCCTGCCGGCATGATCATAAACTCCTGCACATCAACGGTATTCGCCGCATGCGCTCCTCCATTTAAGATATTCATCATCGGGACCGGAAGCCGGTTTCCATTCACTCCGCCAAGGAAACGGTACAGTGGGATCTCCAGAGACTCCGCAGCCGCCCTCGCGCAGGCGATGGATACTGCGAGGATCGCATTTGCCCCCAGTTTGGACTTGTCCTTTGTCCCATCCGCCCGGATCATTGCCCGGTCCACAGCATAAAGATCACCGGCGCTCATTCCCTGCAGCGAATCGTTGATCACCGTATTGATATTCTCCACGGCTTTCGATACGCCTTTTCCTCCAAACCGGCCTTTCTCCCCATCTCGAAGCTCGAGCGCTTCAAATTCACCCGTGGAAGCACCGCTGGGGGCCGCGCCCCTTCCCACTGTCCCGTCTGCCAGATGTACCTCTGCTTCAACTGTCGGATTTCCCCGCGAGTCAATGATCTCACGTCCGATCACTTTTTCAATCTCTAAATAATCCATAATCTTTTCATCCTTTCCCACGGAAACACCTCTGCCCCGGCTCAGGTATTACGGGGCAAAGGAGTTTACATGATTTATTCCTATATAGTTAGCTCTAACTAACTATATGTATCATACCAGATTCGCGGCCAGCGTTCAAGTTTTTTATTGAGATTGATTATCATTTGTTATCTGGGTCATCACATAAAAAAGACAGAGAAGAAACCATATGGCTGAACCATACTCCTCTCAGAAATCCAGTTATGGTTCCCGAGATTATCCTTCCCTGTCTTTTCTATTTTTATACTGAAGAGCCCCGCTTGTTTTTGCTTTTTCTTCTTTTTTTCCTGTCCGGCTTTTTCTTTCTGACACTATACCCGAATGTTCCAAGCTTTTTCCCAAGCCCCAGATACTCTCCATGGGAATATGCCAGAAGCCCGGTCCGGTTCAGTTCAAACTTCCCCCTCTCATCCATATAGGAATCATCGATCCGGACTGCCATGACCTCCGCGAGGAACATATGGTGGCTCCCCAGCTTCTCTGTCTTAACCACCCGGCACTCAATATTGACCGGGGATTCCTCTATACATGGAGCATATTTCAGGGAATGAGCGGTTCCCGGAGTCAGGCCGCATTCCTCCCACTTGTCCACCTCCCGTCCCGACCGGACGCCGCAGAAATCTGCTGCCCGCGCCAGTTTTTCCGTGGTGAGGTTGATGACAAATTCTCCACTCTCCTCGATCATATGATAAGAGTATCGCTCCGGTCTGACTGAGATGTATGCCATGGGCGGATTCGTGCACACTGTTCCCGTCCAGGCAATGGTCAGGATATTTGTGTTCCCGCTTTTATCCGCCGTACTGACCATGACCGCCGGCAGAGGATAAAGCATATTTCCCGCTTTCCATACCTGTTTACTCATCTTCTTTTTTCTCCGCATTCTGTCATTTTCTCACTGCTGAAGCGCTCCCACCAGGGTCGGAACTAACTGTTTTTTTCTTGATACCACGCCTTTTAGCATGATCGTATCCGTATCCTCCGGCAGGTCATACGCCCCCAGTATCTTTTCCTTTGCTTCCGGGCCACAGCAGAGGAGTTCGGAAGACTCTGTCAGAATGTTGGTCAGCATGAAAAAGATCATATTCAGGCCGTGACTGTGACGCGCCTTCTCCAGATGAGGCTCCACGATCTTCTTCAGTTCTGTCAATTCTTCCCCGCTCATGGAATTGACCTGTCCGACTCCAAACACAGTATCGTTCACCGTGAACTGCTTGAAATCAAGGAAACAGATCTCCTCTGCGCTCTTTCCTTTCAGATTGCTTCCTGCATTGAACATCGCCTGTGCAAGAGATTCGATCTCGATCCCTGCAATCTCCGCGAGCGTCCGCGCTGTCTGCTCATCAAGGGGCGTGCATGTGGGTGACCGGAACATGAGCGTATCCGAGATGATAGCTGAACAGAGCAGCCCCGCGTTAACCGGATCCACCGGCTCTCCCGCCTCCTGGTACATCTGATAGACGATCGTTGCCGTACATCCCACCGGCTGGTTCCGGAAGAACACCGGCCCCATAGTCTCAATGCTGCTCAATCTGTGATGGTCGATGATTTCCAGGACATCTGCTTCTTCTACTCCGTCCACCGCCTGGCTTTTCTCATTGTGATCCACAAGGATGACCTCTTTCTTTCTCACATTGAGAAGACGGCGCCGTGAGATCAGGCCCAGGAATTTTCCTTTATTGTCCACGATCGGGAAATCACGAAACCTTTTTCTCGCCATAACTTCCTTCACATCATCTACATAATCTTTCATTTTAAATGTCACAAGGTTTCCCTTTGTCATGAAATATTTGACCGGAATACTCTGATTGATATGCTGTGCCGCTGTAAATGTGTCAAGGGGCGTACGGATGATCACAATCTGTTTTTCCTCCGCTTCACGGATGATCTCGTCCGAAATCGGAGCATTCTGACAAACCACCATGCAGCTCACATCCCGGTTCACCGCACATCTCTGCGCATCTTTTCTGTCTCCCATGATCACAAGATCGTCCTTATCAATAAAATCCGACATCAGTATCCGGCTTGAAGCCGCGATCACGACCTTTCCTTTCAGGAGATAGCTGTGTTCATTTCCTGTCAGGACTTCGCCGTCCACTGCCCGGGCAATATTCCGGTACTGCGTCCTCGCCTTTGAGAGCACCATGCTGTCATAAACTTCCATATAAGTCTTCGCGATATCTCCGATCGTGATGACTCCTTCCAGCTTTCCATCCCGCGTTACCGGCAGTGTATGTATATTCGATTCCCGCATCTTTTCCCATGCTGTCCGGATAGAAATACTGCTTCTCAGTCCTTCCACTTCTTTGAGTTCCACATCCTTGATCTGTTCCCTCAGATCAGTCAGGAGCCGTGGAACTTTTACCCGAAAATGTTCCAGCACATACTGGGTCTCCTCATTTAACTGTCCCGCCCGGCGCGCCTCGTGAGGTCTCCCTGTCACTTTTGTCTTCAGCGCCGCATAGGCGATGGCGGAACAGATCGAATCCGTATCCGGATTTTTATGTCCCACTACATATACTTTTCTTTCTTTTTCCCTGCTCATAAGTTCAGTCTCCAATCTCTGCTGTCTGGTTTTCTATCAATAGGTTGCCATTTTTTTGCGTTTTCGTCAACCCAAATTCCTTCAACTGTTGTTTTTTCTAAAGGGTTTATGGTATACTAGTCGTGTTGAACAAAAAAGAAAGCAAATCGAGGTGCTGCACAATGAGCGAAGAAATGAGAGAAGAATTACAGACAAATGAAACTGCTGAGGCCGTTGAAGAGACAGCTTCAGAAAACACAGAAGCCGGATCAGGCGAAACAATGGCTGATTACGAAGAGCATTTTGACGATGCCAATCCCTGGAACAGGGTTCAGGAATATATGGATAACAAGACTGTACTTCCTGTAAAAGTCGAAGGTGTCGTAAATGGCGGTGTCATCGCCATGGTAGAAGGTTTAAGAGGGTTTGTTCCCGCTTCCAAGCTTTCACTTTCCTATATTGAAGACCTTGAGACTTACCTTCTCAAAGACATCGAAGTACAGGTCATCGATGTGGATCAGGCAAACAACCGGCTTGTGCTTTCCGCACGCGAGATCCTGAAAGAAAAAGAAAGAAAAGCACGTGAGGAGCAGATTGCAAACCTGAAAGTGGGCACTGTGATGAAAGGTACTGTGGAGACGCTCCAGAATTACGGCGCGTTTATCAAGATGGAGAACGGACTCTCCGGCCTTGTCCACGTTTCCCAGATCTCACAGAAACGTGTAAAACTGCCGTCCGACGTCCTGAATGTGGGTGACGAGGTTAATGTGAAAGTTATCGGCATCAAAGACGGAAAAGTCAGCCTGAGCATGAAGGCTCTTGAAGAAGTAAAAGAAGAGCCGGAAGAAAAGGTCGTGATCCCGAAGAGTGAGAACATCGGAACCAGCCTGGGAGATTTGTTTAAGAATCTGAAACTGTGATCCGGTGAGACTCATCCTGCCGGCAGATTTTAAGGTATACACAGGAGAACGGACCGGAAACGCTGTTCCTCTGGATAGTTGCGCAGAAATAAAAAGGGCGTTCCCGACTGACATGCTTCTTTTCGTCAGTCAGGAACGATCTTTTTCTTCTGCACGGAACCCATTTTGCTCCCGGAAATGACTCAGGCACCCTGCTTTCATTTTCCCGTCTTCAGCTCTGAGGATCAGGCGCACACATTCCCCAGGATCTCTTCCAGAGCGTTTTTGCTGCTTGTATGGCAGCGTACCACATCGGCGTTGCATCTCCCCGCCTCCTCCACAGCGCACCGGACCATCTTATGGGAAACAGTATTTGTGAAGAGCACGATAAGATCCGGGCTGCCGATCTGTTTACTCAGATTTGCCGACATCTGGGTAAACACTTTTGCTTTACAATTAAACTGTTTGCATATCTTTTTGTACTGGCAGACCATCCTGTCATGCCCTCCTATGATCACAATACTCATATGAAACCTCCTGAATTTTGTATTATTATTTCAACGCGCAAGTTAGTTTTGTCTAACCTCTTGTTCTATAATACACCAAATGAGATTCAATATCAATATCATTTATTAATACATTTTATCAATCACCGGAAATCTCAAAAGCACGCTCCGGGATCGCAAACGGTCGGCAGGGTTTCGGACAAGCCCGGCCAGCGGCTCGTCGCACTTACAAAAAAGCCCCTGCCGAATTGGGGCAGAGGCCTTTTCCGATATCTTATGCGCAGCAGCATGTATTCTCCCGGGAGACGTTTCCCACCAGAATCTCTCCTTTCGCATTCTCGTCGTCCAGGATAATCTCTCCCACCTCCGGAACACGAATGCATCCTGAAAGGGGATTTTTTATGCTGTCCACCGGTGTAGTGATCACTGCTTCAACTTCAGACTTTTCGAAACAGAGATCCGTATCGATCATCTCACAATCGATCAGTTTCAGATTTTTGCAGTAACAGAACGGCTGTGTTCCTATGATCTTGCAATTGATCAAAGTCAGCCCATCGGAATACCATGCGAGATATTCTCCCTTTACCAGGCTGTCTTTTACCGTGATATTTTTTCCGTGCCAGAAAGCGTCCTTGGTATCAAATCTGCAGTTTTCAAAAACAGCATTCCTGATATACTGGAAGGAATATTTCCCCTTTAACTCTACATTTTCAAACCGCAGTTCCTCCGACCGCATCATAAAATATTCACTCTCTGCCTTTGTGTCTGTCATCGTTATTTTTTTTACAGACCAGCCAAATTCCGGCGACACGATATCACAGTCCTTCACGGTCACGTCACTGCACTCTCTCAGCGCTTTGATTCCGTGCATCCTGGTCCCTGTGATGCGGATCCCGTCGGAATACCATAACGCCGCCCGGCAGAGTTCTGTCATCTCACAGTCTGCGATCTGCAGCCCGTGATCATGCCAGAACGGATACCGCAGATTGCATAATGTGCCTTCCACAATGATATCACTGCTCTCTTTCAGAGCGCTCTCTCCATCTGCCGGGCCATCAAAAGCACACCCTTTCAGATGCACTCCTCTGCTCCCATAAAGCGCTCTCTCCTCATCAAACTTCTGACCTGTGATTGTCTTCATATCAAACTCCTCCTTGATCATCTTAATATTATAGTTCTATATCTTCTCGAAATCAAATGCCTGAAACACATGCTTTTTCATGCCTGCCGGTAATGCTGCATTGACCGGTCTTTCCTGTTTTCCTGCTGCAGCAGGGGAACAGAACCTCTCAAGAATTTTTGAAGAATTCATGGACGTATTCACAGAATGTAGTGAGGTGCGTATTGGGAAAAGAGCGGGAGTTTTTCACCCGTCAGAAGGTGCGCCTGCCGGGCGCACTAAAAATCAGGAAGTGCCGGTCAGAGGGCCGGCACTTCCTGATCACGGAAATTAATTATTTATTTTTTTCCTTCTCTTTTTGCTCTCAGATAAGCAACGTTCGCATCTACTTTCGCTTTGCTCAGCGGATATACAAAGATGAGCGCAAGAGCCACGAGAACAAATCCGATCAGCGGAACGATACAGGAAATACGGAAGATCCCCAGTGTTACGTCCGGATCAAACGCCGTCGCTTCTGTGTAGCCGACCATTGTGATCAGTCCTCCTACCAGACCGGATGAAAGAGCCTGACCAACTTTACGTGCAAAAGAATATACGGAATAGATCGTACCATCTTCCCTGACGCCGTTCTTGATCTCTGAATCATCGATAACATCTGTTATCATCGCCCAAACGACCATATTGAAAAATCCAATCCCTATCAGTCCGAGCGTTGCAAACAGCGCATATACATAAGCGTTTTCCGGGCGGATGATCAGACAGATCAGGAATGCAACAGCTCCTCCGATCGCTGCAACTGCAGATACTTCTTTCTTTCCGAATTTAGCAGAAAGTTTGCCTGCAAGCGGCGCGCAGATCACAAGTGTTGCGATGCTTCCAAGGATACTTGCCATAGACTGTGCCTGTACGTTTCCATAGTAATTCGGATATACATAAGCCGCAACTCCATTCATTCCAAGCTGCGCAAGGAGGAGGAGGATCGCCGCCACGATGATACCGATCAGTGAACGGTTTGTAACAAGGCTCTTGAACAGATGTCCGACATTAAGTTTTGTCGTGTTCTGCGGAACTTCTACACGCTCACGTACCAGATTGAAGCAGAGGATGTAGCAGATAATGGCTCCGATAGAGCACGCTGCTGCTACAATAAGCATACGGCTGGAGGAGAGAACCTGATTCCCGTCTACCACTTCATAAGCTACCAGCGGGATACCTGCATTAATGGAAAGGCTCGCCATAGTCGCTCCGATGTTTCTCCATGTTGACAGAGAAGCCCGGTCATTCGGGTCATCTGAAATAGCGGATGCCATAGAGCCATACGGAATATTGATGGATGTATAGAAGATAGAACCCCAGAGAAGATATGTGACTACCATATACGCCACTTTAAATCCGTAAGCCATGTCTGCCAGACCACCCTGATAGATCAGGAAGCTGGCAATCGCAACCGGTCCGCACATCCTCTTGATCCACGGACGGAACTTTCCGTCTTTTGTCGGTTTGGAACGGTCCACGATCTGTCCCATTGTAACATCTGTGACTGCATCCACAAAACGGGCCGCCATCATCAGAAGACCGACAACAGCTGCATCGATTCCCATGATGTCCGTATAGAATTTCATCATGAAACCTGAAGACAACATGAATGTAAAGTCGTTACCGAAATCACCGAAGGCGTATCCGATTCTGTCCGCCCAGCCAAAAGGCCTCACATTTTGTTTTGTGCTCATTACTTAGTTACCTCCTTTTTACGGTAATAAACAAACTATAAAAAGTATAAAATAATTCTAAATAAAACAAAATGACAATTTTCACTATTTATAGTCTGATTTTATGTTTTATCCTCAGAATCTGGTCTCCCATCTTCCACAGAATACATTTTCGTTATATCTGCCCTTGAATTCACTGTTGCCCATCATCTTGTCAAGGACTGCCGCAAAGGCTTCATGGTGATCCATATAGGCATTGATATAACATCTTGCCATGGGGACATCGATCAGGAAGTTGGTATTACTCAGGGATACGACAAAAGTCGGAAGCTCGGACATATACCACGGCTGTTTTACCGGCTCATCCCATTTCACGCGCATGGTGTTGAACTGTGCGAATCCCTGGGTATTCAGGATCAGGAGCACGCAGTCGTATTTTTTCCTGAAGTCTTCCATCTTTCCTTTCTTCGCTTCAACTGTTGCGTCTGCCTCAAATCCTGCCTCCGTGAGCTGATCCACGATATCTTTGATAATAATATCGTCGTTGGATTTGATCTTTGTTCCGGCGATCACACTTGCCTCAGATCCGATGTAAACCAGTTTGATCTTTTTATATTTCTCCGGTGTCATCGGAAGATAGTTCAGGCGGTCTTTTACAAGAGTCACATATTTATCTGCGAAGTCTCTGGATGCTTTGTGGTGCTCCTCGCATCCGACAACGGAAAGATTCTCTTTCGGCAGCATAAGTTTTCCTTCCGCCTGGAGTTTATGAAGGTTCAGGGCAGCCTTCACTCCCAGAATCCTGTGGAGAGCATCGCTCAGACGTTCCTCCGTGATCGTGCCGTTCCTGTAACCTTCCATCATGTATCCGAAATCTTCCTCTTTGTCATTGAAGAACAGATACATATCGCATCCTGCCGCGATCGCGCCCGGGACCTGCTCACTTCTCGGGATCGCAGCGCCGAACATACCGATCATATGCGATGCATCCGTAACTACAAGGCCATTGAATCCGAGCTGCCCTTTCAGAAGATCTGTGATCAGTTCCGGAGCAAGTGTCGCCGGTCTGATGTCCTCATCTTTGATGCCGGGGCGGAGTTTCTTTGAGTATGCCGGAAGGGCGATGTGCCCTGCCATGATCGTCATAACTCCCTCATCGATCAGTTCTTTGTATACTCTTCCGTATGTGGCGTCCCATTTGTCGCAGTCGAATTCATTAACGCCCATGATCAGATGCTGGTCGTTTTCCTCTGTCCCGTCGCCCGGGAAGTGTTTCATACAGGTCGCAATGTTCTGTGTCTTCATTCCTTTGAAGAACGCTTTTGCATAGCGGATGATATCATCCGGATTATCATTGAACGCACGGAGCTGAACGATCGTATTTCTCCAGTTGTAGAGGATATCCACGATCGGTGCGAAATTCCAGTTGCAGCCCACTGCCGCAGCCTCGCGCGCGGAGATCGTTGCCATCTCATAAACCGCATCCTCTGAATCAATTGCAGCCATCGCAGCGCCGTTTGCGATCGGTGTTCCGCCGCCCACGCCGCCGTTTCCGCCCTGCTCGCAGTTGGATGCGATCAGAAGCGGAATCTTTGTGTTCTCCTGCAGACAGTTTGCCATATCCCACAGCTCTTCCTTCGGTGCGTTGTGGTAGCGGATCGCTCCGGGATGATACGTGTCAAGGACTTTCTTAATGTTTTCCGGTTTTCTCTCCTCGGCATTTCCCACCATATTTACAAAGAGCTGTCCGATCTTCTCCTCGATCGTCATCCCTGCGATGGTATCCTCTACCCACTTTATCTGCTCATCATTTAAATAGTACGGTTTTTCTCTTAAATTAACCATATTCTGTGCTCCTTTTCTAAAAAACTCAGGACAGATTGTTCACAAACTTCTCGATCAGACTTTCCTGATATTCTCCTGCAAAGGTTCCCTCTTTGAGGTGCTCTGCCGCGTCCATGATGTTTGACCAGCTCTCCGCTTCGTGTTTCACCAGGATCGGATAATAGAATACACCGTTCTTCTTTGCTGCATCCATATCTCCCGGAGCATCTCCGGTCATCATGACCTTGTCCCTGTCATACCCGAAGGTGAGCAGTTTCTCGATACAACTCTTTTTCGAACCGGCATTTTGTGCGAGCACAATGTCCACATGCCCGATCAGTCCGAACCTTGTCCACTCTTCTTTCACCGCCTCATAATTGGCCGATGATACGATCGCTACATCGCAGAATCCATGCAGTGCCGTGATCTTTTCCAGCACGCCGTCAAAGGGACGCACATCTTTTTCGGGCAGTTCGCTGATCGCCCGGTTTACTGCGATCGACCAATTGAGCGCTTTCTTAAGGCAGATGCTGCCCTTCTCATCTGCCGCTTTCTCAACCGCAGCATTTGAAAGTTCATCCGCATCTTCCAGCCATGTGAGCAGAGAGTCAAGGTCCTCGATCGGTGTGATCTTTTCATTGATCTCCTCGAGGATCGCGGCAAGACCTTTGAAACGATTGATCCCCCTCGTCATGGAATAAAGATTGATCTCATTCCACCGTTCCAGTATCTCCTCACTGTGTTCTTCCAGTCCCCATTCTTTTACCATGCACGGACCGAAACAGCGGATATGCTTGATATCCATCGAATCGATCGCACAGCCGTCGGAATCGATGCAGATCAGAAAATCTTTTTTCTTTGCATATCCGTCAAAAGGATTTGCCATCTTATCACTCCTTTCTGTAATGATTCTATCATTATTTTTTTACCTTAATCTTTTTTTGATTTTTCTGCAATGATAAAATGCTTTGAAAATCGTACAATTTTATGATATAATTTTTTCTATGAAAATTGTGCTAATTTAACAAAATATCTTGCTATTACAGGGGGTATTATATGGAACTTAACTGTCTTGAACTGTTTTTGAACACATTGAACGGAATAAATGTCAATGCATTTGTTCTAAAAAAAGATAAATCCAACCTGGAACTGATCGACAACCGGTTCCGTACTCTTTTATATGAAGATTTTGTTTATACCGACGCATTTGATCTGTTGGAACGCAAGATAAAAGAAAATTCCCTGATGCGAAAAACGGATGAATTTCTTTTTTCATACATGTTCCTCCGCGTGCCGGAAGAGTATCTCTCAGAGGGCGATTCATCCTGTCTTTCCATTGGTCCCTTTTCCGAAAGGCGCCGGAACCGTGAAGAGATCTATCATATCATGCAGAAAAAAGAGATCCCAGAGCATCTGTTCAACGACATTGCCGCTTTTTATGATGCGGTTCCGGTCGTCGAGAACGCTCTTTCTTTTGAAAATGTGGTCCGTCAGTTTGCCACAGGCCTTTTCGGCCGTGAATATCACCTTGAGTATCTCCCAGAGGACTGCGTCCTCTTTCTCGGGAGCAACAAGATCCTGCGCACCGTAAAGGAGAACCCTCAGATGGCAAAGGATACCATTGCGGAGAGATACCATGTGGAAAATGAACTGATGGAAGCCATCGCCGCCGGAGACTATGACAGGGCACATGATCTTCATGGAAAGTTTGTCACCTATCATATCCGCCCCCGCACGAAAAATCCACTCCGGAACAAACAGCATCTCGCCATCGTTCTGAACACTCTCTGCCGGAAAGCTGTCGAAGCAGGCGGTGTACACCCGCTGTATATCGACGATCTTTCCACCAAGTTCGCAGTCCTGATCAATGAGGTGAGTTCCCTGTCCGATGTGAACACACTCTCCAGCGAGATGATCCACAAATACTGCCTTCTCGTAAAAAATCATGCCATGAAAGGTTATTCCGCGGTGACAAAAGAGATCATCTCCTACATAGATTTCCATTATACGGAAGATCTGAACCTGAACTATTTTGCCGGTATGTTCAATATGTCCAAGACATATCTGTCAAACCTGTTCAAAAAGGAAACGGGCGTTACGCTGACAGATTTCATCCATCAGGTAAGGATGCGGAAGGCCATCACACTGATCAACTCCTCCGCCCTCCCGATCACCGCCATTGCCACCGCCTGCGGATACAATGACATCAACTATTTTATCCGGGTGTTCAAGCGCACCTACGGGTTGTCTCCGAAACAGTATCAGAAGAGCATCATGTTCTCCACCCACTGACCGGACGCGGCCTGCAGTTCTATTGTATATCCCAGGCTGTCACCCCTCAGGTTTTTCTGAATTTCTGAACTGATATAGAAAATCTGCCCCGTTTCTCAGGGGCAGATTTGTTTTTCTATCTGTTCTTTTGTCTCCAGGATACATTTCGCCAGATGCCGCATCCTCTCATCGTCCATCCTGCTCACCGGCGCGGAGATACTGAAGGCGTACCTCACTCTTCCGATGTAGTCTTTAAGGCTCACCGCGATGCAGCGGACTCCCGCCTCATTTTCTTCATTATCAATAGCATACCCTTTTTCCCGCACTTCATCCAGTTCTCTACAGTAGGTCTGAAAATCTGTGATTGTGTGAGGTGTCAGCGCAGTGATCCTGCTGCTCTTCCAGATCACTTCTAATTCTTCTCTGTCAAGATCTGCTGCGATCGCCTTTCCCACTCCGGAACAGTACAGCGGGATGCGGCTGCCGATCCGAGAGACCATCTGGATCCCGTTTCTGGGCGCTTCTACCTTATCTATATACACAGCATGTATTCCCTCCCGCTCCACAAAGTGGACAGTTTCCTCCGCCTGGCTCATCAGCTTTCTCAGGTATGGCCGGACCACATGAACGATATCGATGTTACCCATGATCCGTCCCGCCATATCAACAAGTTTGAGAGAAGATTCATATCTGCCGTTCATCTCATTCTGTCTGGCATACCCCATATAAATAAGAGAATTCAGTACGCGGTGCGTAGTACTCTTGTTGAGCCCCAGCACCTCACTGGTCTCCATCAGCCCTGCGCCGCCGCTCTCCACCAGAAATTCCAACGCTCCAAAAAGCCTGTCCGCTACCTGGATCGGATTTTTTTCTTCCGTCATTCTATCGCCCTCCCATTATCCGATATCAAAGTTTCATATTATGGAACTATCATACCACAATCCTCAAGCCAAATCAATCCCCCGACACCATCAAAATATCGTGCGAAAAATTCATAAAATTATAGGCTTGACTTTTCACGGTCCGGTAGTATACTTGTAATTAGATAGGTCACATTACAAAACTCTATTTCATATTATGAAACTTTAAGGAGAGGTAAAAATGAACGAAGTCTTAAAACAAATTGAAGAGATCGGTATTGTTCCTGTTGTTGTCCTGAATGATGCGAAAGACGCAGAACCTCTCGCACAGGCACTGTGCGACGGCGGACTTCCCTGCGCGGAGGTGACCTTCCGCACAGATGCCGCTGAGGAGTCGATCCGCATCATGGCTGAAAAATTTCCAAACATGCTCGTAGGAGCCGGAACCGTACTTACGACAGAACAGGTTGACCGCGCCGTTGCTGCCGGAGCAAAATTTATCGTAAGCCCGGGACTCAACCCGAAGGTTGTTAAATACTGTGTAGAGAAGGGAATCCTTATCACACCGGGATGCGCAAACCCGAGCGATGTTGAACAGGCGATCGAGAACGGACTTGAAGTCGTAAAATTCTTCCCGGCTGAGCAGGCAGGCGGTCTTGCATATATCAAGGCGATCGCCGCTCCATATGTGGGGATGAAATTCATGCCTACCGGCGGGATCAATCCGAAAAATGTAAAGGATTATCTTGCATATGACAGGATCCTTGCATGCGGCGGAAGCTGGATGGTAAAGGGCGACCTTGTTAAAGCCGGCGAGTTTGATAAGATCAAAGACCTTGTTAAAGAGGCTGTAGAAATCGTTAAGGAAAGCAGAGGTAAATAATAATGGCAAAAAAAGTAATTACATTTGGTGAGATCATGCTGCGTCTCGCACCGGAAGGATATTATCGTTTCGTACAGGCCGACACATTCGGCGCAACTTACGGCGGCGGCGAGGCAAACGTTGCAGTTTCTCTTGCGAACTACGGATTTGACGCAAAATTCGTCACAAAGCTTCCGAAACATGAGATCGGACAGGCTGCTGTCAACTCTCTGAGAAAATATGGCGTAGATACTTCTTACATTGCCCGCGGCGGCGACAGAGTGGGAATCTACTTCCTGGAAAAAGGCGCTTCACAGCGTCCGTCCAAAGTCATCTACGACCGCGCAGGTTCTTCCATCGCGACAGCGTCCAGAGAAGACTTCAACTGGAAAGAGATCTTCGACGGAGCTGAGTGGTTCCACTTCACAGGCATCACGCCGGCACTTAATGATGAGGTCGCTGCGATCTGCCTTGACGCTTGTAAGGCTGCAAAGGAGGCAGGGCTCACTGTTTCCTGCGACCTGAACTACCGCAACAAACTGTGGTCAAAAGAGAAAGCCGGACAGGTGATGGGCGAGCTTTGCCAGTATGTTGACGTCTGCATCGCAAACGAGGAGGATGCAGCTGACGTATTCGGCATCAAAGCCGCTGACACAGACGTTACAAAGGGCGAAGTAAACCATGAGGGATACAAGGATGTGGCAAAACAGCTTGCGGACCGCTTCGGATTTTCCAAAGTGGCGGTCACACTCCGCGAGTCCATCTCTGCAAACGACAACAAGTGGTCTGCTATGCTCTATGATGGAAATGATTTCTACTTCAGCAAAAAATATACAATGCATATCGTTGACCGTGTAGGCGGCGGCGACAGCTTCGGAGGCGGTCTGATCTGCGCTTGCTTAAACGGTTATGATTCTCAGAACACGATCGAGTTCGCTGTTGCGGCTTCCTGCCTGAAGCACTCCATCGAGGGAGATTTCAACATGGTATCCATGGATGAAGTCTTAAAGCTTGCCGGCGGAGATGCTTCCGGACGTGTCCAGAGATAACCCAATTCTGATGACGTAAAACCATATATAGATCCAAGCCTTAAAAAAGGGGATGCTTTCTGCCATGTAGCATCCCCACAATTATATTCAAATTTATTCTTATAAGGAGGTACTCTTATGAACAAATCTTTTGATCTTCTGTCACTCGGTGAAGTTCTCCTGCGTCTCTCTCCTCCGGGAAACGAGCGTCTTGTCAGAGGCGGCACCCTCCAGGAACAGGTGGGCGGTGCAGAATTGAACGTGGTATCCGGCGTCTCCCTCCTGGGCCTTCGGACCGGCATTATCTCCAAGCTTCCCGCAAACGATATCGGTACATACGCGAAAAACCAGATCCGTTTCTGCGGTGTGAGCGATGACTATCTTGTCTATGACAGTTCTCCCGATGCCCGTCTCGGTATCTATTTTTACGAGAATGGCGCGTATCCAAGAAAACCCGGAGTCGTCTATGACCGGAAGCACTCCACCATCAACAATATCTCCATAGACGATTTTGACGATTCTCTGTTTACTTCCACCAGATGTTTCCATACCAGCGGGATCACACTCGCTCTCAGCCCGCAGTGCTGCATGACCGGCATGGAGATGATCCGCAGGTTTAAGGAAAACGGAGCAGTCATCTCCTTTGACGTGAATTTCCGTGGAAACCTCTGGAGCGGAGACCAGGCAAGGGAATGCATCAAAAAGATCCTGCCCTATGTGGACATCTTCTTCTGCTCTGAGGAGACAGCCCGCCTCACCTTCCTGAAAGAAGGGGACGCCAAGAGCATCATGAAGAGTTTCACCGAGGAGTATCCGATCTCCATCGTGGCATCCACTCAGCGCATCGTGCACAGCCCAAAGATCCACACCTTCGGATCCATTATCTACGATGCCCGCAGCGACCGCTTCTACGAGGAGGAGCCGTACCACAACATCGAAGTGGTGGACCGGATCGGCAGCGGCGACGCTTATGTCTCCGGCGTCCTCTATGGTCTGCTCTCCGACTACGACGACTGCCAGAGAGCTCTGGAGATCGGGAATGCCACCAGTGCGGTCAAGAACACGATCCCCGGCGATCTCCCCTCCTCTGACCTGAAAGAGATCGAGAATCTGATCCGTTCACACAAGAGTACCGGACCTCAGCCTGAAATGGCTCGATAAAGCGCAAAGCCGGCTTCTTACTGGATGATCCCGTGACAATTTTCGTACTATTTTAAAGCAATCTCGTCATTGTCCTCATCCGGCTTTTGATTTAAAATAAAAATAGCGAACACTCTCATACAAGAAGGAGGTAAAACAATGAAACATTTTATACACGAGGATTTTCTTCTGAACTCTGAAACAGGACGTGAGCTCTATCATGAGGCAGCGGAAAATCTTCCGATCCTGGATTTCCACAACCATCTGAACCCGAACGAGATCCTGGAAGACAAACGTTTCTCCACGATCACGGAAGCATGGCTGGGCGGAGACCATTACAAATGGCGTGCCATGCGTGCTCACGGGATCCCGGAGGAACTCGTCACAGGAAACGGAGACCCAAAAGACAAGTTCAACGCGTGGTCAGAGACTGTCCAGAACGCGTTTGGGAACCCGCTCTACCACTGGACCCACCTGGAACTGGCACGGTACTTCCAGATCTACGATACACTCACCCCGGCTGCAGCAGACCAGATCTGGGAGGAATGCAACCGTCAGCTGGCTGATCCGGCATTCTCCGCGAGAGGGCTTCTCAAAAAACAGAACGTCCGCATCCTGTGTACCACAGATGATCCCATGGACGACCTTGCAGCACACCGCAGCATAAAAGAACAGGGGATCGATTTGGGCGTATACCCCACATTCCGTCCGGAGAAGGCGATGGCGATCGACAAACCGGATTTCCCGGATTACGTCAACAATGCCGCTGAAAAATACAGTAAGTCCATCACAGCGCTCTCCGATCTTTTGGATCTTCTGAAAGAGCGTCTGGACTACTTCTGCTCCTGCGGATGCCGCATCACGGACCACAGCCTGGAAGGCGACTTCTACCGCCCGGCGACATATGAAGAAGCAGACACCGTCTTTAAGAAACGTATGGAAGGCATACTCCCGACCAACGAGGAAGGAGCACAGTACCGCGCATTCCTTCTGACTGAGCTCGGAAAAGAATACTGCAAGCGTGACCTTGTCATGCAGCTCCACATCGGAGCGATCCGGAACAACTCCACCCGCCTGTTCGAGAAACTGGGACCGGATACCGGACTTGACAGCCTCAACGATTTCTGCTTCGCACCGCAGATCTCTGCTCTTCTCAATGAGATGGACAAGACGGACGAGCTTCCGAAAACTGTCCTCTACTACCTCAACCCGAAGGATGCAGATATGCTCGCTGCAATGGCAGGAAACTTCCAGAGCAACTCCAAAGGATACAGAGGAAAAGTCCAGCTCGGAAGCGCATGGTGGTTCTGCGATCACAAATACGGCATGGAACAGCAGATGGAGGCGCTGGCACACACAGGACTTCTGTCCACATTCATCGGAATGCTGACAGACTCCAGAAGCTTCCTCTCCTTCCCGCGCCATGAGTATTTCCGCCGCATCCTCTGCGAGTATGTAGGAAGAAAGGTTGACAACGGCGAATATCCTAAGGATATGGAATACTTAAAACAGATGATCGCCGGGATCTGCTATTACAATTCAGAGAAATTCCTGAATTTCTGACCTGGAAGATTACAGTTCACACTGTGCTCAGGAACAGTGCAGGATTCCGTATGACAATACATTCCGCCATGCGCACGCAGGCGCAGCGGGACCAAAAAAAGCTGTGGTATGATCCACAGCTTTTTTGGTCCCTGCCTTTGCTCTGTCTTTATATACTATGTAACAGTTGTCTTTTCTACGCTCCGCAATTATAATGATTTTTATGACCAACTATGGAAAGAAGGCTTCAACATGCATTATACAGTCCCACACTATTATAAAAGATTCCGGTGTACAGGAGGAGGCTGCCCGGACACCTGCTGTGCCGGATGGCAGATTCAGATCGATCCGGCTTCACTGAAAAAATATTCGAAAGCAAAAGGCCCCGTCGGCAGCCGCCTGAAGAATGAAATCGACTGGAATGAGCAGTGTTTCAGACAGTATGACGGGAAATGTGCCTTTTTAAACGAAAACGGTCTGTGTGACCTCTATCTGGAAGGCGGTGGAAAAAAGGCGTTCTGCAGGACCTGCCGAACTTATCCGAGACACATCGAGGAGTTTGAAGGACTCCGGGAAATCTCCCTGTCTCTCTCCTGCCCTGCCGCCGCAGAGCTGATCCTTGGAAGCGGGGAACCGGTCCGCTTTCTCGAGGCAGATGATCCCGCAAAAGAGGAATCTTATCCGGAATTTGATTTCTTTCTATTCACAAAGCTCATGGATGCGAGGACGCTGATCTTTCGGATCCTCCAAAACAGGGAGCACCCTTTCCGGCTCCGGGCTATAGTCTGTCTCGCCCTCGCCCATGACCTCCAGGAACGGATCGATAAAAATGCTCTTTTCGATGCAGACAGACTGCTCGAGCGCTATTCCTCCCCCTCTGTCTGGACCTGGTTTGAACGGCGGCTCAACATGCTGGATTCTGATATCCGCCACCAAAGACTCTCTCTTCAGACCGCCGGGAATCTTTTTGTGATACTGAACCAGATGGAAGTCCTGAGACCGGAATGGAAGGCCAGACTGCGCGGCGCGCGGGACACCCTCTCTGTCTCCGAGGCCTCTCCCGGAACAGGACCGGAAGAATTTCACGCCATCTTCCCGGACGTCATCGCGGAACAGCTCATGGTATACTTTGTGTTCACCTACTTCTGCGGGGCTGTTTACAGTGGAAACGCATATGGAAAGATGAAATTTTCCCTTGCCTGCACGCTTCTGATCCGGGAGCTGACAAGGGCTGAATGGATCAAAGAGCCCTCCGGCATGTCTTCCGCCGATGTCCTTGACATCGCGCAGAAATTCTCCCGCGAGATAGAACATTCTGACTTTAACAAATGTCGGATGGAAAAGATGCTGGACGATGAAGACAGATTTGGACTGGAAAAACTTTTTTCCGTCTTGTGATCCTAATCTTTTATCGCAAAATATACCCGTTTCTGTCATAGATCGTTCCCCTGGCTCCCTTTACAGGGATCTCTTTTCTGATCTGGCCATACAGGTTCAGGGCGTCAAGGGCGTGATACGGCTCTGTCTGATGGTTTCCGTCCGCCTTTGCCGTCACAAGGATATAATCCCGGTTATCCACATGGGCAAGGGATGCAAGACACAGCCCTGCCTGGTCTGTAAAACCGGTCTTTCCTCCCCGGATCTCCCCGCCGTTTACCTGCCAGTCCTCCGCAAGACGGAACATGCTGCTCCCAAAGGAGAGTCCCTGGGGATGCTGTTCTGTGGGAGAGGCAGTATATTCCCTGGTGCAGAAGATCTGCCGGAACAGTCTGTTTTCCAGAGCATTCTGCAGGAGGACGCTCATGTCCTTCACCGTGGTATAATGCTCCTCGTCCTGAAGTCCGGTCACATTCATAAAATGCGTGTCTGTCATCCCCAGCTTGGCCGCCTTTTCATTCATCATCTCAACAAAAGCTTCCTCTGATCCCGCCAGGATCCGTCTGCTGCAACTGTTCTTTTCCCGTATTCTCTTTTTTCTCCTCTTGTTCCTATCTTCTCTTTTATATTCTCTTTCCATCAGTTTCCTTTTCTATCTTACTATCCACAGTAATCCTGTCTTCCATTCATCTTACATGTGTAATTCTTTTATGTATTACAGACGTAGGAACTAAATGTCAACACTTTTCTCGTCTGCCGTGATATAATCATATCAGTTCAGTCTTCACGCTCGAAGCAATACAGAACAAAGCTTTCGAATTTGATGGACTGCGATCACAGAGACATAGAGAAATACGGAGGATCACACAATGAAGATCTGGATATCTGAAAATCTGAAAAAGAAAAACAATTACGCATCAGGGATTCTTCTCCCACTGCTGTTCAGTCTGACCCTGGCCTTCTGTCTGCTCATCGGAAGTATTTTCCTCGGCTTTGCCCTGAATCTTCCCATGGAGCTTCTCACTTTTGCGGTCTGCATCATTGCGACTGCATTCCTGATCTGGGCGGCAGCAGAGGCAGGGCGGCGTTCCCGAAGAGACACCCTTATCTTCTGTCAGGCCAGGGACGGAGAGATCTATGTCATAGATGCCCGGAAATACGTTCCCTTCCGAAGAGGGGTCCCCGGATTTATCTCCATGCTTTTCAAAACCCAGAAGATCCTGAATAACCTGATCTCTCCGGGAGGAGTGCTGGAGAAATATCTCTCCGAAAAAGAATCACTCCGGGGTCTGGAACCCAGGATCCTGTCCGTAGAAAAAATAAAAGAAAACAGGAAATCCTATTCTATGATCTGTCATGTAGAGACGCCTGCGCGCCGCCCGAGCCGTCAGACCTATGTCTTTTCAAAGGGCTATGACAGAGAAAAAGAACTCCTGCATGCGCTGGAGCTTTTCAGCCCAAGATATATACATGCAGAAGTCCATGAAAACAGGAATCCGGCTTATATCATCCTCAGTGCCGTCATACTCATCCTGTTTGTCATCCTGTGCATATGCAGCCATCCTGCCATCGCACTCCTCCCTGCGGGAATCTACTTTCCCTGTCTGGGAGCCGCATTTCTCTCAGTCTGCTGTCTGGTCTGGTTCGCAGTCCGGCAGCACCGGGGTGAATAAAAGAAGGAGATGATCTTATGGAACAGCCCTATTACGAAACTTTTCAGGAGATCAGTGAACTGGGGATCCGGCTCGCCTACTCCACCGCACCGGGCGGATACCATCCCCTCCACTGGCACGAGGAGATCGAGCTGCTCTACCAGCTCAACGGTGAGGCGACGATCCAGATCGAAGGAAAAAAATACCACATTCCCAACAAACATCTGACCGTGATCGATTCCGGGCTGGTGCACAGCACCTACACCTATACCGATACTGCCATGTTCATCTGCGCCCATGTCTCCCGAAAATATATGGAGCGCTATCTCCCGGATATCGAGCTGTACCAGATACACTGTATCCCGGATGATCTGACCGACGAACAGTTTCCCGAATACCGAAAGATCTGCCAGATGCTGGAGGAACTGACCAGGCTTTATATTGAGGACGCATCTGCCTTTCTCATGGAAGCGGAGGGGATCATCATGCAGGTCCTCGCCCATCTGATCCGCTATTTTTCTACCCACGCAGCCTCAAATGTGACTGCCACAGACCGACTGACCGTGGACCGGATCCGGGAGATCATCACCTATGTGGAAGAGCATTTTAAGGAACAGATCTCCCTGCAGGATATCGCGGACCATCTGGGACTGGGCAAGGAATATTTTTGCCGCTTCTTTAAAAAAAATATGGGAATGTCCTTCCTGCAGTACGTCAATGAGGTGCGGGTCTCCCACATCTATCAGGACCTGATCCGCACGGACGCGCCCGTCTACGAGATTGCAGAACAGAACGGATTTTACAACCAGAAACTGTTCAACCGCACCTTTAAAAGCGTATACGGATGCACTCCCTCCTCTGTCAGGAGAGAGGAGGGGTGACCGTTATCCCCCGGCTGCTGCCCGCACCGTACACCCTCTGCTTTTACGTGATCCATAACCAGATTTTACGCATTCTTTTCTTTTATATGATATGATAGTTTTATTCAGAAAAACGGAGAGAAAACAGATGAGTGATATTTATTTCGTGAAACAAAAAACAGACTTTACCAGGACAGAACACCGGATCATCAACTATATCATCGAAAATCCGGACTCTTTCATCCTCATGTCCATCGGGGATGCCGCAAAGTGTATCGGTACCTCCGAACCGACCATCTCCCGCTTTGCCCGCCACTGTGGGTATGCAGATTTTAAAGAATTGAAAAATGCGATCCTGCTCCACCGGAGCGAACAGAACTCTCCTTCCGGGAAGCTGAGCGCGACACTGGTGAATCAGGACTCCGGGACCGCGGAAGGATTCCTTCGGTATCAGCAGGCATGCATAGAAAAGACACTCTCCTTTCTCGACCAGGAGCTCCTCTCCCGTGCTGTTTCTGCGATCTGCAGCGCAGAGACCGTCTATCTCTACGCAAAAGGAGCCTCCGTATCCATGGCAGAGCTCTTAAAGTTCCGTCTCACCCGGTTCGGTATCCGTGTCATCCTCCTGCCTCCCGGAAGTTCCGAACTTTTTGAATACATGAATCTTTTTACAGAAAAAGACCTTCTTATCCTCTTTGGCTTCCAGAAGACGCCCCGGGAGGCGGACGTTCTTCTCTCCTACCGGGAAAAGATACATTTTCCGTGTATCTTCTTCACAAGCCGCCTTTATCATGACCGCGCTCAGGAGGATATCATCCCCCTTTATGTATACCGGGGAGAGCCGACCGAATACCACTCCATGGCTGCCCCTGCCGCTCTGATCGACGCCCTCGTGGTGCGTCTCGCCGCAGAACTGGGAGATGATTCCAAATACCGCCTTGACAGGCTCTATCAGTTAAAAGAAGCCTACAAAACGGAGATCCCTCGCTGAGATCTCCGTTTTTCTGTCTGTTCCCCTGGCTCAGAATACATTTTTGACCAGACTCCGTATTTCAGCTCATCTCTCAGATCTCTGCTCCTTTTAGCAGGACTGAGACGTAATCTCCTCCCAGCGCGTGGATCTCTTTTAGGGAACGCTTCAGAATCCCTGCCGTCTCTACCTTAAACGCAAGATCATCAGACGTCTCGATCCTGTAGGCATTTTCCAGGAGCTGTTCATGCAGATCCCTGACCGTATCCACAGTTCTCTCAAACACATTGTAAACGCACCCGTACTGGAACGACTGGTGTGTATCGCTGCCTGCCACCAGCGGCTTCCCCAGCTTCCGAGACAGCTCTTTCATCTTCTCCCATGTTATTTCCGAATCCTTTGCCAGGTCTTTTCCGTTCACATCCAGAAACTGGAATCGTTCCAGCAGCTCGGACGGAAGTTCCGGGATATGCCCTCCCGCCCTGTAGGGATGTCCTGCCCCGAAAAGGACCGGGTACTCTTTTACCATGTCCGACCATTTCTCAAAGGGCAGGAATCGCCCTTTCTCCTTAAAAGGTTCCAGCCTGCGGTTCATCTCCAGGATGCATTCCAGGGGACCTGTGACCAGCGTATGGCCTCCTTCCGCAATGTCCACCTCCATCCCGGGAAAGATGCGGAACCCGTCCTCTGTCACCAGGCTGTCCCCCTCTCTGGTGCAGCGCCCCTCAATATAGCGGTACACCTCCCGGAAGCCCAGCGTATTGAAATGTTCCGTCAGGCACAGGGCGTCCAGCCCGGCTCTCTTCGCCTCTCCGAACAGCCAGTCTGTATATTCCGGAGAGAACGGAAGTTTCTTTGCAAGTTTTGCGTGTGTGTGAAAATCGATCTTCAAAGTTACTCCACCTTCTCTTCTCTATATAATATTTGACAGCCCGGAGATCCCGGCGCTTATCCCGACCCACACCGCGGACACCGCTATAAACAGGATGTCGCTGCGTGTCACCTTCAGCATGGCAAGTTTCATCCGTTTCACTTCCGGATTCTTCACCGAGTACCGATATCCTTTCAGTTCCAGCGCCTCCACCGTCGTCCTGGACCGCTTTGCCGTGTTGAGCATGAGCGGGTAGAAAGACTGGATGATCATCCGGATCTGGTAGAACAGATAGTGGATCTTTCCGATCAGAGTCCTGTTCTGGGGAGGATTGCCTCTCAGCCGGTAGGAAAGCAGGATATTCTGGAATTCCTCCATCAGCACCGGAAGGATCCGATACGCAAAAGAAATGCTGAAGGAGAACTGCTCCGGACATCCGAACCACAAAAGACCGTTTGCCAGCCTGTCCGGATCCAACCCGGAAAAGACGGTGATCGATGCAAGTGAGACCACAGCCACTTTCAGTGTCATCACCAGAAGCGGCGCGATGGTCTCTGTATTTCCTCCAAAAAAGAGCGCCACGATAAACAGGTATCCGGTCTGTGAGAACACGCCCAGACAGAACAGGAAAAGCACCAGCGGAGCGATCCTCGCCGTCTTTGTTGTCGCCGCTACAAACAGGAACAGGCAGAGCAGGAGCACCACATCATCCAAAAACCACGGGACCAGACCGAAAAAGAGATACCACACAAGAAGAACCCGGGGATCCATCTTTGCGATCACGGTATCATCGTTTCCATAAGCATTTTTCAGCACCTGATTTCTCAGATAATCTATGGAAATCTTATCCAGGATATTTTCTGTCAGTTTACGCATACTGTTCACCTCTGAAATACTCAATAAACTCATCCACTGTAAAGCATGGATCTTTTATTCCCAGTTCCCGTCCCATGTCATAAATCTGGGGCGGACGGATTCCTACCTGACCGCGCACATAGATATCGGAAAAGATCTCTTCCTTCGGTCCGTCCGCGATCACATACCCTCCGCAGAGAACGATGATACGCTCTGCCCAGTCGCATACAAGCTGCATGTCATGTGTCGCGATAACGACTGTGTCCGTGATGTCTTTCAGCATCGCCAGAGTCTTCATGATCTCCCTTCTTGTGGCAATATCCAGGTTCGCCGTAGGCTCGTCAAGGAGCAGCATCTCCGGGTTCAGTGCAACGCCGATCGCCATGGAAGCCCGCCGCATCTGACCTCCGGAGAGGAGACGTCCGTCCCGCTCCGCCAGTTCTGTAAGACGGAACATCTCCAGCAGTTTCTCCGTCCGTTTCTCGTATTCCGGGATCTTTCTCGCTTTCATGGCATACTCGATGTCTTTTCGGATGGAATCCTTTATAAACATCTCTTCTGGATTCTGATAGACCAGAGAGATGGTCTTTCCCAGTTCTTCTTTTGAAAGTTCGCGGGTCAGCCTGTCTTTTACATAGACTCCTCCCTCTTCCGGATGTACCAGCCCCATCATCAGCTTCAGCATGGTAGATTTTCCCGCGCCGTTGGATCCGATCAGAGCGATCTTCTCTCCTTTTTTGATCTCCAGGTTAAACCGGTCAAATACCTTGGGCGGTTCTCCTTTGACTGAACGGTATTTTACCGTCACATTGGAAAAACGCACCAGCGGTTCCCCCGCTGGGATCTTTTTCGAAACTGTTCTTTCTCCGCTCTGTTTCCGCCTGAGGAACGGAAGAAGGAGGTTCCTTCCCTCCTCGATGTCTACAGGCAGCGCCGTTCCTTTAGGCAGGATCCCTTCCGCTTCCATACGCCGCGCCGCGATCGTGACTTGAGGTGGAAAGATATCGCTTTCCTGAAGTTCATCCACCCTCCTCATCGCTTCCTTAGCCGGAAGTTTCCACTTCACGGTCCCATCTTTTAAAAGCATGACATTTTTACAGAACTTTGCGATATACTCTGTGTGATGCTCAATAACGATGACCGTCTTCCTGTACTCTTCGTTCAGCTCTTTCAGCACCTCGTATATCTTATCCGCATGAGCCGGATCCAGCTGCGCGATCGGCTCATCCAGGATCAGTATATCCGGGCTCAGAGCAGCCATTCCCGCCAGGGCGAGCAGGTGTTTCTGCCCTCCGGAGAGCTGCCAGACATAATCCTGGATCTTTGACGCCAGCCCGCAGATGGACAGCGCCTGTCGCCCTTTCTCCTCATAATCCGGCATGGCATAATTCAGGCAGGCAAAAGAGGCGTCCTCCAGCACAGTGGGACAAACGATCTGGTTCTCAAAATCCTGGTAGACATATCCCGCCTTTTTTGCCAGGGTTCCGATTTCCTGTTCCCTCGTATCCTCACCGTCGATCCGGACCACGCCCTCCATATCTCCCAGAATAAAATGAGGGATCAGACCGTTCAGTGTCTTACAAAGCGTGGATTTTCCGCACCCATTATTTCCCACGATGGCAATAAAGTCACCTTCTTCGATCTCTGCGGACAAACTTCTCAGAGTGGGGGCATCCGCCCCCGGATAGGTAAATGTCAGATTTTTGATCTCTATCTTACTCACATTCTTCTCCTTCTGTCACGCCTGTTTGGCCTGAGATGCCCGGTTTCTTATCACCCCGGCGGCGATCAGTATGACGATCACCGCAGCGATCATCGCGACCACGATAGATGTTGTATTTCCTGCCCATGCTGCCTCCCAGTCGATCAGCTCATATCCCCCCGAGGCGAGCAGCTCTGCCAGGATCGCTGCCACAAAGCCGACAACGCAGAGGACCACTGTTTTGGGTGAGATCGTGTTTCCGCCGAATACCGTCTTCTCATCTCTCGGCTTCATGCCGAGCAGGGGCTCGATCTTTCCATACAGTTTAGGCACAAGATACATGGAAGGCAGCATACAGAAGAGGATTCCTGAGAACAGGATATCATTGAGGCAGGCAAATCCTTCTGTAAAAAAGACGCTTTCCGGGAGCCCTGCAACCGCCTCAAAGTCTTCTACCGCGAACTGTACTTTCAGGATATCCACGATACATCCCATCATCTGCTGTACCGTCACCCCGAAGATCGATGCAAACGCGACCATTCCGCGTTTTCTGGGATCTTTGACCAGCCTTCCCGCAAGGAAGACGCCGATGGTCACGGTCAGGAACTTCTCCAGTTCACCAAGTCCCCCGAACTGCCCCAGCATGATCTCGCTGAAGACCAGTTCACCTGTCGCCGCCCCCAGCGCCGCAGAGAGAGGATCAAAGAGCATCGCCAGAGTCAGCGGGATAAAAAGAAAATACTCAACAGAAAATTCGACGATCCCCACCTGAAAAGAAGGGATCAGTTCTGTAAACAGAGTTGCAAGTCCGTACAGGGACATGGATAAAACAAATATCATCATTTTCTGTGACTGTGTGATCTTGTTTCCGGGATTCATGATAGTTTCCTCCTAATTTCCAATCAGATTCATCACTCCTTGTGACAAGGATAATTATACCCTTGTATTTTCCACTCCGATATCACGCTCCAATGAAATGTATGTAAAATTTTCGTAAATCTATTTATGTAATATTATTTTCATTTTAATTCAGGATATGTTCCCAAAAAAAGAGCAGCCATCCGGATCCATCGATCCGCAGGCTGCTCTTCTCTCACGATTCTATACCTTTTTCGGTGTCAGTCTCTCCCGAGGCTTACTCTGTCTCAGAGAACTGATCTTTCCCTACTCCGCAAAGCGGGCAGAGGAAGTCTTCCGGCACATCTTCCCATTTTGTGCCCGGCTCGATCCCGTTATCCGGATCTCCTGCCGCTTCGTCGTAGATGTAACCACATACGTCACAAACATATTTTTTCATCTTTAATTACCTCCTGTCTTTTTACCGGGACCTTCCACAGCGGTCCCCTCCGGTTTTGGGAATGTTCTCTTCCCTGCTTTCCATGATAGCATAACCGTTTTCTTTTTTCAACGAACGTGCGCGAAATTTCTTTCTATCAAAATTCCCCCTTCTGTCGCAAGGGTAAGATTTACCGTTCCTGTTCTGTCTCCTCCGCTTCCTCCTTCGCCTTTGCTTCTCCGGAAGGCATGTCGTTGCGCAGCCCCAGTATGCCGTCGATCAGGATCTTCACATCATCCGTGATATAGTCAAAGGCACCTGCCTGGCACATATTGATCACCACCATACCGATGGGCACGGTCAGGATCATCCAGAGCACGCCGCCCAGCCGATACCCAATATAGAGCAGAAGGAGCGTTACCAGCGGATTTAAGCCCACACTGTCTCCCACCAGTTTGGGCTGTATGAGCTGATGAACCGCCTGAGTGATCACATAGATGATCACCAGCGCCGCCGTGAGCTTGTAATCTCCCATAAAGAACGTGTAGACAGCCCACGGGATCATGGCTGTTCCCGTTCCAAAAAAGGGCAGAAAATCAAGAAACGCAATGAGCAGTGCCACCAGTACGAAATACCGCACCTGCAGAAACGCGAAGCCGGCCAGAAGAATGAGGAATACCACTCCCATGATCTTAAACTGCGCTTTAAAATATCCTCCCACCGCATATTTCAGATTGTCCATGACCAGAGTCATGCGCTGCTCTACTGCCCGGGGCGCCGCTTTTTTCAGCCAGCTGATCACATCTTCCCGCTGAACCGTAAAAAAGTATGCTGACAGTACCGCAACGATAAAAGAGATCAGGTAGTAAGGCACTCTTTTTGCGAAATTCCCCGCGGCCGTCACCGTAGGCTCACTGATGCTGGAAACCAGATTTCCCATATACTGATCCAGATTCTGGATCACCGTGTTCCATCCGTTCTGTATTCCTTTCGGCAGGCGTTCAAACAGCCCGGAAAGGGTGTCTCCGATCTGTCTTAACCCCTCCTCAAGCTGGGCATACAGTTCCGGAAAATTCCGGATCAGATCTCCCACCTCGGTCACGATCCTGCTGATCCCAAAGTAGAGAGCAAGGACGATCAGCACGAGCACAAGGATAACGATCAGTGCGGACCCCAGTTTCTTTACTATCTTCAGCCGTTTTTCCAGCCAGTTTACCAGCGGAGCCGCGATCGACGCAATGATCCACCCGATCACAAAGGGCATCAGAAAAACAATAAGCCTGAGCCCGATGATGATAAATGCGGCAGTTGCGAGCAGACTGAACAAAAGCCTGAGCGCCACCTGCCAGTATGGTCGTCTGTTCTCCATCTTCCTTCTTCCTCCTTGCTCCCACAAAAGGGCCAGTGCTGCGTTCTCTCAGGACGCCATCCATTTTACAGATGTTCCTTTTCCCGGATACCACTTCTTACAAATGTTCTTCCTCCCCGGGGACTCCGTCTGCAAGATACTCTTTCTCGATCATGTCCCAGATCTCATCACGTCCCTGTTTTGTCGCAGATGAGAAAGGAATCATCTTTGTTCCAGGAAGGAGTTTCAGACCTTCGCGCAGCATCTTCAGATGCTTCTGTATCTGACTCCTCTTTATCTTATCCAGTTTTGTTGCGATTATAACAGGCTCAAATCCCTGCTCCACCACCCACTGATACATCATCTTATCGTTGGCGGAGGGCTCATGCCTGATATCGATGAGCAGAAAGACAGCCTTTAACTGCTCAGAGCCATGGAGATATCCCTCGATCAGCCTTCCCCACTGTGCTCTCTCCTTCTCCGAAACTTTCGCGTATCCGTACCCCGGAAGATCCACCAGATACATCACGTCATTGATATTGTAAAAATTGATGGTCTGCGTTTTCCCCGGCGTTGCCGAGATCCGTGCGTAAGATTTCCGGTTCATCAGCGCGTTGATGAGAGACGATTTCCCTACATTGGATTTTCCCGCAAACGCGATCTCAGGCTTATCGTTTTTCGGCAGCGGACTTGTGATCCCGCAGACCGTCTCAAGATTTATGTTTTTGATTACCATTGTGTCCTCCTTCTATATCCGGTCCTTCCCCGGGAAGCGCCTGCAGGCCCCGGCCGTAGAACTTTTCTTCCGGCTCAGTCGATCAGCGCGGCTTCCAGGACCTGATCCATGTGTTCCATATAGAGTATCTCGAGTCCCTTTGTGATCTCGGAAGACAGTTCTTCCACATCCGCACGGTTGTCTTTCGGGACGAGGACAGTCCGGATCCCTGCGTTTTTGGCTGCGAGGAGTTTCTCTTTCAGCCCTCCGATAGGCAGGACTCTTCCCCGCAGGGTGACTTCCCCTGTCATCGCCAGATCCGCGCGTACCTTTCTTCCCGTCACCGCCGACAGCATCGCCGTCGCCATTGTGATCCCGGCGGACGGTCCGTCTTTGGGCACTGCCCCTTCCGGGATATGTACATGGATATCATGTTTCTCAAAGAAATCATCCTCGATCTCAAACTTCCGGCTGACAGAGCGGATGTAGCTGATCCCGGTCCGGGCGGATTCTTTCATCACATCTCCAAGCTGACCTGTCAGCATGATCTCGCCCTTTCCGGGCATGACGTTGACCTCGATCTGAAGTGTATCTCCTCCCACGCTGGTCCATGCAAGTCCTCTTACAATACCGGTCTCCGGCTCCGGATTCGCCATCTGATAGCTGTACTTCTCTTTTCCCAGGAATTTATGGATATTCCGGTCTGTCACCGTGATCTTCTTCCGGTCCGTGGTGAGGATCTCTTTTGCCGCCTTCCTGCACACGTTTCCGATCTCCCTCTCAAGCTGCCTTACGCCGGCTTCCTTCGTATAATTGCGCGCCATCTTCCACACCGCATGGCGGCTGAAAGAAAGCTGATCCGCTGTCAGACCGTTGTGCTCCAGCTGTTTCGGGATCAGATGCTCCATGGCGATATGGAGTTTCTCGTTCTCTGTATAACTGTTGATCTCGATCACTTCCATACGGTCCAGAAGCGGGCGCGGGATGGTCTGGAGGGTGTTCGCTGTCGTGATAAACATGACCTCAGAAAGATCGAGCGGCACTTCCAGATAGTGATCCCGGAATCTGCTGTTCTGCTCGCTGTCCAGCACCTCCAAAAGGGCAGAGAAAGTATCTCCCTTATAGTCTGTACTGACTTTATCGATCTCATCCAGGAGCATGACAGGGTTCTTCACCCCAGCCGTGCGGATCCCGTTGGCGATCCTTCCCGGCATGGCCCCGATGTAGGTCTTTCTGTGTCCCCGGATCTCCGCCTCATCCCGGACTCCGCCGAGAGAGATACGGACATATTTCTTCTTCATGGCCCTCGCAAGGGAGCGGGCGATGGACGTTTTTCCTGTTCCGGGCGGTCCCACGAGACAGAGGATCGGGCTCTCTCCTTTCTTCGTCAGTGTACGCACTGCAAGGAATTCCAGAATCCTCTCTTTCACCTGCTCCAGACCGTAATGATCCTCCTCGAGGACCTGTTTTGCATAAGCAATGTCATCATTGTCTTTTGAGGCTTTGTCCCACGGCATCTCCAGAAGTGTCTCGATATAGGTTCGGATCACCGCATTTTCAGATGGGGATCCAAGGGAACTTTTGAAGCGGCTGATCTCCTTAAAAAGCTTTTCTTTCACCTCTTTGGGTGCTTTGAGTTTTTTCACTGCATTCTCAAATTCCTCCGCGTCAGATATGGTCGAATCTTCTCCCAATTCCTCACGGATCAGCTTGAGCTGCTCTCTCAGGATATATTCCCGCTGATGTTTGTCAACTCTCTCTTTTACTTTTCTCTGTATCTCTTCCTTGATATCTATGATCTGGACCTCATTTACAAGCTTAAATGTCAGTTTTTCATACCGTTTCCAAAAATCTGTCTCGTCCAGTATCTCCTGCTGATCCATGTAGGGGATCGGAATGTTTGCGGCGATCTCATCCACAAGCTTCTTAAGCCCCTTGATGTCCAAAAGCTGTGCCACAGCCTCTTTTGACATTTTCCGGTTCTTTGCCGCGTAGTCAACAAACATATCCTTCAGACTTCTCTCCATCGCCTGAGTGTTGGAGTCCTCGGGCAGCTCCAGGCCGGATTCATCGACGACCTCCACCTCTGCTCTCAGATAGGGGTCCTTCTGCTCGATGCTCTTCAGGATTCCTCTTGACTCACCGGCCACAAGCACTCTGACAATATGCTTGGGCAGTTTGATGATCTGTTTGACCGTGCCCACAGTGCCCACTTCAAAAACATCCTTCTGCTCCGGTTCCTCTGTCTCCACTGATCTCTGTGTGACCAGAAATATCTTCTGTTCTTCTACCATAGCTTCCTGGATCGCTGCGATCGAACGCTCCCTGCTCACATCAAAATGGACCACCATCTCGGGCAGGATCGTCATCCCTCTGAGCGCGACCGCAGGAAAACTTTTTATCTCATTATCCATTTCTTCCTGCTTTCCCGATACTCAAAGGGGTCAGGTCCATTTGTAAAAGGGGCCTGACCCCTTTGAGCACCGATTTTAATAATAAGGCGGACACAAGGTACTTTGCCATTGCGCCCGCCCTTTCTACAGAGTCCCTGCTCTGTTCTATGCACTCTCCGATGTCAGAAACGAGCGGCGTTCTTCGCCGTCCCGCTCATAGAGAGGCTGCCCTGTTCCAAGGACCGCTTCTTTCGTGATGCGGCAGCCTTTGATCGTCTCGTCAGACGGGACAGTAAACATGGTGTCCATCATGATATTTTCCATGATCGCCCGCAATCCTCTTGCCCCTGTCTTTCTGGCCAGCGTTGTCTCCGCAATGGCATCCAGTGCATCTTTATCAAACTCCAGGTTTACTCCATCCAGTTCAAGGAGTTTCTGGTACTGTTTTACGATCGCGCTCTTCGGCTCCGTAAGGATACGGATCAGCGCCTCTTTATCCAGAAGATCAAGAGACACGGTAACTGGGAGCCTTCCCACAAGTTCCGGGATCAGGCCATACTTGACAAGATCCTGCGGAAGCGCCTCGTGAAGAAGCACATCCATATCATATTCGTGCTTTGCCGCGATCTCAGCATTGAACCCAATAGATTTTCTGTCCAGGCGGGTTTCGATGATCTTGTCGATCCCTTCAAATGCCCCGCCGCAGATAAACAGGATGTTTGTCGTATCGATCTGGATCAGCTCCTGATGGGGATGCTTTCTTCCCCCCTGAGGCGGCACAGATGCCACAGTGCCCTCTATGATCTTAAGGAGAGCCTGCTGAACGCCTTCTCCGGACACATCTCTTGTGATCGAAGGGTTCTCTGACTTTCTGGTGATCTTGTCGATCTCATCGATATAGATGATCCCGTGCTCCGCACGCTCGATATCTCCGTCTGCAGCCTGAATCACTTTCAGCAGGATATTCTCCACATCTTCTCCCACATATCCCGCCTCAGTAAGTGCGGTCGCGTCCGCGATCGCAAAGGGAACGTTCAGGATTTTTGCGAGGGTCTGTGCCAGAAGTGTCTTCCCGCAGCCGGTGGGTCCCAGCATCAGGATATTGCTCTTCTGCAGTTCCACACCCAGATCCTGTTCTGCCAATATTCTCTTATAATGATTGTACACTGCAACAGAAAGCACTTTTTTCGCCTCATCCTGTCCGATCACATAATCGTCAAGAAAAGCTTTGATCTCTTCGGGAGTGAGAAGATTAATATCATCCAGTGCCCTCCTGTCGTTATAGTCCAGCTCTTCCTCGATGATCTCCGAGCAGATGCCGATGCACTCGTCGCAGATGTATGTGCCGTTGGGCCCCGCGATGAGCTTGCGCACCTGCGCCTGACTCTTGTTACAGAAAGAACACCTTACGATATCATCCATCATTTTTCCTGCCATAAATGTCACCTCATACTTAGTGGCTTACGA
Organism: Mediterraneibacter glycyrrhizinilyticus; assembly: GCF_016902345.1. Taxonomy (GTDB): domain Bacteria; phylum Bacillota; class Clostridia; order Lachnospirales; family Lachnospiraceae; genus Mediterraneibacter; species Mediterraneibacter glycyrrhizinilyticus_A. The sequence goes on along the minus strand of NZ_JACJLR010000002.1, from coordinate 75,737 downwards.
TCACTTCATCGATCAGCCCGTATTCCTTCGCCTCCTGTGCGGACATGAAATTGTCCCGCTCTGTATCGGCCTGAATCACCTCAAGCGGCTTTCCTGTATTCGCCGCCAGGATCTCATTCAATTTCTTTTTTGTGCGGAGGATATGCTCTGCAGCGATCTGGATCTCTGTCGCCTGCCCCTGCGCGCCGCCGGACGGCTGATGGATCATGATCTCCGCGTTCGGAAGAGCGAATCTCTTCCCTTTCTTACCTCCTGAGAGAAGGAACGCGCCCATGCTGGCTGCCATTCCAATGCACACTGTAGATACATCGCACTTGATATACTGCATCGTATCATAGATGGCAAGACCTGCCGTAACAGATCCTCCCGGGCTGTTGATATAAAGCTGGATATCCTTATCCGGATCATCCGCCTCAAGGAAAAGGAGCTGTGCCACGACCACGCTCGCAGACACATCATTTACTTCCTCTCCGAGGAAAATGATCCTCTCTTTCAGAAGTCTGGAGTAGATATCATAGGATCTCTCTCCACGGCTTGTCTGTTCAATGACATAAGGTACTAAACTCATAGATCATCCTTCTTTCTTTTTTTCAACAAAAGGTGCACCGCCGTCGGCACACCTTTTGGATCAATCTTACTCAATTAACCTTCTACAGCTGCCTCTGTGATCAGAGTCACTGCATCCTGAACTGCAATGTCCTCTTTCATCTGTTTCTTCTCGTTCTCTCCCATGAACTCTTTGAGCTTGTCAACTTCCATCTGATAGGAATCTGCCATTTTCTTGAGTTCTTCCTCGAGACGCTCATCAGATACCTCAATATTCTCAGCGGCAACGATCGCCTCCAGAACGAGTCTCGTCCGGATTCTCTTCTCAGCCTGAGGCTTCAGTTCTTCCATCATCTTCTCTTCTGACAGACCAGTGAACTGGAAGTACTGCTCAATGCTCATGCCCTGCTGCATGATACGGCGCGCAAAATCATCCGCCATCTGTCTTGCCTGCAGGTCAACCATCGGCTCAGGAAGATCGATCTCGGCGTTCTCCACAGCCTGCTCTACAGCCTGATTCTCTTTCTTCTCTTTGCCCTCGCGCTCTTTGCGCTCTTTGATCTTTCCTTTTACTTCTGCCTTGTACTGATCAACGGTCTCGCTCTCTTCCGATACGTCGGAAACAAACTCGTCATCCAGCTCCGGAAGCTCTTTTGTCTTGATGGAATGAACAGTGCATTTGAACACAGCGTCTTTTCCTGCCAGTTCTTTTGCCTGATAGTCCTCCGGGAACTTCACATTGACTTCCATCTCTTTTTCGATCTCAGCGCCGATGAGCTGCTCTTCGAATCCGGGGATAAAAGAACCGGAACCGATGGTAAGCGGATAGTTCTCACCTTTTCCGCCTTCAAACGCCTCTCCGTCAACAAATCCTTCAAAGTCAAGTACAATCTGATCCTTATCCTGTACTGCACGGTCTGTCACATCGATCGTTCTTGCATTGCGCTCACGCTCTCTGTCGATCTCCTCATCGATCTCTTTCTGTGTCACTCTTGTAGAAACTTTATCCACTTTGAGTCCTTTATATTCACCGAGTTTTACCTCCGGTTTTACCGCTACTTCTGCAGTAAAGATAAACGGCTTTCCTTTCTCGAGCTGTGTCACCTCGATCTTCGGCTGGGATGTGATCTCAAGTTCACACTCGTCGTAAGCTTTTCCATATGCCTCTGATATCATATGATTTGCCGCTTCATCATAGAACACTTCCGGTCCGTACATCTTCTCGATCATCTGACGCGGAACTTTTCCCTTACGGAATCCGGGAAGGCTGATCTTGCTGCGCTCTTTCAGGTAAGCAGCCTGAAGTGCCTTCTCAACATCCTCCGCTGACACCTCGATCGTCAGCTTTGCCATATTATGTTCTAACTTTTCTACCTGTAAACTCATTTTCTTCCTCCTTGATTACGCAAATTCATCCTTTGCAGTCATTAAAACAGTATAGCACACACACCCGCACATTTCCAGTGTTTTTTCGAGGTTTCTGCGCGAACTGCACCATCAGGACTGCCGTACCGGATCTGCAGACTGCTCAGACCTGATAGACAATGGACCTTCTCACTTCCTCCGCCTTCTCTTCGCCACAGAGGATCTCCGTCAGTCTGAGGGCGAAAGGAATCGCTGCTCCCATCCCCCGTCCTGTTGTAATGTTTCCGTCTGTCACCACAGGCACCTGCTGTACATCTGCTCCCTCCAGTTTTTCTTCAAAGGAAGGATATGCGCACGCTTTCTTTCCCTTAAGCATCCCCAGTTCACCGAGGATACTCGGTGCCGCGCAGATCGCAGCTATGGCTTTCTGCTGATCATCAAAAGCTTTCAAAAGTTCTTTCAACCCATCGTGTTTCTGCAGGGTAAGAGTCCCCGGCATACCGCCCGGGAGGACCAGCATATCGGCTTTTGCAGCAGCGTTCCCATCAAACAGACTGTCCGCCTCGACTCCGATCCCGTGGGAGCCTTTGACCGAAATATTTTCTGTCACGGACATCATTATCACTTCCACTCCTGCCCTGCGCAGGATATCTACAACGGTAAGCCCCTCGATCTCCTCGAAACCATCAGCTAAAAAAACACAGACCTTCATCTTTCTGATCCTCCTCTTCATTGTTTTATGAATCTCCGTCACTTTTCAGTCTATCAAAAGACTTCTTTAAATGCAATGGTTTACAATTGTTTCAACTCGTATTATGATGATTACAGTTTATCGCAGAATCATGTCCGCAGCCGGCTGACAAATATTTTTCTGCGAAAGGAGGCGTTCACAGATGGAAATTGAACGGAAATTTCTCATCAGCAGCATGGAAGATCTCCCCTTTGATCCGGAGGAATTCCCCTGCCGTGAGATTGAGCAGGGCTATCTCTGCACATCACCGGTCGTTCGGATCCGCCGGGACAATGAAAAGTATTTCCTTACCTATAAATCAAAGGGTCTGATGTCAAGGGAAGAATATAATCTTCCGCTCACACCGGAGGCCTATGAACATCTTCGTACAAAAGCGGACGGACGTATCATCACAAAGACAAGATATGTGATCCCGCTCGAACAGGGACTCACACTTGAACTTGATCTCTTCCACGGCGATCTTGCTCCGCTTATCCTGGCTGAGATTGAATTCGCAGACGAAGAATCTGCCCTCGCGTATCAGCCGCCCAAGTGGCTTGGGGAGGATGTGACATTCTCTGCAGCGTATCACAACAGTACTCTGAGCAGGCTTTGATCTGATCATTTTCTGCGCAGAACATGCGGGCAACGTTTTGTTGCTATTCGCCAGCTTATTTTCACTTTGTTGCATATTCCTTTCAGTGCAGGAAAAATTGATATAATATGACAGGTTATGTCAGACATTTTTCTTGCAAAGGGAGGTGGCCCCGTGGCAAATGTGCAGCTGGTAGAAAATCTGCGCCGTCTCAGAGACGAACACAACTACACACAGTTACAGATCAGCAAAAGGCTGAATATTTCCCGGCAGGCATACTCCAACTATGAGACTGGGAAGCGTGTTCCCGACATTGAAACGCTGCTTCGCCTGACAGATATTTACATGATCAGCCTGGAAGATCTAATCGCACGGCCCTACCCCCGTTTCTCAGATACCACAGTATCAAAAGAGGCAAAGGGACCCTACTCTCCGGGGCTTGTGATCAAGAGCGGAGATACCATCTATCTCACGGAAGAAGAGCTTCTCCTGTTAAAATATTACCGCCAGGCTTCCTCCGATGACAAAAGACTGGTAAAGAAAGTACTGGACATTCCTGATGAATAGACACACGTTCGGAAAGATCAGCTCGCCCAGCCGGCAGAAGGACAGTTCTTTTTCTGCCTGGGCTTCCCCTTTAAAATCCAAAGCTCCCCGGCAGCAGCCTTTTTCACTGCAGCCGGAGAGCTTTTCTTCTTTATTGTACTGTCTTTTCAAGGAGATGGTCCATCAGCCGGTCCCCTTTCTCTACAAAGATCCCGGTCTGCTTCCCTGTCCTCTCACTGTATGTATCCTGTCCATCAAAATGTTTCGTGCTGTCATAGAGAAGATAAGGCACCGGATCTGCAGTATGTGTCCGCACGTGCACCGGCGTGGGATGATCCGGCAGGATGAGCATACGGAAATCAATTCCGCTCTTCTCAAATGAGGATCTCACCGGCCCGATGATCTGTTCATCGATCCGCTCGATCGCCGTGATCTTATCCCGAAAACTCCCCTGATGTCCCATCTCATCCGGAGCTTCAATATGTACATAGACAAAATCATATCCGTCCTCTGTAAGTGCCTTTACAGCCGTCTGTGCTTTGCCCGCATAGTTCGTGTCCAGGCCGCCGTTGGCGCCTTCTACGATGATATTGTCCATTCCCGCTCCCACGGCGATCCCTTTCAGAAGGTCAACCGCGGAGATCATGGCACCTTTCACTCCGTTCTTTTCCTCAAAAGATCTCAAAGCCGGACGGGTGCCTGCTCCCCAGAACCAGGCTGAATTTGCAGGATTCTTTCCTTCTGCCCTGCGCTTTTTGTTCACCGGATGGTCCTTCAGGATATCATAACTCCTTACCATCATTTCGCGGAGCACTTCATCTTCCGGCAGATACCCGCCGATCTGCTTCGTCAGGATATCGTGGGGCGCTGTCAGTTCGACCACTTTTCCTTTCTCCCGGATCAGGAGATGGCGGTAGCTGGTGCCCACATAGAATGTATAGCCTTTCCGTTTCAGCCCTTCACTCAGCGCTGACAGAAGTTCTGCCGCCTCCTCTGTGCTGATCTCGCCGGAACTGTGATCCAATATATGCCGGTCTTCGTACCTCTCTTCCTCCTCGGAAAGCGTGACAAGGTTACACCGGAAAGACACGTCCTCCGGAGCCATCTCGGCGCCGATGCTCAGCGCCTCCAGCGGAGATCTTCCTGTGTAATACTCTTTCGGATCATACCCGATCACGGAAAGGTTTGCCGTATCGCTTCCCGGAGCCATGCCCTCCGGCACTGTCCGGACCATGCCGATCTCGGATCCCTTCGCCAGATGGTCCATATTCATCGTGCGGGCCGCCTCCAGCGGGGTCCTGCCTCCCAGTTCCTCAATGGGCTCATCCGCCATACCGTCACACAAAATAACAATATATTTCATCTTTTTTACCTTTCAAACTTACAGCAGTCCAGCCATGACTGGCCGGACTGTCAACTGATATCTCAATCCTCTGCACGTATCATGCTGATAACGCCGCCGAACTCCTCTGCTTTCTTCAGGTAATCTCCCTCTGTCATGGATTCTGTCAGATAACCGAACTCGCCGTCAAGCCCATCCACAAGAACGATCTTTCCGGGGCCGAAGCAGTTCTCTGTCTCCGCCTTTCTCTCCTCAGAGTTTCCGCTGATCCGGATAAAGAAGCGCCTGGATGTGTCTTCGATGGGCTCCAGTTCCAGTTTCTCACTCTTCCACATGGTCATGATATTTCTGTGAAGATGCTTTGCCTCATCCACCACGTCCGCGACCACTGCGCTTGCCGTCGGAAGTTTTCCTGCGCCGCTGCCGTAGAACATGGCGTCGCCCAGCATATTTCCTCTGACGAAAACAGCATTAAAGACGTCGTCCACATTGTAGAGCGGATGCTCCTTTCCAAGCAGGAATGGAGCCACGATCGCATGGAGATGGTCATCGTGACGCTTGCTGGAAGCCAGCAGCTTGATGGTCATTCCCATCTCTTTCGCGTACATCATGTCTTCCTTTGTGATCTTCGTGATCCCTTCGGTGTGGATGTCTTCGAAATCCACCTGCTGTCCGGAGATCAGAGAGGACAGGATGGCGATCTTGCGGCAGGAATCATATCCTTCCACGTCCGCTTCCGGATTGCGCTCTGCATATCCTTTCTCCTGCGCCTCTTTGAGCACTTCCGCATAGTCGGCGCCCTCGTAGAACATCTTCGTCATCACATAGTTGGTCGTCCCGTTCAGGATTCCGGTGATCTCCTCGATCTCGTCTGCCGTCATGCAGGAGTTGAGTGCGCGGATGATCGGGATCCCGCCGCCCACGCTCGCCTCAAAAAGGAAGTTGATCTCCCTCTCCCGCGCGATGGAGAGCAGCTCCGCACCGTGTTTCGCGACAAGAGCTTTGTTGGAAGTCGCCACGCTCTTCCCTGCTTCCAGGCAGCGTTTCACATAAGTATAAGCAGGCTCGATTCCACCCATCACTTCCACCACGATCCGGATATCCGGGTCATTTATGATCGTCTCAAAATCATGGACAATCTTCTCCTGCACCGGATCTCCCGGGAAATCCCTCAGATCCAGCACGTATTTCACATTGATCTCATCTGCGGCACGCTGGGTGATGATCTTTTTATTCCTCTCCAGAACCTCCACCACTCCTGATCCTACCGTGCCGTATCCCATCACTGCTATGTTTACCATTACTTTCTCCCTTTCTGTGCTTCCGCGGTCATGCTCAGGTAGGCATTGATGAAGGGATCAATGTTCCCATCCATCACACCGTTCACATTGCTGATCTCCGCGTTTGTCCTGTGGTCCTTCACCATGGTATATGGCTGCATGACATAAGACCGTATCTGGTTGCCGAAATTGATATCCTTCACTTCGCCTCTGATATCAGACATCTTTTCTGCCTGCTCCTGCTGTTTCATCATGTACAGCTTGGACTTGAGCATCTGCATCGCCTTGTCTTTGTTCATATGCTGCGAACGCTCATTCTGGCACTGTACCACGATCCCGGTCGGCAGATGCGTGATCCTGACCGCAGAGGATGTCTTGTTGATATGCTGTCCGCCGGCGCCGCTGGAACGGTACGTATCGATCTTCAGGTCGTCGTCATTGATCTCAATATCAATGTCTTCCTCAATATCCGGCATCACATCACAGGAGGCAAAGGACGTCTGCCTTTTTCCCGCAGAATTGAACGGTGAGATCCGGACAAGCCGGTGCACTCCCTGTTCAGAGCGGAGATACCCGTAGGCATTCTCTCCGTTCACCTGGAACGTCACGCCCTTGATGCCCGCCACGTCTCCTTCCAGATAGTCCAGCACTTCCACACTGTAATTTTTCTTTTCCGCCCACCGTGTATACATTCGGTAAAGCATATTTGTCCAGTCGCAGGACTCTGTCCCGCCCGCTCCGGCATGGAGGGTGACAATGGCGTTGTCCCTGTCGTAAGGGCCGGTCAGCAGTGTCCCGATGCGCAGTTCTTCAAAACGCGCCTCAAACTGCTCCAGTTCCTCCGCGATTCCTGCCACTGTATCCTCATCGGCATCTTCCTCGCTCATTTCAATGAGCAGTGACATGTCTTCATAGTCTGAATACAGCTTCTCGATCTGTTCCACAGAATCCTGAAGGCCTTTCAGTTCCTTCATCACCTGCTGGGAGGCTTCCGGGTTATCCCAGAACCCCGGTTCTTCAATCCTTTTCTGTAATTCTTCGATCCTTAACTTCTTTGAAGCCAGGTCAAAGTGAATCCCTCAAATCTTTCAGCGGTTCTTCATATGCGCCCAGTCTGGACTTTAATTCATCTACTAAAACCACCTTGATCACCTCTTTCATATTATAAATATATTTTCAGGAAAGCGAAGCTTCGCCCTGCCTTTTTATTCACGGACACAGGCTGCATTGTTACAGCCTGCACCCGAATGCTGCCCTTTTAAGCAGTCTGTTTCCTTCCGCAGCACTGTTTGTATTTCTTGCCGCTTCCACAGGGGCACGGATCGTTCGGGTAGATCTTCTTTGCTTCCCGTTTCTTCGGCGCGCGCACTGCGCTTTCATCCTTGTTCGTCCCCGTCACCTTTGCGACTTCCTCACGCTCGACCTTCTGCTCCACGCGGATGCGGAACAGGGTGCGCAGGGTGCTCTCTGCGATCATGTTCGTCATCTCTCCGAACATATCATAGCCCATCATCTTATACTCTACCAGCGGATCTCTCTGTCCGTAAGCCTGGAGCCCGATTCCCTGGCGGAGCTGGTCCATGTCATCGATATGGTCCATCCATCTTGCGTCAATAACCTTCAGAAGGACGACGCGCTCAACTTCCCTGAGCTGTTCCGCCTCCGGGAACTCCGCTTCTTTCGCCTCGTAAGCCTTCACAGCACGCTCTTTTAACAGATGCTTGAGTTCTTTCTGGCGCATATCCCGGCACTCCTCTACCGTGGGAAGCTCCAGCTGCGGGATCACATTGTGGAGGTTTACTTCAAGTCCCTTCAGATCCCACTCGTCTGACTCGGCATCCGGGGAAGCAAAACGGTCTGTAACATTTTCCACATGCTCTGTGATCATGCTGTAGATCGTGTCTCTCATGCTCTCTCCGTCAAGAACTCTCCGGCGCTCCCCGTAGATGATCTCTCTCTGCTCGTTCATGACCTGGTCATACTCCAGCAGGTTTTTACGGATGCCGAAGTTGTTGTTCTCTATCTTTTTCTGCGCCTTCTCGATCGCACTGGAAAGCATCTTGTGCTCGATCTGTTCTCCGTCTTCCACGCCCAGCGTGTTGAACACATTCATCAGCTTCTCTGAACCGAACAGACGCATCAGATCGTCTTCCAGCGAAATGTAGAAGCGGGACTCTCCCGGGTCTCCCTGACGTCCGGAACGTCCGCGGAGCTGATTATCGATACGCCTGGACTCGTGGCGTTCCGTACCGATGATCTTCAGACCGCCGGCTTTGCGGGCATCCTCATCCAGTTTGATATCGGTACCACGTCCGGCCATGTTGGTCGCGATAGTCACCGCTCCGTGTACGCCGGCGTCCGCAACGATCTCTGCCTCAAGCTCATGGTACTTTGCGTTCAGCACGTTGTGCTGGATTCCCTCTTTCTTGAGCATCTTGCTCAGGAGTTCGGATACCTCGATCGTGATCGTACCGACAAGGACCGGCTGTCCTGTCGCATGGGCTTCCTTTACCGCTTCGACCACTGCCTGGTATTTCTCTCTCTTTGTCTTGTAAACAGCGTCATCCAGGTCGACGCGCTGTACCGGCACATTGGTGGGAATCTCCACAACATCCATTCCATAGATGTCACGGAATTCCTTCTCCTCTGTGAGCGCTGTACCGGTCATACCGCTCTTCTTGTCAAATTTATTGAACAGGTTCTGGAATGTGATGGTGGCGAGAGTCTTGCTCTCCCGTTTCACCTTCACATGCTCCTTCGCCTCGATCGCCTGATGGAGCCCGTCGGAATAACGGCGGCCCGGCATGATACGTCCGGTGAACTCATCCACGATCATGACCTCTCCCTCGGAGTTCACAACATAGTCCTGATCACGGAACATCAGGTTATGGGCCCGGAGGGCAAGGATGATGTTGTGCTGGATCTCCAGATTTTCCGGATCAGCAAGGTTTTCGATGTGGAAGAATTTCTCCACTTTCTTTACGCCGTCCTCAGTCAGGTTGACCGTCTTCTCCTTCTCGTTGACGATAAAGTCTCCTGTCTCCTCGATGTCCTCGCCCATGATGGCGTTCATCTTGGAAAACTCTCCGCTTGCCTCGCCTCTCTCCAGCTGCCGTGCAAGGATATCGCATGCCTCATACAGCTTGGTGGACTTTCCGCTCTGTCCGGAAATGATAAGGGGGGTCCTTGCCTCGTCGATCAGGACAGAGTCGACCTCATCGATGATCGCAAAATGCAGTCCTCTCTGTACAAGCTGCTCTTTATAAATCACCATATTGTCTCTCAGATAATCAAATCCGAGTTCATTGTTGGTGACATATGTGATGTCGCAATTATATGCAGCGCGGCGCTCTTCATTGTTCATGCTGTTGAGTACGACGCCCACAGTCAGTCCCAGGAACTCATGTACCTTTCCCATCCACTCGGCGTCACGTTTTGCCAGATAGTCGTTGACTGTAACGATGTGCACGCCCTTGCCTTCCAGAGCGTTCAGATATGCCGGAAGCGTCGACACCAGGGTCTTTCCTTCACCGGTCTTCATCTCAGCGATACGCCCCTGGTGCAGGATGATACCGCCGATCAGCTGCACTCTGTAGTGCCGCATTCCCAGAGCTCTTGAAGCGCCCTCGCGGACCACGGCAAATGCTTCGGGAAGGATATCATCCAGAGTCTCGCCATCTTTCAGGCGCTCTTTGAATTCTCTCGTCTTCCCGCGCAGTTCCTCATCCGACAGCGCCTTCATCTCCGGTTCCAGTGATTCGATCCTGTCAACGATCGGATAGATCCGTTTCAGCTCATTCTCACTGTGGGTTCCAAAGATCTTTTCTATAAATCCCATATCCCGTAATTAACTCCTTAAATCTATATTTAGTGCCAAAGTGATAAATGACACCACTCTGTTCTACATTCTAGCACTAACTTTCCCCTAATTCAATAACTTCATATTATGTTAACAATTCCCCCGTGCTACCACTTCGTAGGGCACACTCCCCCCGAACAGATCCAGGGCGCTCCCTATCGTAAAGTCGAGCCTTCCTCTGCTCGCTTCCCTGAACCGTTCCAGATCATCCAGAGAACCGATCCCGCCGGCATATGTAACCGGGATCCCGTCCCAGGCTGCAAGCATGCGGACCAGTTCTTTCTCCATGCCTGAGGACTTTCCCTCCACATCCACACCGTGGATCAGGAACTCATCACAGGACCCTGCCAGTTCATCCAGGATTTCCGGAGTCAGCCTCACATCCGTAAACTTCTGCCACCGGTCCGTCACGATGTAATATCCATCCTCTTTTTTCCGACAGCTCAGATCAAGCACCACATGTTCTTTTCCCGCCGCACTCACCAGTTTTTCAAGATTTTCTCTGTGAAATGTACCGTTTTTGAACACATATGACGTAACGATCACATGGCTTGCGCCTGCCTTCAAATACTCTTCTGAATTCTCTGCATTGATACCGCCGCCGATCTGCATCCCCCCGGGGTATTCCTTTAACGCAGCCATCGCCTGCCGCTTCGTCGCTTCGTAATACTCTGATCCGGGCGGATTCAGCAGAATGATGTGTCCGCCCTTGAGCCCGTCCTTTCTGTATAATCGTGCATAATATTCCGCCCCCAGCTCGGAGGAGAAATTGTCCTTCGCCTGATTTCCCTCATCCCGAAGGCTTCCTCCCACGATCTGTTTTACTTTTCCATTATGTATATCAATACATGGTCTGAACTTCATCTGTCTCCTCCGTTTCCTCCACAAAAGAGACAGACCCTGATACAGAAGGAGCTTCCCCTTCCGGGAAGGACTCTGCCCCTTCTGCATCGGAGTCTGACCCCTCTGCACACATTTCTTACTGATTATTCTGCATATCTTTCTGCGCTCCGTTATCATCTGTCAGATCGTCTGCCGCCTTGTCCACGCCGTCCGTGACGTCATCTGTCACATCATCCACACCGTCTGTAACATCGTCCACCGCGTTGTCAATGATCCCGTCTCCGTCTGTAGCATCATTGACATTGCTGTCATTCACATGACCTGTGTCATTGGTGTTATCTGTATTATTTCGGTCATCTCCACTTTGTGTAGACTGATCTGCACCATTGTCTGCGTTGTCCCGGCTGCTGCACGCCGCCGTTCCAAGAAGAACGAATGTACAGGTCATAAGCAGCATGATTCTTTTCATTGTTTTCATAATAGAGTATCTCCCTTTCCACAAATATTGTTGTATCTCTACTATCTGCATTTCCAACAATATTTATGCAGGGTCAACTCATTTTTTTGCATTTTTGCGAAGCTTTTCCATCGCCCTCGCCTCGATCTGCCGTACACGCTCCCTTGTCACACTGAGCATACTTCCAATTTCTTCCAGTGTATGAGTCTTACCGTCTTCTAGGCCGTACCTGAGACGAATAACCTGGCGTTCCCTGTCGCTCAGAGACTCCAGGAGTTCACTGACCTCCTCTTTTTGCACAAGAGTGTTCATCGCCTCCTCAGGTGTTGCCTCGGTCCGGTCCTCCACCATATCCCCAAGGCTGTTTTCTCCTTCTTCACCCACAGGCGTCTCCAGTGAGACCGGACTCTGAAGATAGGACAGGATATTTTTGATGTCATCCTCCGTCTTTCCCGGCATCTTCTCTGCGATCTCTTTGGGCAGCGGCTCTCTCCCCAGTTCCTGCTGGAGTTCTTTTGAGATCTTCTGCACCTTCTTCATGTTCTCTGCCACATGAACAGGAACACGGATCTCCCGCGACTGCTGGTCAATGGCACGCTGCATCGATTCCTTGATCCACCAGGACGCATAGGTGGAAAAACGATTCTCCATCGTGTAATCATATTTTTCCGCCGCACGCATCAGCCCCATATTCCCTTCCTGGATCAGATCCATGAGCTGCACGCCCCGCCCGGTATAATGTTTCGCCAGGGAAACAACCAGACGCAGGTTCGCCTCTTCCAGTTTTCTCCTTGCAGATTCGTCCCCTTCCGAACTCCTGCGTCCCAGATCACGCTCTTCTTCCTCGCTCAGAAGCGGGATCTGTCCGATCTCGTTCAGATAGATCTTCAGCGGCTCTGTCAGCATCCCTTCCTGTATGTTCAGTTCATTTTCCATTGTCTCAACCATCCTGCCTTATAATTTTTCAGTGATCTCTCCGCTCCTGTACGCGGCAAGGAGTGTCTCCAGATCTTTCACCTGTTCCTTCAGATCACGTCCGATATCTGTGTCGCCTACAAGAGCGCGGTCCATCATCCTGCTCACCACCATAGTCTCTGAGTGGATATCCTTTTCGCTGGCGATGGCCGTCTCCGTTGATTCGAAAGGTTCGTGCGCTACCAGCCTGAGACCATAGGAATTGTAGATCAGCGTGTAGCCTGCGATCCCTGTCTCTTTCTGATATGCTCTTGAAAAGCCTCCGTCAATGACCAGCACCTTTCCATTGCACTTGACCGGGCTTTCCCCATCTTTCCGCTTCACCGGCACATGCCCGTTTACAATGTGGGATCTCTTCGGATCCAGTCCGAACTCCACAAGGATCCGGTCCACCACTTCCTCATTTTCCAGGAATGCATAGTAGCAGTTCTTTTTCTCCCCATGGGTCTCTTTCTCCGCGATAAAATACCGCTCGAATGTCGCCATCTTATTTTTCCCAAACAGCGGCGAATCCGGATGAAGCCATATGTACCACATGATATCTTTCCCATCCTGCCGCTCTTTCTCGTCCAGGGCAAAAAAGCCTTTTCTCACGTAACTGTCAAGGACATCATACAGTTTCTTCCCCTTGTATTTTTTCCCGAAGACCGAGACTTCCTTAAGTTTTCCCTTCTCATCCAGCGGAACGCAGCCATGGTAGAGCAGATTGTCATTGAAGACCTTGTACAATCCTCCCTTTGCCAGGAGGAAATGCATATGCTGCTGAAGCTTCTCGCATCCCAGGAAGGCGCGCTCCAGCCGTTCCATGATCTCCTCCTCTTCTGAGCTGAGGGCATAGGGGTCTGCCGGGTTGATAGTCGGAAAGTTGGTATCTTTCAACTTATACTCTTTTCCCTCCAGCAGGATCGTGCCCTTCTCATAATCGATCCTGTGGAGAAGCGCCCGGTCTTCCATATTGAAACTCTTCTGTCTCCGGATGATCTGTCCCTCCACCTTGAACTGGATCACAGAGATCGCTTTGTGAATACGGAGGTTCATCTCTGTTTCTTCCGGATCGGCTTTATCCGGAGCCTTCAGTTTAAAGCAGCTGCACAGGTCATTTTCGTATACTTTGAGAGCAAATGTTGCCAGAGGAAGCAGGTTGATCCCGTATCCGTCCTCCAGGATATCAAGGTTGCCGTAGCGCGCGCAGATCCGGATCACATTTGCAATACATCCTCTCTGCCCCGCCGCTGCTCCCATCCACATCACGTCATGGTTCCCCCACTGGATATCCAGCGAATGGTACGCCATCAGTTTGTCCATGATGATGTGGGGGCCCGGCCCTCTGTCGAAAATATCTCCCACAATATGGAGATGATCCACCACGAGTCTCTGGATCAGTTCGGAGATGGACTTGATAAACTCTTCCGCCCGCTTGATCCGGATGATCGTTGAGATGATCTCATTATAGTAAGACTCTTTGTCATTCAGATCCGCTTTCTCCGTGATCAGCTCTTCGATCACATAGGCGAAATCTTTGGGAAGCGCCTTTCTCACCTTCGAGCGGGTATACTTGCTCGCCACATGCTTGCTCACCTGGATCAGCCGGTACAGATTGACCCTGTACCAGTCATCCATGTTCGTCTCCGTCTTTCTGACAATGCTCATTTTCTCTTTCGGATAATAGATCAGCGTCGCCAGGGACTTCTTATCCTTCGCGCTCAGCGTATTTCCAAAAACCTCCTCTATCTTCCGCTTCACAGATCCCGATCCGTTTTTGAGCACATGGGAAAAGGCTTCATATTCCCCATGTACATCCGTAAGGAAATGTTCCGTTCCCTTCGGAAGATTCAGGATCGCCTGCAGGTTGATGATCTCTGTGGATGCCGCCGCAATCGTCGGATACAGATCAGACAAACGCTCCAGATATCTGGTTTCCAGATCTTTCATTCCATTTTCCTCCCTATTGCCTGCACAGTTCCTTCCGTCCGGCACAGCTTTGTTCCGTCCCCGGCTTTTGGCAGTACCCGGTCCGGGATCAGAACTGTATCACATCACTCATATCATACATCCCCGGCTCTTTTCCTGCCAGGAATTTTGCTGCTTCTACTGCGCCTTTTGCAAACACATTTCTTGAGTACGCGCTGTGTTTGAACTCGATCACCTCGTCTGTTCCGGCAAAGATCACCTCATGTTCTCCCACGATCGTACCGCCGCGCACTGCCGAGATACCGATCTCTTTTTCCTCTCTCTTCTGTCTCACCTGGCTTCTGTCATACACATAATGATACTCCCCGTTCAGCGCCTCATTGACAGAATCCGCAAGGGCAAGGGCTGTTCCGCTGGGCGCATCCACCTTCTGATTGTGATGGCGTTCCACAAGTTCAATATCATACCCTGCATTCCCAAGAACCTTTGCAGCATCCTTCAGAAGTTTCAGAAGCAGATTGATGCCCAGAGACATGTTTGCCGACTTCAGTATCGCTGTTTTCTCAGAAATCTCCTGCACCTTTGCAAGCTGTGCCTCAGAAAGTCCCGTTGTGCAGAGCACCACCGGCAGTTTCTTCTCCGCACAGTAAGCCAGCAGGGCATCCATCGCTCCTGCGTTGGAAAAGTCGATCACCACATCTGCATCCTCACCGCATTTCTCAATGGAATCATACACCGGGTAATCGTTTGTAACACCGGTATAGGAGTCCACGCCAGCCACGATCTCTGTATCTGCGTCATTTCTGACAAGTTCCGTGATCATCCTTCCCATCCTGCCATTACATCCGTGTAATAAAATTTTTATCATTTTTCTCTCCTCCTGCCTGATCGTAAATAAGTTAGTCAATATAAAAAGAATATCACATTTGAGAGTGAATCTCAACATTTATGCATATCTTTACTTGTGTGTCCGGAGTGTGATAAGATTGAAAAGATGAGTTTCTCTGAAAAAAGAAACACACCTGCACACTACAAAAAAAGGAGAACTGTTAAATGAAAGTACGCATGGCATCAGAAAAAGATATCGGCCGTATCCACGAACTGTTATCCCAGGTGGCGATGGTCCATCACAGGGGACGTCCTGACCTGTTCAAATCAGGACAGAGGAAATACACCGACGATCAGCTAAAGGAGATCCTGAAAGACAAAAACCGCCCGATCTTTGCGGCAGTGGACGAGGATGACCGGCTCCTCGGATATGCATTCTGTATCTTTCAGCAGCATTTAAACGACAACATCCTGACCGACATCAAGACCCTGTATATCGACGACCTCTGCGTAGACGAGTCCCTGCGCGGCTCCCATATCGGCACCGCGATCTACGAGGCAGTGCTCGATTACGCCCGCAGCCAGAGATGCTACAACGTGACTCTCAATGTGTGGAGCTGCAATGAGAGCGCTATGAAGTTCTATCAGGCAAGAGGGCTCAAACCACAGAAAGTCGGCATGGAAGTAATTCTGTAAAACTGTTTTCAGCTGCCTTTAAAATGAAATTTATGTTAAAATTCCTTAACCTTACTTGACCCGGATTTTTGTTTCATTGTAAGATAGGCTCAACTTACCGAAAGACCATAGAAATGGAGGGCATGAGATGTTTAACTTCTTTTCAGATTCCAGTAAACGGCGGCGGTATCCCAATCCGAACCGGGGCAGCTCTTACTATAAGAAAGGCGGTTTCTTCGGAATGGGAAGCAGTTTCTCCGGTTCAGGGAGCAGCCGGCCGGGCCAGCAGTATGGCTATCCTCAGGATCCTTACCAAGGACAGCAGTACGGCACGCCTCAACAGACTCAGCAATATGGTTCCCCTCAGCAGGCTCAGCCTTACGGCACTCCCCGGCAGTCCCAGGGCTATCCGGCGCCGCAAAACAGTGCTGTTGTCTGCCCGGAATGCGGCACCCCTACAGGAAAATGATCTTTTTCAGGCATGCAGGGATCTATACGATTGAATCAAAACTCGGCGGCGGGCGGTACGGGGTCTGTTATCTGGCCCGGGATCCGGAGGGCCGCCGGGTCGTCTTAAAACGTTTTCGCCCGAAAATGTTCAGAGAAAACTCCGGTGAAAATCACCATGAAGCCGTGATCTTATCCGGGCTTGCCCATCCGGCAGTCCCGGAATTTCTTGGTGTCCTGAACCTTCGTCAGGGCTACTTTTTTATCCTGGAATACAAGCCGGGATCCACGCTCCGCAGCCTGCTGTTCCGCCAGCGCACTGAGTTCACTGACGAACAGATCTTCCGGATCGGCGCCCAGCTCCTGGACGTGCTCATATACCTTCACAGCCGCAGTGTGGTCCACGGGGATCTCAGCATCTCCAATGTGGTGGACGACGGACGACAGGTCTCTCTTCTGGATTTCGGTCTTGCCCGGTACATGGACGGCGGAGACATCTCCGCAGATCTGGACTATTCCTGTTTTGGGAACGTGCTGCTCTATCTTCTATATTCCCGCTATCATGAGCAGAAGTTCGGCGCCTGGTACGAGGAACTTGATCTTTCTGACCAGAAAAAAGAATTCCTGAAGCGCCTTCTGGGACTGGCGGAAGCATTCCCTGACACGGAATCTGTAAAACAGGAATTTTTCAACTGCTTTCCTCCATGTGATGATCAATCAAAACCTCCGTCTGCTCAATCGAATGCATTGATATAACGAAAGATCCATTTTTTCATTCCTCTCATATTTTTCAAGCGTTCTCTTCGCCTTTTTCTCCGGATGCAAAGAATCAAAAACGTCATCGCCAAAAACGCCGCCGCACCGGCCGCAGTATGAACTGCTGCCTGGACCGGATCTTCCCCTCCACATTCTATATTAAAGATCCCCTGCCCGCTGTTTTCCTCCTCTTTCTGCTCTTCGTCTGCGGCTGCGTAAAATGCTTATTCAGTATCCCCCTCTATACCCTGACCGTATAATTCTCACAGCAGACCTGAGCAACAGTACAAAAAAGCTGTATCGATATAAGATCGATACAGCTTCCTCATGCTCTGTCTTATTCCTGCTTTTTTAATAATCCGACAACTGGACCTTGATCTTCGGCGGCAGCGGCTTTTTATTTGTCTCCGCCTCTTCCACAGTGCGGAACATCTCTTTTTCTGATCTGAAAAGTGTCCCACATATTCCAACACGCTCCAGAAGATAGCCGGAGCCCTTCCGCCCCACAACTTTTGCCATGATGATCTTGTTCTCTTCATCTAAGATATAACAGGAGTCTCCTCGAATATATGGCATATCACATCACCTTCCTCAGAAATACAATAGCAAATATAACTGCATTTTTCAAGGAATAATTGTTCAGCTTCCACGCCGGGCGCCCTGCCTGCTTATTGTGGCAGGAATTACAGGCTGCCGTCTTTTTCTTCCGGCAGCAGGCTTCCCATACTCTTTAAGCTGATCAGCAGCGTGGAAGTGTTGTGCATAAGAGCCGATACTGTTGGCTGGATCACTCCTGCGACCCCAAGCAGGATCAGAGCGGAATTGATCCCCACGATCCCTCTGTAATTTTGATGGATTCTCTGCATCATCCCATCTGCAAGCTTTTTCAGCGTGACGATCTCCCTCAGATCATCGGCTGCGATCGTGATATCCGCGATCTCCCGCGCGATCTCAGCGCCATCGCTGATCGCGATCCCCGCATCGGCTGCTGAGAGAGCAGGCGAATCATTGATACCGTCGCCGATCATGATGACCTTTCTCCCCGCAGCTTTCTCCCGCTCTATAAATCCTGCCTTGTCTTCCGGCAGAACTTCTGCGTAATATTCATCCACACCCACTTTGCGGGCGATCGCTGCTGCTGTCCGTTCGCTGTCCCCCGTCATCATAACGATCTTGGAGACACCTTCCGCGCGAAGGTCACTCACCATTTCGCCCGCCTCTTCTCTCAGCGGGTCCTCGATACAGATCACCGCTGTCAGCTCCTGTTCAATGGCAAGATAGAGATGAGAATACTCTGTAGGAAGATGTTCAAATCTTTCCTCATACCCGGAGCGCACCCGGCATCCTTCGTCTTCAAATACAAAGTGGCTGCTCCCGATAACAACTTTTTTCTCTTCGATATAGGAAGATATGCCGTGCGCCACCACATACTCTACTTTTGAGTGCATTTCTTCATGATACAGTTTTCGCTTCTTCGCTGCATCCACCACTGCTTTTGCCATAGAGTGCGGGAAATGCTCCTCCAGACATGCGGCGATGCGAAGACACTCTTCCTCCGGATACTCCCCAAACACAATGATCTCTTTCACGGTCGGTTTCGCTTTTGTGAGCGTTCCTGTTTTGTCGAACACGATCGTATCCGCTTCAGATACCGCCTCCAGGAATTTTCCTCCTTTCACGGTGATATCGCGCTGCCCTGCTTCCCGGATCGCGGACAGGACAGAGATCGGCATTGCCAGCTTCAGCGCACAGGAGAAATCTACCATCAGTACGGACAATGCCTTCGTAACATTCCTGGTAAGAAGCCATACGAGCCCTGTCCCCAGCAGTGTATATGGAACCAGCCTGTCAGCCAGGTGCTCCGCCCTGCTCTCAACAGAAGATTTCAGCTTCTCAGAGTCTTCGATCATTGTGACGATCTTTTCGAACCTTGTAGAGCCGGAAACCGCTTTTACAAGAATCTTAAGTTCCCCTTCTTCCAGAACAGTCCCGGCGTATACCGTCTGCCCTTCTGTCCGGCGCACCGGCATTGATTCCCCTGTCAGGGACGACTGGTTGACCATTCCCTCCCCGCCGGAGACCGCTCCGTCGAAAGGGATCACATTCCCCATGTGGACCACTACTGTATCACCGGGGCGTATATCTGACGCCTTCACAAGAATCTCCTGTCCTTCTCTCTCCATCCAGACTTTCTTGATATTCAGGGACATACTCCTCGCCAGATCGCCCACCGACTTTTTGTGGGTCCACTCTTCCAGGATCTCTCCCACGCCGAGCAGGAACATGACAGATCCCGCCGTATTGATGTCTCCTCTGAGCACAGATACACCGATCGCCGTTGCGTCCAGCACAGGCACTTCGATCTTCCCCTGACTCAGGCAGCGGATTCCATGCCAGATATACTTCACCGATCTCAGGACTGTATACGCTGCCCTGACAGGATAAGGCAGAAACAATTTGCTGCCATAGTGGAGCAGCACTTTTGTGATCAGCTTCTCTTTATATTCCGCATTCAGCTGACGGCCGGAACTTGAAAATACATTTTCCGGCACTTCAACATCAGCATAGCTGAACCGCTTCAGCAGCATGATCAGGTCTCCCCGGTTCCCTGTATAGCAGATAACAGCGTCCGCGGTGCGTTCGTATACTTTGACGCTTGTTACATTTCCCTGCTTTTCAAGAAACCAGGAAAGAGTATCCGCCTCCGAACATGTCATTCTTTTCTGGACAACATGAATACGGAGACGGCCTTTCAACTCATGCTTTATGACAAACTTCATAACCGGTTATCCGACTTCTTTGAAGTCTTCCGCACCGGCATCTTTTTCTGCGCTTTCCTCCACTGCGGCAGCTTCCTGCGCCGCCCTCTCTTCGTTGATCTGCTGTGCTTCAGCAAGGATATCCTCGGCATTCTCCTGTACTGTCGTCGCAGTCTTCATAACACAATCTTTCGCTCTCAGAACAGCTGCCGTACAGTTTGTATAAACCTTTTTGGCATCCTTACTGGATAGGATCTTGATCCCTGCTGTCCCAAACAGAACACCGCCGGCAAAGATCCCCAGTTTCTTTAATTTAAAAATATCCATCATCTCAAAATACCTCCTACTTATGTTTGTAGCCCGTGTAAAATACCATCACAAAACAAAAAACCGCAGCCCACGCCCAGAATCTGTGCTGCTTCATACCTCACCACTTCCTTATATAAAATATATGTAAAACATCTGCTTACCGGAACATCATAGCAATCCCGATTCGAGGTAGTCAATTCTAACAGTCATTGCCGATAAATATTATCATTATCATTTATCATCCCCTAAAAAAGCGCGAAAAGCTTACATCAGAATAAAAGAGACCGGGCAGCAAACAGCCCGGTCACGCCTTCGCAGAGCTTTGGGAAGGCTGATTTTGTACTTCTATCTTTGTCACTTTCTGTCCCTTCAGATATCCGCATCGCTTCAGCCCTTCCTGAATCACCATGTTCCACTTTCCCGGCGACAGATGATACGTTGTGTCATCGTCCAGAACGATCACGCATCCACAGTCCTCCGGCCGGCAGTCTTCAGAACACTCCACCTTGTACATATTCTTACGGCTGATCGCGCCGATTTCCTCCAGTGCATTGATCATCCGGTATACAGTAGCCACGCCGATCTTTTCGTCACATTTTGCCGCTTTATAAAATATTTCCTTGCAGCTCGAACAGTCATTTTCAAGAATAATGTCGATCAGCATACGGCGCTGCTTTGTGATACGGCATCCGTTTTCCTTCAGCTTTTCAATAATCTGTTCTTTTTTGTCCACGTTTTCCTCCCGTCATCTTTTTGACGTGATACTTACAACCCTGAATCCGGCTTCCTCTACTGCACGCTTCAGGTCCTTCTCATCAACCATCCGGTCAAGTAAAACTTCCGCACTGTTGTCGCGCAGACTTACCTTTGCCACGACACCGTCAATCCCATTCAGCGCTCTCGTCACACTGTTGACGCAGTTCTGACAATGCATTCCGGAGATCTTTATGGTCCGTTTTCCGACCACTGGCCCGGCGAGCTTCTTTTTCTTCGGCTTTTTTGTTTTTACTGTTCCTGAGCCTCTACCGCAGCAGGCTCCCTCTCCCTTGAAATGTTTGATCGAGTGTTTTACCGCAAATCCGAACAGCACGACCAGAACAACCAGGATGATCGCATTGACCATAATAATCCTTCTTTCACTTTCTTACTCAGGTATTCCGGGATATACTGATAACCTGATACCCCATCTTTTCCACTGTATTTTTTAACATGTCATCTCCGACTTCTTTGTCATAGGTTATCTTGGCTCTGCCTTTGGAAAAATTGACCTCCGCACGCACACCGTCGATCTGATTCAGGGCTGCGGTCACGTCAGATGCACAGTGCGCGCAGTGCATCCCGGAAATCTTCATCGTTTTCCTGCCGATCACCGGTCCCGCAAGTTTCTTCTTGGGTGTTCTGCTGTTCGGACAATTCCCCCCGGCAGGACATCCGATACACTTTACCCCTCTTTTCTTTTCCCTGGCAATATATGCAGCTGCGCTTCCGATCAGTATCACAAGAATGACGGCAGCAATAACATTTGCCATGAACTATCACCCTTTCTGTTGTAACGCCAAACGGCAGACAAAGTATCCACCCTGTCCACCGCCGGTCGTTATATATCACTTACACATGCAGACTATATTCTGCTGCAAATTCCTGGTCTGACTTGCGTATTCTCCATATTATAACAGCCGCAAATGCCAGAACCGCAACCAGCCCCGGAACAAACGCCGTTCCAAGAGATCCGGTGGTAATCAGAGTGCCGATCTGATATACAAGGAACGCTACCGTATAACCGGTCGCAAGCTGAAGGCAGATACCTCCAAACAGCCATTTTCCGCTCTTCATCTCGGAGTTCATCGCACCAAGAGCCGCAAAACACGGCGGGGTATAAAGATTGAACATCAGATATGCGAGGGCCGCTGCTTTTGTAAGCCCCATAACTGTAGCGACTTCATTTCCGCTGCCTACCAGCGCCAGTTCCTCTGTATCGATCAGATTTGTGATTCCATATACGACTGCCAGAGTACCCACCACATTTTCTTTTGCGATAAATCCGGTGATTGCTGCCGCAGCGAGCTGCCATACGCCGAATCCAAGCGGGATGAACAGGATCGCGAAAGGATGCGCGATACTGGCAAGGATAGAAGTGCCTTCTGCTCCTTCCTCCACAAGCTGGAACTGCCAGTTGAAGCTCTGCATGATCTGTACAACCGTGTTGCACACCAGAATGATCGTTCCTGCCTTTACAATATATGCTTTTCCACGCTCAAGCATGGAAACACATGCTCTCTTCAGGCTCGGGATCTTATACTCCGGAAGCTCAATGATGAAGAAAGATTTACGATATTTCTGACCTGTGATCCGTTTTACAAGCAGCGCTCCCAGCAGAACGAGGATGATACCTACAAGATACATGGTTCCCGATACCCACCACGCATTCGCAAAGAAGGCCCCTGCAAACAGTGCGATCACCGGAAGCTTCGCTCCACACGGCATGAACGGTGTGAGCATCGCTGTCGTCCTGCGTTCTCTCTCATTGCGGATCGTACGGGAAGCCATGACGCCCGGGATCGCGCATCCGGTACCAATGACCATGGGAATGACAGATTTGCCGGAAAGACCTACTCTTTTAAAGATAGGATCCAGCACTACAGTTGCGCGGGCCATATATCCGCAGTCCTCAAGAAGAGCGATAAGAAAATACATGACCATAACCAGCGGCAGGAAACCAACAACCGCACCGACGCCACCGATGATGCCGTCGACCAGAAGCGCATACAGGAGCGGATTTGCATTCTCCAGCAGTCCGCCTACCCATCCCTGAAACGTCTCGATCCATCCAACAAGCCAGTCCGCGATCCAGGTTCCTATTGTTGTCTGAGATATGTAGAACACAAGGAAGATTACAACCGCGAAAATCGGAATCCCGATGATCTTATGGGTAATGACAGCGTCAATTTTATCCTGTGCGTTCTTATCTTTCGTGAAGACTGTTCTCTGCTCCACCCGCTTAACAATGCTATTGACAAACTCAAACCGTTTTCTGTCGGCAGCCTCTACCGCACTTTTATCGTGCAGATCGATTTCTTCCTGCACATAAGGAGCTTTCTGCCCTTTTCCTTTTAAGGCAACTGCTGCTTTAACAGCCTCCTTCAGTCCCTCGTGCCCGGAAGATGTGGATACCGTCTTGATAACAGGACAGCCCAGTTTTTCGGAAAGAAGTCTTTCATCGATCTTCGTCTGTTTTTTCTCTGTAATATCACTCTTGTTCAGAGCAACTACCACCGGAACACCAAGTTCCAGAAGCTGTGTTGTAAAAAACAGACTCCGGCTTAAGTTTGTTGCATCTACAATGTTGATGATCGCATCCGGATGTTCATTTTTCACATAGCTGCTGGTAATGCTTTCTTCTGAAGTAAACGGCGACATGGAATATGCGCCCGGAAGGTCTACCGCAACCAGCTCCTCTGCTCCACTATAGTAAGTCTTTTTGATCAGACTTTCCTTTCGCTCTACCGTAACACCGGCCCAGTTGCCAACGCGTTCATTTCTTCCTGTCAGCGCGTTATACATAGTCGTCTTACCACTGTTCGGATTCCCTGCAAAAGCAATTCTCATTTACAAATCTCCTCCTTCATCTGAATTAGCATCAACTAACTCTGTTCTAAAAAAAATAGCAATCACAATTACTATTTTTTTCGTTTTTTATATTGAAATAGCTTTCGCTAAATCAGTATCGATATTATATCTCCCATCTTTAATAGAAACTACACAGCCGCCCCTCACCCTTGAAACTACAGTGATCGGTTCCCCGCTGTAGCAGCCCAGAGAGAAGAGAAATGATTCCAGCTCCTCATCATCTGTCACAATACCCTTTATTATATACTCTTCGCCTTCTATGGCTTCCAGCAAATTCATTCTCACCCAGTCCTCTCATTTAAATCTTAAATCGCAGTGAGTCTTTTTCAAGTTGTCACTTCATCCAACGAATGTAAGTTTAAACTAACACCATGCATTTGTCAATCCCTTTTGCGATAATTTTTATCTTTTTTGAGATTCAGATTTTTTGATATTTTTTGCTTTTTCAGACATCAAGAAATCATTTGATGTTATACCATGATTATGTTATACTTGTTGACAGTGAACTAACGTGAAATAATTAGGATCGAGGTGAGTATCTATGCCTATGCATGTAAACGAATCTGCTGAAAATTATCTTGAGACAATTCTCATGCTGAGTCAGACTCTTCCTGTTGTACGTTCTGTAGATATCGCGACAGAACTCAACTTTAAGAAGTCCAGTGTCAGTGTAGCAATGAAAAAGCTGAGAGAGAATCATCATATTGTGGTATCCCCGGAAGGATATATCACACTGACCGAATCAGGAAAAGAGATTGCTGACCGTATCTACGAACGGCATACCCTTCTTTCCACCTGGCTGCAGCGTCTCGGGGTCGATCCCCAGGTTGCTGTCGATGATGCCTGCCGTATTGAGCACGTGATCAGCTCGGAAAGTTTTGAAGCAATAAAAAAACACATTAGCAAAAAAACGGATGCAGAAAACTGATCTGCATCCATTTTTTTATTTTATCTGCTCCAGAACTTTTTTCAGTTCTTCCGCTGACTTCTTCAGTTTTTCCATCTCATCCTCACTGAAATCGATCTCAAGGATCTGCTCTGCCCCCCTGCCGCCGATGATCGAAGGAATGCTGAGGCACAGCCCTTCCAGCCCGTACTCTCCGTTCAGTGATACAGATGCCGGCATCACCGTATGGCTGTCTCTCACGATCGCCTCCGCAATCCTTGCCGCCGCCATTCCGATTCCATAATAGGTTGCCGTTTTTCTCTCGATGATCTCATATGCACTGTCGCGGACAGCATGGTAGATTTCATCCATCTCTTTATCAAAATCACTGTATCCCTTCATTTTGGCAAACTCTCTCAGCCCGATTCCGTAAATGTTGGCGCAGCTCCATACTGCCAGCTCACTGTCTCCGTGCTCTCCTGCAATAAATGCATGGACGTTCCGGCTGTCCACATCCAGCTTTTCACTGATCAGGTATTTCAGCCTCGCCGTATCCAGCACTGTCCCGGATCCGATCACCCTTTCTTTTGGGAATCCGGACTCAACAAGAGCCACCTGAGTGAGAATATCTACCGGGTTTGACACAATAAGAAGAATCCCTTCGCATTTCACACGTTTGATCTCACGGATAATGGCCCTCATGATGCTTGAGTTTTTCTGAACCAGATCAAGTCTCGTCTCTCCCGGTTTCTGATTTGCTCCCGCAGTGATGATCACCACTGCCGCATCCGCGATATCCTCATAAGTTCCTGCGGAGATATCCATGGCATGTGCAAACGGAAGCCCGTGACTGATGTCCATCGCTTCCCCTTCTGCCTTCGCCTGATTGGCATCCAGAAGCACCATCTCTGAAAACGTCCCTTTCTGCATCAGTGTATATGCGATCGTCGATCCCACAAATCCACAGCCGATCACTGCTGCTTTCTGTATATTTACCATTTGCTGTTCCTCCTTTTCCGTTTTACTGATTCTGCAGGTTCTTTGTCCGCAGATTCCCTGTTTTTATTCCTAGTATTTCACTAGGAATTATTTACATCTTCATTATAATATAATTTCCCGAAAAAGCAAGAGGTTTTCATGTATTTTTTTCCAAAAATCAGTAGAACAAAGAGTTCCGCTTGCGGAACTCTCGCGCCGAGCGCGGTCGCTTTAGCGACAAATTTTCACTTCGCGCGAGTGCGCATCCCGCGGAGCGTTTTGTTTAATAGGAAACGAAGTTTCCTATTAAACAAAAAAAGAATCCCGCACAGCAGGATTCTCAGCGGAGACGGAGGGATTCGAACCCTCGTGCCCCGGAGGGCAAACGCATTTCGAGTGCGCCCCGTTATGACCACTTCGATACGTCTCCAAATATATTCCTGTGGATTTCCACAGCTTATTTATTATATCAGACTTCTCCCAAAAAGAAAAGACCGAAATTAAGATTTGTTGATAAAAGGGATGAAGTCCCCACCTCATCCCCGTCAGATCATTCCTTTATTTATCCGGCCCGTCCGGCTGATTCCAGTATTTTCGTATAGAAAACTGAAAGGGATTCACAATAACGGTTCGAGATCGGGCAGATCATCGATATCTGTAGTCCCGGCATCTCCACATGATTCTCAAGTTCTGTAATATGATCATACAGATACTTAAAGAATTCCTTATTTGTCGGTCTTTTCTTCTTTTTTGACCTGCCAAATACCTTTTCCAGCAGTTCAGCATTGCCGGAATCCCATATGGCATTCACAACAGTTCTTATGTTCTTCTCAACACAGTTCCAGGTGGTATTGTAGTGCCTGGCGATGTCGAGATACAAGGATTTTGTGATACATGTTACACATTCCTTGTCTTCCAGCATCAATTGAATGCCGTACACGACATAATCATAACCAGTGTATGATTTGCTCGCCCCCAGAGAATCAAGAATACTGATGACGATTCTTTTGTAATTCATAACAATATCCTCCCGCCTTTGAGACCCATTCCTTTAATATCGTAAAGTGTAAATATTTACGAAACAATCATTTTTATTCGACTATTTTCTACCTATAAATTTAAAAACAGATGCCGCATATACAGCACCTGTTTCTTCGTATTTCGGATCTCAAAACCGTTCTTTAATACTCGCACATCACTATGATCTTCTGGGGTGTTGTCATCGCCGGTATGCTGAATGTCGTGTTCGTATAGTACACGAGCAGTTCTGAGTTTTCCGGCGTACATGTGTACGGCTGTCCATTCAGTGTGACCACATTTGTCAAAGGTCCGATATTAAGCTGAAGAGAATTGTCATCCGCCACAAGATTCTCGTCAAAATATGCAAGCATCACCTGCTGCCCTCTTCTCAGTGATGTAATAATCTCTGCACGATACTGGGGAGGATAGACGGCCGGTGTGGGAAGATTTGCATCATAAAATACGGCGATACGCAGGCCCGCACGCAGCCGTACATTATCGATAATCGTTGTATCGCCTGATACGACTACATTTACAATATTAGAATTGCTGATCAGGGAAAGCATCAAAGAGCAGCAGGAGTCCCCTCTGTTCACACTTTGGATAACCCCTTCTATCTTTTCGAATGTCTCGTATGCCATACCAGAAAAACTCCTTTTTTCTTTATACTATGCATACGGTCCGAAGAATGTCAGTGTCTCTGATCCCGGTTCCCATATGTCTCTGCAAACCTCGCTGCAAAAGATACCGGCTCATGTCCGGCATACAGGTGGGAAGTATCACCCACTTTCAAGCCCCGGAAATAGGCGATGCCTTTTTCCCTCTCCTCAGTAACGATTTCCGTCACGGAAGAGGGAGCCAGAGCCAGGCTGTGCCATAACACGAAGGGAGACGTGCTCCAGAGATGAGACATCAGCACGCAGCTCACTCCGAAATGACAGAAAAATGTAAGCGTATCCTCATTTTCCCTTTCCACTCTGTAGTGTGCCCCTTCTCTGACATAGCCGTGTTCTGAGAGAAGAGCGTCAAATGCTTCTGTTACCCGATCATAGTTCTGGACAAGATCCGACTTCCGGCTGATCTCTGATTCCCTCCATTTTTCACTGTCAAAATATTCTCTGTATTCCGTCCAGTACGAGGGGACAATATCCCATACGACCCGGAGCTGATATTTTCCCTCTGCTGTTCTTGTGTTTGGATATGCCTTTGCAAATTCAGGCACCTGATTCAGGTCAACCCTCGCCGGAAACTCTTCCAGCCAGTCAAGCGTCTGCGCATTCTTCCCCGTCTTTCTCAGCGATGGGGCGGCCGTATCCTGCGCCCTGCCAAGAGGGGATACAAAACAGGATCCCATATTGAGGCTTTCCGCTCTCTCTGCCAGAAGCTTCACCTCCCGCCAGCCCTTCTCTGTCAGAGTATCATGTGCATAATCCGGATCTCCGTGTCTTATAAGTAACAGCCTCATTCTTCTTCCTCCAATATCCTCTCCAGCCATGTCACAGCCATCTCAGGCCACATCCCGACTTCATCCAGGATCCGGCGGAGATGTTCCTTTTCCTCCGGAGTCCTTTTTTCCGGCCTTGGCTTTGTGATCCCCTGTTCTTCCAGTATTGCTTCTCCTGTTTCCTCCGGATATTTTGTCTTTCCCGCCTTGATGGCTTCTGCAAGTTTCACAAGCTGCTCCAGAGTATATGGATCCCTGTTTCTTCCCTCCAGCCAGTCCTCGTTTGCAATGGACATTCCATGCACGCCATCTGAAAATACATGGTGAGCATATTTTATTCCTGCATTTCTGCACGCCTCCGCAAAGAGATAACTGTGCAGCACAGGAACAGTCCCATCAGGGGCGGTCTGCCATATAAAACAGGGCGGTGTATCTTCTGTGACATGCTTTTCAAGCGACATGTACTCCAGGTCTGCTTCCTGCTGTTCTTTTCCCAGCAGAGCCTGAAAAGATTCACTCTCTTCATAATCTTTTGCTGTGATCACAGGATAACCCAGAATTGCCGCATCCGGACGGTTGGAGATTTCATCGTACTCTGGCCGGCAGTCTCTGATGTCTTTATAGTGCACGCACAGACTCGCGGAGAGATGCCCTCCCGCCGAGAACCCGCACACAACGACTCTGTTCGGATCTATCCTGCATGCCTCAGCACGTTTTCTAATAATGCGGACTGCTCTTGAAATGTCATTGAGCGGCTGTCTGCCCAGAGGTTCCTCCAGATAATTTACTGTATATGCCAGCACAAACACATTATAGCCTGCCTTATAGAACCATCTGGCCACCACATCTCCCTCGGACGGAGACGCATAGCGGTATGCTCCCCCCGGGACCACCAGCATGGCAGGACGGGTCTGCTCGTCCTCATGGATATACGTCACCATTATGGGAATAAAATCATATGCATCTGCATAAAAATATTCTTCCTGTCTCCAAATCTCCACTCTCTGTCCTATCATTCAAACTACCTCCATCACCCATCTCTTCCTGTTTGCCGCTTATGTTTTTATCATACAGCAGGTATATGGGAAAGTAAAGAAATAACAAAAACAGCCGGACCGGCAGGAACAGGAATCTCTCCGGCTGTCGGGCCTTGGATCCGGCAGCAGCCCTTCCCCTTCCTACCTTTCCGGCTGGCCTTTCTTATTTAAAATGTTTCCTCAGAAGCAACTTCTGCGTTTCCGTCTGAAACAGATTCATTTATCACATAAAATCCCGCAGATACACTCTATTTTTTAGAACCTTCAAAACACGGTAGGATCTTCTCTTCATCCAGATACTGGTTCCGAACTTCGTAGAATCTCTCTTCCTCGACCGCTTTCGCAAGTTCTGCGTCGATCGGCATTTTTCCAAGCACCGGGATTCCCAGCTCCGCCGCTGTCTCTTCGATGTGGCTTTCTCCGAAGACCTTGATCTCCTTGCCGCAGTCCGGACATTTTACATAGCTGTAATTTTCCACTACTCCAAGTACCGGAATGTTCATCGCCTGTGCCATATTGTAGGCTTTCTTCACGATCATCTGCACCAGTTCCTGCGGAGATGTTACAATAACGACACCATCCACCGGAAGTGACTGGAATACTGTCAGAGGCACATCTCCCGTTCCGGGCGGCATATCCACAAACAGATAATCAATGTCTCCCCACATCACATCTGTCCAGAACTGTTTTACAACGCCCGCAATGATGGGTCCTCTCCAGATGACCGGATCTGATTCATTGGGCAGAAGGAGATTGACAGACATTACCTGTGTCGCGTCTTTCGCAGTACACGGGAAGATCATCCCCTCTTCCGTACCTGCCGCCTTATTGTGGATTCCGTACATCTTGGGGATGGACGGTCCTGTGATATCCGCATCCAGGATACCGACATTATAGCCTTTCTCCTTCATCATCCTTGCAAGAGATGCGGTGACAAGAGATTTGCCTACTCCGCCTTTTCCGCTGACAACGCCAATGACTCTCTTGATCTGAGAATACTTGTTTGCCGGCTCACGGAAATCTGTTTTTTTGCTGCTGCAGGAATCCGCATGTGCACAGCCCGCACAGGATTCTTCTGTGCATTCGCTTGTGTTCTGTGTTTCTGCCATAATAACTTACCTTCTCTCTTGATGTATTTCTCCGTACACGTCCATTCAGGCAGTACGTCTGCCCTGCCGTTTTTGGACGGTCCGCTTTGATAGTATAACACATTTTACCGGAATCTTGTAGCATATTGTTAAACTTTCAACACGCAGGAAGGGAATATGGGATCTTCATCAGTTCAGTTCCCACATTCCCTTCTAATTCATCTGTTCCTAAACCAGTCCTGCCGCGCTGTTCTCAAGCTGAGTCTTTGCCGCGCGCATCTCTTCGATCTCTGCCTCAGTCACTTTGTCCAGCCTGCACTTTACTACGAGTTTTCGAAGCCTGCCAATGTCTGCCTTCACCTGTTTCTTCAACGGTTTGTCAAGCTGTTTGCCCGCATTTTTCACCGCCTGATCTGCTTTTGCCAGGAGACTCTGTGAATCATTCAGCACTTCCATTGCCTCTCTGCGGACCCGGTCAAGCCCGGCATACTGCTGCGCATCCGCCATCGCCTGGTTGATCTCCTCCTCTGACATCCTGTCATTCGCTGTGATCGTGATAGACTGCTCTTTACCCGTATCAAGATCTCTTGCAGACACTTTGAGAATCCCGTTTGCGTCAATGTCAAAGGCAACCTCGATCTGAGGCACGCCTGCCGGCGCCGACTTGATCCCTTTCA
Source organism: Mediterraneibacter glycyrrhizinilyticus (assembly GCF_016902345.1). Taxonomy (GTDB): domain Bacteria; phylum Bacillota; class Clostridia; order Lachnospirales; family Lachnospiraceae; genus Mediterraneibacter; species Mediterraneibacter glycyrrhizinilyticus_A. The sequence continues at coordinate 44,757 of NZ_JACJLR010000002.1, read as the reverse complement.
GTTTGAATTTCCCGATCGTCTTGTTATCTCTTGCCATGGGACGTTCACCCTGTAAAACATGGATTTCCACTGTTCTCTGATAGGGCGCCGCTGTGGAGAATATCCTGGAATAGCGGGTCGGAAGCGTAGTATTCCGCTCTACCAGCCGGGTCGCCACACCGCCTACCGTCTCAATGGAAAGGCTCATCGGTGTCACGTCCAGCAGAAGCAGATCCTTACCGGTTCCTGCTGCCACCAGCCCGTTCCCCTGAAGGGTGCTCCCGAGAATCGCTGCCCCTTTCGCCACGCATTCATCCGGATTGATGTTCTTCGACGGTTCCTTTCCAGTCATCTGCCGCACTTTATCCTGGATCGCAGGAATCCTGGTCGATCCGCCCACAAGGAGCACTCTCCCGAGCTGCGCCGGGCTGATCCTCGCGTCGTTCAGAGCATTCCTCACCGGCTCCTCTGTCCTTGCGACCAGATCGCTGATCAGCTCTTCAAACTTTGCCCTCGTAAGAGTCATATCCATATGGACCGGTTCACCCTTCACCTGGGTCAGATAGGGAAGTACGATATGCGATGTCCCGGATGAGGACAATTCTTTCTTCGTCCTCTCCGCCGAATCCCGAACGCGCTGCATGGCCGCGAAATCCTTGTTCAGGTCAACATGGTATTCATTACGGAAGTTCTGAACGATCCACTGCACGATCCGCTCGTCAAAATCATCCCCTCCAAGATGATTGTCTCCGGCAGTCGCCAGGACTTCCACCACGCCGTCCCCGATCTCGATGATAGACACATCGAAAGTTCCTCCTCCCAGGTCGTACACCATCACCTTCTGCGCCTCACCGTGGTTCAGCCCGTAGGAGAGCGCCGCGCTGGTGGGTTCATTGATGATGCGCTTCACGTTCAGTCCTGCGATCCTTCCCGCGTCCTTCGTCGCCTGTCTTTGGATATCATTAAAGTACGCCGGTACTGTGATGACTGCGTCTGTCACTGTCTCTCCGAGAAATTCCTCTGCATCCTTCTTCAGCTGCCTCAGGATCATCGCGCTGATCGTCTGTGGCTTATACTCAGTCCCGTCGATCTTCACGCTCCAGTTCGTCCCCATGTGTCTCTTCACGGAGCTGATCGTGCGGTCCGGGTTCGTGACCGCCTGCCTGCGGGCACTCTCTCCCACCAGCCTTTCCCCTTTCTTTGTAAACGCCACTACACTGGGCGTGGTCATGCTCCCCGATGTCCCGGGGATAATGACAGGGACATTATTCTCCACTACCGATACACAACTGTTGGTCGTCCCGAGGTCGATCCCTATTACTTTTCCCATGTTCTGCGCTGCTCCTTCCTCTTCTGCCTTATCATATTCAGGTATTCTCTCTCCATTCCTGATTTTAAGCCCTAATATAAAATAATACTATATATCACACACGAGTCAATAGAGTTCATACTTCTTTTATAAGGGTTTAGAAATGTTTCACAAAGCAGGGGCAGGCATTAATCCGGCAGCCTCCCTTGAACACCGCTTTTATCCCGTGTCACATCCCTGAGCCATCTGTATTTTCTGTACCGCCATGTTGTGATCGGGATCTTAATGATCTCATCACTCATCAGGATCACATATACAGCCGGAACACTAAGTTTCAATACGAATGCCGCGATAAACCCCAGGAGGATAGAACAGCACCACATGGTAGTCACATCAAGGATCAGGCCAAACCTTGTGTCTCCTCCTGACCGGAAGATTCCGACCACCATCGTTGTATTAAACGCCTGACCTACCACAAAGTAGGACATGACAAAAAACATGAACCTGAGATACTCTTTCGCCATCTCCGTCAGTGAGAGCGCCGCTGCCGCAAACGGAGAGATCATAAGAATGAGCAGACCGCCCAGTGCCCCCATGAGTAGACTGAGATAAATAAACCGTTTTGAATATGCTCTGGCATGCTCCGTTTTCCTCTCTCCGATCGTCTTTCCCAGATAGATCGCCGCTGCGCTGGACAGTCCGAAGGACACTACAGTAGCAAGCTGTCTCGCAACCTGCGCCACAGAGTTCGCCGCCACTGCCGGACTTCCCATATGCCCCAGGATCGCGGTGTTCGCCGCTGTCCCAAGCCCCCACATCACTTCGTTGACCACCACCGGAAGAGCATATCTCATAAAATCCCGGAACAGGATCCGGTCAGTATGGATCACATATTTCATACGAAGTTTGATATCACGGTTAAAAAGCCGGGCATATCCCGCCACCAGTATAACTTCCAGGATCCTCGCGCAGAGCGTTCCAAGAGCAGCTCCTCTGACTCCCATCGCAGGGCAGCCCATCAGCCCGAAGATAAAGATGGAGTTGAGCACAATATTGCACAGGAGCGAGAGCAGATAGACCACGGTAGCCACGACCACCCGTTCCACGCTGCGCATGATATAGAGATATGCCTGAGTGATCCCCATCAGCACATATGAAAACGCCACGATCCGCAGATAGCGTATCCCCTCTGCGATCACTGCCGGGTCACTGGTAAAGATGCGCATCAGCATATCCGGCACGGCAAGAGCCGCCACGGCAAAAAGGGCTGTTACAAAAACTGCCGCTTTCACCGCCATTCCCAGGATCTTCTCGATAGAGTCCCGGTCTCCTTTTCCCCAGTATTGCGCAGTGAGCACCGTTGCTCCCGATGTCAGTCCGAACAGGAACAAGGTCATGATATACTGAACCTGTCCCGCCAGAGAAGCTCCGGAAAGAGCCGTCTCTCCCACTCCTCCGAGCATGATCACATCCGCTGCCGACACACCCACATTGATCAAATTCTGCAGCGCCATTGGGATCACAAGTGCGATAACGTTCCTGTAAAACTTCCCCCAGTCTATCCCCAAATCCTTTTCTTTCGTCCTTCTGTCCATTGTCTATCCCCTCTGTCACTCTCCTGTTTTTTTCTGCCGCTTTTTTCGGCTTTTCCTGCTCTGTCGCTTCACTCGATCCCCAGGTCCCGGATCTGACCGAATATCTCCTTCATTGAGACCTTCATTTCTCCCCGGAAGATGCCCACCGGGATCTCATCTTCCGGTCCGTATATGGCAGGGAACTCCGTCTCATCCGTCCAGTATACCACAGTCTTCTCCGTGTCCGGATCGATCATCCAGTATTCCCTTACACCCGCCTGGGCATATTTCCCCAGCTTCAGCTTACCGTCCATCTTTAGTGAAGACGGCGAGGCGATCTCGATCACCAGGTCCGGCGCGCCCATGATGCATCTGCGGATCAGCTTGGACCGGTCGCACAGGATCAGGACGTCTGGCTGGAGCATGGTGCGGTCGTCGCAGTCGATCTGGACATCCACAGGCGACGGGAAGACGATGCACTTCCCTTTTTTCTTCATGATATGGGCATGGAACGCTGTCGTCAGAAGGGGAATGATAAACTGGTGGATCGTGCTGGGCGCTGCCATGTCATAGATGCCCCCGTTGAGCAGTTCCACCCTCCTCTCGTCCGGAAGGGCGTAGTAGTCCTCCAGCGTATATTCCCCCTGTTTCTTCCTGTTCCCGGATCCATACGCGGGTGCAGCTTCCCTGGCAGCATCCGTCAATCCCACATCTTTTTCCGGATGCCGTTCCTCCTTTGGGAGGAGCACTGCTTCCAGCGCTTCGAGGGTAGACGACCTGGGCGACTTCGTCTCCCCGCTGAATATCTTCTGGAGCGTCCCCAGCGGGACCCCTGACAATTCCGAGAGCTTTGCCATGGAATATCCCTTTTCCTGCTTATGATACCGGAGCTGTGAAAGATTCATATACGTTCCTCCTTCGTCAAAAACGGTTGAAATACGGTAACTTTTATATATAATACCGTATTTCAACCGTTTCAGTCAAGATACCATTGATGCTCTGCGGCTTTTTACTCTTTTCCGTCAAAGCAGTAGGTACATACTCTGCAGGGTTCCAGTCCGATGGACGCAAGAAGGTCATCCAGCCTGTGGTAGCGGAGTGTCGTAAAATTCTGCAGTCTCCGGATCTCCTCGATCATCTGCGCGTAACGGCAGGTATCCGGATTTGTATATTCTTCCAGAACTTCCTCCGGGCAGTTCTCCCCCTCGCGCTCACGGATGACGCGTCTCGTGATCAGTTCCATCTCTGACTTCGACCTGGAGAAGTTCAGGTATTTGCAGCCGTATACCAGCGGCGGGCAGGCCGGGCGGACATGGACTTCCTTCGCCCCGCTCCGGTAGAGGAACTCTGTCGTCTCGCGGAGCTGGGTTCCCCGGACGATAGAATCGTCGATCAGGAGCAGCTTCTTATTTTCAATGAGCGCCTGTACCGGGATCAGCTTCATCCTGGCGATCAGGTCCCTCTGGCTCTGGTTTGTCGGCATGAACGACCTTGGCCAGGTCGGCGTGTACTTGATAAACGGTCTCGCATACGGGATCCCCGATTCGTTCGCATAGCCTATGGCGTGTGCCAGGCCGGAATCCGGCACGCCGGCGACGATATCCGGATGGACCGAGTCCCCGTCCCTCTTCGCAAGCATGCTTCCGCAGCAGTAGCGCATCTCCTCCACATTGACCCCTTCATAAGATGAAGTCGGATATCCGTAATACACCCAGAGGAAGGAGCAGATCTTCATCTTGCTGTACTGGGGTTCCACAAGCGTCTCCACACCCTCCGGCGTGATATAGACGATCTCCCCGGGTCCCAGTTCCTTGTAATGGTCGTACCCCAGGTTCAGGTAAGCAAAATTCTCAAAGGACACGCAGTAGGCGTCCTCCTTCTTCCCTATGACCACCGGAGTCCTTCCGTGAAGGTCCCTCGCAGCATAGATCCCTTCTTTTGTCATGATTAGGACAGTCATGGATCCGTCCACCAGTTCCTGCACGTACCGGATCCCCTCCGTGATCGTCTCTTTCCTGCAGATAAGGGAGCCGATCAGTTCTGTAGCGTTGATCTGGCCTCCGCTCATCTCCAGGAAATGGGTCCTGCCGTCCTGATATGCCTTTTTTAGGATCTGCTCCTGATTATTGATCTTACCCACTGTTGTGATCGCAAAACTCCCCAGATGGGACTGAAGAAGCAGCGGCTGGGGCTCGTAGTCCGAGATACAGCCGATCCCAAGATTCCCCTGCAGTTCCTCAACATCCCGCTCGAACTTTGTCCGAAAGGGGGAATTCTCAATATTATGTATGGCACGGTTGAACCCGCCCGCACCGTAAACCGCCATTCCTCCACGCCTTGTTCCAAGATGGGAGTGATAGTCAACTCCGTAGAAAAGTTCCAGTACACAATCCTTCTTCGATGCCACGCCGAAAAATCCACCCATGAATTATATCCTCCTTCATACCTCTCTGCCGTAAGCCCGGCTGGCCGGCCTTACCTTTCCGTTACATTTGTACCCATAAAGCATAAAGTAGGACAGGGGGAAAAGTCAATAACCAATACCGGTATTTCTTTTCCCCTGTCCTGTCAGTTACTATTCACAGCCACCCCGCCCGCATGCGCACTCGCCGTGCTGACGCTCTGACATCAGAGTTTTAATGTCTTCAGTTTATTTACCGTATCGTACATGATCGAGAGACATTTCTGAAATTCCTGCTCTGTAACCACGGAAAAATCGTCTCCGGGATATCTCGCGTCAAAATAGAAATCAGTGAGATATGCAAGCCCTATCGTATCAAGTTCCAGATCCGGATACAGTTCATTCAATCTGGAAGCGATCCGTTTCATATTATGATTGTGTTTTCTGAGCAGGTCAGACACATCTTCATCTATCAGGAGGCGATCCAGATAACCCTTCAGATATTTTTCGGCAACCTGCTGGCACTGCACTGCAAGCTGGTTATAAAAACGGCTGCTGGTCTTCAGCACAGCTTCAAGATATTCGAGATCGTTCTGCGCGATATCCAAATAAGAATTTCTGATCATCCCTCCACCTCCAGTATCAGTTTTTTGTCGCGTTCCAATTCTCTGTCGAAAACGGCGGAGCCTCCGCACGTCTCCTCACTCCTGTACACCACATCTGTCCTCACGCCGTCTCTTGGTACGTCCAGACTCCACCGGATATCCGCCGCAAGTGTACGGTCCTGCATTTTTCCCTCTGTAATGATCAGAAGATCGATATCGCTGGTACTGCGTACTTCCCCGCGTGCGCAGCTCCCGAAAAGATATACCTTTTTTAGCCCGGGAATCTTTTTCTTCAAAATGCAGTTCAGGTCAGATTCTATCTTCTGCACAAACCGCTCGGGCAGAGCAGCATATTTATCGCGATAAATCTTTACATTCTCCACCGTTTTCATCCGCGATCTTCCTTTCCTGACCAGATTTTACACTGAATATACTATAACACAAGGAAAATGGAGCCTCAATATTTATCTTTACAAATCTCCTTTGTTCTCTTCGTACACATCAGGCAGTATTGCCGCAAGATTGGAGAACTCTTTGATATTATGTGCAAACAGTCCCTTCGGCACGAACTCAGGGATGCTCACGTCATCCGGAAGTGTCTTTACGATCTTCCCGTCCACCACTCCGAATCCGATCCAGAATCTGGAGCAGAACATCACGCCGTCCTGATACGGATACCATTTGTGGGTCATGGCAGCCGCGCAGGAACTCTCCCCGATGGCGCAGACCATGGACTGACACTTGTCACTTCCGATGATGGAGACATCATATCCGAAATCCGCCGGGTTCTTAAAGCACAGCTTCAGGAACTCCGGACCCGGTCCCACATCCTCCATGATATAGTGGTTCACGCCCCATGTTTTCTGGTTCATGGGAACCGATGGATCACACACATAGTCCGCTCTGTCAGCTCTGGCGAAATAGTGATCCTCCGGATCCCAGATCTTATATCTCAGATCCGAACCCACGCTGTGCCACGGGAACCACCAGTCCAGCATCTCTCCGGCCACCCCCGGCATATAGGTGGTATTGCACACGAAACCGGTCCCGTCGTCCATGACCCCGTATCCGATCTGGCAGTAATCGTCGTCCTTTCCCGCAAGGAAAAGATCCTTCTGTTCAAAGGGAACCGCCTTTTTCTCCTTCTGAGGTCCCGCTTCAAGTACAGCCAGTTTTTCCTCCGGAACAGGAGCCAGATCCTGCTCAAAATATTTATAATATGGAAGCTGTTTTTCTTCCCGGCTCACTCCTACTTTTTTCATACCTTAACTCATCCTTTCCTCCCTGCCGCAAAGTCCGTATTCGCCCGTCCCCCTGCGGCCCGGCTTTTATTTTACTATCAGTTTCATCATCCACTTCTGCACTCTGTCAAGAAGCAGTCCTACATACCAGACTCCCGCCAGCATGGCGGCGCCGATCTGGACGGGATATCCTTTCATCCCGTCCATTCCCAGCGGCGACATGATCGTAAGACCGATCGCCCAGCCGCAGAGCCATGAGGGACAGAAGATCCATCCGGGAGCCAGACCGGAGATCAGGACTGCCAGACCTCCCATGACAAATAAGGTAACGAACAGTTCCAAGTCAGGATTCCATTTCATCAGATCCATGATATGCAGAGCCGCCCATGCCCAGAAGTCTCCCAGCAGAAACCCGATGGAGATCTTCAGGGCGTCGGAAGATCTGTTCCCGTTGGCGACGTAAAGTCCCGCGCAGATCAGCGCCACCGCTCCCGTTGACACTCCGATATGGGGCGCAAGCACCGCCCAGATGGGCGGCAGCAGCGCAATACAGAATGCCAGAGTCAGATTATCCCATTTCGCAGACATACTATCTCCCCCTGTATCTCATTCCTTTTCCTCTTACTCTTCACAGTCGCGGATATACTCTGCCACGCTCTCGCCCGCCATACGTCCGGAGTTGATGGCGAATCCCATGGTGTTTCCGGGAAGCGTGAAGTTGTAGCTGTCGCCGTAGATCGTATTCGCATCAGATCCTGCGCTGTAAAGCCCCTCGATCGGCATCTGATTGTTGTCCAGGACCTCGCAGTATTTATTGATGCGGACGCCGCCTACGGTTCCGTAAGCCGCCAGATAGTATTTTCCTACCAGGTATTTTCCCTTACCGGTGATGGGATGCAGATATTTCTGCGGTTTGTGGAACTTGGTGTCCACTCCTGTCTCGCACATCTCGTTGTACTCATCGATGGTATCCTGAAGCTTCTCCGCGTCAATTCCCAGCTTCTCCGCCAGCTCTTCCACCGTCTCCGCCTCGATATATCCCGGATATCCCTGCTCAACAGCCTGTGCAGCCTGGCCGTCAAAGGCAATAAAGGCTTCCGCCGGATGTACGATATCCACGATGTCGGGGCCGTTCTTCTTATACTCTTTCAGGATTCCCTCGTCCATGATGCAGTACCCGTAGTTGCCCGGCTGAAGATGAAGGGCGTTTCCGGCATAGGTTGTATTTCCCATGTCTCCCTCATTCATGAAACGGTCGCCCAGCTGATTGATCAGCAGGTTCGGCTGACGGAGCACCGCGTCAAGGAGGAACCAGTTCAGGTTGTCCGGGATCTGATAGATCGCCTCAATGTTGGCGCCGAATTTTTCCGCTCCCACTTCCCACATCATGCGCAGACCGTCTCCGGTGATCCCGGGGATCTGGAAGGGGAAGAAGTCTTCGCCCAGGTTCAGGCCGAATTCTTCTTTGAGCATTTCCTTGTTGTTGCCGAATCCTCCGGTTGCGACGATCACAGCTTTTCCTCTGACCTCGATTCCGTTTCCGTCTTTGTCAACCGCTTTCGCGCCGCAGACCTTTCCGTTCTCCGTGATCAGGGAGACGGCCGGCGTCTCAAGAAGGATCTCTGTTCCCAGTTCCTTTGCACGCTCTGTCATCTTCCGGATCATGGGTCCTGCCGCCCGGGGGCCGATCACGCCGTTCTCCGGCTTTACAATATGCCATGTAGCCTCGGACTCCTTAAAGTAGCGGAATGCTCCCGCGAACTCCACGCCCATCTCCTGAAGCCATTCAATCGTATCCGCGCTCTTATTAAAGTAAGTCTGCACAAGATCCTCATCCACACGGTAGTGAGTATACTGCATATGCATATCCAGCGCTTCCTGTACGCTGATGTTATTGAAGTTTGCCTTCTGGATCTTTGTGTCAATTCCCAGCGGTCCCATTCCCATGTTGGCTGCCCCGCCTGTAGTTGACGATTTCTCAAGAATAATGGATTTCAGTCCGTTTTCACCCGCTGTGATGGCAGCCGCAAGCCCTGCGGGACCTCCTGCCACGATGACAACGTCTGTCTCTAATGTCTTCATGATCTTAACCTCCGCTCTCTTTTCGGTCTGAGCCGTTTTTTCCTCTTTTTTCACCGGAGCATTCTGAGTTCCTGCCCCGATGGATGCATAGACACGTTTCCTTCTTGTGCTGTGCACTTTCTTCTCTTTCTCTGCTCCCGTTCCCATTACGGCAGCTGCACCCTTAATCCTTGCTCTCTTGGCCGGCAGCTTCGGCATCCGTCCGGACACTTTCTTCACGGCGCCCTGTGCGCAAACATCCAGACATTTTCCGCATCGTGTACAGTCAAACTCATCGATTCTGGACACATACCCGTCTTTTCCTTCTATGCAGCGCTCCGGACAGACGTCCACACATTCCCCGCTTCCAACACAGAGTTTGGGGTCGATATAGAAGTTCGTGAGCGCCAGACATACCTCTGCGGGACACTCCTTTCTGCGGATGTGCGCCTCCGTCTCAGTGCCAAACGCCTGAAGGAGAGATACCGCCGGGAATCCTGCCCGGTCTCCCAGACTGCAGTTGCAGGATATCTCCATCGCTTTTCCGATCTCTTCGGCAAGCGCAAGATCGTCCATCGTACCCCGGCCGGCGGTCACTGCCTCCAGGATCTGTGAGATCTGATACAGACCCTCCCGGCAGAAGGTACATTTTCCGCAGCTCTTTTTCCGAAGAGCCAGCACTTCCTTCTTCGCCAGATCCACGGCACAGTCTGTATCCTTTACCGTGCGGATGTACCCGCCCCAAGTTTTGAGAGTTCCCGCTTTCAGATCTTTCACTTCCTCCGGGGCATAGAATCTGTGTCCGGCAATGATTCCCCGGAACGCTTCCTCTCCAAGCAAATCTGCCACCGGCGTCTCCGGATCAGCCTCCACGGGAACCTGATCGTTGACTGCGATGAATACGCCCGGTTCCGCTCCGGTCAGCCTGTCAGCCAGGGCCGCTGCTTCCTCAAAGGTCATCATAAGATCTTTTTTGTGAGCGGTCTTATCTACCATCTCTTTCTTCTCAATGGTCAGATCCAGCCCTGCGGTCCCGGCCGCCGCCATGTACTCCTGCTCATTGATCCCGCAGTCCGTGACGATCACAGCTCCGCAGGCTCCGGTCAGTTTTACCGCCGCCGCAAGCCCCGCGACGATCCCTGCCGGATTGGAGTGAAGCAGCATATTCATCTTTCCCTCAGTGTCCGCGTTGTACAGCGCTGCCAGCACTCTGCCCTCTGTCTCCGGCAGAGCTCCGGCCTTTTCTTCTATCGCCGCCCGGTCAAGCCCTGTCACCATGGCCAGAGCGTCTGTATTGTTTGTTAAAAGACTCATTCTGCCACCTCCTGATCTGAATAATCGCTCCACAGTCTGTGTCCCGTGATATTGAACCGCAGGTCACACTGCAGACATCTTCCGGCTTCTCCGCAGATCTCCGCGTCACAGATCCCGCTGCTGATCGGAGTAAAGCTGTCCTTTCGCTCTTCCACAGGAAGGAACTGTTCCTTCGCCCTCTCAAGATAACCGAATCCTTCGATCCTTCCGATCCACGGATCCTTCTCCTGTACCGGAGCAAGGACCTCGGAGATATCTCCGTCGCCGCCCAGGTACCGGTCGATCTCGGAAGCCGCGTCTCTTCCGGACGCAACGCCCTGGATCACAGTCTTTGTCCCGTACACGGCGTCGCCGCACGCAAAGATTCCTTCCGCACTGGTGGCAAGGCTTCCTTCCTTTACCGCGATGGAGTTGGCTCTTCCCAGCTCCAGACCTGCATCCGCTGTGATCTGGGCTCTCTGACCTACCGCGAAGATCACGGTGTCCGCCTCGATCACATGGTTGGATCCCTCTTCCTTCTCGATGATGGCTCTCCTGTTCTCATCGAAGGTAAAGCTCTTCACATTGCAGAACTCCACTCCCGTGACATGGTCCGTTCCACAGATGCGCTCAAACGTGTGCGCCGGATGGACATGGATCCCTTCTTCCTGAGCCTGCTCGATCTCCTCATCGTCCGCCAGCATGTTCTCTCTCGCCTCAAGGCAGGCAAGATGGATCTCTTCCGCGCCCAGACGGACCGCTGACCGCGCACAGTCAAAGGCAACGTTTCCTCCTCCAAGCACGATCACACGTTTCCCCATGCCGGTCTCTTTTCCCATCGCCGCGTTCTGCAGGAAATCCGCGTTCAGCAGGACGCCCGGAAGATCGTTTCCTTCCATCGGCAGCCGGACTCCCATATGGGTTCCGATGGCCATCAGCACCGCGTCGTACTCTTCCAGCAGCGCCTTCGGATCCTCCACCCGGCAGTCGGTCTCCACCTTCACGCCGACGTCCTGAAGGTATCCGGCCTCTCTGTCCACAACCTCCCGGGGCAGACGGTAGGAGGGGATCCCGTACTGCATCTGGCCGCCCAGTTTGGGAAGCGCTTCTTTCAGGACGGTCTCGTGTCCCTGCTTCGCCAGATAATAGGCCGCGGTCATTCCGGCAGGGCCTCCGCCCACAACACAGACCTTCTTTCCTGTAGCGGGGAGATGCTTGCTGTTCTTTCTCCACATCTCGTTGTTGGAGTGCTCCGCCGCATACCTCTTGATGTTTCGGATGGAGATCGCCTCGTTTACATCTCCTCTCCTGCACTTTCCTTCGCAGGCATGGGCGCAGATATGTCCCAGACATTCCGGGAAGGGGATCTTTTCATGGACCACTGCGGTAGCCTCTTCCATCTTTCCTTCCTTAACAAAACGGACATATCTCGGAACATCCGCATGAGCCGGGCAGGCAGCCTGGCAGGGGATCAGCGTATCCCGTTTCTCCACCGCCGTATAGTTCATCATATCGCGGATCGTCCCGGTCGGGCATACCTCGGCGCAGGCGCCGCAGAACCGGCAGTCGGAGTCTTTCAGGAGCCTGTCGTGAAGAGTTCCCACATAGGTCTCCATCTCCTTTTTATTGTAGCGCAGAACGCCCACGCCTCTCAGATCATTGCATGCGCGAACGCAGCGTCCGCAGAGAACGCAGCGGTTCATGTCGTGGATGATCAGCGGGTTTCTGTCATCCATCTTGAGTCCCTTTACCCTGGTGTTCATCCTGGTGGCGGACACGCCCATATACTGGATCAGAGTCTGCATCTCGCACTGTCCGTACTTCGGGCAGATGGAGCAGTCCTCCGGATGCGCCGCCAGGATCAGTTCCATGGACAGCTTCCTCAAATGGCTGATCTGCTCGCTGTCCGTGCGGATCTTCATCCCGTCCTCTGCTTCCAGTTTACAGGAGGGACAGACTCCCTCCCTGCCCTCCACTTCCACAATACACAGACGGCAGGAGCCGATATCCGGCAGGTCCGGATGATGACACAAATGTGGGATATAGATGCCGTTTGTCAGAGCTGCTTCCAGGACATTGGAACCCTGCTCTGTCCGGATCTCTTTCCCGTCGATCTGAATCGTAACTTCCATAACACCTCTTCCTTTCCTTTTTGTTTACTGATCCCCCCGGAATATGCTAAAATAGTTTTGGGTTTTTGAGCCCAAAATCATCCTGTTATATCCGCACGGATCCTGGGAAATCCCCTTTGATACAATTTTAACAAACAGGCGTTTCCCTGCATATCATTAAGATGAATTTTTTTGTCGGTTAAGCAACATTTGCCCTTTCTTTGTCGGTTATCTCTTTTTCAGATCCGTCCCCGGGTGAATGTCCGCAGAGTCCGTCAGATCCATGCGGAAACATTGTGACAGAGGGGGGATCGCACTATGGCAAAAACAGATTTAAGGATCATAAAAACACTGAAGCAGATCGACCTGGCTCTCCTGAGCAGCCTGAAGGTCTGTCCGTTCCATAAGATCACTGTGGATATGCTCTGCAAGAGCGCTCTCATCAACCGCTCCACGTTCTATAAATACTACCTGGACAAATATGATCTTCTGGATAAATTCCTGAAAAAGACCCTGGATGAATTCCGGGAAAATATCAACGTCGAATTCATCAACGCGGATCCGTCGGACATCCATGACGGGATCTACATCAAAAACTATGAGTCCGCGCTGACCTTTATCTCCGGGAAAAAAGAAGTCTACCAGATCCTCTGGAGCACCTCTCTGGACCAGCCTGTATTCAATGAGATGACCCGGATCGTCCACGACAACATCCTTGCGGCAATGAAGCCGGTTTCCGACCGGTCTCCTCAGCAGGAAAAATACGCGGATCTCTACGCCCATCTCTTTGCGTCAAATATGATGTCCCTGGTCCTGTGGTGGTTCAAATACTATGATTCTGTGAGCATGAAAGACGTGGAGGAGATCATGACCGACAACATGCATCTCGGGCTGTTCAAGACCTTCAAGATCCGAATGAGAGCAGCGGAAGCGCAGAAAGGCACATCCCGGTCTTGACAGCGGACCGGCATCCGCAGCGCTTCTCCCACGAAAAGAGCGGTCCTGTCCGCCGCGGCATGCAAGACTGCCGCGGCGTTTTCGGGCCGCTTTCATTCTTTCACATCAATATTTATATAACTCCACCATCATGCAGGAGGGCATATCTCCGGATCTGAGGGCCATTCTCTCATCCCCGTTCATCACTCTTCCCGGTTTCCACTCTCCGTTCTCGATGTCGCCTTCCTGGATCTTCAGATAATCCACCTTCACCGGCTCGCCGGTCTTCGGCATAAAGGTAAACGAAGAATTCGTACCCACAAGAAGGAACCTGTTCTTATCCAGCTCGATCACTGTGCCGGCTGACAGCGTTCTCCCGCTCTGCTTCGGCGCGTAAGCCACCAGGATATCATAATCGGAGAACTGCAGGAACGTTCCGAAATCTGTCTCGGATTTCTTCACATAGGATTTCATCTGCTCTGTCCCTCTGTATTTCAGAAGAAGGGGTTTCATCTGCTCCACCAGTCCGTAGGTGCGCTTCAGGTAATCCTTGCTCCCTGTGGTGTCGAACGCGGAGGGATCGATGTTCAGAGCGATCATTACCTCCATCGGCGGCTTGTCCACAGCCTCCGGCGGAAGGGCAACTTCCTCGATGCCGAAAGGTGAATATCCGATGGCGTTCTTCGCCGTGAACGCATACAGGCAGTAGGAGGAGGTCATGGCGTCCTTCCTCACTTCCGGTACAAACAGCGGGTTTCCTTCATAGCCGTACTGATCCAGGATCTGCGCCACATAGGGAACATAGATATCCGGGGCCAGGGTAAACAGAGACGGCGCCGTCTTTTTCCAGATCTGGTGCATCTCCCGAACCGGTCCGCCTGACGGATAAGAACCCGGATACCAGGGATACTGTTTCAGCCACGCATTGGCATAGCAGGGAAGCGGATACTCTTTCCTTCCTGCTGACGCGATCTTTTCCACGGCGGAGGCAAAATAATATGCCATAAACGCTTCTCCGGCATCCTCGCCGAACACTTCCGCCCAGGTTCCCTGTTTCCCGAAGGACTCTGACAGTTCTGCCGGGATCTGTTCCCCGAAGGCTTTCTTTCCGGCCGGGCTGTAATCACGGTCTGTCCCCATCAGTCCGATCTCATTCTCCACCTGCATCATGATCACGGTGGACTCTTCTTCGTCCGTCTCACGGATATGTTTCATCACAGCCGTAAATGCCGCCGCGTCTTTTTCCACTGCCGCTTCACAGATCGGCGAGATCGTGTTGATCTTCTCTCCGTCCGGCTTTTCCGCGCGGAAATAAGTTTCCGTATTCTGTTTCATCCAGCCCGGGACATACATGGACTCCGCATTCTTCCAGAGACCGAACCACAGGAATACAAGATGCATCCCGTTCTCCCGCGCCTGGCCGATCAGTCCGTCAAGCATGGAAAAATCATATCTTCCTTCCTCCGCTTCGATCTGCTCCCAGTAAAGAGGCGCTACAACCGTGTTCATGTTCAGGTCTTTCAGATTCGGCCACACTTCTTTCTCCATATAGTCAAGGCTGCTGGAAGCGGAGTTGTGGAGCTCACCCCCAAGGATGAAAAAAGGCTCGTCGTTTACAAACAATGTCTGGATCCCGTTTACTTCTTTGATCTGTGGTATCTGCTTCATAATCATTTTCTCCTTTTTTATTTTTAAGTCCGGACTTATCTTGTAATTATTATAAATCTTCTTGACCTTTCTCTACAATCTTAATATCATAATAAATATATAATAATATTAATCTCACCGGAAAGGAAGGAAAGATCATGATCCTGTCTCAGTCCTCCCCGGCCTCTCCCCTGCCTCTGAACCTGCGCCTGCTCGGCATGGACCACCGGCAGGAGACGATCAACCGGCCCGCCGGTCTTTCTCTCTACCAGTGGTTTTTCTGTGTAAAGGGGACCGGTGAATTTATTTCCGATCATCAGCGTTCCATTGTCTCAGAGGGCCAGGGACTGCTGATCTACCCGGATATTCCCCATATTTACCGCAGTCTGTCAAAGGACTGGACCGTCCACTTTATCGGATTCGACGGTTCGATCTGCGCTGACCTCCTGCACGCCCTCTCCATGCCGAGTTCCGGCGTCTTTCACCTTGCGCGGCCCCGCGTCTTCCGGGATGCCATCCGGGATCTTCATGACCTCTGGACAGGAGGGGGCGCAGACCGCTCCCTGGAACTCTCTGCACGGTGCTACCGCTTTCTCCTGGAGCTTTCCCGGGAGATCTCCTATCTGAGTCCGTCGGAGCTTGTACCCGAGAATCAGGTCCTGCGCCGGACCCTTTCCTACCTGGAACAGAATTTTTCCCGCCCGGTCTCACTGTCCGATCTTTCTCCTGTGACCGGGCTGTCGAAGGAATATCTCTGCTCCGTCTTTAAAAAAGAGATGGGGCAGACGATCATGCATTATCTCCTCAAACTCCGGATCAGCCATGCACGGATTTACCTGATCCAGTATCCCGACAAGAGGATCGCGGATATTTCCCGGATGTGCGGCTTTGAAAGTCCCAGCTATTTCGGGAAGATCTTCCGGAAAGAGACGGGAATGACGCCGGAGCAGTACCGCAAGACAATCTGAATTTCCTTATTCCGCCGGGCGGATCCGGTACAGACGGATCTCGTTGGTATCAAGGAGCGCGTCGATGGTCAGGGAGCCCTTCCGGGCGCTGCACTCCCTGTATTCCAGACGGGGAATACAGATCGATGTGAGATACCGGATCTCTTCCCTGTCCGGATTTTTCTTATATCCCAGCCTCTTCCATTCGTCCAGGATGCCACTTTATACGATGATCATGTTTTCTCTGGTATAAGTTCCTCCGTTAAAGGAACGGTCATCCCCGTCCTCGTCAAAGATATCCATGAAAGGCGGCATATAGGAACAGCTTGCGGCGAATCTCACGGACACCGTGTGCGCCCCCTGTTCCAGGCCTCCCTCTTTCGGGATCTTCAGTGTCGCCACATCGGTGATCCTCCAGAAGTCACTGCCCGCCTGCGCAAGTTCCTCTACCGTATAATCTTTCCCGTTGATCTCCCAGATCACGCTCTCCTTCGGATAAGTCACTCCGTCAACCACCACTTTTCCGGGGCGAAGCTGGCTAAGCCATACCCCGCGGTAATAATCGGATCTGACGCAGACCTGAAACCCTGTCACTTTTCCATCTTCAACAATATTGTGAAACCCTCTGTACTGAATTACCTCTGATTCTAACATCTCCGGCCCTCCTTTAATATCCTAAGATCCGCTTCATCATGATATGGTGCTTTCTCAGCTCATGCGACACATATCCGGGAACATCCTTCTTCTCCCCTTCGTACTCGCTGAGGAGATAGCCCTCCCATCCCTGATCCTTCAGGATCTGCAGGATCTCCGGATAAGGGATCGTCAGCTCGTTGAAGTTGTCGTCCATCTTGTTGAACTTGGCGTGGATACATTTCACATAGGGCAGAAGCGGGATGATCTCCTCCGGCTGGGAATGTTTGCAGTCCGGGTTGTAGACAACCACGCCCGGCACGTCAAACCTGTTCTGGAATACGCTCAGGTCGATATTCAGCCCGAAATTCTTCGTCCCTGTCTCTTCGATGAAATCCACATAGTCAGACACGAACTTGTCCGCCAGCACAGTGGTCAGATGGATCTCCGGACACATCACCACGCCGTACTTCTCCGCTTCCGGGAGCACGCTCTTGATGATCTCCCTCCAGTTTTCCACCGGGGCCAGCTCGTCGTTGATCACGCCCAGCTTGGTGCGCAGGATGTGGAATCCCAGCCTGTTGGCGATCTTGAAATCGTTGACCATCTTCTCCTTCGCCTCTTCCATGCTGATGCTCCTGTCTTTGTACAGTCTTGTGTCAACCCAGTGACCGTATTCCGCAGGCTCCACATTGTATGTTTTACAGAGCCGTTCCCATTCCGCCACATACTCATCGCTCAGCTCCGGATAGCTGTCGATATGGGAATTCGCCAGGATCTCGATCCCGGTTGCCCCCATGTCATACATATCCTTGAAACAGTCTTCCAGGTTCATCGTCCTTCCATACTCTCCGGAGTAGCTGTAGATGGCTACTCCCCGTTTGATCTTCTTCTCCATTTTTTCCTCCTGTCTGATACCTTTCTGATATCTCATAGTTATTATTTTAATGAAAACAGAGAGAAATTCTGCCCTGATTTTTAATCATTTTTCTTAGGATAATTACTCCGCAGCAGTGTTCATGTACATACAGGTTAAAAATCCGATATATTTTTTTAATCTTTCAGGTTTATCTTATTCCCATCCAGGAAATACTTTCTTCAATTCAGCTTTCGGAGAGTCAAACTCTTTCTTCACCTCTTCCAGAAGGCGGCCGGGTCTGCCGAATCCGCATGCCTTATCGTCAAGGACAAGAACCCAGTCTTTCCTGTCTCCCTGGTCCGGTGAAGTAAAATCCTGCCAGCTTCCTGTATTCGGGATCTCCTGTTTCTCGGAGCACTCGCCGTTTCTCGGATCAAACCACCAGACACAGAGGGTATCTCCCTTCAGCCTGGAAAGATCCACTTTCTCCGTTCCTCCGGAGGAGAGGTAGATCATGGCGAATCTTCCCTCTCTGTCAACGCAGGCCTGTCTGTGATCATCCAGACATCCTTCCCCGCAGGAGCTGTTATGGCCGATCATCTCCTGGCAGGGGACAACGTCCGGGAAAGGTCTGGACCGGAGCAGATCCGTCAGGACTCTCATCTGCCATGCGCCGGGCCGGTCAAGGGCCTCAAACCAGGAGTAGGGGCGCCCTTCGTCCCTCTCCTTCTCCGAGATCATACACCACACGCTGGAATGCCCGTAGGTATGCCCGAAGGCTCCCGCGAACAGGGACCAGTAAGCCCGTTTCCGCACGATCCACTCATCGTGGAGAGGGAACAGCTCCGGCCATCCGGACGGCATCTGCTCGTAGGCAGGCTCACCGTCGAAGATCGGCATGGGCCGCTCTCTGTCATAATCTGCTTTTACCTGAATATAGTTCTGAGTCTTTTCTCCATGTCCGGACTGGAGCATGATGAAGTCGATCCACACATCTCCGTCATCCCAGTATGACATCGTTGAATATTTTCCCGTTTCCATCTCAAAGCAGGTGTGACAGGTCATAAGCGCCCTGCTCCAGTCAGGATCCGGCACGTTCCACTTCAGGTCTTTTCCCGTCACGCCGTGACCGATCCCCTCCGCCATCTTTCTCCACACATCTTTGTAGCTGACTCCTTTGTGTATGGGCTGACGGTCTCCCCCAAGACACCAGATAATATTGTCTCTGTCTTTATAACGTTGTCCGATCCAGTCTCCATACTCATAGGCATTCTCTGCGGTCACAGTTTTCTCATAGGTCCCGCCGCCCCAGTCCTCTCCGACTACCAGCTGTCCCCACGCCGGCAGGAGCATGACATAAAGTCCTTTCTCATCCGCGGTATCAATGATCCAGTCCAGGTATTCAAAATACTTTTCATTTCTCCTGGAAAGGTCGTAATCAAAAAGCGCCGTTTCGCCGCAGGGCGTGCGCATCTCATGATCCATCTCCGGATCAAGAGCCACGATCTGAAGCACTGTGAATCCCTGCTGTATCCTTTTATCCATAAAGTAGATGACGTCATCCCATTTGAGTTTCATCGGCATAGTCCAGTCCGTATCCGCCATCCAGAGAAATGTCTTCCCGCTTTCCGTCTCAAGATGTCTTCCGTCCTTCGATACTCTTAATCTTTCAAGATTTCCCATTTTTTCCTTCCTTTATTTTTCTTTCATGAATTTTATCATTTCGTCAAACCAGCCTTCCGCCGAAGTTCCTGCCGCCAGACCGCAGCCGTGGCCGCCTGTCGGGTAGATCATCATTTTAAACGGAACCCCTTTTTCTCTCAGGGCATCCCCCATACGTGTTGTGTTGCTCACAGGCACCAGCTGATCGTCCTCGCAGGCCCAGAGAAATGTTTTCGGAAAGCCGTCTGATACCTGTTTTTCCACGGACAGCTTTTCCCGGAGAGCATCCTGTCCCCCTGTAAGAGCCTGGATACTTCCCATATGGCTCTCTTTCCCAAAACTGATCACTGCATAGTTCAGGCAGAGGCTGTCCGGCCGGATTGAGATTCCTCTGTATTTTTCTGCTGCCTCCGGCATAGTCTCCTCAAGTTCAGTCGTCAGCGCACGGTCAATCTCATCGACAAGCGCGGCGGTAGACGCGCACAGATGCCCGCCGGCGGAGGATCCCATCAGCATCAGCCTGTGGGGATCTATGCCAAACCGCTCCGCATTCGCGCGGACGAATTTGACGGCAAGGGCAAGATCCTCCTGGGAAGCCGGATAACGGTTCGGGCTGAGCCGGTAGCGCAGTACAAAGGGGAAATATCCCTCCTTCTCCAGTCTCTCCGCCATGGAGATTCCTTCCCCGATAAAGGAAAGAGTCTCATAACCGCCTCCCGGGCAGAGGATCACGGCAGGTTTCTTTTCTTCCGGCGCAGAAGCCTGTTCTTTATGCAGCGTCAGCAGAAAAACCGAGCTTTTCCCGTTTTCCAGCGGATCCGGCACGGAATCCTCCCTGCCCCAGAGGGAGAACACGCCGTATTTTTCCTGCCGGACTATATTTTCCGCGAAATTGGCAGTGGCTGCCATCTCCTCCGCCGGATAGGGCATTCCCCAGGGCATCGTATATCTCTCTTTGATCTCAGCAAGAGGACATCCCTTGAGTTCCTCCGGCACAAGATCAAAAAATTCCGATGGCATTCCCAGGCTGAAATAAGCCTTTATCTTTGGATCTTTCGTACCTTCGATCACTTCGTTCAGTGTATTTTCTGTAGTAAACATCTCTCTGTCATACCTCCCTTTATAAAAAAAGGACGGCAAGCAAGACATTCAGATTTTCTCGTATGCCGCCTCAAATTCTTCCGATCAGTCGAGCACCAGTTTCACGCCGCCGAACATCCCGGCGTTGTTCCCCAGCTCCGCAAGTTTGAACTCGGTCTCCCGCTCAGCATGGAACGCATATTCCACATAATATTTCCTGATCGCGTCGATCAGGATATCCCCTGCCTTTGACATTCCTCCGCCGATCACAAAGGCTTCCGGATTCACCACACAGGCGATGGACGCCAGAGCTTTCCCCAGCATTTTTCCTACTTCGTCCACCAGAGAAAGGGCAAATGCATCTCCTTCCTTTGCTGCGTCAAAGATATCTTTTGACGTCACGTCAGCTATATTCCTCAGAACACTGTCCGTATCTTTTTCCTCGGCCAGACGCTTTTTCGCCGTGCGGGCGATCCCGCTGGCAGACGCGTACTGCTCCAGACAGCCTTTCTTTCCGCAT
Organism: Mediterraneibacter glycyrrhizinilyticus; assembly: GCF_016902345.1. Classification (GTDB taxonomy): domain Bacteria; phylum Bacillota; class Clostridia; order Lachnospirales; family Lachnospiraceae; genus Mediterraneibacter; species Mediterraneibacter glycyrrhizinilyticus_A. Next base: position 23,899 of record NZ_JACJLR010000002.1, on the reverse strand, counting down.
CCGCAGGTCTCCGTCTCCCCCTCTTTCATCGGGATATGGCCGATCTCTCCGGCAGCCCCGTTGATCCCCGGAAGGATGTGTCCGTCAATGATGATACCGCCGCCGACTCCGGTTCCCAGAGTGACCATGACCATATCTTTGAAGCCTCTTCCGCCGCCCTGCCACATCTCGCCGAGAGCGGCAACATTGGCGTCGTTTCCTGCCTTTACCTTCAGGCCTGTCATCTTGCTCAGTTCTTTCTCAACATTGAAGATGCCCCAGCCCAGATTCACACATTTCAGCACCGTTCCATCCGGTCCGATGGGCCCCGGCACTCCAACTCCGATTCCTGCCGTTTCCTCCGGGCTGATCTTCAGCTCGTCCATTTTTTTCTTCACTTCGGCGGCAATATCGCCCAGGATATACTTTCCGTTCTCCTCTGTTCTTGTAGGGATCTCCCACATCTCTTTGAGTTCTCCTGTCGTTGAGAAGAATCCCATCTTGACTGTTGTTCCGCCTATGTCTACTCCAAACGCATACTTTTTCATTACTTTTTCCTCTTTCCATAAATTTCCACAAAAGGGCCCGGCCCTCCTGAAAGGGCCTGACCCTGCTGTAATTATTCAAACTCGATGGATTTTCCTGTCCTCCCGGATTCTCTCACTGCATCCATGAGCGCGAGGACTCTCCTTGTCTCCGGGATCTTCACGAGGAACTCTTCCTCTCCGTGATATGCCCTGATGTAATTCTCAAAGTAATTCTCATGGCATGTGGTTACTTTCGGAAGCTCTTCCGTAAGGATCTTGCCCTCCGGCGGCGGTCCGAAGGAACGTGTGGGTCCCGCAGCCGTCATGGTGCGGTGGCCGCTCACATTCTGGAGAAGCCCTGCCGTGCGCACGATCTTTCCTTCCGGCTCGAATCCGTCTACATAAGCGCTCCCTTTATTTCCCCCGATGAACCAGTGGCGCTCGAACCATTTATCGTGCTTCTTGTCCGTCAGATAATAGGTTCCCAGCTCCACTTCCGCTGTAATGTTATTGTCAAAACGCATCAGGATCTTGAAGTAGTCGTCCACCTCAAAATTGATGACGTTGCGGATATCCGCGTAAAGGCTTTTGATCTTCGCCCCCGGCATCATCCAGAACATCTGGTCCAGCAGATGAACGCCCCAGTCATAGAGCATTCCGCCGCCTTCCGCCACATAGACATGCCAGTCATGCATATTTCCGTTGAACCCGTAGAGACTGCTCTTGATCGTGTACACGTCTCCCAGGGTTCCCTCGTCCAGCACTTCTTTTGCAGTGCGGAAATCCGGGTCGAACCTTCTCTGATGGTGAACGGTAAATTTCACGCCGCACTCCTGTGTCACCCGGACCATATCGTCCAGCTCTTCCAGGCTCATGGCTACCGGCTTCTCACAGATGATATCCTTGCCGGCGCGGGCAGCCTGGATCACCAGATCATGATGCTGGTTGTTGTTCGCCGCGATCAGGACAACCTGCACCTCCGGATCATTGATCAGTTCCTCATTTGAACTGTAGCGTTTCAGTCCTTCCTGAACATCTTCCAGCTGTTTCGGATCCCTGTCAGAGAATCCTACAAGCCGGATGCCTTCCATCTTTGTCAGCATCTTCTCGTGTTCATGGCCCATAAAACCATGACCGATGATTCCAATTCTGATATCTTCCATCTCTGTTCCTCCTGTTACAGGCAGGGCGGCTTTTCGCCGCCACGGATCTTCCTGTTTTTGAGTCCAGTATCAACTGTAACTTTTTTCAGACTTAGAGCACAAAATTTCTCAGGTATTTTGCGCTTAACTTAATTGCTCTCTTGGCATCGTCAAGGCTCTTTTCAAATGCCTTGTCCTCAACCTCGATACAGGTATATCCATCATATCCGATGTCAGTAAGTGCGGATACATATTTCCCCCAGTCCACATCTCCCAGGCCGGGAATCTTCGGCGACATATATTCCAGAGGCGTTGCCATGACTCCCACATCCGCCAGTTTGTCAGGATATACTTTGATATCTTTATAGTGGACATGGAATATCTTATCCTTAAACTCGTAGAGCGGTCTGATATAATCGATCTGCTGCCATACAAAATGGGACGGATCATAGTTGATTCCGAAATTGTCATAGGGCAGGATCTCAAAGATCTTTCTCCAGTTTGCCGGTGTCGTCATCAGATTCTGTCCGCCCGGCCACTCATCTTCTGTAAAGAGCATGGGGCAGTTTTCGATAGCCACTTTCACGCCTTTTCCCTTTGCGTATTCCAGGATTGGCGGCCACACTTTCTTTACTTCCTCCAGGTTCGCAGACACACTCTTGTCCGGGATCCTTCCGACAAATGTTGTGATCATATTTACATCCAGCATTGCGGACGCATCGATCAGCTTGTAGAGATGATCAATATAACTCTGGCGTTTCTCCAGATCCGGGTCCATAGTGTTCGGATAATATGCAAGAGCGGAAATCTCAACTCCCTTTGCCGCACACAGATCCTTGATCTCTTTTGCTTTCTCCTCTGTAAGATTCGCAACATCGATATGGCTGACTCCTGCATATCTACGCTGTGCTCCGCCCTGCGGCCAGCACGCGACTTCCAGGCACTCCAGACCATTCTCTGCGGCGAAGTCAACAACTTCCTCAAATGTCATTCCTTCACAGATTGAAGTGATCAGTCCTAATTTCATTTTCGTACTGCTCCTTTCCTCTATTTTGTTATAGGTTATACGTTCTCTTTATTTCTCAGCGTATCCGATGTACGGCGCTTTCAGTTCCTTCAGGTTCGGGATCTGTCCCGGACCGACTGCCTGTGTCTTGATCTCCGTAGAGTGCTCCAGCTTTCCATCCCAGCGCAGCCTGGATCTTTTCTGTTCTTCCTCGCTGAAGGACACTTCCAGTTTGCCGTCTTTCACGGCAAATTCTCCTTTGATGCCGCAGACCGGACATTCCACCGATTTTCTATCCTTGGAGACAGTCAGCATATCGAGATGGCATACCGGGCAGACGCCCTCCTCATCGCCTCTCCATTTCGTGCGTTCTTTCTCTGTCTCAGCCTTCAGAGCCTCTGCAATGTTCTGCCCCATCTTCTTCATACGCTCCATCTCGTTCTCATTTCCGAGAACATGTTCGTATGCCATTGCTCCATGATACTCGTGCATGTCGACCACGTCGATGCCCATGGACATTGTAAATTCATACATAAGCGGAAGCATGAACGCCAGCCAGTTCTTTGTCATCGCTCCTCCCACGGAGATCAGAGCACCCACACGCTTTTTGAAAGAGCGGGGATCCGGAAGCTGATCCGCCGGTTTTCCCGCTGCAATCCCCTCATCGTAAGTTGCTTTCCTGAACGTAATATCGTGGGATGGCCCGATCCGGTCGCACACGGTCTTAAAACGTCCTGTCGGAGATGTCTCGTATGTCGGGGAGCCGACGATCACCGCATCGCACTCCATGAGGGCTTCATCAATGATATGGAAATCGTCCTTGATCGGGCATCCGCCCTTTCCCCGACCTGTTGTCATTCCCACCACACAGGAGATACATCCTGTACAGGGTCTGATGTCAAGGTCATCGCCCCGGATGAACTGTACGTCAAATCCGGCTTTCTCGCACTCCATAAGGGCCGCCTTGACCATAACGTCCGTATTTGCCATCTTTCTTCCAAAAGAAATACCTAATACTTTCTTCTTTGCCATTGTCTGTCTCCTAATCTATCACAACTTCACGCTCTTTGATTCCTTCCAGCGGCACCGGGATATATGCTGTTCTCGTAGCAACTGTCAGTTTTACCTTATGTGTTCCCTTAGAAAGTCCGCCGTCTTTCAGTACCCGGACATACAGAGGCTCGCCGTACTCCCATTTGTAATCTGTGACGGTCTCCGCCTCTTTCAGAGTGAACCAGTCTTCTCTTTCAAGAGAGATACGGATATCCTCTGTCGGCACTTCCTCTCCGTCCACCGCAACTTTGATGTACTCGATCATTGACATCGGAATTCCTCTGTAATATGTGATGTTCGTCTGCATCTCAAAACCGATGACTTTGCCGTCTTCCTCTACATTGACACATGTATTTTCTTTAAAAACGTTGTTATCAAACATATCTCTCGCCTCCTTAACCCTGAATTTCCTTCAGACACTCATTGACGTATTTCAACTGCATTGCCACCTGCTGTTTCTCCATCATCGGATGTCCCGGAAGTGTAAACCTGTTGCCCTCATACTCTGTGGAAACATAGCCGTCATAGTCATGGTCATGGAGATACTGGAGAAGTCCCTTATAATCCATAGAATATTCCGGTCCTTCCGGAGTCATCTCGAACATTTTAAAGTGGAAGTGCTTGATGTACGGCATGTACTCATCCAGCACGCTGTAGTCAAGGTTTTCATAACCGTCGCAAAGCGGTACGAACATCCTGTCATGTTCGGACTGGATCGCGGCCTCAAGATCAGCCGGGTATTTTCCTCCGTTTTCATTCAGGACTTTGTGGAGATCTGTTCCTTTCTCAAACAGGGTATCAATATAATCAAATACCTGCGGGCTGGTTCCGTTCTGAGTCTCATATGCTCTTACAACGCGCGGGAATCTGCGGCAGAAGATACCTGTATCGATAACAATTCCGGCATATTTGGAATTCAGTCTCTTTACCTCATTAATGAAAGCCATCGTCTCCGGCACATCAAACGCCATTGCCGCATGAACCTCGATGGCGATGGTAACATCATACTTCTCACAATAGGGAAGAAGGGGCTCGATCACCCAATAAGGAACCATGGAAACCAGACGGATCAGATGGATTCCGAGGCGTGCCGCCTGTTTGATCTCCTTGATCAGAAGATCAACGGACTCCCTGCGTGTCAGCGTTCTGTTCTTGTACAGATTTGTGTTCAGGAATACATCCGCGATAACCGGTTTCAGTCCAGTCTCATCCAGAAGTTTCTTCCACTCCGCAACCGTCTCGTCCGAGATATCCGGCGCGTTCTTGAGCATCTGGTCCGGAAGGATCTCCACACCTTCTGATCCTTTTTCTTTTACATAGTGCATGATATCACTCAGGTTCATTCTTTTATTCAAAAATTCATCCTGTAAGCTGTAAAGGCTTACACATGTCTTGATTCTTGACATTTCCACTGCCTCCTGTCTTCTTTTTCAGGCCGGAGTCTTTCCACACCGGCCTGCTGTTTTTCCTTGTTTATCAGTCTAAATGGATCTCCTTGTTTTCCCTTGCTGACTTATAGATCGTATCCAGGATCTCTGTCACGACAAATGCCTGCTCCGGTTTTACGAGAGGTTCCTTGTCTTCCAGGATTGCCTCAAGCCACTGCTTGCACTCTTTGACCTCCGGCGCTCCGCCTCCGTTGCCCTCGAAGAATGCGATTGCTCCAGTATCGGAGATATGCTCCTCTGTCAGGACACCGCCTGTTGTCTCGTTGAATACAAGGTCGTATCCTTCCTGGCTCATTCCTCCGATCATCTCTGCACCTGCTTTTGTACCACAGAGAGTTGTAGCCGCCTCTCTGGAGTCTTTTACATTCAGCGCCCATGCGGACTCAAGGAAGATCGTAGCTCCGTTCTTCATCTTGATATATCCGAATGCAGAATCCTCCACCTCGTATGTTTCCGGATCCCACGGTCCGAACATATTTCCTTCTGTCGCCTCCGGAAGGTGTCCCAGCTTCTCAAATACAGAACCCGTTACTGTCTCCGGTTCATAGTTGTCCATGCACCACAGGGTGATATCAAGAGCATGTGTTCCAATATCAATCAACGGACCGCCGCCCTGTTTGGACTTATCCGGGAACACGCCCCATGTCGGGACAGCTCTTCTTCTTACAGCATGTGCTTTTGCAAAGTAGATCTCTCCAAGTTTTCCTTCCTCGCACGCACGTTTCAGAGCCTGAGCGTCTGTACGGAAACGGTTCTGATATCCGATGGTGAATTTTTTTCCAGATTTTTTCCATGCATCCATCATCTTCTGCGCGTCCTCTGTTGTCGCAGCCATGGGTTTCTCACACATAACATGTTTTCCCGCCTCAAATGCAGCCACCGTGATCGGGCAGTGAGCAACGTTAGGTGTGCAGACATGTACTACGTCAATCTCCGGATCCTTCATAAGCTCTTTATAATCCTCATAGACCTTTGCGCCCTCAGCACCGTACTCTTTTGCCGCTTTCTCAGCTCTCTCCACCTGAATGTCGCAGAATGCAACGATATCGCATTTATCAGCCTGTGATTTCAGTGCCGGAAAATGTTTCTGATTTGCGATTCCCCCACATCCGATGACAGCTACCTGTAATTTACCGTTTTTCATAACCTTTGATCTCCTTTCGTGTTCTTCACTTTCTGGTTACATTTTAGCCGAGATAAGTACAAGTATCCTGTATGATTTCGGCATGTTTTCTCCTGATTTTTGTCTTCAGGCAAAAATTTCTACCGTCAAAAAAACGAAGGACAAAAATCAAACTTGGATTTTTGTCCTTCGTTTTCATCTGCTTTATTCTTCCGGCATCTCCCACTTCGGGCACACATCCGGCACATCAAATTCAAACCTCTGTTTCAGCCATCTTTCTGCCATCTCCGGCCACTGTGCTATCTCAGGCATATTCTGTTCCTTTGCCTGGGATGTAGCCTGATCTGCAAGCGCCAGCCCGTGCATTCCACGCTCAAAAATATGCAGTTCAAAAGGAATGTCGTTCTCAGCCAGGGCATTTGCCATCAGAACACTCTGACGGGCAGGTACTACGTTGTCCTCCCTTGTAGACCACAGGAACATGGGCGGGGTCGTCTCATGGACCTGGAAAGCAGGGCTCCCCTTGATCATGGTCTCCTCATCCGGATGTTCTGTCCCGAAGAAGGCCAGATTAAATCCATAGTTTCCTTCGATTCTTCCCTTATCTCCGATCTTGTCCAGATCTTTCTGCATTGCCGGGTAGTCATATACGCCATATCCCAGAACAGCCGCCGCGGGGCGGAGCATCTCCTTATCTGCTCCAAGATAATCCGTGATCACCGGGTTATCCCAGTACACACAGTACAGGGCACAGTTGTTGGCTCCCGCCGAGTATCCTGTGAGCACGATCTGATCCATATCCACAAGCCATTCTTCCGCATGTTCCCGAATTGTAAGGATTGCTTTCCCGATCTCACGCATAGGGCCGGGCATAACGCTCTTCTCATACGCCGGGGTCTTCCCAGGGATCGCGTACTTGTTCTCTCCATTGCTATATACAGAGTAGCGCAGCACCGCCGCGTGATACCCCATCGCTGCAAAACGCAGGGCAATGGGCTCCGCCTCTCTGTCCGAGCAGAACATATACGCTCCGCCCGGGCAGACCAGGATCAGTGGTCGCTTCTTTCCGTTTAGGATCTCCGGTGAGTCCTCCAGGATATAGGTTGTAAGAGTTACATCTTTTCTGTCCCCAAAAAGCTGGAATTGTTCAATCTTCATTATATCAAGACCTCCTTTTATTGCACTGTATCCGCTGTCCCGTCCAGCAGTTCTTCCGGGACATCGATCTGAACATCCCCGTTAAAGTCTGTAAACTCGATCGTTGTGGTCATGCGGATAATATCTTCTGTTTCTTCCGCCTGTGCTTTTGCTTCCTCCTCTGAAAGTCCTTCCACCTCCATAAGCCGGAGTTTTTCGCAGATATGTCCGTATTCTTCATGGTCGATCACAACCCGATCCAGAGTCCTGGAATCGTTGTTGATATAATATTCCACAGCACAGGTATACGGAAATATTGGATTGTTCTCCGTATCTTCTTCGTCCCCGGTAAGAGAATACATCGAGACCTGCCCCTGTGTCTCAAAGGGAGCTGTAAAGACAGTATATCCGTCCTCCTCCCAGTCGTAAATCAGTTCCGGATCCGACCGGTCCATATAGTCATCCAGGCCGCCCCGATCTGTATCCACACCTGCGATCATCCACCGAGGACCATCCGTCAGGTTAATCCGCATAGCATATTTCAACTGTCCGTCCACTGTATACCAGTACATTTCTGATGCTCCCTGCTGATCTCTTTCCTCCTCTGCCCAGCCCAGATATTCTGTGTAAGGAGAATGGATGACAGCGCCCTCCATAGGAGCTTCCGGTCCGATCCCTACTGAGGTCACATCCGGATCCTCATACGGATTTTCTATCTCAGTTTTGATGCTGTACCTGAAATCTCCATTATTGAACTCCTCGACTACTTCACCTGCCTCTTCCTCCGTCATCGTCTCTCTCCCGCAGGCTGACAGCAGGCATAGGACTGCCGCAGACAGGAAAACAACTTCTTTTTTCACAGTTATCCCCCTTCTTCATGTTAAAATGAAAGATTTACCGTACTTTCCATGCACTCTCTGGCATTACCTCCCACGTAGATCTTAAATTCTCCGTTTTCCAGACAGTACTCTCCTTCATTATTATAAAATCCCATCTTCTGTTTGGGAAGAATAAATTCGACTTTTCTTTCCTCTCCCGGCTCCAGTTCCACTCTGCAGAAGTCCTTCAGTTCCTTCACCGGACGGACGATGCTCGCCGTTACGTCACGCATATAAAGCTGCACAATCTCTGTTCCTTTTCTTGAACCTGTATTCTTCACAGAAACGCTGACAGCAAGTGAATCCTCTCTCTCCTCCACAGCAAGATCCTCAAATGAAAAAGCAGTGTAGCTGAGTCCATATCCGAAGGGATACAGAGAATCATAAGGCGCATCCAGATATCTGGATGTAAACTTGCTCTTTCCTCCCGGTCTTCCGGTATTCGGATGATTATAGTAGATCGGACACTGACCTGTCACTACCGGGAAAGAGGAAGCCAGATGTCCGGACGGATTTACATCCCCGGAAAGGACTGACGCGACCGCATTTCCCATCTGGATCCCCAGATGCCATGCCTCCACGATCGCGGGTACATGTTCCGCCTCCCACTCAAGGGCAAGAGGACGTCCGTTCATCAGGACAGCGACCACCGGTTTCCCTGTTTCCAGAAGTTTTTTCAGCATCTCTCTCTGACAGTCCGGAAGGGTGATATCCGCCCTGGAAGACGCCTCTCCTGACATGCTCACCAGCTCTCCCACGACCGCAATGATCACATCGCCGTATTTCGCCGCTTTTTCTATCTCTTCCTCATTGATCTCCGTGGAGGGGCCTCCGCAGGGGAAATACTCCAGATTTTCGAACCGTTCCTTCATGCCGTCAAGAACGCTGACGCAGTCCTTCTCCTTCCAGCTGATGGACCAGGCCCCCACAACTTCCTCCCGCTTATCCGCAAGTTCTCCTACAACACTCACTTTTTTCTTCGGGTCGATAGGAAGAAGTTCATTCTCATTCTTCAGAAGAACAATGGATTCTTCCGCTGCCTTTCTCGCCAGCGCCACATGTTCAGCCGGAAGTTCCTCATAGGTTCCGATCACCTCTTCCGGCACATAGGGATGGTCAAAAAGCCCAAGCCACATCTTGACCCGAAGGACTCTCTCCACCGCCTCATCGATGACATCCATGGAAACTTTTCCTTCCTCCACGGCTTCTTTCAGGTGGTCCCGATAGATGCCGGTTCCCATATCCATATCAAGTCCAGCATTTACTGCCTGGATCCCTGCGTCCTTCTCATCGGATGCGATACCGTGGGTCACACACTCCCGGATCGCATTCGCGTCACTGACCACAAATCCCGGCAGATGATACGTTTCTTTCAGGATCTTTCGAAGGGTAAACGGATTGACAGTACAGGGAACGCCGTTCAGGTCATTAAAGGATGCCATCACGGTCTGAGCGCCTTCTTCCACCGCTGCCTTAAAGGGCGGAAGATATGTATTATAGAGCATATAGGGCGCCATACTCGTCGTGTTGTAGTCTCTTCCGGACTCACAGGCTCCATACGCTACATAATGTTTCAGGCACGCCGCCACATAATTTCCCGGGGAGCTGTGATCATTCTGCAGTCCCCTCACTTTTGCCCGGGCAAACTCGGAGACAAGATGCGGGTCTTCGCCCGGTCCCTCGGAGACACGTCCCCACCGGGCGTCTCTCGCCACATCGATCATAGGCGCAAAATGCCATGCTACGCCGTGACCTCTTGACTCTTTCGCCGCCATCCTCGCTGTCTTCTCAAAAAGTTCCGTATCAAAACTTCCCGCCTCCGCGATGGCAATAGGGTATACGCTCCGGAACCCGTGGATCACATCCAGTCCGAAGATCAGCGGAATCCCCAAGCGGCTTTCTTCTACCGCGATCTTCTGAAGTTCATTCACTTTCTCCGGATCCTGGATCATCAGGGAGCTCACTCTTCCGGCGCGGATATCATCCTCATGGTAATCCTGCTCCGCCGTACTCATGATCTTCTCGAACTCTTCCTGAGAGATCCTGCCGTCCGTCATCATCTCAATCAGTTCCTCAAACGGGACGTCAAATCCGCCCACGATCGAGACAGATTCCTGGTTCAGCTGCCCGATCTTCTCATCCAGTGTCATCTGTGAGAGAAGATCCTGTATTTTCTCTTCCTGCTGCTTTGTCAGTCGGTTCATCCTCAACACCTCCATTTTCATTAAATCACCGATTTCAAAAATCCCCGGGTACTGCACATTACCATTACATATCCCGGGGATTCTATGTACGTTATTCAGTTTTCATTATTCTGCTTTTGCAGCGTTTCTTGCGTCAAGTTCAGCGACGATCTTATCCATTGTCTTCTTGTTCAGTTTATAGAAGAACAGCGGGATCATGGAAATAAATACCAGCGCTGCCGGGAGCAGGTTTACAACCGCGTTGATTCCCATCTTTGTAGCCTCTGCCTGCTCTGCGTTCGGAACGAATCCTGTCGCAGCGATCAGAAGGACTCCCACAGAACCGGTAACTGCTGTTGCAAGCTTTACACCGAAACTCATATAAGCATATGTAAGACCTTCCTCACGGATACCGTATTTCCAGTCGCCGTACTCGATACAGTCGGAAAGCATTCCTGTACATACGTTTGCAGCGGAGTTTGTGATACCGATGATACAGCTCACAGCGATCAGGAATACCATGTTGTTCGCCGGAACAAGGAACATGAGCACAAATGCAACGATCTGGACTACATTCAGGATGATCAGCCAGTTTCTCTTGCCGAATATTTTCGTCGCCATCGGAAGAAGCAGACATCCGATAAAGTTGAAGATATTCATTGCTGAAAAGAGCGGAGCGATCACAGCCGCTGATCCTACAACATAGATCGCGTAGTAGGACAGCAGGCTCATACGTCCCATTGTCGATGCCGCGCCGATGAATACGCAGAACACAGTGATCAGGAGCATCTTATTCTTGCTCATCAGCTTTAAGGACTGGAGAATGGAACGCTTCGGTCCTGACTGCTGGGGTGTTTCCACGACGACCGTCTCTTTACAGTTATAAGCACAAAGCCAGAAGAACGGGAGCATCGCAACAGAGCAGATGATCGCTGTAATGAAGTATCCTCTTGCCTGAGGCATGTCGCTTCCACTGAAGTAAAGGATCAGCGGCATTGCAACAGCACCGATAACAAACTGGGTTACCGAAGATCCGACAGCACGCGCGGATGTGTAGTTCATACGCACCTGGGAGTCTCTCGCAATCCTGTTTACGATCGCGCCGTATGTGATACATACTGCTGTGTAGGACATTCCTGCGCCGATGTAACATACCAGACAGAGCAGAACTTTCGCCATTCCGGTCACCGGAAATACGGTAAAGGTCAGGACATTGAATACTGCCAGGAACGGCGGCGCAAACATCAGGTACGGACGGAATTTCCCCCATCTTGTGTTGGTACGGTCTGCGATCATACCCATCATCGGATCGTTGATCGCATCCCAGACACGGGCGATCAGCATGATCAGCGAAACAGCCGTCGCTGTCAGCCCTACAGCATCCGTATAGAAGATCGTCAGATAACTGTTGATCATAGCCCAGCTCAACTGTGACCCGACTTCACCGAAACTGTAGAAGACCGCAGTCTTCATACTTGTCTTTTCTTGTACTTTTACTTGATTTTCCATAAAGCAAGTACCTCCTCTTCCTTTCTTTTGAGACAATTCTACCAATCCGACGCACTTTCAACTAATGCCTGATAGTCGTTTTATATAGCGATTCTTGTTCTGTTTTTTTGCTTTTTTTGTTTCGGATTGTTGAGAACAAATTCTCACATCAGTTTTTTGCCGTCTCAGTCCCCTGCCTTTCTGATAAGGAGGATATGCCCAAACATTCCGGACGGTTCCAGCACTGCTCTCTCCGGCCCGAAGATCCCCGGTTTCGTATTTACATTTCGAATCAGAGTGTTCACCACCCGGATCACGATCTCATTCTCCCCGTCTTTCACCGCATCCGTGATATCTGCTGCGTAGGGCGGACAGATCTTTTTCCCGGCCTTCTCTCCGTTTACGATCACTTCCATGCATTCATAAATGTACTGCGGCTCCAGGATGATCCTGCTGTTTTCCTTCTTCAGGCTGACCTGTTTCCTGTATTCCATAACCCCTGAAAAATCTCTGTGCCATTCCGATACAGGGATCAGTCTGTCCAATTCTTCCTTTTCTCCTTCTCCGCTCTTTCCCGTTTCGTACAGTGTCAGTTCCCATCCATCGGAAATATCTGTCTCTTCCACGATATCCCCGCCTGGCTTTTTCCGGAGTTCATGCTCCGGGTCCGCCACAAGGATCAGGGACTCATAGGGTTTCAGTTCAAGCATAAATGAATTTCCGTTCTGAGGCACTTCATACCATGTATCCTCAAGCGCCCGGTATTCTCCGTATGTTCCGGCAACAGGCAGCGTGATCCTCTCCCTGATTTCATCGGAGAGGGACGTATTGAAGAAGAAATAGATATCCTGTTCTTTCTTATAATGATAGGAAACAAGATTCCTGCACTCCTTCTCCAGAGTCACATCAGAAACGCCCTTTTGCTTCAGCCAGCCTGCCAGTTCCTCCAGTCTGATAACAGGATACCTTTCCAGAAGTTCGATCTCCCTGACTTCTCCTGCCCCGATCACTGCCTTTGGCCTGCTGTTTATGAACACTGTCGTCAGATCCGGGTTTGCGGAGAGAAAACGGAATACTTTCTCACTCAGATATTCCATCTCCGGTATGATCAGAACTTTCATCCCCCGTCCGTTTACGACAAGATTTCCGTCTTCCACACAGGTTCCATAATACTCAATGTCCTCGAACACATCCGCCGGAAGGATTTCATAGTCGATCTGATGCTCCTGGAGTTCTCTCCCCGGCACATAAGATCTCATGGCTTTCCCTGCCCAGTCCCCTTCCGCCTCATAAAGCACAGCAGCCTGAGGTACATTCTGTCCTCCACTAAAAATACTGCAAAGCCTGTCTGTGTATTTCATCAGTTCTCCGAAAAACGGGAACTGGGGATTGTTTCCCCTTGCGTAATAGTGAGGCGGGCAGTCATCATCAGGATAGTCCGCCATGGAAAAAGCGTGTGGCACAAAGCGGTTCACGCCCTGCGCAACCAGGTAATCCACCAGCCACTTCATATTTTTTATCCCAAGTCCCCAGCCGTAAGCGCCGAAGTTCTCGCACATGAGCCTGCCCTTTTTCTTTGGATCGATCCATGCCTCCGAAGCTCCCAGCTTCGCCAGACCGAAATGGAAGAACTGAGGATTCCCCGCGCCGGAAGGATTATGCCTGGTGCTGTCGGGATTTCCAGGAACGATCTGATTCCCGATATTATCGATTCCTGCCATATCCTGCCCTGCCATAGCGCGGAAATAGTGTCCCGTACCGCACCCCAGTCTGGTGTGCTGTCCGTTATCCTCGATCACGTGCCCGATATACTGCACCCCGTGGCTCCTGCACCACTCTCCGATCTGCCTGCTGAAGTTCTTTTCGTAAAGCCGGCTCACACAATCCATATAATGGAACCGCAGCGCTGCACATTGCCCGTCTTCATCTTTATACCAGAGATAAGGGATTTTCTGTTTCCATCCCACGCCGCAGGCGGCCTCCATTTTTTCGTCCAGTTCACCGCACCAGGGAAGCGGCATCATCTTCTCCCCGATCTTATCGTCCATCTTCAGATCATCTGTATTGTAAAATCCCGGCTCATCTGAGAAGAACCCGAGGATCGTTTTCCCGAACTCCTCCTTATAATGCTGATAATGGGCTTCATACACGCTCTCGATTAGAACCTGCACTGACTTTTCATCGATATAGTTGATATATTCCGGTTTTGCCCCGAAATCTGTTGTCATAAAGTTCACAAAGATCCTCCAGGTACCCTCCGAAACATTCCAGGTCAGGATTCCGTCTTTCACATTTTCAGTCAGGTCCATACCGTCTTCCGACAGGACATCTCCCTCAATCACACGGTAAGCGGTTACACTGAGGATCTGCTTTTCATCGAGTACAGGCTTCACCTGCGGCTTTCCGAAGTCCATCCAGGTAAACTGCTTTTTAGCAAGAAGTTCCACATCTACCTGCGCACAGGGTATCGGTCCGGTCGTCTCGACGAACTGCGTATACAGGTATCTCCTGGCCCTCTCCGGATATTTTTCCGGCAAAAGTCCGTTTGCCTGTCCCGTCGGGAAATGAGCGTCATCCAGGATCCATATCTTCATTCCCCGCTTCTTCGCCTCATCCAGAACAATGTCCACATCATGCCACCATCCTTCTCCCGCAAAGTCCGGATGGGGTCTCGCCTCCAGGCAGACCGCCCGGATATTGGACTCGGAAATCTTTTCCATCTCCGTCCGGATAACTTCTTCTGATTCGCCCCGCATCCATAAAAACGGGAAAATATTGTTTTCCTGCATAAGATTTTCCACCTTTCAGATTGATATTAGATTTTTCTTTGAATACGCGTATTGATGAACTGAAAAAAGTATAGCAATATTTGAAAAGAAAGAATTGTACTTTTTTTATAGATATGACAGTACATTTTTTACCTGTTTATTTTCTCCCGGTATTCTTTCGGGGATAGCCCGTACCGTTTCCGAAATTTCTTGCTCAGATGACTGGAATCAAAGCACCCCACTTCCTGACTGATCCGGCTGATGCTCAGGTCAGTCGTCTCGATCATCTTCCTGGCATTCTCTACTTTCAGATCGCTTACGATCTCATTAAAATTTTTTCCCGTGTGCTGTTTGAGCATCCTGCTGATATAGGATTCATTGTAAGAGAAAAATTCCGCCAGTTCCCGCAGTGTGACTTTGCTGTAGTTTGCAGCGATATAGCCCAGCATGGCAACAATATGGCGATCTGTACCTTCACTGGAATATCCGGGTACGACCGCCATCATCTCATAATTTCGTATCAGCCATATGAACATCAATCTGGCATACAGGACCAGGCATTCTTCAAATCCGACAGAAGGTTCTTTTCCCTCAGCATCCCGAAGAAAAAGTGCTCAAATGCATTCCTGCTCACGATCAGGTTCATGACCACATCCTCATCGTGGACCGCTGCAAGCGCATGCATGGTATCCGGCGCCAGAAAGCAGACGTCGCCTGCTTTCATTTCCAACGAAGTTTCACCGATATGATTTACACATGTTCCGCTGTATACATAAATAATCTCAAAAAAGGCATGGTTATGGATAATGGGAAAAGCATACCTCTCATGCAGCCCCAGATCCACATCCTCCCTGTCAGCGGAAACAACTCTCTCAGCGATCTTTCTTCCATCTCACATTTCCTTTATATCTCAGTGACGATAATATTCTGTATCTCCTGCGCTCCCAGTACAGTCTCAATCTCCAGTATTCCTTTCACGCTCTTCTGCTGGCTCAGGTAGATCTTCGGCTGGGTAACAGACTTAAGGTACTCCATTTCCTCCAGGTTCAGATCATTGTAATACCCGATCTTCTCCCATTCGTTCTGGATATTTCCAAACTCCTGGTTTACAGAATAAATCTTGATCTGATACGTGCCTTCCTCTACATTTTTTAATCTGACAGTCATCTGGAGACGTTCGTTGTCCTCGAACATCCCTGCCTGCCGCTCTACCTCTATCTCATCTTCTTCTACCAGATAATACCGGAAATTAAAATGCTTATAATTATGACAGCAGATACTGATCTGTTTCGATCCGCTGCGGGTGGCAACGGCGTTTTCGTTTTTCCCGATGCACTGCCCTCCAAGCGCGTTCATAAATTTGAACGCGTAATATGAGGGTTTTCGTATCCCGTCCTTTGTGAGGAGTCCGCAGCCGCCGTACAGGATCTTTTTTGTGTCGTAATAATCCGAGAAAAGATCGGAAGCAAGCCAGTAACCGATCACATCTGCCTTCCGACAGTTCTGTATCAGATTCTTCATAACATAGGCGCCTTTAAAGCAGCTGTCGTTGAGCACATTCCTGTTAGACAGGGAATTGCTCCACTCCGTCACATGAAGTTCCGCATCCATCTGCACTTCGTTCATGCACCGGCGTGTTTCCTCGATCTGATTTCTCAGATAATCCCTGTCAGGGGCATAGGCACTCCGCCCCGCATCTATGATCTTTTTATCGATAATATACGGATAACTGTACAGGCTGATGAAATCCGGCTGTACCTTTCTTTTTTTCCATTTTACCAGGATCTCCTGCAGGTTCTCTCCCGGGTCGTTTAGGCTGAAACCGGCTCCCCCGATATGGATACCTGGGACATAGGTCTTAAAGATCCCGTATATGATCTCAAACGTGTCAAAATATTTTTCCGGTTCCACATTGGAACGGATCACCGAATTTTTCTCCAGCTCTATGTACCACGTCTCCACCTCTTCCATACCGTAACGCTTTACAAGATGACGGATCAGCTCCTCCAGAAATCCCCTGTTCTTTTCTATGATTCGCATTTGATTCTTATTATCGATATCGACCAGTCTTTTATGGACATTCTGAAATACTTCTTTTGCCTTGAATCCCAGCTCGACATAAGGGTGTATCCCCTTCTCCACGAGAAAATCCAGAACCTTATCGATCATGCTGAAATTATATTTTGTCTTTTTTTCATCCAGGAATATCATCATCTCATCCGACAGAAAGTTCCAGAACCTGACATACTCGAATCCAAGATTCTCTTTCAGATATTCGATCTGTTCCCTGACATCATATCGCAAAATGTCTTCTGCCGGACCGATGTTGATCATCTTTTTCCAGTTTTTTCCAATCCATGTTTTCTGATCCATATCACACTCCAATATAGACACTGTGGAATCGCCTTCTTTCGGTGCGTCCACGTGATTGGATGTCAGGTACTGTTCTACTCTGGTCAGGATTTCTTCTGAATTTGTCTCCTGCTCTTCCCGCCCCGTCTTAGCCTGCATCTCTTCCCGGTATTCCGCCGGAGTCTGATGATAGATCTCGCGAAATGTCTTGTTAAAGCCTGCAAGATTGGAAAAACCATTATCCATGGCAATCTTGATGATAGATTTGTCAGAGTAGATCAGTTCCCCTACCGCATGCTCCATCCGGATATTGTTGACCAGCTTCAGAAAACTCAGCCCGAAATTCCGCTTGATGTATTTCGACAGATACGCGTTTGACAGATACAGTTTATCCGCAAGTTCCTGTAACGTGATCTGCTCCTGATAATGAGACATGATATAATTCAGGATCTCATTCATCCTCTCGTCCGAAATCCCTCTCAGAGAATCGTAATGGCTCATGCCTTTCTTTACGATAAAAGACGATGTGAGCAGATAAAGCATCTGATAAGATATGCTTCTTCTTAATAGAAATGCCTGACCCTCCGTTGTCTGGTAGTAATTAAATATCTGCCGGATATAATAGCGCATCTTTTCATAACTCTCTGATCTTTCCACAGTAGAGTCACAGAGAAAATATACCTGCTCCCCCTGGAACATCTCTGTCAGCATCTTATAATTGACAAAAATGCTCCCGATCAGTACTTCTCCTGAAGTGTGCCATTCGTGTCTGACATTGGAATTCACAATGAGGAAGTCATCCGTCTTCAGCGTATGGGCGCCGTTTTCTCCGCCTAACTCTATCTCTCCGTCCAATACATATATGATCTCCGGTTCCTGATGGAAATGGAGTTCACGGTCTCTCATTGTCGAAAACTGACATTCTATGATCTCTTCGTACTTCATCCTGCACCTTCTTTACTGTTTATATTACATGCTGTTTTTCATTTTATCATGTTCCCTCATGATTTTACAGTTTAAAGTATGCTGTCCTTTATCTTACGGATCTGGATGACGCAATTTACACTGTGGCATCCCGATAACTCATCTCTGAGAACACGGCGCGATTCCCGCTTTCTTTTCCGTTGGCGCTGGCAAAGACGCCTGCCATCATTCCCGTCATACACCCTACGATCTCCGGGTTGATCAATCTTCCGTCCGCATGCTCATAAACCGGATGACGCTGTCCGTCTTCCTCATAAAAGAAATTGAAGTCCTGTCCCTCCACTTCGATACAGAGTTCCACGTCTGCAGACGGAGCAGGGATCTCCGCCAGAACCTTCTCTTTCGTCTCACTCTTAAAGCCCGGAAAATGCGGCGGTACATCCATTTCACTCCAGGACAGAACTACACGCAGTATCTCTTGTCCGTCTTTCAGACCCTTTTCCACACGATACTGATGATCGCTGGCCTGAAGCAGAACGAACCCTGCTGTTTCATTCTCCTCTGGAGTAAAATCCATCCGGCAGGAAAACCTATAGTCGATCCCGGTCACTCTTCTCCCGATAAAGCTGACACAGTCATCTTTTCGCCCATTCTCCGATTCATCCAGAAGACATTTCAGCGGTTCATTGATCCTGCGTGGAAGACATTTCAGAGTAACCTCTCCATTCTCAACCTTCCAGAAATCGCCGTAGGGCGTTCCCCAGAAGCACCAGTTCGCGGGAAGTCGATCCGATATCTGTTCCTCCTCCATCATCTCATCCGTCCAGGGCAGATCCGGATCTGCCTCATACTCCCATTCAAGTTTTCCGGTTCCCGGGCTGAACACAGGCCAGCCTCTCTCCCATTTTACAGGACAGAGATATGTCTCTCTTCCCAGGTTCTTATAGTATCCGCCAATAGTTCTTGACGCCAGCATCACAGCATACCATTTTCCGGTATCTGTCTCCACAAGATCTGCGTGTCCCACATTGGCGATCTCGCTGTCATATCCCATCTGTCTGTGAGTCATGACCGGATTTCCCGGGAATCCCTCATACCATCCTTTGATCTCCCGGCTCCTGGCAACAGTCACGGAATGATAATGTTCCGTCCCTCCTTCTGCGATCATCAGATAATAATATCCGTCCTTATGGTACAGATGCGGCGCCTCCGGAGATGCGGCGTTCCGAAGAGCACTGTCCCAGATTGCCGTCGGCTCCCCAGTCAGTTTCATGGCTTTCAGGTCAAATTCACAGAGCCAGATTCCTCTGTCCATACTTCCGTCAGCTCTTTTCACCACGTTTCCCGTTCCAAGGATATACGCGCTCCCGTCATCGTCAATAAACAGGGAGGCATCGATTCCCGGCACATCATCCAGCCAATAAGGTTCCGACCATGGACCGGCAGGATCTTCCGCCGTGACGATATAATTCCCTCTGTCACTGAAATTTGTATTGATGATATAGAACATTCCGTCATAGTACCGTATCGTCGGAGCCATGACGCCACCGGTGAATGTGTTTGCCTTGACGTGAAAACCATTTTCTTTTGTCATCACATTCCCGATCTGCTCCCAGTGTGCCAGGTCCCTGCTCCGGAAGACGGGGATCCCGGGATATAGTTCAAAACTGGAACAGATCAGATAGAAACAGCCGTCAGCTTTACAGATTGACGGATCCGGATAAAATCCGGGAAGGATCGGATTTTTGATCACTCTTTTCATGGTCACATATCTCCTTTTTTCGAATTTCTTCTTTTTCTGTTTTCCATCATACTTCAAAACAGGTCAAAACTCTTCTGTTCATTTTGCAAAAAACATAAAAAAATTGATCAGTTTTTGTTATGAATAACTCATTTCGCAAAACTGATCAATTTTCCGCATCAGATTTTTGTCCTGTTCTTACTGCTTTTTCTCCCTCGACACCGCAAGCGTCACACACACAAACGCCGCAGCGAACACAAGCTGGATCCCGATCCCCTCCAGCACTTCCGTCCGCACGCTCCCTGCGATCTTCGTGCTCTGTGTCAGCAGATCGTTCACTGTCTCATACCAGTACACCGGCAGGAACTGCGCCGCCTTTCTCACACCGCCGCTTAAGTAGTCCATTTCCACGAACACGCCGCAGAGGAAGCACATCCCGAGAGAAAGAATATTCACGCTCCCGTTCAGGGCGTCGGAAGTCTTTACGAGCGTTCCCACCAGATACGCCAGCGTCAGCGATACGATCAGCAGGACAAAGGAATTGAGCAGATACCATCCTGCCCTTCCGCCGGTCAGGAACCCCCTCCCGTACACCGTCAGAGAAGCCACTGTGCAGATTCCCCACAGTGCAAGAGCGATCACCCCTGACGCCGCAAGCCCTTCCAGGCTCTGTCTCCGGGCAGGCACCGCGGAGGCTCTCATCCTCCTTGGAAGACTGCCTCTCCGAAAGCCCATCAGGATATACCCCATCACATAGCAGAGCAGGCTTAGAAACAGATATGGAAGATAACGGTAGAAGAAAGCGTAGGAAGGCGTTTGTCCCCCGTTTCCGCCCTGATCCAGAAGATTCACCTCAGCCGGCGTTCTCTCTGCCATAACGGATGCGATCTCTTCTTCCGTAAACCCGGCAGCGGCATAACTGCGGGCAAAGTTTATAAAATTGCTGATCTGCTGTTCCGCGTAATGTCCCGTGTAGGTGCCCGGCACGGCAGTCACTTTCAGGCTCTCATCCCCCCGGATGCATTTCTCCATAAATCCCTCCGGGATCCGGACGATATAATCCACGTTCCGGTAGAACAATTCTTCCTGCAGCGACTCTGTGTCATTTTCAAGCAGTACCACATCGTTACTCAGCCCGATATAATCGATCAGGCTTTCCGCTGCTGTCCCTCCGTCTTCATCAACGATCCCTACCGGAATACTTTCTGTCGTGTACCCCTGTGGTTCCTCCCCGGCAAATCTCTGGAACATGACCGTAACGCCAAAAAAGATCACCAGATAGAGGAGGATTATCCCGATATTCTTTTTCGCGATTTTCATATATACCTTAAATACTGACATAGCGTTCCCTCCTTATGATCAGAAACGTCCCTGCGGTGAGCAGCACGCACAGACCCGCCAGGATCATCATATCCTGCGCATAGCGCTCCGGCGCGTCATAAACATTGAGGCAGTACAGCGCGTCCGAGATCAGCGCCGCCGGATTGACGCGGTTGAGAAGAGGAATACTTCTATCCACCGCATTTTTTATATCCGGGTTCATCAGTCCGGCACAGAAGCTCAGCGCCATGGAGGCTCCCACCATGATCCCGATTTTCACGCCTTCGCCCATCTTTCCGACACTGGTGATGAACATCCCCATGGTGACTCCGATCATACTGCCCATGAGCACCACCGGGAGCATTTCCACATAAGAACCCGCAAACTCAAGCTTCAGGACAAACTTCATATACGCCAGCAGGAGCAGCATATTTACAAAGTGGATCCCAAACGAGACCAGGATCTCCGTCACCACCAGGCTCAGCCGGTGTACCGGACCCGCGCACCGCCTTGCCGCAAGAGGAGACAGATTTGCCTGGATCTCCATCGCGGAACTGTATCCGATAAAGCATCCGTACAGACACGCCATCCCCAGCAGAGCATAAAAGAGCTGTGCCGTTCCGTCCGTTGTCTTTCCACCCAGGGAAACCTGTTCCACAACATCACCGTGATCTTCCATGGATCTCACCGCCGCTGCAAACCCTTCCGGGTGGAGGGCGGCCACGTCCTCCAGCGTCTCTTTTCCTTCCATATAACTCTCCAGTACCATCTGCAGGATACTCTGGGGGAACCCGCTGGCGCTCACCGTCAGCGACGGATCCGTGCCGTCATAATAAATCCCGTCAATTTCTCCATTTTCAAGCGCTTCTTCCGCTTCCTGCCCTGTCATCTCCTCTGTCAGGATCAGATCCGAATCCTCTTCCAGGCTTTCCAGGAAAATCGGAAATATCTCTTTCCCGCTGTCCTCCCCCTCTACGTTCCCCTGTTCTGCTTCCCTGACCAGCGCCGCACGCACGGTCTCAAAATCCGCCTCTTCCATCTGCCCGATGGAAAAATACATCGCCGTCCCCAGCACGAACGGGAAGATAAGAGGCCAGAAGACCAGATCTCTTTTCTTAATCTTTGTAAGAAAACTGTACCGTATCATATCCAGCATGACTTTCCCTCCTAATCTCTGAGCTGTTTTCCCGTGATCTCTAAAAACACGTCGTTTAATGTTGGCAGTTCGGAGAACACTCTTCCGAAGGGGATCTCCCGGTCCTGGAGAAACTTAAGGATACGGATCAGATTATGCCTGGCTTTCGTACACCTCACCACAAGTTTCTGATCCTCATACTGTATATCAAACACATGAGGCAGTTCTTTAAGTTCTGCCAGATCGTTCCCGCCTAAGATCACCGCCTCGATAGTCACGGTCTCCCCGGTCTTGATCATACTCTTTAGTTCTTCCTTTGTCCCTTCTGCAATGCTCCTGCCATGATCCATGATCGCGATCCGGGTACAGATCTGTTCCACCTCTTCCATATAATGGGAGGTGTATACGATAGTTGATCCCTGACGGTTCAGTTCACAGATCCCTTCCAGGATCTTATTTCTGCTCTGAGGATCCACTGCTACAGTAGGCTCATCCAGTATGATGAACTTTGGTCTGTGAGCGATCCCGCAGGCAATGTTAAGCCTCCGCAGGAGTCCGCCGGAAAGCTTCTTCGGATATGCCTTCCGGTACTCCTCCAGCCCGACGAACCGGATGGCATCCTCCACCAGTCTTCTTCTTTTTTTCCTGTCCTTCACATAAAGACTGCAGAAATAGTCTATATTGTCCCATACGTTCAGTTCCTCAAACACTGCCACATCCTGCATCACGATGCCGATCTGGCTCTTGATCTTATAATTGTCCGGCGCCATCTCTTCTCCCATGACCTTAATACTGCCCCGGTCAAATTTCAGCAGTGCCAGCATACAATTAATGGCCGTGGTCTTTCCGCTGCCGTTTGGTCCCAGCAGCCCGTATATCTCCCCCTCCTTTACTTCCAGGTTAAAGTGGTCCAGCGCCACCGTAACACCATATCGTTTCACCAGATTCTCTATCTTTATCATGTTTTATCCCTCCTGGTAAATGTTAAATGTCTCCGGGGACATCCCCTGCTTTTCTTTTATGCTCTCATGATATCTCTTTTCTCTGCTGCGCTGTAGTGTACAGTGTCATAAAGGGATATGACAATTGTCACCCCCCTCACTGTTTTCCTTTGCTTTCTCTCCTTTATGGGCTATAATAAGTCATATATATATCAAAAGACCATACCAGGAGGAGGACTCTCTGAGAGAACACGATATGAGAAATACACTGAACACGGCAGCAGTCATGCTATTATGCATGTTCTCCCTGTTTTTCATCCGGCCGGACCTTCCATATATAACGGCATTCCTCTGTGCATTGATCATCTGCTGCGCAGACCGCTTTTTTGAAAACGACAGGGGATTTGGACTCTTCTGCATCCTTTTTTTCATCGCAGGGATACCGGATCCGGATTTCACTCTCTTTTTTCCGGCTGCAGCATACGGATTGTTCCGAAGAAAACTCTATCCTGTCCTGGCGGCAGGGATCCTTGTATTCTTTATCTCCTCAGGCACAGGAAGGAACGCACTTTCTCCGCTCCTTCTCTGCCTTGAGCTGTTCGGCTTTCTTACCGCCTTCCTGCTCTCCTCCGAGACGTCTGCCCGCGAGTGTCTGGAAGAACAGTTGCGGCGCACTCAGGATGACAGCACGGAGCGGGATCTCCTGCTGACAGAAAAGAACCGTTCCATACAGGAAAGGCAGGATTACGAGATC
>NZ_JACJLR010000001.1 GCF_016902345.1 Mediterraneibacter glycyrrhizinilyticus | reverse complement strand
CTGACCAGTCCTATATTGGAGAATGGTCTGTTAAGGTTACCCTTTTTTGCTCTATTGTAATAAATTTAATCTTTTTCATATCACCTCTTGACATTTCTTAGCTGGACTTATAATCCGCCACCTGGCAGAGAATATCGCCTTTCTGAAATCCCAGGTCTTTCATCTCATGCATAAAATTTTTCAGAAGTTCCTCTGCCATCTCTTTTTTCAGATTCTCAAACATATTTTCCTCCTCCGAGACAAATGTCCCGATCCCCCGTTTCGTATAACAGTATCCTTCACCTTCCATCTCCCGGTAGATCCTCGCTGCCGTATTCTGGTTCACCTTGTAGAGGACCGCCAGTTCACGGCTTGAGGGCATCTTGTCACCGGGTTTTAACTCGCCTTTGATCATCTTCTTCTGCAGTTCCCTGATCACCTGCAGATAGATCGGAGTTCCCGCGCTGTATTCCATACCATCCCTCCATTGCTTTATGCAAACGCTGTGCACAGTGTTATATGCATCTGACAATAGTTCCATCGCCTTTTGCATTAGTGCTATAGTTAGATAGTACACTAGTTATTTATGTATGTCAAGAGGATTTTTAAATAAAAAATACGGGCGTGAAAGACACTCTCCATGTCTTTTCCGCCCGGTATCTGTTAACCCCTCTTTATTCATTTCGTATAGCCGCCAGCGGACTTAACCTCATTGCCCGAAGCGCCGGGAAATATCCCGCTGCCATCCCGACAAGCACGGCAAATCCCAGAGCCGCAAGCGCCAGCCAGGGAGGAATATATGATAAACTTCCGCTTATTCCCATACTCTCCCCCGACACTGCAAGATTAACTGCAGCAGACATGATAAAGCTCAGGACATTTCCGACAACGCCCCCCAAGAATCCGATGAATGCTGCTTCCAGAAGAAACATCTGCCGGATATTTTTCAGGCTGCACCCGATGACTTTCATGACGCCGATCTCTTTCGTCCTTTCATAGATAGACATCATCATCGTATTCGTGATTCCGATCGCAGCCACGAACAGCGATACCGCTCCAATTCCCCCCAGTACTCCCTGTACCATGGCAAACTGCTTTTTCATGCTGTTAATATAGTCGATATTCGTTGAAACCTCATATCCCATAGACCGTATCGTATCCGCCAGTTCCTCTACATGATCCATATTATCCGCCTGAACACTGGCTGATGAATAGACAAACTTGCTGTACGGTTTTCCACTTTTGGTCGTAGGCTGCCCCGGAATCGCCCGCCCGCGGAATTCTTTTTGAAGAAATGATCTCAATACATTAATGTCACAGAATACAGAGTACGAATTCGAATTGTATGTATCCGTACCACCTGCAACTACTCCGCTCGCGTGGACAACATACTTTTTCGGTGTCCTTGCCTGTGTGACAGTTCCGCCTTCTCCTCCTGCTCCCTCATCCATCCCGACAGACGGAGAGTTCTGACTGGAGTAATATGCATCCTGATCAAGTATAAGAAAAAGCTGATCTTTCGTAAGATCGATATCCGGCATCTCTCCGGTGTCCCAATACCCGCG
This sequence comes from Mediterraneibacter glycyrrhizinilyticus, assembly GCF_016902345.1. GTDB lineage: Bacteria > Bacillota > Clostridia > Lachnospirales > Lachnospiraceae > Mediterraneibacter > Mediterraneibacter glycyrrhizinilyticus_A. The sequence continues at coordinate 300,715 of NZ_JACJLR010000001.1, read as the reverse complement.
TCCGGTGGCCTCCTCATAGAAATTGGTGACGACAGAATTGCCAAACACCAGTTCCAGCTCCGGACTGTCCGGATCTGGCAGACTCCCTCCCGGTTCAAGTTCAATATTCCGCAGTTTCAGACCTTCCGGAGTCATTCCATAGAGATCCAGATATCCGATATATTTCCCTTTCAGCGCAAGCGCACTGATATTCAGCACCGGATTTGCACTCTTTACATGTTCCAGGCCTTTAAGCTCCTTGATCAGATCATCCGTAATATACTTCTGGGACTCCTCGCCAGAGCTCCCGTCCACGCTGTAACTGTACGATGAGATCATTCCATCTCCCATCTTTCCAGTCACGGTCAGACTGGTCGTGCCTCCGTTCTGCTCTACTTCCTCATACATGGACTGCTGCAGTCCCAGTCCCAGAGAGATCATCACGACAATAGATGCCGTTCCGATGACCACTCCAAGGACAGTCAGAAAAGTTCGGAGTTTCCGCCTTCTAAGGCTGCTGATGCTCATCCTCAGTAAGTCGCTCCACCTCATCCATCAATTCCTCCTCTTCTGCTGCGAGCATTTTTTTCTTTCTCCGCTTGATCAGTACCACCGCAAGGGCAGCTGCCGCAATGACCACAACAGCGATCACCAGAAACATCACCGGCAGGGAGGAACCGGTTTCTTCCTCCGGCATCTCCATCATCGACATATCCGCCATCTCTGCCTGTGCTGTGACCGTCATCGTAAATGGCTGCTCCACGGTAGACACATTTCCGGCATCGTCCTCATAAGTCATCACCAGCTTACAGTTTTCCTCCTCGTAGGATTCCGCCATCGCCGTGACGATCCCGTCCACCATTCCTGTCGCGCCGGAGTCCAGATTGCCGATAAACTGTTCCTGACCCTCGATCGCGTCGCCTTCAAACTTTACTTTGACATTATATAGTTTCACTCTTCCCAGATTATAGAGATTCGAAGTGATATTTACCTCTTCTCCCACAGAAACCGTGTCCGGCGCCACCTGGATCTCACTGAACTCAAATCTCGGCTCCTGTTTGATCGGGATCGCAAGGCTTGAATTTCCCTCAAACTGTGTCGCGCTCTTGTCTTCGTACTTCATGCTCATCTCAATGCTGTACGGTTTCTGCACAAGATCTGCCCTGGCATTCAGCTCAATGGATATATCCTTTGTCCCGCCCGCCACGATCTTATCCAGATAGACTGAGCTCGAACCTGACGTGGGAAGGAATGCCGGCGCTTCTGCCGCCGCGTCTGACCCAGAGGCCGGAGCCTGAAAATCAAATAACATATTTGACACAGCAGTCTTTTTTGACGTGTTTTTCAGATGAACCGTCAGTTTAAAATCACTTCCCGCCTTGACCTCTTTGGGATTCGTGTCAAATCCGGTGACAATGACGCGGGGAACCGAGCCGTCCGAAACGCTGCCTGAACCTCCGCCGGATACCATCGGTTCGCTGTTATAGATACCTCCCGCATCCATTCCGGAATCTCCGCTGTCCGTCGGTCCGGCCGGGGCTTCTCCGCCCGCGCCGTTGTTTCCGCCGGAGCCCTGCTGACCGTCGTCCGGATCTTTCTCTTCCTCTTTAGGCGCTGCTTCCGTCTTTACAAAAACATATTTCGATGTCTCATATGCATTTTTCCCGTCATCATATGTGATCCGGAAAACCAGTTTATAGGACTGTCCGGTCACATCCTGCCTTACAACAAGCTTTCCGTCTTCCCCGTCTCCCCAGACAGCAGAGACCTGTTCCCCGGCTTTGATCGTCCCGAGATTTCTGTCATAGTTCAGCCTGGACATATCAAATGGAGAGTCATTTACATTTTCCACAACAGGTGAGATCTGTACATTCTGAGCATCCAGATTCCCTTTATTCATGATATTGATCGTGAGAGTGGTCTCCTCTCCCGCCTTAAATACTGGGGTCTCCTGGCCGTCTCCCACACTCAGCCTGATCTGTGCCAGTGCTTCTGCAGCGTCTCCTTTCCCTGCCTCGTCCGTCCCCTGATCCTCAGACTCCTGAAGCGTCTTTTGGCTCTTTGCCGTATCCTGGCCCTCTGCAGTCCGGGGCGCTGCAGTGCCTTCCTCCGCACGCACTCTCCCCGGCGCCACCATCACCAGTGTCAGTATCATACAGATGCACGTCAGCAGCGCACCTGTCCTCTTAAACAGTCTCATCATTTAAGTCCTCCCTCTTGGCTCTTCTCATTTTTTCTTTGATTTTCTTCGATCTTTACGATCTTTCCGTCGATAATGTGGAACACTCTGTCCGCATATTCTGCCAGGTGATCATCGTGAGTGACCATCACCAGCGTCCGTCCCTGTTCCCTCACAACTCTCTGCATCAGTCTCATGACCTCCTCCGAGGTATGCGAATCCAGATTTCCCGTAGGCTCGTCAGCGAAAATGATCTTCGGATCTGTCACCAGCGCCCTTGCCACGCCGACTCTCTGCTGCTGTCCGCCTGACATCTGGTTTGGCATATGTTTCTTATGTTTTGACAGGTTCACAAGATCCAGCATCCGATCCGCCTTTTCCATTCTCTGCTTCCTCGGCTCTCCCCGGAAATTCAGCGGCAGTGCTACATTCTCTACTGCGTTCATGGTCCCGATCAGATGAAACGACTGGAAGATAAATCCCACATTCTCTCTTCGGAAGCGCACCAGTTCGTCTTCTCCCAGTTTTTCAATGTGGCAGCCGTTTATGACCACCTCTCCTTTCGTAGGTTTTTCCAGTCCCGCCAGCATATTGAGGAGCGTAGATTTTCCCGAACCCGAAGTACCTACAATAGCGCAGAATTCCCCTTTCCGTATCTCAAAACTCACTCCGTCCAGGGCGCGGACGCAGGAATCTCCCACGCGGTAAAGCTTATACAGATTGCTGACACTGATCACTTTTTCCATATTTTCCCCCTTTATCGCAAACTGATCATTACAATACAGCATCGCAGATTGTAACAACTGATTTCACTTTAATATATTTTTCAGAATTTTTTAGTGGAAAATTTATGAAGATTTTCTTAAGAAAAGCAGAATAGAAAAGTGCAAAAAAAACCTTGCATTTTGAATGGAACAGCGGTATAATATCAACCGTACCAAATGCAGATGTAGTTCATCGGTAGAACTCCAGCTTCCCAAGCTGGCGAGGCGGGTTCGATTCCCGTCATCTGCTTCATTAAAACCGGAAATGCTGTATTTCACGCATTTCCGGTTTTTGTTTGCCGCTTTTGCGATATGATCGTGTCATCTTTTTACGGCAGTTCAAAGTATTCCCCCCAATTACCGGAAGACCGGCCGCAGACAGATCACTCGATCTGCCAGTCGATCGGCTCGATCCCGTTCTTCTCCAGGAATGCATTCGTCTGGCTGAACGGCCTGCTCCCGAAAAATCCCCTGTATGCCGACAGCGGGCTCGGATGGGGCGCTGTCAGGATCAGATGCTTCGGATTGTTCAGCATGGCTTTCTTTCTCTGTGCCGGACTTCCCCAGAGGATGAACACGATCGGCCTGTCCTGGGCGTTGAGCACAGTGATCGCCGCGTCCGTAAACTCTTCCCAGCCGATCCCCCTGTGAGAATTTGCCTGATGCGCCCGCACTGTAAGGACCGTGTTCAGCATGAGCACGCCCTGCTCGGCCCACTTTGTCAGACAGCCATGGTTCGGGATCGTACAGCCCAGATCATCATGCAGCTCCTGATAGATATTGACCAGAGAAGGCGGGATATCCACGCCCTTCTTGACCGAAAAGCACAGACCGTGCGCCTGCCCGTTGTTGTGATACGGATCCTGCCCCAGGATCACCACCTTCACATCCTTTAGCGGCGTCAGATGAAATGCGTTGAAAATGTCCTGCGCCGGCGGAAAGATCAGCCGCGTCTTATATTCATGGTTCACCGTCTCAAACAGCTTCCTGTAATACTCCTTCGAAAATTCCCCTTTTAAAGCTTCATACCAGTCTCCGTTCAGTCCTGCCATTGTTCCCTCCTTTGTATTGTCAGAATATTCTGAATTTGCTCACAAAAGGTGCCAGGCACTTTTTCAAAAGTACACGGCACCTGTTAAATAAATATCAATTTCCGCGAATCACAATCTCACTGATACACCCTCACTCCGCAGGTACTCTTTTACCTGGCGGATTTCCAGTTCTTTATAATGGAACAGAGATGCCGCCAGCGCTGCATCCGCCCTGCCCTCAGTCAGGGCTTCTTTGAAATGCTCCAGCTTCCCTGCGCCACCGGATGCGATAACGGGAATGGATACGCTCTCTGCGACCGCACGGGTCAGCTCCAGGTCATACCCCGCTTTTGTCCCGTCGCAGTCCATACTGGTCAGAAGAATTTCTCCCGCTCCCAGCTCCTCCACCTTTTTGGCCCACTCCACGGCATCGATCCCCACGTCGATCCTTCCGCCGTTTTTATAGATATTCCATCCGGAGCCGTCCGCACGCTTTTTCGCATCGATCGCCACTACGACACACTGGCTCCCGAATTTGTCTGCTGCTTCCCTCACCAGGTCCGGCGTGTTGATCGCGGATGAATTGACAGAGATCTTATCCGCCCCTTCCCGCAGGAGCGCCCGGAAGTCATCTACTGTACGGATGCCTCCTCCCACAGTAAAGGGGATGAATACACACTCTGCCACTTTGCGCACCATATCCACCACAGTTGCCCTGGCATCAGACGAAGCAGTGATATCCAGAAAGACCAGTTCATCTGCTCCGGCTTTGTCATAAGCTTTCGCGATTTCCACCGGATCCCCCGCATCCTTCAGATCGACGAAATTAACCCCTTTTACGACCCGTCCGGCATTGACATCCAGACAGGGAATGATCCTCTTTGTAAACATAAACAGTTCCTCCCGCCTCTCTTTCTACAGTTCCACAAAGTTCTTCAAGATGGAAAGTCCCACGTCACTGCTCTTCTCCGGATGGAACTGGCATGCGAACACATTGTCCTTCTCCACCGATGCATGGATATGCACGCTGTATTCTGTGGACGCCTTCACAATCTCCTCTTCCGCAGCTTTCAGGTAATAGGAATGTACAAAATAGACATATGCTCCCTCTTCCACACCCCGGAACAGCCTTCCGCCGTGTTCCAGATGAAGGGAATTCCATCCCATATGCGGGATCTTCAGCCCCTCTTTATCCGGAATGCGCAGGATCTCTCCCTTCAGGATACCAAGCCCCTTCACACCGGGAGCCTCATCGCTTCTCTCAAACAGAAGCTGCAGTCCGAGACAGATTCCCAAAAACGGGGTTCCTTTCCGTACCACCTGGCGAATCACATCGTCAAGTCCTGTCCGCCGCAGGTTCCCCATCGCATCCCCAAATGCGCCGACCCCCGGCAGGATCACCTTGTCTGCCCGAAAGATTTCTTCAGAATCTGCTGTGACCACAGATTCCTGTCCCAGAAGATCCACTGCCTTTTCCACACTTTTAATGTTCCCCGCATCATAGTCTATGATCGCGATCATCCTCTCACTCCTCTCCCAATCCCGAAATTCACTCCCGGAAATTTACTTTTTCTTTTTGTTCCCCACACCGGTTCTGATCACAGGGACCGCTGTGTTATCCACCGCATCCAGATTATTGATGTATTTTTTTGTCTCCTTAACGATCACCGGCGACAGCAGCAGGACTGCGACCAGGTTCGGAATCGCCATCAGGGCGTTCAATATATCCGCCACTTTCCAGACAAGATCCAGGGCAAGTACCGGGGCGATCAGTGCGATAATGACATAGAGCGCACGATAAGGGATCAGCCCTTTCTTTCCCGAAAAATACTCTACACACCGTTCACCGTAGTATGCCCAACCCAGGATCGTAGAATATGCAAATGTGATAATGCCGACCACAAGGATAAACGGGCCAAAATATGGAATCTGTCCGAACGCCAGTGTTGTGAGCTCTCCGCCGTCTGTGATCTGGTCTGCATTGATGGCCGGATTTTTCATGATCGTGGAGACAAGTACCAGTCCCGTCATAAGACAGACAACCACAGTATCCCAGAAAGTTCCGGTAGACGATACCAGTGCCTGGCGTACCGGATTTCTTGTTTTCGCCGCTGCCGCTGCGATGGGAGCAGATCCCATCCCGGACTCGTTGGAAAACAGTCCCCTTGCGACTCCATACTGGATCGCATAGCGGATTCCGCTTCCCACCAGTCCGCCTGCTGCCGCGCCTTTTGTAAAAGCGAGCCTGCAGATCGTCTCGATCGCAGGAATGATATAGTCATAATTGAGACAAAGGATGATCACACATCCGATAACATAAAACAGCGCCATAAACGGGACCAGCTTCTCACACACGCTCGCGATGCTCTTGATCCCGCCAAAGATGACCACGGCTGTCAGCGCAGCCACAATGAGACCGACGATCCAGGGCTCGATCCCAAGGTTCGTCTCACATACCTCCGCGATTGCGTTTACCTGAGTCGCACATCCGATTCCGAACGACGCAAAGCCGGCGAACACGGCAAAGATCATGCCAAGCCATTTCATGTTCAGACCTCGTTCAAGAGCGTACATCGCTCCTCCCTGCATTCTGCCGTCCGGCGTCTTAACACGGTATTTTACCGCGATCAGTGACTCTGCATACTTTGTCGCAATCCCGAAAACACCGGTAAGCCAGCACCACAGCACCGCTCCGGGACCTCCCAGCGCAATGGCAGTCCCAACACCGATGATATTTCCCGTCCCGATCGTAGATGCCAGAGCCGTGGCAAGGGCACCGAACTGGCTGACTTCTCCGTCCGCATCGTCCTCTTTGGCAACAGAGAGCGGAATCCCTTTCGTTATCGTCTTCTTCTGGATAAATCCGGTACGCACCGTCATAAAAAGATGCGTTCCCAGCAAAAGGAGGATCATCCACCATCCCCACACAAAATCATCTACAGATGAAACTATGCTGTAAATCTTATCGTACATATCGTTTCCTCCCATTCCTTTCTTGATTTCTGAGTAACCTCTGCACTGCCGGCCGGCATATAACAGATAAGGCATACGGATACCACTGTCTCCAGCCGGCATGCCGTATGCCTCAGATATTCATCTATTCATTTGATCAATGCCAACACTAGCATTTTACCGCATTTTGGCTTCATTGTAAAGAAAATATTTTCTCGGATCACTGTGTTAACGTTTTTTCTGTTTACTGTGTTAAAGTGCTCTCCTCCTTTTTCCGGGAATTTCCTGCATCCAGTTCGAACCAGAACTCTACGCCGTTATCAAAGTTGTTCACGCCGTACTTCTGATGGAAGGATTCCATGATCGCCTTGACAATGGACAAGCCAATCCCGTTCCCCCCATATTCTCTTGTATGCGCTTTATCCACTTTATAGAACTTATCCCACAGTTTCGGCACATCTTCCTCCGGTATGGGTTTTCCACTGTTGAAGACGGTCACCCGCACTTTATCCTCCTGGCGGATCACTCGCACTTCGATCCGGCGCTCATTTTCCACATGGTGGATGGCGTTCGTCAGATAATTTCTGACCACCTGCTCGGTCTTGAACTCATCTGCCCACACGTATACCGTCTCATCGCCGATAAAGCTGACTGTTGCCTCCGCCTGCTGGATCAGGATCTCACAGCTTGAGATGACCCCTTTTACCAGTCCAATCACATCGAATCGTTCGAATTCCACTTCATCCGATCCGAACTCAAGCTGATTGAGGGTCAGCAGGTTCTTGACCATGCGGTTCATCTTTCCCGCCTCATCCATGATCACATCGCAGTAGAACTCCCGGCTCTCCGGATCGTCGTTGACCCCTTCTTTGAGCCCTTCCGCGTATCCCTGGATCAGCGCCAGCGGCGTCTTCAGCTCGTGGGAGACATTTCCCAGGAATTCATTCCTCATGTTTTCGATCTTTTCTTTCTGCTCAATGTCCTGCTGCAGCTGATTGTTCGCCGTCTTCAGCTCAGAGATCGTCTGTTCGAGCTGGCGGGACATCTTGTTGAAGTTTTCACCCAGGATTCCGATCTCGTTGCTTCCGCCGCTGGTATATTTCTCATCAAAATCCAGATTTGCCATTTTCTCGGACAGTTTGGCCAGCTCCATGATCGGCCGGGTGATGCGTCTGGCAAAGAGCCATACAAGGATTCCGCCCAGGATGATCCCCGTCAGTCCCAGATAGATCAGAAACTGATTTGCAAGAGCCGCGCTCTCCCTGATACTCTCCAGGGGGCTTCTCATCATGAAAAAGGACCCGTCCGAAAACTCGCCCCACATTTCAAGATATTCCATATTATTATCCGGATTTGCCGCCCTGCACAGGATATAATCGTCCGTCTGCTCCAGGATCGTGCTTGGCGTTTCATTCCTGCCGTACAGGTTCATAAAAAGCTGGATAAAAAGCTGGCTTCCATCTTTTGCCGTAGAGAGCAGCGTCTCCGCATTGCTGTTGACGATCGCCAGGTCGATATTCGCTTTCTCCGCCTCATAGAGGATCTCCGAACTCTGTTCAGACAGACTCCCCTGTTCCAGCACCGTCCCGACAGAAGCATAGGCGTCCAGCAGATCCTGAACTTTGTGGGAGACATAATACTGCGCCAGGAATCCGGTGTTCACGACAAAAACCGCTCCCAGTATGAACACGAGCAGCCCGATGAACACCACCGTCATCTGTCTCCTTAAGGAAACTTTCATCTTCATGTTTTATTCCACCTCGAATTTATAGCCCATCCCCCATATGGTCCGGATATATTCTCCCTTATCCCCAAGCTTGCTCCTCAGCTTCTTCACATGGGTATCAATGGTCCTGGCATCCCCGAAATAGTCATAATTCCAGACATTGTTCAGGATCTTTTCCCTGGACAGAGCGATCCCCTGATTCTCCACGAAATATGTCAGCAGTTCAAACTCTTTGAAACTCAGATCCACCGGTCTCCCGTCGATCTTCACGATATGCGCCGACTTGTCGATGGTGATGCCGCCTGCACTCAGGACGTCCCCGCCGTCTGTGCCGAGCGTCCTTCTGAGGATCGCGTTCACCCTCGCCACCAGAATCTTCGGGCTGAAGGGCTTGGAAATGTACTCATCCACCCCAAGTTCAAATCCCTGAAGCTCATCCCGCTCCTCCGAGCGCGCCGTCAGCATGATGATGGGCACCTTGGAGGACTCCCGGATCTCACGGCACACCTGCCAGCCATCCATCTTCGGCATCATCACGTCCAGTATGACAAGCGCGATGTCCTTATCTTCATAAAAAATGTCCATCGCCTCCATGCCGTCTCCCGCCTCCAGGACAGTATAGCCTTCTCTTGCCAGGAAGTCCTTTACCAGCTTTCTCATCCTGCTCTCGTCATCCACAACAAGTATCTTTATATTCTCCATCTTCCGCTCTCCTCTCTTCTCCGGCGAGGGGGATCCCCCTCCTGCGTTTCTCTTCTTTTCCGTCCATACATTTTCAGTTTACCATATATCTTAACAATAAAGTATGTCAGGGATGTGAACTGCAAAATAAATTCTGTATTTTTTCCCGTACATGTCAGATTTTTCTTGCCATAGTTCAGGCTAAATGATAACATATTCTCAGTTCATGAGGGAGTAATTGACGTATTCCTTACGTGGTAAGTCAACATACTGATCCGGATGACGGATCTGGCTTATCTTAAATAATGAGACTCATGTACAGTGTCTTTGCTGTACATGTTTTTGACTGACAGGTGCGGCAGAGCGCCTGCTTTTTTTATGCCCTCACATACAGAAAGCACGGTGTACCGGAGCTTTTTGGTCTCCCGGAGGGACATGATCTCATTCAAGACTCGCTCTGATATAACATGACAAAGGAGAAAAACAATGGGACTGATCGAACTTTTCATCCTCGCTGTGGGACTTTCAATGGACGCTTTCGCCGTCTCTGTCTGTAAGGGGCTTGCCATGCCGAAGATCACGGTGAAAAAAACACTTATCGTCGGGCTCTGGTTCGGAGGCTTTCAGGCTCTGATGCCTGCCATCGGCTATCTGCTGGGCGTCCAGTTCCGGGACCAGATCACCTCCATCGACCACTGGATCGCGTTCATCCTGCTGGGGATTATCGGCGCCAATATGATCAAGGAAGCCTGTTCCGGAGACTGTGAAGAAGAAAGCGACTCTCTCGATGTAAAAACGATGTTTCTTCTCGCTGTTGCGACCAGCATCGACGCCCTTGCCGTGGGGATCACATTCGCCTTTCTGAATGTCCATCTTCTGGCAGCGGTCTCTTTCATCGGAGTCACCACCTTCACACTCTCAGCCATCGGGGTAAAGATCGGGAACGTATTTGGGACAAAGTACAAATCAAAGGCAGAGTTTGCCGGCGGTGTGATCCTGATCCTGCTGGGAGTTAAGATCCTGCTCGAGCACCTGGGAATCCTGTAGGAAATCTGCGGAAAGGACCCTATCTATTATGGAAGGAAACCAAAATTCATTCATGAGAACGCGTCCCGTTTTCTCACTTCTGGTCTCCATGTCAGTGCCTATGATGCTCTCCATGCTGATCCAGTCACTCTATAATATCGTTGACAGCATCTACGTTTCCCGCCTGGGGACAGACGCCCTCACCGCCGTCTCCCTTGCCTATCCCCTGCAGAACGCCATCGTCTCCGTAGGCGTGGGCATCGGCGTAGGGATCAGCTCTGCCATTTCCATCAGCCTCGGAAAAGGAGATCAGGAAGGGGCTGACCGCTCCGCCACCATCGGCATCGCACTGACCGTATTCCACTGCATCCTGTTCATCCTGCTGGGCATCTTTGTCACAAAGCCGTTCCTGTCCCTTTTTACAGACAGTCCGGCAGTACTTAAGGACGCCTGCAGCTACACCTATATCGTGCTCTGTGTCTCCTTCGGTTCCCTGCTGCAGATCGCTTTCGAGAAGATCTTCCAGGGCATCGGACAGATGAAGATCACCATGTACCTTTTAAGTGCCGGATGCATTATCAATATCATACTGGATCCGATCCTGATCTTCGGTCTCCTCGGTTTTCCCGCCCTCGGCGTTTCCGGAGCTGCCATCGCCACAGTCATCGGACAGATCGGCGCGTTCCTCCTCTACATTGTCGTCTATCTGAGGAAACCATATGCAGTCCGCATCCATCCGCGATACCTGAGATTCGACAAAAAGATCATCGGACAGATCTACAGTGTGGGGATCCCCTCCAGCATCATGATGCTCCTGCCCTCTGTCCTGATCAGTGTACTGAACAGCATCCTCGGGGCGATCTCCGAGGTCTACGTGGCTGTCCTTGGCGTGTATTACAAACTGCAGACTTTTATCTACATGCCCGCCAACGGGATCGTCCAGGGGATGCGTCCCATCATCGGATACAACTACGGTGCCGGAGAGCTTGGGCGCGTCCGCACCACGATCCGGTACAGCCTCGCCTGCACTGCCGCCCTCATGCTGACTGGAACCCTGCTCGCGCTTCTGATCCCCGGCCCCATCCTCTCCCTGTTCGATGCGGACAAGGAACTGATGTCAGCAGGGATCACAGCTCTGCGCATCATCAGCCTGGGCTTCCTCGTCTCCACCATAGGAGTGATCTACTCCGGGACTTTCGAGGCGCTGGGAAACGGGAAAAACTCTCTGATCATTTCCCTGCTGCGGCAGTTTGTGATCACCATTCCCTTGAGCATCCTTCTGTCACGCCCCTTCGGAGCAGCAGGCGTGTGGATTGCCTTCCCCATCGGTGAGACATGCGCCTGCATTGTCGCCCTCATTCTCCTGAGACACTACCAGGGCGGGAAAATGTCACCTTTTTCCCGCTGATCCGTGGAGGGAAAAGATAAGCGGAAAGGACTCCAGAAATCCTTCCTCATGCCAGAATTCCTGATATTCCCTTAGCCCTTCGATCTGCTGAGCCTTTTCCTCCCACAGATCTCCAAAAAAATCAAAATCCGACCAGTATGTTGGAAGGTAATCGCTCCCCAGGGGGATCTCAGCGGTAAAGACCGCCAGGATAAGAAGTCCTGCGGCAAGGACTGCCGCTCCTGCCAGCCTTTTTTCCTTCACCTTGATCAGCAGGACTGCCGGAACGACCGTGATCACTGTCAGGATGCCCGCAGTCCGTAAAAGAGCCAGGATATAATAAAGCTGTCCGTCCACGATCCGCTCCGTTTCCCCCTGCGCATAAGAAGAGATCGCCGTCAGCGCATTTGCCGAAGACTGCTCCGCCCTCTGCTTTCTCACGGTAATCCCCCGGAAAGCCTCGTCCTCTCCCGCGGGGATAACACAGATGCCGCGGTCTCCCTGCAGGATGCCTGCGACTTTTCTTGTCTCCCCCATAAGTACAACCTCCCTGCCGGTCACATCATCCGATCCAAACAGCTCTTTCGCCGCCTTCTCATCAAGCAGGCAGACCGCCTCTTCCCCCTCTGTAAAATACCGTCCCATAAGCAGTGTATCCCCAAATACCGCCTGTACCTGCCCTCTCATGGCATACACCAGAGCCCGCGTACTCCGCCCGGACTGCTCTGTCTCCAGTTCCATCTCCCCCTCTTCTTTCCACGCCGCCGCCGAAGAAAATGCCTCGGCATTGCTGCTCTCCAGAAGATTCCGGAATCCCTCACCGGTAACGGACGCTTCCTCAAAAGTGACTGACAGATAATCTGAGAATCCCCGCAGCCAGATCAGCCAGGAGAGCACGGCAGCGGCGGCCAGTGCGAGAAGCCCCATCCCAAGTCCCAGCCCGATGTATCTTATCCTTTTATCCGTACCTGATCACCTTCTTCCACGTATTTTTCCGATCCCACGATCACCTGATCCGTGTTCTCCAGTACAGCTTCCACAGCCGCCTCTTCCCCGTTCTTCTCCAGCAAGGTCACATCGACCCTCTCCGCCTTCTTCACTGTTCCAAGCGCAGAGGACTCCTCCGTCACGACCAGACAATAGTTCCCTTTTGTGTCCTCACGGAGCGCGGCAAGCGGGATCTTGCAGCTGTAATTCTGTTTTGACGGAACTTGTATCTTCCACGTAAATGTATCGCCATAGCCTGCTTCTGTCCCTTCCGGCACCGGGGCATACCAGAAACCTGCTGATGCATTTCCTCCTTTTTCCTCTCCGGCGGTTCCGTCCTCCCCGCCGGATGGAGCTTCCCCGGAACTCATACCGGAATTTTCTCCTCCTTCCTTTCCCGCCTCTGTGGAACGGATCTTCACATCCACGGATCTTTCTCCGGAATCCATGCTGACTGAGACACCTGCCCCCTGGGAGATACGTTCCTTACTCTCCTCATCCAGAGTCCCTCTCAGCTGCCACCCTCCGACTCCTGTGATGATCACCTCTGTTCCCGTGGTGATGGTCCCGTCCGCCACACTGTTTTCCAGTACCACACAGTCTTCCTCTGCACAGAGTTTCCCCTCTGCCTTCTGATACTCTTTCATTCTATCCAGCTCTTTCTGAGCCGTGTCGATCTGGACCCGGATCTCCTCTGCTGCCAGCCGTGCTGTCTCTATGACACTGACATTGTTCGCCTCCTGTACAGTATCCTGTGCTGCCGCGTCCTCATAGGCATTCTGCGCTTCCTCCACTGTCTGTTCCGCAGCCTCTCTCTCGCTCCGTGCAGCCTGCAGCGCCTCCGAGAGTGCCTGCTTCTCCTCCTCGCTCTCCCCGGTATAACTGTCGTACGCCTCCTGAGCCTGCGCCTCTTTTGCCGAAGCATCTTCCAGCCGGGACCGCGCGGACTCCAGGGTCCGCGCCGCGCCATCTGCCGCAGAAACATAACTGCTCCCCCTCGCCGCGATCTCCTGCTGCCTCAGCTGAAGATTCAGCTGATCGATCTCCGTCTGCTTTTTTTCAATGTTCTGCTCCAGATATTCCATGCGGAACTGCACAAGACACTCCCCCTTTTTCACAGTGGTCCCCGCGGAAGCACTCTTCTCCACCTGCTGTTCTGACCACAGAAATACCTGCTTTTCCTCCGAAGCCACAACTTCTCCCTGACCCTCAAATGTACTGGTGAGCGTTCCGCCTGTCGGGTTTTCCACCTCCACCTGCGCCACCAGGATGGAGGATGCCGCTCTTGAGAACACAGTGCACACTGTCATCGCCGCAAAAAAACCGGCAAAGATCTTTAAAGCCGTTTTCTTTTGGAACTTCTTTTCCCCCAGCCCCCTTTTCTCTTTCCTCTCCTTCTTTTCCCGGTATTCTCTTCTGGTCATCCTGTTTCCTCCTGGTCTTTCCCATTCATTCTTTTATTCCTGAAGCCGCGATCCCCTGTTCCAGATACTCCTGTCCGCTGAAAAAGAGAAAGAGCGCCGGAAACAGCATGATGATGGACGCCGCAAATGACACGGCTGCATCCGACGCCGTGATATCCGGAAGATAGAGTGAAAGAGGCTTCAGCGCTTCCGACTTCAGAAATGTCATCGGCTGCTCAATGGCATTCCAGTACTCCAGAAATCCCAGGATCAGGATTGAGAATATCCCTGATCTTCCAAGCGGAATGCCGATGGACAAAAACATCCTCATCTCCCCCGCCCCATCCATTTCCGCCGCCTCCAGGATCTCCCCGGGAATCGCTGCAAACGTCTTTTTCAGTATGAAGACCGGAAGCGTCGAAAAGATGCCCGGCAGTATGACCGCCCAGTGGGTATCCATCAGCCCCATCGTGTTCAGCACAAGATATCCGGATACCATGGTGACCTGAAAGGGCAGGATCATGAGGAGCATGTAGAAAAACCACAGCGCCCGTTTCCCCGGGAACCGGTATCTTGCAAACGCCCAGGCTCCGGGGACCGCCACAACGAGCTGCCCTGCAAGGACCATGCCGGTCTGAAAAGCCGAGTTCCAGAACGCCGTAAAAAAGTCCGGCGAGTCCAGAAGAAGACGCACATACGCCCTCAGTGTCGGATATTGCGGAAACAGTACAAACTCTGCCCTCCCTTCTGTCCCTGCAAGGACCGGACCAAACCGCTCCAGGATCTCCCTGCTGCCCAGAAAGGAGTCTGTCACCAGAACAAAGAGGGGGAACACCATCAAAAACAGAGAAAGAATCAAAAATACCCATGCCGCAATTTTTATTCTCCCGTCGCTCTTCCTTCTGCTTTCTCTCTCAGCCTCTTCTCTCATCCCTTCTCCGCATATATTCTGTGCAGATATCATTTCCAAGCAAAACTCCTCCTGTAATGAGCACCAGCATGACAGCCGCTGCTGTCATCTTCTGGATATCAAGATTTGTGAACCAGTTATTGAACAAGTGCTGCAGCATGTAGATGCTCTCATGGGGATAATCTCCCGCGATCAGATACGCCTCCCGGAACACCCGGAACGCGTTGATAAAAGACAGAAGCGCCGTGACAAACCCGGTCTCCGCAAGCTGGGGCAGGGTGATGTACCGGAAACACTGCATTTCTCCGGCGCCCTGCACCCTCGCCGCCTCGTACTGTTCTTTCGGGATGGCAGAAAGCCCTGCCAGCCAGAGGATCATGTCATACCCCAGATTCTTCCATATGTAACACGCCGTCAGCACTGCAAATGCGCTGTCCGAGGCAAGCCAGTCCTGTGCTTCTCCCCCGAAAGCCTCCAGCATACCGTTCAGCCATCCGTTTCGGTCAAACACCAGCCGGAAGAACACCACCGCCGATGCCGCCGGGACCGCCATGGGGATGAGGAATCCGGTCTTTAGTATCCCGCTGATCTTGAGCACCTGTCCGACCACCACCGCTGCCAGAAGGGACAGGAGCAAAAGCAGCGGGAGGCAGACTGCCATAAACTTCGCCGTGTTCTTCACTGCCCTGAGAAACGCTTCGTTTCGGAGCACTGACACATAATTTTCCAATCCCACAAATCCGTTTCCCGATGCCCTGAAAAAAGAGCGCCGGATCACATCCAGGAAGGGCAGAAAAATAAATCCGCCCGTTCCCAGGATGCTGGGAATGAGAAAGAGAACTCCTTTCCATTCTCTCCGGCCCTGGCAGAGGGATTCACTCCTGCTCCGCCAGCCAGGTATCCACTTTCTGTGCAATGTTCTTCGCCGCTTCATCGGCTTCCACACTTCCTTCCAGACATCGGTCTGCCTCTTCCTGATAAATGTTCCACACGATCCGGTTCTGTTCCATGGGCGTATCCAGCGTCCGGCACAGTTCTGTAAATTGCCGCACTTCCTCTTCCTCCGGGTAGGACGCCGTCAGCTCCATCTCCATCCCGTCTTCTCCGTCCACAGCCACTGCCGCCGAAAAGTTTCCGGAAGCCGCTGCCGCCTCGTCCGCCTTCTCATCCAGAGCAGACAGGAGGACCGGGAAGCCGTCATTCAAAGCAGCTGACTGTATCTCATCAGTAAAAAGAAATTTCACAAACTCCTCTGCCAGATCTTTTTCCTCTGACGCACTGTTGATCCCGACTGTGTCCTGGGGATGATACATATTCTGGATCGTCTCCGGGGTGAGGCCCGCCCGCCTCATCACAGCGTAGGGGATCATCATCGTTGACAGGCTTCCCACATCTGTGGTCCCCACCGAGTCAGGATCACTGAGCACATCCATCCCGTCCTCATTCTCTGAAAACGGAGAAGACACCTCCAGGCTTTCTGACGCCGCATAAGATACACTGTCCGCCTCATCGGCACCGCCGTTTTCCGCGATCCGCTCCGCCGTCAGCAGCAGTTTCGCAAGCCGGTTTTGATTCACTTTTCCGTCTGTTCCCAAAACCTCATCCTGATACAGCATAAGGAGAACGTCCCGGATATAGCCGGTCTTTGCGGAACCAAAGATCGCCGCATCCGGATTCTCATCAAGATAAGCACTCAGGCTGTCCAGGCTCTCAAGCGCCTGCGCTGCCTCGCTGTTTCCGAACATCAGGGGAACGCTGAACTTCACAGGCAGACCAAAGACCCCGTCTTCACTCCGGATTGTGTTTTCCAGCATCGTTTCGAGATACTCACCTGATTCTGTGATTTCTTCCAGAAGACTGCTCAGGTCCTCAAGGATCCCTTTTTCTATGTAAGAGTCTGCGGGAAGTCGTCCAGCAGAAGGACGTCCGCGCCGTTTCCGCTCAAGAGCTCTGTGTTCAATGTCCGGATGTCTTCCGTCGTCACTTCGTCTGCCGCCTTCCCAAGGGAAGTAAACTCCACCTGGACATCCGGATTCGCTTTCTGAAACTGAGTGATCGCCTGCTGCACCGTATCGTTCTTCGTCAAACCGAATACCGTGAGTGTGTGTTCCGGCACAGAGGGCACGTCTTTGTCATAGACATAATGTTCCAGACTGTATGTCCCGCTTTCGTACTGAGCATACAGAACATAGAATTCTCCTTCTCCCGCCGGCACCATACCATTGACCGTATTCAACGGGGATCCCATGCCGCCGCCATTTCCGTCCATGATGATCTCCTCGATCTCATTTCCCTCTTTCATCCTGCTGATGCCGTCCTCACTGATCTGATACCAGTATGTCCCGTCACTGGAAAGAGCGCATCCATTCTCAGTGGAGCAGTCCGTGCTCAGGCTTCCGGTCTCCTCCAGGGTATCCGTATCATAAACAACATAGCTGCCGTCTCCGGAGGCAAAGGCGATCTCCCCGTCTGTCCTCTGGAACAGCATCTTCTGCGACACGGCAAGTGTGCCCGTGACCGGTATCTCCAGCAGGGTCTCGTCAGTCTTCCCGTCCACCGCAAGGACCATGTTCTGCACCACATCGACCAGCCAGTAATTTCCCGAGGGATCCACCGCAATGTCAGTGACCATGGGATATCCAAATTCTCCCTCTGTCTCCAGATAGGAGATCCACACCTTTTCTCCTTCGCCTGCCTCTGCCTGATCTGCAGTCTGCCGGGTGAGCGTCCGCTGCATCGTCTCATTGTCCGTCGTCATGATATACTGTGTTCCGTCTGCTGTTTCCTCTGCATCGTCAACGCTGATCATCCCGCCTGTCAGAAGGCTCCTGGTCCACGCAAGTTCCGTCCGCTCCCGAGCCGCATCCTGATAATGCTCCCGCAGCGAGCAGCCCCGCCATGAGCATTGCTGTGATCCTTTTCATACTATTTCAAAACCTCCTGTATCATTTTCCGTGTTATAACTATACTGGAAAAATCTCAAAAAATCTTTTAATCCAGACACAGATTTTTAAAGATTTCTTTGAGATTTGTCTGGTATACTGTTTCTGCCGGATGCCTCCGATCCGAACCCTTTTTCGCGGAGCTGCCGGCAGTATTTATGAGGTGAACCTACTATGCATATATTGATCATTGAAGACGACCGTGAACTGTGCCAGGCGCTGACGCTGCAGCTCGCCGCCAGAAGCCACACAGCCGACTGCTACCACACCGGCACAGAGGCACTCTACTGCGCGATGAAAGACTCCTACGACCTGATCCTGCTGGACCGGATGCTGCCGGAGATCGACGGACTCTCCATCCTTCGCTCCCTCCGCAGAAACAAGATTTCCGTCCCCGTCATCCTGACCACTGCGCTGGACGCCGTCAGTGACCGGATCGACGGCCTGGATGCCGGGGCGGATGATTATCTGGTGAAGCCCTACGACACAGAAGAACTTCTCGCCAGGATACGCGTTTCCCATAAAGATATTGTCCTGGATCCGGACACCCGCACCCTGTCCCTCACAGTTTCGTCCGGAAAAACTTCTGACCAGATCCAGCTCTCCAAACGGGAAGTCCTTCTCATGGAATTCTTCCTCCGCAACCCGGAAAAGACACTGAACCGGGAGCAGCTCTTTACAAGAGTCTGGGGCCCGGACGGCACAGTAGAGGACGGCAACCTGGACACCTACATCTATTTCTGCCGAAAGCATCTGAAAAACCTGAAAAGCCGTGTACAGATCTTAACCGTACACGGCACCGGATACCGAATGGAGTGATATCATGTTCCCACATCTTCGCAGAAAACTGATCCTTGTCTATACAATGAGCACCGGGCTCATCCTGTCCCTGGTGCTCGCCCTTGCCTTCTGCTTCTATGCCTCTTCTGTTTTCCGGCAGCAGGAGACCGCCTTTCAGAATCAGCTTTTCACCCTGAGCAGCAGGCTGCAAAGCGATTCCGCTTTCTCAGATTCGGAGCTTTCCCGTATGGAACTCCAGAACCATCTTCTCATTTCCATCGAAGAAAACGGACACTCCCTCTTCTTCACCGGAGCATATTTCCCGGAAACGTCCCGGGACATTCTCACAGCCCGGGCAGAAGAGGCAGCACAGGAAGAAGGGATCAGCACCACATCCGCTCCCATCTCCTCTGAGCTGACCGCAAGTTCTCTCCTTCATATCAGAGGAGATGCGAACGACTCTTACCTCGCTTCCGTTCTCGTAGCACGGCAGGAATCCGGATATAAAAAACTTGTCCTCCTCTCCGATGAGACCGGGACAAACACCCAGCTCCTCCTGACCGGGCTCCTCTATCTCCTCATCGACGCCGCGGGGATCCTTCTCCTCTTCCTGATCGGACGCCGCTTCGTGAACCACGCCCTGCGCCCTGCCGAAAAGAGTTTTGTAAAACAGCAGGAGTTTGTCTCCGCCGCATCCCATGAACTGCGTTCTCCCCTTGCCGTCATCCGCGCCAGCGCCTCCGCCATCTCCGACTCGCCGGAACACTGCGGCAGACTCATTGACACCATCTTAAAGGAATGCCAGCGGGGAAGCTCCCTGATCAAAAATCTGCTTCTCCTCGCCTCCGCGGACAGTCAGAACATAACTATACAGAAGGTCCGTTTCGAGATCGATGAGCTGCTCCTGAACCTGCTGGAGCTCTACGAGCCGCTCTGCCGCTCCCGTGGCGGGGTCCTGCTCCTGGAACTGCCGGAAGAACCTCTGCCAGACGCATATGCGGATCCGGACCTGTGCCGCCAGATCCTGACCATCCTTCTGGATAATGCCGTTTCATACGGCCTTTCCGGCACCTGCACAAAACGCATCCTCATCCAGGCAGCCTATGTTGACAAGTCCCTTTCTGTCTGTGTCTCAGATCATGGTCCCGGACTTTCTGACACAGAAAAAGGACTTGTCTTTGACCGGTTTTACCGGGCAGACAAGTCCCGAAACGAGTTGTCAAGGACTTTTTAATCAAATTCACAAAAAAGCTACAATTTTGCGGTTTTACCGGCTCTGAATTTTACCAGTTCTCGTTGATTTTTTCGCTCGTTCTGTGTATAATAAAAGTAGGGAAATCCCTACTTTCCATATTTCAGAAAGGTGGTGCAAAATCATGTTAGCAAATGCGTTTGTGGACAATGCCAAAGTCATGGCAAAAGGGCAAATCACAATCCCAAAGGATGTCCGTGATGTGCTTGGTGTGTCAAGTGGTGATCGGGTCACTTTCATCGTTGAGGGAAACACTGTCCGCATTGTCAATTCTGCTGTTTACGCTATGCAGATGCTTCAGCAAGAAATGGCCGGAGAAGCAGAACGCACCGGCCTGACCTCGGAAGATGATGTTATGGCGCTCGTCAAGGAATTGAGAAATGAGGACGAATAAGGATGAGAGTTCTGATTGATACCAATGTCCTTATTTCTGCCGCATTGAGTGCAAACGGAACGCCTTATCAAGCGTATGTGAAAGCGGCCTCTTACCCGAATCACGGCTTGATTTGCGAGCAGAATGTGGACGAAATGAAGCGGATATTCAACAAGAAATTCCCAAACCGGCTGGCGGCGCTGGACAAATTTCTTTCGGTTGCTTTGCTTACTCTGGAATTGGTTCCCGTCCCGACAGAGGAAGATATGACCGAAACACAAATCAGAGATGTCAATGACCGCCCTATTTTGCGGGCAGCCATTGAAGCGAAAGCCGATGTGTTGCTGACCGGCGATAAGGATTTCTTAGAGTCCGGCGTGAAAAATCCGGCAATTATGACACCGGCAGAGTTTTTGAATACCTAACTGACACAAAGACAGCGGGCCGAGAGTGAAAAGCTCCCGGCCCGCTGTGCTTACATCTGCTGTATCTCGTTTTTGAGCATACGCTTGATTTTGTCGCTCATGGTTTCAGTGCTGGTATCGCTGAAATGGACGCGCACCTTGTAGGTGGTCTTGCCGATTTTCTTTACCAGCGCGGGGGCGTCCTCCGGCGCTCTGGCCGGGGTGGTGTCTGCGGTCTGCATGGTACGGGTTTCTTCGCTCATGGCGCTCCTTTCTCCGGGCGGGGCTGCGCCGTCCGGCAAAAAAATTACTCATGCTTACGGTTCACAATGTCTTTCGCCGCCTGTTTGGTTGCCCCAGCGTTTTCCTCCCGGAAGTTCTTCCCGGCAAAGAGGATCGGGGCGCACCGTTCCAGGATACGGTCATAGATGCGGGCGTGGGCCAGGTCGGGCGGGTTCTTGAGTTCGGCCAGCTTCAGGTTGGTGGTGATTATCATGGGCCTGCGGCTGCGGTAGCGGCTGTCAATGACGAAAAACATCTGCTCCATCGCATACTCGGTACTGCGCTCCACACCCAAATCGTCAATGATGAGCAGGTCGTACTCGTCAAAGCTGGCGATAAAGTCGGCCCTGTCCTCGGAGAACATCCCTGTCAGGCGGTTCAGGATGGTGGGAAAGTTCGTCATCAGCACCGGCACATCCCGGTCAAGCAGGGTGTTGGCGATACAACCGGCGAAAAAGGACTTGCCGGTTCCCACATCCCCAAATAGCAGCAGGCCGGTGTTATTCTTGTAAGCCTCCTTCCAGTTCTCCACATAGGCGCGGGCCTTGTCCATCAGGGGATTTTTGCCGTTGTCGTTGGCAAAGGTGTAGTCGTACAGATAGCGGTCTTGCAGGCCCTGGGCCTTCCGCCGCTTGATACGCTCCATGCGGCGCTGCCGTTCCTCGGCGGCTTTGCGCTGTTCCTCGGCCTCCCGCTGGCACTGGCAGATACAGCGGGGCATGAAGTAGCCCGGTTTCCCAAAGCATGGCACAACAGTCTGCCTCTGGCCGCCGCACTTCTTACAGTGAATGAGGCCGTCTGCCGGGTCTATGTACTCGTCCCCGGCCAGCTCCACACCGGCGGCTACCTTGTCGATCAGCGCCCGGATTTCTGCGGTAATCTCAATCATACGGTTTCATCCTCCTTTACGCTGTAATCCCGGTTGCGGGAGGGCGGGACCGCTTTCCTGGCGTCCTCACCGGCCCAGCGCCGGATGGTGGCGGCATGGCTCTGATACCGCTTGCCGGTAGAAGCCATGTACTCGGACAGTTTTTCGATGTACTGGCCCCATACCGTGGGAAAGCTGGCCTGCAAGTCTGCCAATTCCTCGTCTGTCAGGAAAACATTCTGGTAACGGCCATAGGCGTGGGCGTTCTCACTCTCTCTATTCTCTATACTCTTATCTCTAATATCTAATCTCTTATCTCTAATCTCTGGTGGACAAATGTCCCCCCGGCTATATGGTGGACAAATGTCCGCTTCGCCGGATGGGAGCAGTTTTTGACGCTTCAATCGCATACGCTCTTTCTTTTTCCGTTCCCCCTCGGTAGAGGACTGGCCGATCAGCAGTTGGATGTCGGCCATGTAGTAGGCCCCGTCGGTCAAAATCTCCACAAGACCAAATTCAAGGAACACTTTCAAGGCTCTCTCCACCGTCCCCACCTGATGGCGGGTAAAGGTGGCGATGGTCTGGGGTGTGTGGGGCAGATGGTCATTGAGCATGAGGATACCGCCGCTTTTGAGTGACATGAGGTACATTTTCAGCAGCAGATTGGAGTACAGCAGGCCATCCTGCATACTCTCCAAAATAACCATCTTTTCGCTGTTGTAAAAGTTTTCTTTCAGCTTGAGATAGTAATATTTTCGATTGTCTGACATGGGTTCCTCCTTGGGGTTCGTTTTGGGCTTCTGTACGCATTTAGAGGGCCGTTTTGGGGGTCAGAAGATAAATCTATCAGGCCCCCGCCGACACCCTCGGAAAAAGCCTTAATTTACAAGGGGTTTTTGCCCTCTAATTGTCCACGCTGTACCCTCCTTCGGCGCTCGCACTCGGCCTTTTGCCGCCGGTGGACTTTCGGCGCACATTCCGGGCAGTATTTGGCCCGGTTGGAGCCGGGGGTGAACAGCGCCCCGCAGACGGCGCACCGCTTGGCGTCCAGGCGGTGGAACAGGGCCGTTTCCAGTTCTCTGTCCAGCGGCAGCACCGCCGCCCGGAACCACCGGCACAACAGGGAGTAGGAAATGGACTGGACGCAGACACATTCCTCCCCATCGTCCAGCGCGATACAGTTACCGCCGTCATAGTTGCAGCACTCATGTACCAGCCGCCGCGCTCTGCGGTACTGGCGGTAGTCCATGACGGGGATGGGTTCAGGCTTGCTTTTCTTCATGCTGGCACTTCCTGCACCCGCCGCAGTTGCCGCAGCCCTGGCAGGCATGGGCCTCCGGCTCCGGGCCGGTGGGCGCGGCTGCCGGTTCCGGCTGCAAGAGGGCAAGGGGCAGGCGGATATTCAGGTGGACGGTGACGGGTAAAATAATCTGCTTCATAGAGTGATCTCCTTCCATGAGTGAATGTTGACAGTTCTGTGCAAAAGGGTGTCGTGAAACGCGACGCACCTAAAAGGGGTCGCCAAAACGCCGTACCCTTTACCGCTCCGGCCCCCGGTCATGGGACTTGTCCTGCTCCTGGCGGGCCAGTTGGTCGGCGGCCTTGCGGAGCCGTTCAACGACTTTCAGTTCCTCCCGCATAGCCTTCATGTCGATGGTGTCCACCTGCTTCTGGGCGGTCAGCAGGTCGATCTCGCGCTGCCATGCTTTGGGGGTGATTTCCTCGCCGCTGTCCTTCAGTTCCTTCAGATACCGGGCCGCCGCGTCATAGAGGATCAGTTCCCGGCTGTGGCGCTGCTCAAACAGTTCCCGCTTCTCCGGCTTTACCCTGGCAAGCTGCTTGCGGATGGGCTTGTACTTGTTGTACTGCGCCCACATCTCCCCGCGCTCGGTGAGGGTGGCGATCCGGCGCTCGGCCTGGACAATCTTCCCCCGCAGGTCATAGTAGCTGCCGTTCATCTCGGAGATTTTATCGTGGAGCTGCTGCATGGTCTTGATCCCGTTTGCCTGCAAAAAGCTGAACAGGGCGGCGCTCTCCTGCAAAGCCCGGATTTTGCCGGTGCGGGTGTCGGGCCGTTTGAGCTGCTGCTGGGCCTCCCACAAGTCCATCATGCTGGCCTGCTGGCCCTCCGGCTTCTCTGCCTCGGCCTTAGACCAGTTGTAGAGGCGGGTAATGCGGGCTTTGATTTCTTTGAGCAGCTTGTTGTCGGCGGCAATCTGCCGGTTGACTTCTCCCTTGTCGGTGCGGATGCCGCGCTTCTCCATCTGGCTGGCCGCTGGCCCCAGGTGGACAGAGGGGATTTTATCAATGCCCCGGCGCTTGTAGCTGCGGTGATCTACCAGGGCGGGTTGACCGGCGGCCTCCAATGCCCGGTTGGTATAGGCCGCCCATGCCGCCCGCCAAATCTCCACATTCCCTTTGTCGTTCCAGTCGGTGGTGTCCTCCCGGTGGTTCTTCCAGCCGCCTTTCCCATCCGGGATACGCTGGCCGTTTTCGTCCAGGTCGTATGCCTTGCGGCACTTCGCGCCCCATGCGCCGTTTTCTTTTAAGGGCCGGACGGTCAGCATGATATGAACATGGGGGTTGCCGGTTCCCTTATCGTGGATGGCAAAGTCAGCGCACATCCCCTTGTCCACAAAATTGTCCTTCACATAGGCCCGGACAAGGGCAAGCTGCTGTTCCCTGGACAGTTCGCGGGGCAAAGCCGCCTCGATCTCGCGGGCAAGCTGGCTGTCCCTGGCTTTCTCGATCTGCTCCACACTGTTCCAGAGGGTGGAGCGGTCTGCAAACTCTGGCGGGGCGTGGGCGGGCAGCATGATTTCCGCATGGACAACGCCTCCCTTCCGGGTGTAATCATGGGTCAGGCCGTCCCATTCATTTGTCAGCTTTGTCCCGCTTCGGTAGGCGGCTGCGGCAACAGCGGAACGGCCCTCGCTGCGCTTGATGATACTGACGGGGATATGGCAAAAATCTATGGGGATGGCCTCCTTTCGGTGAGGGGTATTCAGGCTCCGTGGAGCCGGACAGACGCGAAGCGGGTGTCTGGCTGCGCGGGTGATTTTGGGCCCCCCACGGAAACCCAGCGAAGCGGTTTTCGTGGGGAGAGGAGGAGCAAGGGAGCGTGTGCAGTTTTCGCCGTAAGGCGGAAACGAAACAAAGCGGACTTTGCGACGACGATGGGTTTGGGGAGTGTAGCTCCCCATCGCGGACGAAGTACGCAACAGCCCCCGGCAGGGCGCACGACACCGGCAACGGTGTATAAGTGCGCCCTTGTAAACAAGGGATTTACGGCTTGTCCCCGGATTTCGGCAGTTTTGCGGCCAGTTCCGCCGCCCCCGGAAGATGGGACAGGGCAATCAGGAACGCCTTGACCTCTACGCCGGGAAGGCCAGGGGCCAGAGGGAACACGCCCTCCAAAATGGCCCCGCGCTCAATCAGGCGGCGGGTGCGGGCCTTGCGTTCCTCGTTACGCTGTTTGTTCTCCAAAATCTTCTGGCGGTTCTCAAGCTGCCGGATCTCCTTCAGGACTTCTTCGCGCTCGTCTTTTTTCGGTTTCGCTTGGGTGGTGATTTCTTTGTGCATATCGCTTTCTCCTTTGGCGGCTCCATCCAGCCGCGCTTGATATAATATTTCTGTAACTTGATGATGGCGTTGCGTACCGTGACAATGGCAGCCGATGTGGTAAAGCCCTCGGCCTCGGCAATCTCCTTGAAGGGCTTGCCCTCCCAAAACCGGGCATGAAGGCAGCTTGCCTGCCGGGGTGTCAGAGTGGCAAGGGCCTCCCGGAGCCGTTCCACCATCAGGGCGCGGGCGGCCTCCTGTTCCCGTTCCGTTTCTTTCTCCATCAGAAAATCCTCCGGGGAAACGGCCTGCTCCGGGAAATGGTTTTCCATGCCGGGGGATGCGTCCAGAGAGTAACAGTGATAGTGCTGTTTGGCGTCATTGGCGTCCTCTGCTCGGCTTTCCTCCGCAATGGCGTCTGCCACCTCATCCGGCACTTCCACAAGGGTGTCCTTCTTGCAAATCGGGTAGTAGTATTTTTTCAGGTTGATGGTTTTCATAGGCTGCTTGTCCATTTCCGGCGTATGAAGTACCGGCGCAGCCGCCGGAGCGCCGCATGGATGGACTTCCCCGCCTGGGATGGGGTAATACCCTCCATCGCAGCAATGTCCTTCACTTTCATCCCCAGCATATACCGGGCATGGACGCGGCGGGCCTGCGTTGGGGGCAGAGAGGAAATGGCCTCATAGAGCCGCCGGAGCAGTTCGGCATATTCGGCCTGCGCCTCCTTTTCCATCAGGCAATCCTCCGGCGATGGCTGCGCCCAGCCGATGGCGGCGTTCTCAATCCCATCATTGCAGTCAAGGGAGTAAAACGCCTTGTAGCGGTACATCTTGCGTTCCCTGGCGGCCTCGGCCCGCTTGTCCAGCAGGAACGCCTCGGCGATTTCATCCGACACCTCCACAAGGGTGTCCTCAGTGCAGAACGGATAATATTGCTTGAGGTTGATGGTCTGCATAGGCCCGCCCTCATTCTGACGGGAAAAGGCCGTCATAGCAGCGGCGCATATTCCGCAGGCCCCGCCGGATGGCAATGCTGACCTTGCTGCTGTGTACGCCCTCCATCCGGGCAATTTTCGGCTGGTTGATACCGGCGATGTAGTAGGCCCGGACACGGCGGGCCTGGGTTGGAGTGGTATGAGACAGTGCCTCCGGCAAGGCGGCAACCAGCCGCAGGCGGGCGGCCCGTTCCTCGCGCTCCAAAAGGATTTCCTCCGGCGATCTCCCGTGTTCCAGCGCGTAGTTCTCCGTCCAGCTATATGCGTCCAGGGAGTAGTAGGCGCGGTGGTAGACCTTCCGGCGCTCATAGTTGTTCATCTCGCGCTGGGCCTGCTGTATGGCCTCCCAGACCTCATCGCTGACCTCCACAAACTCGTTGTGCCGGTAGTGGGGATAAATCCACCGCAGATTGATGGTTTTCATAGGCTTACCTCCTGAAAATGGGAGAGGCGGGCAGCTTGTCCGCTGTCCGCCTCCCGCTGGGATAAGGGAAACAATCCCTTTCACTTGGTAGCCCGAAAAGGGGGCATTCGTATGGGTGGTTTCTCAAAATTTTTTTGAAAATTTTTCTGACCGCTTCAATGGAGCCTTGCACCGAACTCTTGGAGCAGCCGCACAGGGCAGCGATCTCCGAAAAACTCAGCCCGTCCAGGGCATAGAGCAGGAACCGGCGGCGCTGGGCCTCGGTGCAGGTGTCCAGGACGGCCATCAGCTCGCCCAGCGTTTCCATGCGGCAAAGGTAGTCCTCCGGCGTTTCGCCGTAGATACCCACGCCCTCGGTGGCAACTATGTACTCGTCAAACTCCCGGCCATCCCAGTGCCGCCGCTGCTCATGGGACAGGTTCTCGGTTTTGTGGTCGGCCCGGTCAAGAAATTCATAGACTTCCAGTGTGACCTCCACGGCCACAGCTTGTCCGTTGTAATGGATGGTGACTTCCATCTGCCTTTCCTCCGTTCAGATTTTTTGCGGGAAAATCTGAACGGGGCGGCGGGGAGCGGCACCGGGGACAGGGTTCGGGCCATGTTGACCCGATATTCCGGCCCCACAGGTATGAAAAAACGCCCGGACAGCAGAAAGCTATTCGAGCGCAAAAATACGGTATTCAGTTACATTGTGACAATTTTCGCACCGGCTGCCAGACGGGGCCTGTTCGGTGGCTGGGCTTTTTTTGACAAGTTAGGCGGATGAACGAGAAAAAGAAACACGGCGATACCTCCATGATACCGCCGTTTCGGATGTTATGGGCACATTAAGCAATCTGCCCTTCGGCGGTTTTTTTCTTTTCTGCCGCCGGGCAGTACAGTTTTTTTCTTCAATTTCTTATATTTTAACTTGTAATCCTCACAAAATCCTCACAGCATAACAGCGTTTCGACATAATAACACGCTGAAATCTCGCAAGTTTGTGACAATTAGAAAACCGAAGGCAGAATGCCCCCGGTTTTCTAATGGATTCAGTCGCTTATTTAGATGTCCTTATTCAGCTACCTATGCCGGACAAACTCAATTTTGATGAAGCCTTTCAATAATGCTGCTTTTGGCAAATTGTCGGTAAAGAATTGTGGGAATAATTACTGTCAAGCAGATAAGAAACGGATAAACAATCAACATCGGCCAAATTACAAAGTGATAAGTGAAGAACCAGAAACTACTTGCTATCGCCTGCACAATGATTAGAGAGAACAGCACCCCAACGATCAACGAGGCTATAATTGTTCCCACAGCATAATACAAGCCCTCATAGGACAACATCCGTTTGAGCTGTCTGCCTGTCATGCCAATACTTTGGAGCATAGCAAATTCTTTTTGCCGCGTAATAATGCTTGTCAATACCGAGTTGATGAAATTAACTATACCGATCAGACCAATAATAACACTTAAAGCACCGCCGATTGTAATAATAAGGGATGTCATGCTATTAAAAGACTGAACATAGGTTTCTTTCGATTCATAGTCCATACTTGGCTCAATATTTTCCACATAGTTGCTTAAAAAGCTGTTCATATCGCTGTCCGTCCCGTCCTTAACATTGAACGGAAAACTTACCAAACGGGGATTGATGCAGAGCGGCTTAAACTGTTCTGCGGGCAAATAAAAACGTGCCGCACCTGTATTTCTTTCTGTATCAGTATTTTCATTGATGAGAACTTTTGCCATAACAGTGAGGTCAAAGCTGTTATCCAGTGTACCGACTAATCCGTTCATCTTCCAGTGATGAAAAGTAATCGTATCTCCAACATGGATAGATGGATTGTCAATAATGTTTCCATTATCATCCATTGTTAATGCGTAGAGCGTATATTTTCCTGTTCTAAGAGCCTCCCAATCAATTTCCCCCTCGATTATATCCGTCGAGTTTAGAAGAAAATCGTCTGCCCCATACAGGGCAATAAGCGGATTTCCATCCTTGTCCTTGTTGTAATTTGTAACGGCATCTGTTTCAGCAGAAAAAATGTCTTCTGCCACCTGGCTGGAATATAGTCTGCCGCCATCCTCGTAGGCGTTCTGCTGCTGAACGGCATCAATAAAGGTTTCGGACAAGTATGTTTCGCTGCGGGCGAAATTGTAGTTGAAATAATCCGCAGAAGAAATGATAAAATCTTTGTTTAAGAACTTCTCAACATACTTATCAATATCAAAACCGCTGGATAAAGTGAATACTGTATTGAACAGCACCAAACTCAATGTCATGGACACGATTACAAGGACTGTCCGTTTTCGATTCCGTCCCAAATTTGCCAGGGCCATCCGATGGATTTTTGCGCCGCCAGTTGATTTTTTTGTAGCCAGACGTTTCTTTGTTTGAAATGCACCTGCGTCATTTTCCGTGTAGCGGATAGCCTCAATCGGTGAGATTGCGCCTGCAATCTTAGCCGGTTTTCGTACACTGATATAAACAGTAACAAAAGCAAAGATAGCCGAGCCAATGAATATCAGTGGATTTACTGTCACAACAACGCCAGCTTCAGAAGTATAAGTTGTGCCGTTCATCAGAGCCGGAACTAAAGCGCGGCCAATGAGAAAGCCAATAATCAGGCCAATGGGGATACCTACCGCTGACAGAAGTATGGCCTGTTTGTTAATAATCTTTTTGATCTGCCGCCTTGTAGTTCCCAATGTTTTTAGCTGCCCGTAGGACTGAATATCTTGAATAACAGAGATTTGAAAAATATTGTAGATAATCAAATAGCCTGTTGCCATAATCGCGAGTATTCCCACAATTCCGGCAATAAACAATGCGGAATTTTCGCTCACTGGGCTGCTTTGATAAGCTGGGCTGACACGGGCAATAATATAGTTTTCGTCTGCGGGCTGTCCTCCAAGTGTATCACAGGTATAGCCGGTTTCCATGAGAAGCTGTTGCAGTTTTTCTTCCACGGAGCCGCCGCTGCGGAACATAATATAGGCTGTTACAACGCCGGAGTAATCATTATCCACCGGATAGGTATAGGTAAGCAAGTCGGCATGGTTATCTATAAAGGCTTTCGACACGATAATGCGCCCGATATTACTTAGGCTGTCTGTCTCCCAAAATCCACATAGTGTAAAATCAGTTGTGTACTCCTTACCCTTGATTTCATAATTCAGCGTGACTGTCGCGCCGATTTCAGCCGGAACACCCAATGCCTCTAATGTTTTTGTGTCGGCTATAATCTCATTTTCAGCTTCTGGGCGGTGGCCTGTTGTCGGCTCGTATCTGGCAAATTCCAAGGCGGTATCATCCATATACCACATATCAGAACGCCATTTCGCAAGCCCTGGATTGTTAAGACGATAAGAAACTGCCTTTGAATAGGCAATTCGGTCAATCAATTCGTTGCCTTTTACATCATTAAAAGCTTCGTCACTGATGTAGTTGAGAACAGCTTGACCATCCCCGCCCGCCTTTCGGATATTCTGGTCTTGTACTGTATCAATTAAGCCGGAACCCAGTGTGAAGATAGTTGTGAACAAGACGGTTGTAAGAACAATGGCAACAATAGCAATGATATTCCTGCTTTTGCTGGCCTTAAAGTACCGCCTGGACAATTTCTTAATAATGGGTCTGTTATTATTGCCAAATAAAATATCGTTCATTCTCAACACCCCCTCATTCAGAAATTTTCCCATCCTCAATACGGATAATCCGATCTGCAAGCTGGGCGATCTCGTTGTTATGGGTAATCATCACAAGGGTCTGGTGAAATTGCTGGCTGCTTACTTTCAGCAGGCCGAGGACATCGCTGCTCGTCCGGCTGTCGAGGTTGCCCGTCGGTTCGTCTGCCAGTACAATCGCCGGTTTCGATACCAGAGCGCGGGCAATAGCGACGCGTTGCTGCTGGCCGCCGGAAAGATTGTTCGGCATATTGTTCAGCTTATCTTCCAAACCCAGCATACGAACAACTTCCTGCATATATTTTTTGTCTACCTGATCGCCGTCCAGTTCCACAGGTAAGACGATGTTCTCGTAAACATTGAGAACGGGGACAAGGTTGTAATTCTGAAAGATAAAGCCGATTTTGCGCCTGCGGAAAATGGTAAGCTGCTCGTCTTTCAGCGTAGACAAGTCTTTGCCATCCACAATGACTTTGCCGGAAGTGGGAACGTCCAGACCGCCGATCATATTCAGCAGCGTGGATTTTCCGCTGCCGGATGTGCCGACGATAGCGACAAATTCCCCGTGTTCTACCGAGAGAGAAACGCCGTCCAGAGCCTTTGTAATGTTCGGTTCGTCCCCATAGTATTTTTTCAAATCTGTTGTCTGTAAAATAGGCATAAGTTCTACCACCTTTCTTTTTGATGGTTCCATTGTAAAGGGAAAACCTCGCAGAAATGTCACGACGGTTCTTAAATTTTCCCTTAAAACGCCTTGAAATGTCACAATCCTGTGACATTTCAAGAATGGGGCAGGAACACCGAAAAGGTGGAGCCAGAGCCAACTTCCGAGGCAACGCGGATAAAGCCCCCTTGCCGGGTGATAATCTCACGTGCAAGATACAGGCCGATCCCAATGCCGGGGGCGTCATGTACCCTGTCCTCACGGTAGAACCGCTTGAAAATCGTCCCTTGATGTTGTTCTGGAATACCAATGCCCGTATCAGAAATATCAATCTTCACATACATTTCCCAGCACACCACAGCTACATGGATTTTCCCGCCCTCTGCCGTGTACTTCACCGCATTATCCAGAATGTTGAACAGGGCTTCGGCTGTCCATTTCCTATCATGGGCCGCAGTTGCTGTTTCCGGGCAATCCACCGTGACAGCAATCTTTTTCTGCTCTGCGTTCAGCAGAATACCACCCAGTGCCGCAGCGAGAGTATCATAGATAGCCTGCGGCTTCGGCTCCAAAGCAATTACCCCGGCTTCAAGCCGTGATGTTTTAATCATCGCCTGCATGAGAAAATCCAGCTTGTCTAACTGGCTGTCCATAGCCAAAAGAAATTCTTTCTGTTTTTCCGGCGATACATTTTGCTCCAACAAAGTGGCATCCAGCATTTTCAGATTTGCAATCGGCGTTTTGACCTGATGGGAGATGTCCGAAATCAATTCCTGCAAGTCAGCCCGTTCCTTTGCAATATTGCTTTTGCTTTCCCGCAGCACTTCATAGAGCCGGGAAAGCCGGTGGTATATTTTATAAAACAGGTTTTCTTCTTCCGTGTACTGCGGCGGGGCCTGATCTGCTGACATCATATCGTCAAGCAGCTTGCACAGAGCGTCCGAAAACATCGTCAATTTCCGGCGCACAAAGGCCAGAAAAGCAGCCATGCACCCGGCGACGAAAACCGCATAGAGCAATCCGCAGCATAGCGCCAGTACATTCCGCGTCAAAAAGTAAATGGTACATGACATGGCGATTGATAGCAGGAAAAGGGCTGCACACACGACTATGCACACTTTATTGACAGAGAGTTTTTCCGTCCTCATTTGTTACCGCCCCCAATCCACATATAGCCCATGCCATAGACGGTTTTAATATAGGCATGGTCTGGCTTTTCGATTTTGTTGCGTACCCGGCTGATTGTAGAAGTCAGGGCGTGTTCGTCCACAAAATTCCCGTCAATATCCCACAGCTTTTCCAATAGTACCTGCCGGGTCAAAACGACCTGCGGATTTTTCGTCAGCACTTTCAAAAGCCGGTATTCCATCGGGGTAAAAGAAATACTTTCTCCGTTAAGCGTTGCCGTCATTTCCGTAAAGTTGATAAACAGATTGCCGTCGTTGTAGAAGTCGCCGCCAGATTGTTTCCTGATCCGGGCCAGCAATGCAGACACTTTTTTTCTAAATACGCTCATGGGGAAAGGCTTTGTCACATAATCATCCGCCCCCAGCTCGTAGCCTTTGAGCATATCACTTTCCATATCGTTTGCCGTCAGGAAGATTACAGCAGTGTCCGGGTGGCTGTCCTTAATATCCCGGCAAAAATCAAACCCATTGCCGTCCGGCAGATTGATGTCAAGGACAATCAAATCATACTCTTGTTTTCTGCAAAACCGTTCGGCAACGCTTTTCGTCAGGGCAGCATCTACTTCATAGCCTGCGGCAGACAGGTTATAGCAAAGGGTATTATTCAAAAGGCGGTCATCCTCAACCACTAATATTTTCACGCGCTCACATCCTTTTTCTTTATAGAGTATCAACCAAATGTCACAGAAACCTCACAGGAAAGCAAGTTCCTTAAAAATATTTTATCTCATATCAAGGATAGCAACAAGCAATACGATTTAATTAAGGGTGCGGAGAATATTCCCCGCATCCTTAATCACTCCATGATAATTTCTGTAATGACTGCTTCCTCTGCCTGCGCTTTCAGCGTGTTCATCAGCCCCACCCAGCGCATGGGGTCACGGGCTTTCAGTTCCTCGGTGACACCCGCCGCCTCCATCATCCGGGGCAACATGGCGTCCATCCGTTCACGCGCCGCCCGGTCAATTTCCAACAGGTGCGGGTACAGCTTTTCACTCAAAATCAAGCTGCTGTAAAGACCGGGCCGGTGTTCCTTCAGGTAGCGTTGCCGCATACGGCCATACTTGCCGATGGGGGCCTCCGGCTGCTCGGAAAGTTTCAGGTCGGGGATGTAGTAATCTCCGCAGCGGGTGTAAGTCAATTCGCTCATGTTCATTCTCCTTTGCACTGTGATGGTTAAACTGCGGCGCTGGCCGGTAATGTGGCTTTGCGCGGCTCCTGCCTGGGTAACTGGCTGACGGTGGTAAAAATGCCCTTCTCCATGTCCTCGGCCCGGATCGCGGCCTTTGCCGCCTCCATTTTTGCCTTACGCTTGGCGTTATAGCGTTCTTCCCATTCCTTCTGCTTGCCGTTTGCCTTGCGGCGTAAGTAGTTCTGGTGAAGCCTGTCCTTGCGTTCCTCCTTCTTCCTCTGTTCTTCCTGTTCCTCCGGGGTCAGGGGAACTGGCTGCAAGGCGGGCGGGATATACCGGCCCACAAAATTGAAGTAGATTTCAACCTCCTGCGTGGTGTCCTGGCTGCCTTTGCGGGCGCGTTCATGGACAAGGATTTTCTCTACAAACTCGTTGAGCATGGTATTTGTAAGCGTGTCGAAATTCTCATACTTGTCAATCAGGGCAATAAACTTCTCCGCAGATTTCCGGCTCTGCTCATAGCCGGTAACGGCCCTTTCCAGTTCCGTGATTTCCGCATTGAGGGCGTCCTGCTCTTTGGCGTACTGTGCGTCCAGGGCCTCATACCGGGCGTCCGGCAGCTTGCCCAGGGCGTTGTCCTCATAGATTTTGCAAATCAGCCGTTCCAGTTCCCCGGCCCGCTTTTGGGCGGCGGCCAGCCGTTTCCGTTTCTTGGATATGTCGGCGGTCTGCTGGGCGGCCTGCGTTTCCTGGACAGTGCGGATAAACTCGGCCCGGTCATTCTTGGAATACTCCGCGATGGCCCGGAGCATATCGGCAATCAGGGTCAGAACAGCTTCGGCCTTGATACGGTGCTGTGTCGGGCAAAGGGAGCCGATAGGGTATTTCCCATACTGGCCGCAAGTGTACTGCGGGACGCGCTTGCCGTTGTATGTGCGGTGAACATACATCTTGCCGCCGCAATCGGCGCAGTACATCAGGCCGGTTAGGGGATGGGCCTCCCCAAAGCCGTCCGGGTAGCGTCTGGCGTTTCCCCGGATACGCTGCACATTGTCAAAGGTTTCCTGGTCGATGATGGCCTCATGGGTATTCTCGAAAATCGTCCACTCGCTTTCGTCAACATAGTGGCTTTTCTTGTCCTTGAAGTGTTTGCGGGTCTTGAAATTAATGGTGTGGCCCAGGTATTCCCGCTTTTTCAGAATATTCACAATGGTGGACGATCCCCAACCGTAGGGGTCTTTGACCGGCTTTGACCTGTTTACGCCTTCGTGAAAGCGTGCCAGATGGACAGCGGGGATTTCAACCTTTGCCTCAGACAGCAGCTTGGAAATCTGATAGGGGCCGTAGCCCTCCATTGTCAGGGAAAAGATGCGGCGTACCACTTCGGCGGCTTCTTCGTCCACAAGCCAGTGTTCCCGCTTTTCATCCCACAAATAGCCGTAAATGACAGTGCCGGTCAGGTGCTTGCCGCTCATGCCTTTGGATTTGAACATAGAGCGGATTTTCCGGCTGGTGTCGCGGGCGTAAAACTCGTTCATAATGTTGCGGAACGGTGTGAAATCATCATCGCCTTTCAGACTGTCCACACCGTCATTGATAGCGATCAGCCGGACGCCGCGCTGCCGCAAAATCTCCATGACCTGGCCGACTTTCAGATAGTCACGCCCCAGGCGGCTCATATCTCCTTGTGTCAACAAAGAACCAAAAAATTTTGAAAAGTCGGAGGACGTTTCCGGGCTGGCTGCCCGATGCGTCCTCCGACTTTTCATCAGGAGGATTATGCCTCGAATTTGTCGTCTAAATCAAAGTATGTCTCATATTCGCGGATTATGTGAAGGAAGCCGTCATAACCGGTTTCGCTGATGGTTTCCAGATTTTTGTCGCTGGCCATTTCGGTGTGACCAATCATAACGCCGAGAAGCCGCAAGGTATTGAGCACTGCACGTTGGTAATGATATTGCTGCTCCTGGCGGCATACACGCGCCACTTGACTAATCCCATCAATCTTTCTCTTCCTCACGTCAGCCATCATACTCAGCGATAGCAGAATGCTACACACCCGATCCTGCATATCGGCAGCACAGTTGTCTTTAAACGTCAACTCCATAATTGTCCTCCGTTTCTTTTGTTTGATTGTCTGTCAGGTCTGCAAAGCAGTCCCGGAATTTCCATACAATCTCAATCTGCGAATCCGGATAGATGTAAATATCCTGAATAAATCCCCGTACCATTTCTTTGGTAAGAGATGGGGTATTCCGGTACTGTCTGCTCAGTTCCCGCAGTGGATTTTCCGAGGTATGAGCTTCCTCCTCCAGAGCGGCCAAAGCCGATTCCTGTTTCTTTACATCTTCATCCAGTTCTTGAACTGTTTTATCAATCTCAGCCTTTTTCTTAAGATAGCGTTCCTTGCTACAGTCACCGGCAATATAACTTTCATACAGAGTCAGTTTTTCCTGCCGGTAGCGCTCCTGAAGCTGCTGCAGACGGGTCAATTCAGCCATGCAGGCGTTGATCCTGCCTGTCCGGGTAAACTGTAAGGCTGTTTTCTGGTTTTCTTTTTGCCGATACAAAGTAAGCATTTGCTGAATGGCATGAAGCACTACCTGTTCAATGTCAGTCTCCATGAAATGCTTTTCCCGTGGGCAGGATGCGCCCGGATCGGATGCCGACTTATCACATAGATAATATACAGCTCCTTTTCTGCCAGTCCGGCGAGTCATTATCCGATGGCACTCTGCACATCGGACAACACCTTTTAATGGGTACTCCTGTATTCCATGACTACCGCGTTTCCTGCCGAGCTTCAGTATTTCCTGCACCTTCTGAAATTCCTCATGGGTTACGATGGCTTCGTGCATATTCTCCACTACAATCCAGTCCTCTTTCTTGTTCGGAAGCGCTTTTTTGACATTGACAGCAGCTTTGGAACGCTTATGCCCAACTGTTGCGCCAGTGTATTCGTACTGATGCAAGATGCCCAGCACCGTATGATAATTCCAGCCGTTGCTTTCTTTCCGTTTCTGAAAACGGTTCTGGTCTGGATGTTTCAGACGGAAGTAACTGCCCGGTGTCAGTATGCCGTCTATGTTCAAAATCTCCGCAATCTGTCTGGTCTTTTTTCCTGCCAGCGCCAGATCAAAAATCCTTCGCACCACCGAAGCAGATTCCGGATCAATCGCCAGCTTGTTGCGGATAGTCGGGTGAAACTGATAGCCGTAAGGAGCAATGCTGCCCACATACTTGCCCTGCTTCATCATTTGCAGCTTTGCCGTTGTGGTCTTCACGGACAGGTCTTTGCTGTAAGACGCATAGACAATATTTCGGATTACTACATCCATTCCGCTGGTAACACCTTTATAATCGTTGCTGTCATAACCATCATTGATAGAGATGTACCTCACACCCAAAAAAGGGAACACACATTCCAGATAGTTTCCCATTTCCGTGTAGTCCCGCATGGCTCTTGAAAAATCTTTCGTAACGAGGACGTTCAGTTCACCGGAGCGGAGCTTTTTCATCATATTCTGAAAAGCCGGACGATTGGTGTTTGTGCCGGTAAAGCCGTCGTCTACAAATTCCGTGCGCGGAGCATCTTTTAATTCCGGATGCCGGTTCAGAAATTCGTGGATCAGTAGTCTTTGATGCTGTACGCTGTCGCTTTCCTCTTTGGATCGGCGTGTATCCTCGTCAGCCAAGGACAAACGGATATAAATGGCAACTTTTGGTTCTTTCATGAGATCGCCTCCTTCTTCTTTTGCATTTCCAGAACACTCTGGCACATTTCCTGATATACATCATCGTAATAAAGAACAACTTCGACAGCGCCATTTTCATAAATCAGAACTTTCTCTATCATGGTATTCACCAGCTTCTGCGTCAGTCCCGTAGTACCGGTGGCCGCCTTCATCATAGACATCCATTTATTATCCGGAGAAATAGAATCCAGAAACTTTGTCCGGCGCTGAACCGCTTCATCCATCAGCTGACTCAGGCGTTCATGTTCTTTCTCATAGGTCTTCTTAGCAAAAGAATATTCTTCTTCATTCAGAATACCTTCCACGTAGCTTTCATATAACTTGCTTCGTTTTTGATTCAGGGCATTCAGCTTCAAGCTGATACTGGAGACAGCGGCGTTGTACTTTTCTTTGAGATTGCTTTCTTCCTTGCTTCCCTTTAAGATACTGAGCAGCCGCTCGTAGTTGAGGGCAACCCGTAGCTGATCCTGTATGACAGTGAGCACTTTTTCATTCAGAACATTCTGTCGTATATAATGCTTTGTACAGTGTTCGTGGCGGCGTGAAGTATAGGTGCTGCACTCATATGACCCCATCCATTCTTCCGGTCCCTTTTTGTCAATCCGATGTCGGCGGAAGTACATTCGCTTTTTACAGTCTGCACAGAATATTTTCTGGTCAAAGAAATCAATCATCTGTTCCCGGATAATGGCAGACTGTTTCATTTTCTCCTGCCGGATACGACTGGCCTCCGCCAGAATATGCTGAACTGTATCAAAATCTTCCTGGCAAATAATCGCCGGATGCGTATTTTCATACCAAATCCAGTTTTCTGGATCTTCCTTATGCTTCTTGACACCCTTATAAATAGCGGTACGCATTCTGCCGTGAATCGTGTGTCCCAGATAGACCGGGTTTTCAAGAATGGAATTGATCGTGGACTTTGCCCAGCCTTTTCCAACCTGATTGCCATGTCGGGAACCATTTTCACGCTTGCGAAGTTCCGGATGGACAACGCCTGCTTCTTCTAAGCGGTGAATCATGGAATTGACAGAAACGCCCTCCATCTTCCAGCGAAATATATTCCGCACATAAGGAGCGGCAGCCTCGTCAATTACATAAGCGGATTTATCTTCATTCCACATATACCCGTAAGGCGGGTTACGGCTCTGAAAGGTTCCGTTTTGCTGCTGCGCCAGGAGCGCCGTGGAAACCTTACGGGAAATATCTCTGGAATACAGGGCGTTAATCAAATTTTGCAGCGACACAGAGAGGGACTCCATGGAACTGCCACAGGTAAAGTTGTCAAAGTTTTCTTTGACAGAGATGAAGCGTGTTCCCAATGCCGGAAAAATCTTTTCCAGATAGTTGCCCACTTCAATGTAATCTCTCCCGAATCGGCTCAGATCACGAACCACGATAGCCTCCACCTTACCGCTACGCACATCATCCATCAGCCGGTTCCAGGCAGGACGGTCAAAAACCGTGCCGGTTTTTCCGTTATCGGCGTAAACCTCCGCAAGTCTGAGATAGGGACAGCCTGCAACATACTCCTTACAAACATCAATCTGGTTCTGGAGAGAAGCGCCTTCGTCCTGTTTTCCGCTGTTCTCTACAGACAGCCGTGCATAGATTGCAGTGACATAGGACATCTGCCCGATCTGTGCTGCCGATTCCGGCTGACTGCTGTTTTTTCTACTTTTTCTTGCCATGGTATCCTCCTATGTTCAGCCAGCCGCAGCTGGCCTTTCTTCAAATTCCTTGACATAGCGGAGCGCCAGCTCGTATTCATCCCGGTATTTGAATTGAATCTCAATCGCTTTGTTCTCGTAAATAAAAATCCGGTCTACCAGTGCCACCAACACCCGGCGATCCAGCTCCGAAATATTTTGGAACTGAGCAAACGCCTGTACCCAGGCACGGTTCGTCATACCGGTAGTTGCCGCCTGCGCCTGTTCTTTCTTCAGACGTTCCACGGTTTCCGATTTCTCTTCAATCCGAGCCGTATAGGCGTTGCGGAACTCCGTATATTCACTCTTTGTAATCACGCCATCTGCCAGATCTTCATAGAGCCGGAGCTTCAGTTTCCTGCACCGTTCGATTTCTTCCTCTACTTTGACAATCTGCGCTTCATAGTTGAAAGATTTCCGATTTTCCAGAGGAAGACGTTCGATAAACGTAAGCACCTGATCCAGATGCATAACGGTTTCAATCTGGTCATGGATTGCATGGAATACAACTTCCCGCAGTCGGTTTTCACTGAAAGAATGGGGAGAACAGTTCTTTTCTTTCCGGTGCTTTCCGCAGACATAGTAAATATACTTTTTCCCACTGCGCGTCACAGTCTTTCTCACCATACCCTGCTTACAATCCCCGCAGTAAAGGAATCCGGAAAACAAATAATGCTGTCCGCTGTCATCCGCAGCCCGCATATCCCGTTTGAGCAGTTCCGACACCACCATGAAATCATCCGGTGAGATCAGCGCTTCATGGGTAGCTTCTGCATGAATCCAGTCTGCTTCATCTTTCAGACGAATATCATGTACCTTGTGGTTGGGCGTTCCTCGCTTGCCCTGAGTCAGGTTGCCTAAGTAAACCTCATTCTTCAATATTCTAGCGATGGTGTTGTATTCCCATTGGGGAATATCCCGCCGCCGAAATGCTGTCTGAAACCTTACCCCTTGCTGGCGTTTGTGTTCCATCGGGGTTGGCACACCGCTTTGATTCAGCCGCTGTGCAATGCGCAGGATGGGAAAACCGTCCTTAAACATTCCGAAAATTATGGTCACGATCTCCGCCGCATCGTCGTCCACCACCAGACGGTTTTTATCCTCTGCGGATTTCCGGTAGCCATACGGAGCGAAAGAGCCAACATATTCCCCTTTCCGGCGCTTCACTTCCAGATTGGTTCGGATTTTTACCGATATATCCCGGCAGTAAATGTCGTTTACCAGATTCTTAAACGGCAGTGCGATAGCATCCGAAGCACTTCCCGGTGCCAGACTGTCATAACAGTCATTAACGGCAATATAGCGGATGCCCAGGGACGGAAAAATCTTCTCCAGATAATTTCCTGCCTCAATGTAGTTTCTGGAAAACCGGCTCAGATCCTTACTGATTGCACAGTCAATCTTGCCGGAACGCATATCTTGAAGCATTCGTTGAAATCCCGGACGCTCCATGTTGGTTCCGCTGTAGCCGTCGTCTTCATCGTAAATCTCCACCAGTTCCAGGTCTGGATGGCGGGAGATATACTCCATGCAAATGGCCTTTTGACTGGATATGGAATTGCTTTCTCCGTGTTCGTTGTCCTCACGGGAAAGTCTCGCATAGATTCCCGTTCGATAAATCTTTTCTGGCACAATAAAAACCTCCAATCTTTCCAATGTATCACCACAGAAAGACGGAGGCTGATCCTACTATAAACGCAGGAGTACAAGCCCCAGCAAATCAT
The DNA here is from genome assembly GCF_016902345.1 of Mediterraneibacter glycyrrhizinilyticus. Classification (GTDB taxonomy): domain Bacteria; phylum Bacillota; class Clostridia; order Lachnospirales; family Lachnospiraceae; genus Mediterraneibacter; species Mediterraneibacter glycyrrhizinilyticus_A. The sequence goes on along the minus strand of NZ_JACJLR010000001.1, from coordinate 259,964 downwards.
GACTGCGGCTCGTGTTCCTGTTTTGTTTTTGACCCGGTTTTATCTTACCATCCCGGCAGGACATTTGAAAAGGATGTCAGCTGCCGGAGAGATATACGCTGTTGACGCGCTCCTCTATGGTAGGGCCTTTCGGCTGGAACGCCAGCTTCACAACAATGCCTCCGTCTAAGTAACAGTAAGGATTGCGGATTTGCCGGATATGGGATTTCAAGCGTTCCTCATATCCGGCGTCCGGGTCTAAACGGACGCTCTCACGGTCAACCAGCTGGGAGCGGTCAACCGTCCGAGGGTCTACGTTTTTCATTTCCTCTACGGATTGATACGCCACATGATTTCCCCCTTCCATCTTATGATGCGGCTCAATAAAATAGTCACGACGACCTCCCTTCCGGGGTTCGTTATTCTATACCTATTACGGATCGGTCTTCTTTATCCGTCCGGCATCAGAATTTCAGGGGAAGCATATAGCGACGGCTGCTACCGTTATACATCCGGTAGACCTGGTACATATACTTTTTGTACCCAGCCATATTCACACCAAGGGAACGGCCTTCCCGGTAAATGGTAAGCGGATCGTACCGACGCAGCTGTTCAACCAGGCGCTTAGGACTATATTCATCGTGATAAAGATCCACGAAGAATACCACGCCAAGCAGAATCTCAAAGCGAAGAGAATCCGGAGCGCCGTCCCAGGCATTTACAATATGCTGCATTCCTTCCTTATAAATTTTTTCTCCCACCTTTTTGTAGATGGAGTAGGCAGTGCCAACGCAGCCGATCCGGCACTTGCCTCTGTCCTGGTTGTAGTCCAGCCGCAATCCCACATCCTCCGTGGCTTTCAGGAACGCTACCGCATCCGGGTCATTGCCGTAAATCAACGCCCGCAATTTCGCACCAGCAGTAAGCTGAGCGGAAGTGCCAGTCTGCTGGGCAAACAAAATAGCCTCATCCAGTTCGGAGAGACCATAGAACACTTTGCAGCGGATGGGCAAGTCCTGACCGCCGTTGCGGAGCTTCCTGGCGGCAATAGTGTGCTGACCGTCAAAAACATAGTAGTGACCGTCACGGAAGCTGACCTTCGGGTCATTGGCGATATGCTCGTCAAATTCTGCCGCGATCTTGCGGACACGGTTGGGATTCAGTTCCCGCTGGTAAGCGTTACGAGGGACTTCCAGGTTCTTGCTGTAGATCATCATCTCGTCAAAAGGGCAGTTAATCAGGTTCTTCATGTTGGTTCCTCCTGTTCGATTTTGTGAATGAATTGAATGGCTTCTTTGAATATTTTCAGTACCTTGCGGCGGTACGATTTCTTATTTAAAAGTCCTGGATAGCTTTCAAAGCAGCGGAGACATCGGCGTATCATGGTGGATACCGCATCCTCCAGTTCATAGAACATGGTGCTTTCATCTGCCAGTTCTTCCGCAGTTTCCATGCAGGATGAAATCGCAAGGATTTTTTGGATTTCTGTCATGGGGCGGGTAGGATGCTCTGCTTCTTCCCGCTCTGACTCTGGCTGAACTTCATCATCAGTGATTGATGAAGGTTCAATTTCTCTCGGTACTTGCTCTTGAACTGGGGCTGATGTTTTATCTGGTAGTTGCTTTGGCTGACGCAGCTGTTCAACCAATGCAGGGCGAGCATCCGGGTCAGCTTTGGCAATAGCTGCAACAGCAGTATCCGTAGGCTTAATGGAACCAGAAAGTAACTCTTTCTTAATTCCAGGTTCTATCTCATCAGCAGCATCCACCCCCATAGCATATCGTTCAGCTCGGCGGACATATCGCTCGTTTGTATTGTTTTCGCGGGCAATTCTTTCTGCGGTTTTTTCGACTTTCTGGTGGTGGACATTTTGTCCACCACCACTTTCATCAGCTAAAGTGTGTTGATTTCCATGAAAACTCGCTGTTTGTTTTTCCGCCTCATACCGCTGTCCAATCAAATATTTCTTCTGCTGTGGTGTCAAATTTCGACGACCAAGCTGGTTACAGCAAATCCAAGCAATGGCGGCATAGCGGTCAGGAAACTCCTTTTCAAAGACTGTGTATTTGATTTCCGGATGTGCTTGAATAATACGAAAGCGATTATGACCATCTACGATGCAGCCGTTCCAGACAATCAACGGATTCAGCACAACGCCGTCCTGGAGAATATTTTCTTCCAGCAGTTGATATTCTTCCTCAGTCAGAGGTGGAATTTTAGACTCGAACTCTGGGTCAATCCGCAGTAGTTCATCCATCTCATCACCCCCGTTCCGATACCGGCGTTACATAGTAGTCATAGCCCATGCGAATCTGGCAGTAGGTGCAGATTTCCTTTACTGTCTGCTGGTAATTTGCCCGCCGGATACGATAACTCCCTGTGATCTCGAAGTTTTCCCGGCAGGTGGGGCAAAGACAGATCAGGGAATTCCTGTCATTTCCTTGCCGGGTCAGGCGCATCATACACCGTCCTGGGAAAGCCCCAGGCTGGCACATACCGCTTTATCAATCAGTTCCATCTGAGCTTTGGTCAACCGCCCAGCGTAGCCGCGTATGCGGTGCTTATCGATCACCCGTAACTGTTCCAACATGAACAAGGAGTCTCCGTCATACTTCATTCCGGGGATCTTGCTCAGAACAACGTGTGTCGGCAGATATGGCTTTTTGTCGGCCTGCTTTGTAGCAGGTGTGACAATCAATGTCGGTGAATAGAAGTTGCCTACGTCATTCTGCAGGATCAGCACAGGGCGGATACCGCCGTGCTCACAGCCATAGGCAGGATTTAAGTTTGCGAAGTATATCTCTCCGCGATGATATTGTTTGAAATCTCGATCCATTGTGTGTACTCCTTTCTTGTGGGTATGTTAAAGGAGCCAGAACACGGGAATAACCTTCCCGGTTATGGCTCCCAAAAATTTCTTAAGCGGTTATTTTCTCACATTTGTCCTCGACACCCCTGAGAAGCGGGAAATCATCAGGCGGCAGCTTGCTGGGCTGCTCCATAGGCATCTAACCTCCCCGCCTTCCTTGTGGCCGGGCTGCGAATTACAGAAGTATCATTATCCCTGTATGCCGTCCTGGCCCTGCCGGTTGCAATCCGGTATTTTGTAGCAAGTATGGTTCGCTCGCCTCCGGGTGGAAGGTCATGGCGTACTGCCTGTCCGGCTCTGACATACGGTAATGTACCTGATGAATGAGTATTCGGTTTTCAAGGTTCCCAACCGGTGTTCCCTGGCTGTGATTAAATTGTAGCCGAATCCAAATTGTTTCCAGAGTGACTCGTTGTCACGGTACTGGTCGAGTTTGTCACGGTAGATTAAAGAGAAGCCTTCAATTGTCCAATCTGACCCATTATCTTTTCCAGTTCTCTCTGGATACGCTCACTGTCCGAATATTTCACCCGCCCTAAGATCAGATAGTCCAGAGAAATATCAAACGTAATAGCAAGTTCAATCAGCAAGTCGAGCGAACCACCGCGTCTTCCGTTTTCCAACGCCCTGTAATGATCCAGACTAATGTTCAACTTGTCGGCCATCTGTTGCTGGGTCTTGCCGCATTCCATACGCAGTTTCGAAATTCTCATTCCACATTCCATCGGATCGTAATACATAATTTTTCCTTTCCGCCCGTACGAAAAGCGACAAAGGATACAAACTCCGCAGCGGTTTCCCATCTCACAGCCTGAAAATGAGCGCAAAAAGAGAAGGGTACCGATACCGCACTTCCCTAAAACAGGATCAGTGCAATATTTGTATCCTCAGCCCTTAATGCATATCAGGCTTTCGATATTTTTTGAAAGCCCTGCCGGAAAACAAAAGAAGGCCGCCGACAGAGCCGGACTCCAAAATTGGAATCCAATTCTGCCAGCGGCCTCTCATGTAATGTCTGGTTAAACCTCTGGAACTGTTAAGGTATGTGACCTGGAGCAGGATTTACACAGCCTGTTTCATCTCAACCTGTCCGTCGTTATACCTGTGTATTCATTTTTGTCAGAGACTGGCGAGCCGCCCAGTCTCATTGACTTCACCTTTGGGGGCGTAGATGTCAATTCGGTCATGCCGACGCCCCATTACTTTTCTGACCATTACTGCATGGCATTTTGAGCATTCCACCTTGATCGTGCCGCTGGAATTTTTATATCCAACGGAGATTTCACCGCAATTTGGACAATGCCATGAGAATGGTCGCCAAATTTCCTTTTCCTGCATAAGTCCATCCTCCCTCCATGGCCTTGTCACTTTATTGAAGTCAAAAATTTTTTTGCCAACTCCCTGCCGGTATAAATAGGAATTGGCTTCGTTTTAGCGTATGCCAGTATCTGCACCGCCTGATGGCAATGCTCGCACTCCATCCAGCCATCCGTTTCCTCCAGATAGAGATTATGGTTCAGCTCCCCACAGATTGGGCAGCGCACATCGTAGGTTTCCATTGTCAGAACACATCCTTTCCTTATTTATCGTAAAGGCCAGTGTTACAGGGCCTTGATGACGTGTTTTGCCACGCCCTGTACAATGAGTTGCTTCACTCGAATTTCTTTGTCCGGATACTTTGTTTGATTCGCATATCGAAGAATCACATCTCCGTTTTCCTCATCAATTCCGCCAAAGATTTTCAGAGTGTTCTCATTGTCCTCATCCAGCGCGACGACAATATCGCCGACCACCGCTGTATCTTGTATTCTGATAACGATCAGATCTTCATCCTCGATGCCCGCATCTACCATGGAGTCGCCTTTAGCACGGAGAATATAAAATTTTCCCTCACCAAAAATGGATTTGGGAAGGCTTACATATTCCTCTACGCTTTCCTCTTCACGCTCCGGGTCACCACAGCGGATACTGCCAACCACCGGTGCGGAAAAGTACCCGGAGATACATTTGCCGACCTGCTTTGTCACAATGGTTTTGCCATCATAGGAAAGCATACCGCGCTCATTCATGGCGACAAGGTAGCGATAGGAAGTCGCCTTTGACACGCCAACGCCTTGTGCAATCTCATTTACAGACGGAGAGGCGTGGTGTTCACGGTAATACTGGTCAACAAAGGTACAGATTGCATTCATCACTTCCGGGTTCTTGCTTCTCATGGTCATTCCTCACATTCTAAATGAAACGGCTCGTTTCAGATATTTATATTATAGCGAACGCCCGTTCTTCTTGCAAGGGATATTTTGCCAGAAAAAATGAGATGTCGCCAGTTAGCGACATCTCGTGCGAAATATCATTGTTTATTCGATTTCTTCCCGTGGTTCTAATCCCATTTCCTCCCAGGTCACACCATAGGGAGCGCCGCCGGAAGTATAACCGACAATAAAGAAAAAGGTATCATCCTGTTCGGGAAGAGGAACTTCTTTCGGCTTTTTCCGTCTGTGTCCTTTTGCTTTGCGCTGTTTCACCTTTGATGTGCTCATTGAGTCAGCGGATGAGGCGTTTTTCGTTTTGGGAAGCAAGTGCTGTGGCAAACCGGATTCTTGTAATCGCTGGAGAATATGTGGACATTTTTTCTGGTATTCATTCAGCACTTCGCCATAAGGAATCCAGAATCCAAGCCCCTGAATGCGACAGTATACCCGCTCAGCAATTTGAACAACTTCATTATCATCCGGTGGTTGCTTCTTTTCCTGCAGAAACCGGTCGGTTTCCCGATACATCAAATCGGAGATACGGGCTTTTTGCTTCTGCTTTAGTTCCTTATATTTCTTATTTGAATTGTTCATTCGTTGTCGGTTCATACAGTTACCGTCTCCGTTAAATCTGAAACAGACTCATTCCAGCGCAGCCCTCGCCATCCGCTGATATTCGTCCAGTACGAAAGCAGGGCTTTCTATCTTCATCCTGCCGCACCAACCAAAGACCCAGCGGTAAAAAGTTGGGCTGGTACAAACCAATACTCTTGCTCTGAAATGATTGTCATCTACAGTTTCCGTCTCTACATCCAGACCAAAGTGATCTATCAGATGTTTCATCAGACTGTTTTCGCAAAGCAGCGATACTTCAACCGGTTCCTCCATATCGTACATCCGAAAGACCTCACGCGAATAATTTGCCAGATTCAGGCTGTCTGGTGCCGATGTCGCTGCCTCATCAAGAATTTCCGGCTGTCTGCTGATCCGATCTACCCGGAAGGTATTGATTTGATTCCGGCTATGGTTCAGGCCAAGAACATAGTAGAAGTCACCATCCCATATCAGCGCATAAGGACTGATAACATACGGTAACCCATCGTTTTTCAGCACCCTCTCTTTTTGAGTATTGTAATCCGTATAGTAGAATGAAATCCGTTTACCTTCGTTAATCGCATCATTGATTGCTTCGACAATGTAGTAGCTTTTTTCGTTGTCCGATTTAACACGTCCAGTCACATATAGATTGCGCTTGAGTTTTGCCGCATTGGCTTCACTGGTAAGCGCCATCAGTTTAGAAATCAGCACCTGGCTTTTGCCTACGGAGATAAACTTTGAAGACTGCACCGCATCAATCAGCAATTTCACTTCCGGCAGTTCAAACAGACGGTCATTCAGATAATATTTCTTTTCACGGGAACGAATCTCCATCACTTCAAGGCCACCGGCGTTCAGCAGTTCTATGTATTTAGGGATGGTTGTCCGATGCAGCTTGATCTGGTGATAGGTTTCCATCATGTCTATCAGTTCTTTGGTGGAAACTGGATGGTCCACATCGGAGTGACGGAGCAATATTTGATATAAGTATAAAATTCTAAGTTGGTGATCATTTTCCATTGTTTTGTATCCTCCACATACCATATATCCCGGTTCTCATTTTTAGTTATGGTTTCAAAATCAAAGTGGATTTATCTGTGATTAAGTAGACCATTTTCTTTGCTCTTGTCATGGCCACATAAAATTCTTTTGCTGTCAGTTCTTTTGTCATATCAACAATAACACAGTCGAATTCCAAACCTTTTGAAAGAAGTGTTCTGGATGACAAATACTTGAAGTTCGTATATCTTTTTTGCAAAGTAGAGTCATTTCGGACAAGAGTAGCAGCATCATAAATGTCGATTGCTTTGGTTGCGGCAAGCCTGATACTCCGAAGCATTTCTTGATAAAGCTCCATGCGATAAAACTTAAATTGTTTATTTTCTTCAAACCAGTGAAATACTTCTATAAGATTTTGCGATGAGTTATTTTCAATTACTAATTTTAGCAATCTTCCCAATTGTTCATACTTTTTAATTCTCGAAAAATCTGAGGATCCGGATTTAAGTCTCTTAATGTACGAATTACACTCAGAAGATACTCGAGTGGCACATTCGTTTATAAAGCATAATATAGACAATGCAAGTTGTTCATTTTCACTTTGATCAAAAAGACGTGCGTACTCAAACAGAATGCCACAATCTTGTTTTTCATCTTGCTGAAAAATTCCAGGCATCTTTTTGCAGAAGGCTAATTGATCATTTTCCCATTTTGCCAGATACAGGACAGACTTATACTGCTGTAACTGTCGAAGCAGCTTGTATCCATCAAAATCCAATGGAGCAATAACTTCTAAGATATTGCTAATAGGAGCAATACTAATCATACATTGTCGCCCTTGAATGGCAGGTAACAAATGGGATCTTAGTTCTTCCAGATATGCTCCGAGTTTTGGATTAGAATTTTCCCAGCGCCATGGATACGTATCCACATCAATAAGTTCAAAAGAAATATCAGACCAATTCACAATGGGATCTTTAAACCCAAATATCCCCTGAAGAGGATCTCCGAGAACTCTTACTGGGAGATACTTATTTAATTGTTTAATCAATGCGTGTTGAGCAAGTGTACAGTCCTGATACTCATCGACAATTATTCCTTTATACGAAGATGAGAGTACTTTGCCAACCCACGTATGTTTAAATAATTCCAATGCTCCTGTATATAACTGAGCATAATATTGTTTCTGATCTTCTTTTTTAAATGGCGATAGCGTTGCATCCATTCTAGATGTCCAGTGGTACGAATAACCCCAACGATTACAAAAAGCTGCGATAGTCAAAATTGTATATTTGTGTGTGTCTACTTTTCTTTTCGAAAGACGTTTTTGTATGGCATCAACACCTGCATTCGTGTGTGTAAGCACCAACTGCTTTCCAGAAAATCCAGCGACCATATCGGCTACCATTTCTGTTTTTCCGTGTCCAGCAGGTGCTATAATTGCAACATTATATTTACTTTCAATCTTTACTAATTCTTCAGGCGTCATAGATTTTTTACCCACTCAATCATAGAAGATACCGTTTGAAACAGTTTTGTACTTTGATCAATCTCTGACCAGTGTTCAAAAATAATTTGGCCGATTTCGCGTCCCAAATCAATCCGTTTATACCATTCTCCAATACGTCCATTTTTCCCTTTTTGTTTTGCCAATTTTCCAAGAGTAAGACGTGTGACTTGTGAAAAATCATTTAGAATGAGTTTGGTTCCATCTTCACAAATATCAAATGAAATACCCTCAGAGTACAAAGTGCCAGCCATCGCTGTCGCACCTTTTTCATCTACAGTAATATCTATAAGCTGTTGGATCAAAGATTCCGGCAAATCAAGAAACAGCTGTTGTTCTATAGCATTCGGATTATCCCAATCGAATATTGTTGTTCCGTATAAACGCCGTCTCTTCTCTTTTTCAGCAGCATCGCTTTCCTTATCAGAATCCATAAAGATGCTAATTTCATATCCTCGATCTCGAAGTGAATCAGCATAAGCAAACGTGGTATCTCCTCCTCCAAGAGCTATACCTACTCCTTTATGAGCCATTCTAATTCCGAGATTTTGAGCTATAAAATCATCAAATGCCTTGACAAATCCATATTCTGTTTTTCCTTCGCAGACAATTAAGGCCTTACACAAGAAAGCATCGGCATCACTGCGAATCTGTTTCTGAAGCTGCTCATATACTTTTTCATCACTTTTATTAAAATAGAATACGTTTGTATCTCCGTTTTGAGAGTGTACAATGACTAGTTCGGAGGCAGAACACTCCGTTAATACAACAGGAGAGTGTGTTGTAATAATAACCTGTCCGGATGTTCCCGTCTGATTTCGTAGTTCATTTATCAGACTGCGTAATCTATAAGGCTCAAGGCCGCGCTCAATCTCGTCAATCAATAAAACAGTGCCATTAGAATAAGCTTTGATATTCAACCCTATAGACAGAAGCCTTTGACTGCCAACTCCTCTTAAATTCAAAGGAATTTGTCCGTCATAGAGTCCTGCAGATGTAGTGAATGATCCACTCTGAATCAACAGTTTACTCTTAATATCGTTTTCAAATCCAACGCCATATCGTCCTCCGATGCTCTTAATATCGTCAGAAAGGCCATCTAACAAGTCCAAATCAGTGTTTGCAGCAGCCTCTCTCATAGCTTTAGTATAGGCATTATGAAGAACTCCTTTAGAATCAGCATACTTTTGTAGAACAGAATACCGTCCCCACGTCATGTCTCTTGCGCAATTTTCGCCAACACATCCAACTGCAAGCTGAGCCCGTTCCTTGTTGGTTATAGTTTTAGGATCATTTCTATTACATACAACATTCCAATGCGGTTCCAAGGAACTGTCTGCCGTAAATTGAATGGTAAGACAAAGTGGCTCTCCATCTGCTGGTTCGTCGTTTGTGATGCCATCATATGGAATTCCAGGTTTCCGTAAGAATAAGCCGAATTTATCTTCTGCTAAGAAATAATCAGGAAACTCAGTAAATGTTCCACAGATCGTGATCTTGTTTTCAGTATTTGCAAGATAAAAATCATTGTCACAGATTGGCAAATTCCATGTTTGTGAAAAGAGCCACTCAAGGGAGAGCAAAATCGTAGATTTGGTACTATCTCCTGCGCCAATCAAGCAAATAAATCTGTTATTCATTGGAAAATCAATTTTTGCATTTTGAATTCCACGAAAGTTATGTATTTCAAGATTTATTAATCTCATTAGAGTTTCCCTCCCTTAGCCTTATCTCTTGCCATTCTTTCAAGAATTATCTAACAACTAATTCTTTTTACTCCTGAAGTAATGCATACTACAATCATTTCATGAAGGTATGATCATATCATGCACCCAACAGATTTATTGCCGCTGTTCCCAACAGCTGTACTACCGCACCATAAAACCATCCGTGTTTTTCCATGTGATCAGAAATTCTTTCAAAAAGTTTTTTCTGCTTTGGTATGGTTCGGCTTGTCTGTATGTTCTCTATAAGTTCTTTAACATCATTCAGAATCTCATACAAGTCCTCTTTATCTGTGCCACCATTTTCTTCTATTGCCTGTTCGATTTTATGAATAGAATTATCAACGGTTAGTGTGGAGCCAGACACATCACCAAACACTAAATTCCCGTAATTTATAATGTTTTTCAGTTTATTCGATTCTTCCTGCTCTTTCTGTTTTTCATATGCGGCATTTTTGCTTTCAAAGTAACTAAATGCGGGCGGAAGCAAATCCAGCATCCCGCCGTTATCATAAAAGAATAAACCACCAATCATTCCATATTGAATTAACTTTTCAAACTCTAATCCCAACGACGTTTGTACATAATCTGGAAAAATGTCATTCTCAAAACAAATATGTGTACCATTACCCCTTTCGCAGTTCAGTAAACATTCAAGAATTGCTTCAGCTGTCTGATCCATAACCCGGAAACCTTCTATTATCGGTTGTCCATTGATGATAGTCGCTGCCCTATCTTTAAGTATAGCCCTTCTTTCAGCTTTATCCTGTTCTCTACGTTTCTTATTAGCAAGTTGTTTCGATTGTTTCATTTGCCGTTCAATTTGTCGTTCTAATGACGATTTTGCCATACTGCACTTCCTTTTCAACTATAATTTCACCAGTTCATTTAATCGTCAAAACCAAAATCTTCGATCTTAAGCGTGCGACAGTTTTCTGACACAGTTCGCACGGTAGAAGCTGGTATGCCATTTGGAGCAACTACATCAACATCCAATTTTAGCTCAACCTGACTGCCGTCAACGGCCATCAAATGCTGAATAATTTCTTGTAAATAATTTTGAACATCACGATTTACTCGCGTATTATCCAGTTTTGCAGTCATATAAAAATGCTTATTTACCGGAACAGAAGCCGCTGCATCAGTATCTGTGTTAGCACTAAGACTTCCTTCATCACCTTTAGACTGTACTGCCCCTTCATTATTTTGAGACTCATGATATGTAGCGCTGCCAAAAATATCACCTGCTGCCTGGGCGCTTGCTTTTTCCTGCTTTTCGGCAACAATTTGTTTCATTGCAACATTTGCCTTTACAAGCAAATCGGATGAGTTGATGCTCAATACATTCGTATTAAACTTCAGGTCAACATACCGATTATTAACGTAACCGGCGGCAAGTGCGAAAAACTCATCAGAGGCAACTCCTCGACGAATCGTATCTTCAAGCACAGAATAATTTGCCAGTCTCGGAAGATAGCAGTATGTGCTCAGATATTCCCATAGTTTTTTTACTTGAATATTATCGGAATCTTTCCAGAGCAAATCGTCCAGGCTCATTTGCAAAAGTGCAGGGGCCCAGTTTGTGATAATCTGCTCACTTTGCTGCATTTTCTTTGCTGCTTTTGTTACGATGCTTTCAGTTCCGCCGCTAATATCACTGATCTCCCATTGAATTGTTTTCATATCGCCAAACTGGTCGATATAAGGAACCAGAAGCCATCGATACGTTTCCTTGAGCCGAAGTTCTACGGTATCATTGCTGCGGTTTAGATTACTCTGCGTTTCCCGGATTTGATTTCCATCCAAATTCAGATCATCTTTATCAGACATGATTGACGTCCACGCAATAAAACGACGAACTTCTGCACGCAAAGATTCCAGCTGGTTTTCATCGGGTGCCACAAAAGCAAGCATATTTTTGAAAATACGCGGAGCAGTCCCCCTGTTGTACAGAATATCATTAACAGTGGTTTCAGCAGGGGTTGTCTTTTTAGACTTTAGGTTATAGCAATCACCAGTTCTCAAAATCACCAAACGGACAGCCTGCTCATCTGGAACATCCAGAGAAGAATACGGACAAATGTGAATGCCGGTAAACGGATTCTCTTTCCGTATTTTTTTCAGGCGAGATTCAATTTCCGCATCCACATCAGCCAATGTTTGCTGAGAAGCACGGTCTTCCGCAGTTTTGCGCAGAGTAGGGCGCGTGTCATACCAGTATCTGCTTCCGCTCGGATTATTATAGAGATACGAAAGAGAGCCATGCAGTGTGTTTAACGCGTCGTTAAAGTCAGCAATACTCTCGCCAGGCTGAACTACTCCCAAACGGATTCTGGAGGCTTCCAATCCGCGTACAGCCTGATCCCGGCTTGTGGGCGCGCTTCCAAGCATGATCGTTCTGGCGACACGACGAGCGGCGAGTTTGCGTCCATAGCGAGGATTTGCTTTATCTTTTTGATAAGGAATAGAATTTTTTCCATCTACCTCATGATCAATAATGCTGTTCCATGTATCCGGCAGGTGACGAACCAATTCGTCTCTTACATTCGGCATATCCAACGGGATTGACCCTGGCATAATCATTGCACCCGCGTCATTGGCCATCCACAATTCGTGAATAACGGCAGCCATTAAACGCAGGACACCACGAGTGCGTTGAAAGCGTTCCAGTGTTGCCCAGTCATCATATAGGCGGTCAAAGACCTCTGGGTGAATCGGATAGCAGGAAATCATTCGGTTCCGATATTCGACCTCTCTTGCTTCCATTGGGAAATCAGATGGATTTTCCTGATACATCCGGCTAAATGCCGTACATACTGCATCTCGTGTAGCCTCATCTTTGCAGTCAAGAAACAGCCGTCGGCGCACGACCTCAAACCCTTCGTTGGCGGCAACAGGTTTCCAGATGGCCTCCATTCTCCCGAATGTATGCTCAATCGTTTCGAGTGCAGTTTTACCTGCATCACCACCGATTTCAATCGTTGACTCAGGGATAGAAGCGACAACAATGCTGTTCTCACTTGCACGTGCGGCTTCCGTAATTTCTTGAATGAACGTAATAAAATTATCGTAGGAGCCAGCCGGAAGTCCATCGACACCATAGAGTTTCTTTGCATAAGCAACCAGCTCATCCATTAAAATCAAGCAGGGGCCGCATTCATTCAAGAGATTTTTTAAGGTTTCCGATCCAGGGGATACACCATGGCGATCTGCTTCACGGATCATTGCATACAAATCCGGACGACCGGCAGATGTAACCAGCTGATAAGCCATTTCACCCCAGATCGTATTGACTGTATACCCCGGCAGATTGGCAGGATTTTTCTTTTTATTCGGGTCAAGGGCTGTGCCTACAAGAACAGCCACATTAGCTTTGGGCAAGGTATCCAAACCAGCCTTTTCCAAGATTGGTTTAAGACTCGGAATTTTATCTACCGAAGCGCCGCCTTTTACCAGATGATAAAGGGCAAGCATACTGTGCGTTTTTCCTCCGCCAAATGCGGTTTTCAGCTGGATGACAGGTTCGCCGCCCTTGCCCGCGATTCGTTGCAGAGATTTTACAAGCAGCCCGGACATTCCTTCGGTGATGTAAGTGCGTGCAAAAAATTCCACAGGGTCACGGTATTCAAAAGCTCCCTCTCCGCGAGAGACCTGTGCCAGATCAGCAGCAAATTCTGCTGTTTGGTAACGGCCTTCAGCAACATCTGGATGGGGCTGCATAATATCTCGCCAGCTGGGAAGCGTATGGCCTTCACCGACGTTATACTCCAAGACGCCAGCGGTATTAGAAGATTTTTTACCAGTTTTTACAGGGGCGACATTTTCAGTTACAGCAGCGGAACCGGCAGCAGACCCATAGCGGAGAGTGCGATACAAATCCCGAATTTCCTCTGCACCATCCGCGTCAAAGGCAGCACAGAGCAGTGCCATGGTATCCAACGCACGTTCTGCATAAGACTGATCGATGTCCTGTTGACCGATATGAGCCATCTTATTTCGCACGCCCATGAGTTCTTTCGACCATGTACGGTAATCAGTAGACAGTTTTGAGGAAAAGACTTCCCGCCATTTCCGATCAATCAGACGCAGGCAATTTGCAATATCCAGGGAGTCTACCAGGGTACTATAATCACCGTGATCGGGCAAATCACGGAGCTGATCGCTGAGTGTGTCAAGCACCTCTTGCCACCAGTTATCGTGATATACTCGGTTAAATTCCCGGCCAATGTAACCAGCCATTAAAGGATGAAGGATGCGAAAGCCTTTTTGGACAAGTTCGTAATTCTCCTGCATGGTCTATACCTCCTCATGATTTTCATTTGTTTCTGCCTCGTGCGAAGCAAAATATTTTTCCGATTCTTGTGCAATCAGTATTAGGCTATCCTGAATGTTCATAACAGAACCATCTGCATTGAGTATTTTTTTATATCGTGTTACGATGGAAAGTCCAAAGCCCAAAGCGGCGATTGGACGGTCTATGTCATCGATTAGCTCACTTGTCAGTGATTCCAGCAGACTTGGCAATTCCCGGCCAAGGGACGCAATCAGATTCCTTCTTGTAGTCTGTGGAAGTGCATCTTGATTCTTTCGGAACACAATCGCGATCCGCGTAGACTCAAACTTCTCATTTGGTTTTTCCGTTCGTATTGGCCAGATTGCTGTCACACAAAAGCCTGTATCTACAATGCTCTGGAGTAAATGCGACAGCGGGCTTTCCAATGAAATATTTCCATTCGCATTACGAATTACCATGCGATCCGCTTTGCTATATGCGAAGAAAATAACAAATGGATACTCCGTCGATGCCATTTCAGAAAAGTGTGACAACATCTTATTTATTTTCCCATGATACGCGGTTTTTGCTTTTTCAGTATCTCCACCATAGTGTTCAGGAATAGAAGACAGCTCATCTTTCGAAGTAAGCGCCCCTTTGAACAAATCAGGGAACACATTTTTTAGGCATTTCCGAAGCCAAATATAAAAGTAATCTGACAGGTCAGCATAACCGACATTATCGTAATAGGGCAGTTCCGTAAAGAGAACAGTGTTCTTTTGAATAGCCTTTTCGATGGCATCTTCATTCTTCACAATAATTTCTCTGTACGAAGGCAGGTGCGATACTGCCTCTGCAATACTGTCAACGACAGAATGAAAACTTCCTGTTGTTTCTGCAAAAGGATTCTCCTCCACAAATGTCCATGTCATGGGGATGGCCTGTCGCGTAAATGTCGCCCTGCCGGTTCCTTTGCGATTATCCCAGGAACAGATTGTGGAATGGTAATTTGCCATTTTGCTGATAGCCAGCGACAAATAAGTTCCGATGGCCTGCCCATATGCCCAGGCTCCGTTTCCGGCATCACATAACGGGCCACCAGCTTCACTCATTCCTGAGGCCAGTGCGTCTGAAGCAACTTTGTTAATTACTTGAGGAATCAAATCGCAAAAAGCAGAAAGCATGGTTAACTGACGGTTGGTAAAAAGGTCAGTATAGTCAGTAAATCCATATCCTGGCGGACTAAACCAACGGCTATTTTCTGCAATTTGCCCTGATGGGATGCTTTCCGGTGCTGTAATCGCTGCCGCCGTCTCTTGTACTTCGTCAACAGGCTCAAAAACCTTTACGCCGTTTGATGAACGAACAACAGCCATCATTTGAGCACCCAAGAGGTGCTTTTTCCCCATTTTCTTGATGTAAGTGTCAGTAGCCACTTCGCCACACACTGGGCACTGGAATTTTGCCCCCATTGTGCCGAGTTTATTGCTTTCTTTTTCTTCGGGGCATATTCCTTCACGGATTTGAAATCGGATTTTACCGTCCTTGAAAACAGGTTCGGCCCAACGTTCGTTCCCTTTGCTTTTGTTCAAAACAAAACTGCTGGCAAGGGGCATCTTGCATTTGCAAACGGGATTCGGACATTCTACTGTGCGCACCCATAGCCAGGCGGATGTAACAACATCGTTTGTGGCAGGATAAATCTGTCCAATTTTTTCATAAGCTTGTCTCTCCATCCATTGACCATAGAAACGGATGTCATCGGCCAATGCTGCCATGCCTGTCTTTGTACTGTCTGAATCAGGATGAACCGGCTTGTTAGATACAAAACGCGATGGAAATTCAACAACGGCTTTTGTAAGCAGGGAAGCAACCGGGTTTATATCCCCGGCGTATGCCGACACCCCAAGTTTTTCGCAGGCCAGGGGGATGCCGCCAAAGCCCGAAAAACCATCCCAGATAGCAGGCAATTTTAGGTTTTGCAATGCAGCTGTTGCCTGTTCAAAAGCAGTGGCATCATTATGAGCAAGCTTTTTGAGTAACGCTATCTGATTATTTCTTTTCTCCGAGTCCTGATCTTCGTCTGTCATAGCAGCATAGATTAAAACGGAACTGGAAACAATCGGGCTGCGGTTCCACCAGAGATGCAGGTTCCCAGGATGTCCTTTTCTGACTTTTTCCTCAATAGAAGACGCAGTTATTTCTCGTAGAGGGAGTGCCGTCTCTATTAACTTTTTCATGGAGCTTCACCCCCTTTCAATGATCTACTTGCTTAATTATCCAGAAGGCCGGTAGAGAACAGGTCAAGCTGCTCAGGAACTTCCAGTTTCAAAGCTGCCGCGCGAGATTGAATATCCGGCCATGCCACAACAAGGGCATTATACGCATAGGCCTCGTTTGACCACTTCTTCTGTTCGGCAATCGTATATAAGCGATAGGCCAAATCTTTTGCACGCTCTGCATTGGAGCCAAACATGGAGGCTACGATCTGCGCGCAGGCTTCCACGCCGCCTTTTGCCATAGCCTGGGTCAACTGCTGCGTTAGCAGCCAGATGTTTTTTTCATCAACATCCACCTTTTCCGGCAGATCTGCCCGTTCCACCAGGTGGACATCACCGGCTTTGGCGTAGACGACACCGTTGGCTGCCAGCATGGGGATGGAAGTACTCTTTGCATTGGCCAGAACCTCTGCCTCACCATACTTCACGACGTTATAAGCGTACTGGGTATATAGATCAACGCAGAAGCGGCTGGCCGTATCCAGATCGCCAACCTGCTCGTTAAAGTACAAGTCAAGTTCTTCATTGATAATCTGCAATGCGCTGCGGACAGACATTGGTGTACCGTCCGCCTCCAATACGCGGCGATAACGGCTGAACACACCCATACCGGGGCCAATGGCAGACTGTGCCAGGTCAACGGGAGCAATGTTGCTTGCCTGTAATTTTTTCAAGGCCGGACGTAACTCATGCCGCAGCGTGGCAATCAGATTGCGGCGGGTGGTCTGTGGGGCGTCCTCTGGACGCTTACGGCAAACAAGTACTATAGAAGAGGCCAAAGCATTGGACCCATTCCCACGCATTCGATTTCCACGTTCAGTTCTCATTGGCCATGTACCGGTAATTGCAAATCCCGCTTTAACTATAGAATTTAGCATGGTTTCCCACCCTGATGATGCTGTACCATCAGCATCCGAATCACTTTGCTTATAGGCATAGTATATTGTTACAGGAACATCTTCACGAGCATAAAGATACATCTGCTTACTTGCTGAAAGCATTCCACTTTCGAAAAATGATTTTGCTTTTTCCATGCTGCCCCCATGCCGAAATGGAGTAGCAATGAGTTCCTCTGTTTTTGGGACCAAAACAGTGGAAAAAAGTCCTGGATAACTATCTTTAAGTGATCGTCGCATCCAAATATAAAAATAGTCTGACAAATCTGCATAATCAATATTATCGTAATATGGTGGATCTGTAGAAATCATAATATTCCGTAGACCGCAATCACTTTGAGCGTCTCTTTGGCTAACTTCTGCCTCAAACTGAGCAATAGGGAAATTATCAATACACTTTACAATCCAATCAACCATATTACTAAAGCAACCTGTCGAACTGCTAAATGGATTTGCTTCTGCAAAGTCCCATGTCATAGGAATAGCTTGTCTCCCGAATGTATTCCTAATTGCACCTATGGTATTAATCCATGATGCAATAGTAGATCCTATATCTGCTTGTCTATCTACCGCAAAAGCTAAGTATACACCTACAGCCTCACCGTATGCCCTTGCACCATCTCCACCTTTACAAAGGGGAACATGATCATCAGACATTCCAACCGCAATCGCATCAGCCTCAACTTTTTTCTGAGTTTCTACAACTAAGTCACTGAAGGTGGTTAAAGCAGTAAGTTGACGATTTGTATAGAGGTCTTTCCACTTTGTAATGCCATAGGCTTGAATTCTAAAACCAAGTGCCTTTTCTGGCAAGTCCTCACAAGGAACGTTTTCTGGCTCTCCGACTTGCGAAGCACATAGTTGGATATCATCAGGCGAATAGTAAGCTCTTCCATTTTTCCCTTCTGCAACAACAGCTATAAGATGTCGCCCCATTCGATGATTACTGCCTTCAGAACGCACATAATCTAATGGAACTGATGTACCACATGCAACACAGGAGGCAGCCGTTCGGTTTACTGTGCCTTTTTCCTTATGTTCGCCTAATTTAACAGTATAACTACATTTCGAATCGAAAAATTGTGGCTCAACATATGCCTCATGTCCCTTCTTTTTTGATAAAGTAAAAGAGCGAACTAGCGGTATTTCACATCCGCAAGCTGGATTAGGGCACTTCACTGTCCTGGCCCATATCCATGCGATTACAGTTGCCTCTCCGCCGCCTTGTTCTTCTGGTACTTTCACTTTCGGATAAAGATGGCCAATCCGTTTGTAGGCTTCCTGTTTCATCCACTCGCCATAATAGCGCACATCCTCAGCCAAGCCTTCTGCTCTCGCCCACGCGTCATGCATGGAGTTGACCTGTGCATCTGAATTGACCGGTGCCATACCAGAAAATTTGGGCGGAATCTCAATCATTGCCTTGTTGATCATGACGGCAACCGGGTTCAGATCATGTGCGTGAGCTTCCAGCCCCAGTCTCTGCGCCTCTAATGGGATGGCACCGCCGCCGGCAAATGGGTCAAGAAGGGCAGGCGGGTTCCCATTGGTACTTTTCATGATCTCTGCCTTCGCCGCATCCAGAACTTTCTCGTTATTGGAATTTTCCCATACAACCAGATCTTCCAGAATCTTAAAGAGCCTCTGTCGTTCTGTATTTTGGTCTTCCTCTGTCGGGAACTGTTCCGGGTGAGAAGAAGGATCGTCCACCAGCGATGCCCAGATGACAGCCCGCGCTGCCGCCAAGGGCCGTCTGGCCCACCATAAGTGCAGTGTGGAAGGGTGGCCATGTCGGATGGACTTTTCTCTTGCCGATTCTGCGTTGATTTTTTCAAGAGGCAAAGCGACCTCTATCAGCTTTTTTGTTGCCATAACTGTATCCTCATTTCTGATAGAGAATCTCGGATTCTGCTATCAAGTCTTGTATATTGTAATTTACGCTGGTTGCCGTAAAATCAGGTGCGTTGGTAAACGGATGCTTCAGATAAATCGTATGTGTCTGATTGCCGTCAACTTCCACAATGGCTAAAATGAATTCCTTCGGTTTATTCAGTGCCGTCAAAATTTCATTTTTGCTCACTGTCACAGTCGTTGCACCTTTAGCGCGGCCCTTAACTTCGATAAAGCGCAGAGCATAAGCACCTACACGTTCTATCATTCCTTTTGGGATCTGAGATTCTATGTCGTAGCCGCATTTTGCTGCACTGACATCGCTGGGATGATAGCCAAAGGAAGATTCAATTTCCATGACAGCGTTCATGGCGGCATCTTCCACGCTCTTTTTGTCACCTCGGCCAAAATCATCTCCAGAAAGATTTCTGCCCATTAACTGATGCAGCAGCCCTTTGGGAATGACCAAAATACCGCCTGTGATGCTGGGTGGCATCGGAGCAATTCTGCGCTCCTTCTCAATTTCCGCAAGACGGTTTTTCATCCGGAGTTCCAATTCCTCTGCGCGCCTTGCAGCCAATTTGGAGTTCAACCGTGCATTCGTCTTCCCCGCAGCCTCTTTTTGCGCAAGATCAGCCGCACGGAAATCCCAATACTGAATTTCGGCTGTCAAACGATCCTTGACTGCCTTTGCTGTCTTATTCAGCAATTTTTCTTTCTGTGATTTCACTTCAGAAAAATGAACAGGGATTAAATTTTGAATGGCATATCCCTTTGCCATATCTTCAACATCAGTACACAGCCATTTCTGCTGCTTCATCCACTCTCTGATTGCCTGATTTTCTTCGTCCGTCACGGTACGATAGTCCAGGTAGGGCGCATACCCGGCGGAGGCAGCTGTGCCATCTTCTTTCATCTCAACAAAGTGAATATGTTTTGAAATAGTCCGTCTGCTTCCATTTTTCAGAATCACGCCGTCTTGAATTGCATCTTCAATATAGAACAAGAGCCTGGCATTCGTACCGTAATCTTCATCATCCACAAGAATGGTGCCGCGCTTCATCACATCAACATTGCGTTCCCGAATCAAATCAATGACAGCCTCCAGCAGCGGTTGCCCCGGGCAGATCAAAGAAGCCTGCACAAGACCGGGAACATTGCAATATTGTTTGTCAAAGCAAATCCGCTCATAACGGTTTAGCACGGGTTCACCGTAACCAATCTGCATATCACGGTTGCGAACCGCGTAGGGAACAGATGTGATTTCGTAGCGTCCGGTTTCACGTTTTCGGATTTTCCCTCCAACACTTTTGAACGCCTCCAGGAAGAATGCTTCAATAAAATGCGGCTGAAGTTTATGTGCTTCAATCCGTTCCATGTCCTCCCGAATGTTGTTGACCATATTTATATCCATAACATCTTCGGTCAACGCACGTTCATCCAGCAATTTCTGGAACGATTCGCGGTTCATGGAATGATCCACAACCTGATCTAATCGTGCCCGTACTTTTGGGTCATTTCCATATCGGACCGCTTCAATCAATAGATCCCTTAAAGACCGATTTTCAAAAGTCACTTTGCCAAGAATGTCAAAGACTTTTCCGCCCAGTGCCTGGCGTTCTTCCTCCAACTTTTGAAATAATCGTTGGAAGACAAAGCCTTCCCGTGTTTCGTTGGCAACCAGATTCCATAAGTGGCATACTTCCGTCTGGCCAATACGGTGAATACGGCCAAAGCGCTGCTCCAGACGATTTGGGTTCCACGGCAGGTCATAGTTAATCATCAGATGAGCACGCTGTAAGTTAATACCTTCACCGGCAGCATCTGTTGCAATCAAAATGCGGACACCTACATCCTGCTTAAACAGTTCTTCCACCTTGCGGCGCTCGTCACGGAGCATCCCGCCATGAATCGTCACAACGGCCTCATCACTTCCCAACAGAGAACGGATTTTATCCGTTAAGTAGTTCAGCGTGTCTCTATGTTCTGTGAAAATAATGAGCTTTTCACGGTTTCCATTGGAGTCGAACATGGCTCCATCATCCTGAAGAAGCCTGGAAAGTTCTTCCCATTTCCGATCAACGCCTCTTACACGGACGTTGTTAGCCATATTTTCAAGGCGTTTCAGCGTATTGATTTCCGCTTCAAGCTCTGCTATCGTTGCCGCAGCAGAAGCGTGGTCTACAACTTTTTCTTCAAAATTCTCCTGCTCATCCGCAGACAGATCATCTTCGTCGAAGTCGTCAAAATCAGGATCGTGAAACTCCTTCGCACGTTTACCTAATTTTTCTTCAGCAAGCCTGTGCTCAAGACGTTCCCGCCGGCGTCTCAGGGATTGATAGATTGCTTCCGGTGAGGACGCAAGACGCCTCTGCAAAATGGTAAGAGCAAATCCAACCGTTGTCTTGTGCTCATTATTAAGATTATCTGCACGGTTAAATTCTTCCCGCACATAATCAGTAACCGCAGAATACAGCTTCGCTTCCTCTGGAGAAAGGTCATAGTTGACTGTGTAGGCGATTCGCTCTGGGAAAAGAGGTTTGCCCTCAAATGTCAGGAGCTCCTCTTTTACCAGCCGTCGCATGACATCACTTACATCAACTGCCTGTTGGCTGGAACCGTGTATGCCTTCAAAACGGTCCGGGTCTACCAGGGATAAAAAGAGCTGAAAATCTTCTTCTTTACCATTATGCGGCGTGGCCGTAAGCAACAAGAAATTTCGCGTGATATTAGAAAGCAGCCTTCCAAGCAAAAAGCGTTTGGTATATTTGACCTCGCCGCCCCAGACGGTTGCCGCCATTTTGTGGGCCTCATCACATACGATCAAGTCCCATTCCGTAACTTTTAACTTCTCCTGCAAATCATCATTTCTCGCCAACTTATCCAACCGGGCAATACACAAATCAACTTCCGAAAAAATATTCCCGCTGACGGCAGACTCCATTCGATCATTCGTCAGGATTTCAAACCGAAGATGAAATTTTGAATACAACTCATCCTGCCATTGCTCGGCAAGACTGCCCGGACAAACAATGAGGCTGCGTTTTAGGTCTCCTCGTGCAATCAATTCCTTGATATATAGTCCGGTCATGATTGTTTTTCCTGCGCCGGGATCGTCCGCCAAAACATATCGAAGCGGCAATTTAGGAAGCATTTCCTGATATACAGCGGAGATTTGATGCGGGAGGGGTTCAACAGAGGATGTATGTACTGCAAGATACGGGTCGAATAAATGTGCAAGGCTGATGCGATACGCCTCAGAAGCCAGTTTCATTTGTTCACCATCCGCGTCGAAGCTCCATGGCAAGTTGTTGTCCATTACTTCGATATGATATTCATCTTCTCGATACAAGAGTTGTGTTCCCGGAACGTTCTGGCTATTTTTGTAGGTAATGTCAATCACATTCGTTCCGTACCATTGAACAGCAACGATGGATACAGGCTCATTCCCGGCTATTCCTTTTACTGTACTTCCAACCGTTATGTCCTCAAGCCTTGCCATACCGTTTCTCCTCTCATGTTTTATCTTTCGATATGTCTTTCAAACATTTTCTATATTTACCGCTTTTTATACGAGCATCAGCAGGTTTTTCAACATTGAAAGGAATAGCCCAGGTGGAATCAATACGAATCGCTCCTGGTATTCGATCTTCCGTACATAGAACCTGTACCCTGCGCTTTGATAAGCCCCATTTTTCAGCAGTTTGCCGTATTGAAAGATACTCTATCATATATTTCGTCCTCTTTTTCAAGCAGAATATATAACAATCCATGATTTATTGTAAGCCTAATTGCGAATGAAGTCAACGAGCACTTGTCACCAACTGACGACAAGCTAAATGTAGTTTTGCCTTAATGAAAATTGTACAAATTGGCAAATTGGCGAGCAGGGCCTTTGTATATACAAAGGCAAAAATACCGGTGCAGCTTTCTAGGCTACATCGGTATTTTTCTCGTTGGGGGAATCCCCAATCCCCTTGAAGATCCGTATCTGGTGATACGGGGCTGCGCATTCGTCCCGAACGCTTTACGCTGCGCGTTCCATCGAAAATACGGTATGACGATCATGAGCTTAATCAAAATCTGTTTCTGACTCATTGGCGAGATCATAGATTTGTCCGTCTATGTCGAGAATGCAGTCAATATCAATCCGCGTCTTATCCATCAGAATCACTTGCTTTTGGTAATCATCTATTTTCTTAATCTGTCCGGAAATCGTATGGTAAGAACCGCCAGCTTTTCTCTGATCCGGAACAAAGTAAGTAATTGTAAGCGCTGGCTTTTCTCCGGGATAATCACAAGCCATCTGCAGCTTATAATCCAGCTCTGCTTTTTCCGACTCAGAAAGCTCCAGCTTGCGATCTGTCAGCCGAGCGGTTTCCTTTATCACTCCTCCATATCCGGTCAGCGCAGCGAATGGAGAAAACTGAGCTGCCCGATCTGTCATCGCCATTCTGGGGTGCCGTGTGGAGACATGATGGGGATGATTGATAATATCACCATAAGAATTATTTGGGTTATTTCTATCTTGTAAAATAATTATCACCTCTTCCGGATGTTCGCCAGTGCAAATACTTTTATGCTTTATGACCGCCAATCTGCTGGTTGCGGTCTTTTGCCGTTGCACCTTCCTGCAAATTCATTCCCTTCAGGATTGCATTCTTGCCAAATTTTTTCTTGATTTCCAACATGGCTTCCTGCATTTTCCGCTCCTTCTCCAATTCCTCATTTTCCTTTTCCCGCAGGTTTTGACGAGCGGAATAGTCTGTAAATAAATCTAACTGCTCAAAGCTGTTTTCACTTTGTGTCTGTGCTTCTGCCTCAGTAATAACATGAGTAGCAGCCATGTTAATCCTGCGTACTAGAAGCTCTTCATCTACGATTCGGTCAAACAGTTCCATCACAGCCTGAGTAATTAGACGAGTGGAGGAAGTGTATTTTTTCAGGTTGGCAGTACCGTGGGCGTGCTTTGGAATGCTTCGTCCATACCGATCTGTCTTGATTTCTCCATGATATTTCTTTCGCCGCGCTGGGTCTTTCAGATTATCAATATCATAACCGACTGTCAAAACAATTTGATTTGTCACAAACCCTTTATCCACCAAATCAAGAACCAGCAGGTCGGTCATTTCCCGCACAACAAGTTTTGCTTTTTCAAACGGGTATGGACACTGCAGCACTTGACCGGAGCCGACACTGTTACTTTCCGGTTTGTAGGCTTTGATGTCGGCAATCGTACAAGGCTCCCAGCCCCAGGCATGGTCAATCAATAATTCCGCATTGACGCCGAAGAGCTGATACAAAAGTTCCTCGCTGTAGTAGTCACCCGGTTTACCTTCCGAGCAGCGGGCTATATCCCCCATCGTATAAAGACCATGCTCTTCCAATTTTTTTGCGTACCCTTTTCCCACCCGCCAGAAATCAGTCAAAGGGCGATGTGACCACAAGGAGCGCCGGTAAGACATTTCATCCAGTTCAGCTATCCGGACACCATTCCGATCCGGAGAAATGTGTTTTGCCTCTATATCCATCGCAACTTTACAGAGATACAGGTTCGTGCCAATTCCGGCTGTCGCAGTAATTCCAGTAGTGTCCAGAACATCAAGAATCATTTTCATTGCCAACTCACGGGCTGTCAACTGATACGTTCTTAAGTAACTGGTTGCGTCAATAAAGACTTCATCAATCGAATAAACATGAATATCTTCCGGCGCGATATATTTGAGATACACCCCATAAATCCTGGCACTGATTTTCATATAATGTGCCATCTGCGGCGGTGCCACCACATAGTCTACAGCTAAAGCGGGATTTGCTTTCAGTTCTCCATCCTGAACTGAAGAACCTGTCAGTTTCCGTCCCGGCGCTTTTTGCTGCCGTAAGGAGTTGACCTCTTTGACCTTTTGCACGACTTCAAACAGTCTGGGTCTTCCGGGAATCCCATAGGATTTCAAAGCCGGAGATACCGCAAGGCAGATGGTTTTCTCCGTCCTGCTGGCGTCTGCGACCACCAGATTGGTTGTCATCGGATCAAGACCGCGCTCCATACATTCAACGGAAGCGTAGAACGATTTCAAATCTATGGCAATATATGTTTTATCTGACATTGTTCGACGCCTCCTTCTCATCAAATTTTAGGCAGGTGCGGCATCCAGGCAGTAACTATTTTTCAAACTCTCAATTTTCCGATTCCTCTATAATGCCATAGTCAATCAGTACATTCGTCTCTGCGTAGTGCGGATAAACAATCCCCATCATTTCATAGTTATATCGCTTCACTTTTCGGAAACTCTTTATAGTTTCCGGCGCATAGGCAGATGTTTCACATCCAGCATATTTGGTGTCACCAGCCAAATCATCGGCCACATCCTTTATCAGTGCGTCCTCTACGTCTTCAATCGTACTGCCATACTCGACAGCAACTAATTCATGCTTTTTCACATCTTTGTCCAGGTCACCAAAAGAACGATACAGTTTGTACTTCATAATAATAGCCTCCTTCGTCTTAAATAGTTTCAAGATACTTGCTGATTTTCAGCTTTAATTCAGCCAGGTATTCTTCAAAATATACACTGATTGCCACCGGATACACCTCATCCAGTGCTTCCAAAATCTCTTTGATCTGCTCATTTCCAATCCTACAGAATCGCTTCATCGGCTCAAGGTAGAATGGGTATACTGCCGGTATCTGAGGAACGCCAAGATGCTTCGCAACCACTTCAGCACCAAGTCTTGCAGAAGATGAAAAATCATCCTGTTTGAATGCGTTCAGTAGCATTTTCAGGAAATGGATTAGCAAAGTATCCTGCTTTTTTAATATTGCTTCGGTCAAATCACTAAGACGGAAGCAATCCGTAAAATCAAAGCCAACAAGATTTCCGTCAGGCGTTGCTGCTATCTGCACCGCATCAATTTGCTCGAACATGACCGCCAAAGCATAGTGACAGGCATACTCAAAAGCCATATTGATAGAATTTTGCAGGTCTTCCGTTGTGAATGGATGCAGTCCTTCCAAGTAAGTGATTCCAACAACATAAGGTGTCTTAAACGGCCAGCTCTCTTTGCGGGCGCTCTTTTTTACCAGGAACGCCTGCGGAACCGGAATTTGCATTTCCTTTGCGAGCCGGGAATATACGAATTCACAGCAGGCTGAACATGGCTGTTCCTGCTTTACGATAAGAGGTGCCAGACCTTCTTCTACCGGAGTTGCCAAAAGCAGTTGCCCGGAAAAACCCTCATGGCTAAATGGCTGATAGAGATAATCCCTGCTGTCCACAAAAAACTCATTGTCCAAATCAGTCACCTTCCTTACTGAGATGTTATTCTGCTGGCGTTGATCATCTGCTTATCAAAATTATAGCAGATCCAATCGAAAAAAACAGTCCAAACCTGCTCGAAAGCTGTCAAACCCATTTTCATATACATAAATATATCCATCTCAAACACTGCAGACCGGAATACAGATAAATTCACGCAATTCGTTCTTTAGCACTATTTCATGTTCTTTATCTTCTGTATTACACAGAAGATGACCGATATACTAAAGGGGAACGAGAAATAGTTCTAAAGGAGGATGTGACGAGATGGACGCACAAGCTGTTGGACAACGGATCAAAGCTGCCCGTGAGGCAAAGGGACTAACACAGGAAGGACTGGCAGCGTTGGTCGATCTCAGCCCCACTCATGTGAGCGTAATAGAACGAGGTCTTAAGATTCCCAATCTGGATTCTTTTGTAGCCATCGCAAACGCACTGGGCGTTTCCGCAGATTCACTGCTGATTGATGTAGTTGACCATGCCACGGAGAGCGCAGCCTGTGAGCTATCCAATCGGATTTCTCATCTGCCGCATCGGGAGAGAATGAAGATCCTGAATGCATTCCGCATTCTGACAGAAGAATAAGAAATATCAGGGGAGCCGTAAAGGCTCTCTTTCTTTTTATAGAATTTTTATAATTTCGACAAAAGATGCCATCCACCGACAATCATTTTATGTTAAAGTAGTTCTAAAGAACAAGTACAAACTCTAACGGAGGATGAAATTATGAATTTCCAAAAGATTCTGAAACAAGTTGCCACCGAAAATAATACGACACCAGAAGATGTTTACCGTGAGATGCAGATAGCTCTTGCAGATGCGTACAGCCACAAGGATGACACACAGGAGTCTCAGGCACTATGGAAGGAAATGGGCTTTGATAAAAGATGCCCCTCACCAGAGCAATTCATCAAAAAGTCGGCTCAAAAACTGCGTGGTGATCTCGGAATGTCTATCTGGAGGAGGCGATCATGAAGAAAGTGTGTTTTGTAGCGGATCGCTTTTTCTGGGAAGAGGAAATGGGCGATTTGTTATATCAGGAAATCAATAAAATTTCAAATGAGGATCGCGTCGTTGAGTTCTATTTTCATACTTGCCACGGGATTTTTTCACAAAAGGCAGTCGCCTGTATCCAGAAATTGCGTAGGGAGCGACCGGAAAAACATCTGTCAATAATAGCCATTATCGATCCCTTGAGGTGGGGAGAGGATAAGTTTAATGAGGAAATCCCATTTCGCCACGATCAATTCCCCCGTGGTAGTGTTGACCGGATTGACTTTGCTCCCGCATTTGACGGTAAATGTGAGAAAGACGAAAGGCGCTTCATTCAACACTTTTATAAGATTGACCGCTGGCTTTACCATCAATGTGATGACATGATTGCCTATTATTATGACAATCTTCCAAATATTACGCAAAGAACCGCCAGAACTGCTACATCCGGAAACTCCAGACCGGCACTACATCATCTTTATCTGCCAAAAACCAAAGACAGGATTGACATCCTAATCGAGCAGCTTCCCGAACGGGAGAGAAACGCCGTGCTGGCGATTAACAGTGGTACAACCTATCGGCAGCTTGCTGAACAATTAGGCGTATCTTATAACCGCGCACAGCAGTTGGTAAACAGAGGCGAACTGCAAATCCGCAGATGGCTGCGGCAAAGCTCCTGATAGCAGTTCATACACAAAAAACGCCCCGGACGACCAATTACAGTCAATCCGGGGCGTTCATGCTTATCTTTGAGTTTCTTCTTTTCTTTTTTCTTCCTGCGCCTTTTCTTCTTCCTGACGAGTCAGATTCAAGAATTGCTCCACATTTTTCTGCGCTTTTAAATAGTCCTGCATCTCTGTCCGTGCATTCCGGTATTGTGCGTAGGCGGCTTTCTTGTCTGCCAGAACTTCGGCATATTCTGCTGATAAATCCTTTACCTTTGGAAGTTTCTTGATTCCCAATTCGTTAAAGGCATCCTTTGCTGCTTTGTGCAGGGTTATTGCTTCCCGGTGGGATTCATAAAATTTTCTGCTGTATCCAGACTTACGGTAATCTACATATACATCCTTTGTTTTGGCATAGTTGATGATGTGTTTTTTCAGGGAAGCAATCTCCACCAGACGTTTTTCTGCCGTCTTGATTTTTTCATCCAGTTGGTCGAAGCGTTCTGTTGACTGTTTCGTTTTCTCATGAAGCTGGTCGATATTCTCAATTCCATGCTCACGAAGGAAAATCATGGTCTGCGCCATTTGTTTTAGATTATAGACCGTAGCCCATCGCTGATAGCCGCTTCCTTTTGCCTGAAGTCTGGCGTCAATATCTAACAGCAGATTCAGACGTTTCTGGCTAACAGACTGTTTATTCTTGCTGCGGATACGGTGTTCTTTTTCCCCCAAAATGACAGCACGGATTTCTTCCTCTGTGTATCCATCTCCCAAAGAGCGGAACCGCAAAAAACGATCCTGTCCTGCCTTCCAGAGCGCCGTGTGTTTGCCTCGCTTGCAGGTATAGCCGTCCTGTTCCAGAAGTCGGAGAAATTCTTCAAAATCCTTTGGTTTCTTTAGAAGAGCCTGATCGATAGCCTGCCGGATTTCATCACGAAAGCAGTGCCGCTTCGGATAAGTGGTTCGTTTGACACGCTCTTTGTATGGTTTCTTCTCAATAATAGACAGCCCATGCTCCACACAAATGATGTCGCTGACCTTCTGAAGAGCAAGGCCGGAGTTATGGAAGTCACGAAATTTACGCTTGCAGTCCAGCGAAGTGGAATTGAAAACGATATGATTATGGATGTGGGCACGGTCTGTGTGAGTTGCTACTAAAAAAGCGTGTTTTCCTTTGGTGAACCGCAGCCCCAGTTCATAACCAACCCGGTTGGCTTCCTCCGGTGTAATCTCACCCGGTTTGAAGGACTGACGAATCTGATAGGCAATCACATCATTTTGCTGCCGTCTGCCGGTGATGTGGAGATATTGTCGCTTAGCCAGAAGAAATTCCTCGTCTGCCGTCATGGGATCGCATTCATATCCGCTCACCAGTTCGCCTTTTTCCGTCTTTTCCGGATTCTGAGCATAATCAGTCCGGTCGCGCAGGCACTGTGCAATGGTCTTCCCTTTGTTGATATGCAAT
Source organism: Mediterraneibacter glycyrrhizinilyticus (assembly GCF_016902345.1). Taxonomy (GTDB): domain Bacteria; phylum Bacillota; class Clostridia; order Lachnospirales; family Lachnospiraceae; genus Mediterraneibacter; species Mediterraneibacter glycyrrhizinilyticus_A. Next base: position 230,260 of record NZ_JACJLR010000001.1, on the reverse strand, counting down.
GCAATCAGTCTTGTTGCCGCCATAGCTCACCGTCCTCCCCATAACTAAAAAGAAGGCAGACCGTTCCGCTCATTTCTTGCGGAGCAGCCTGCCCGAAACATTTTATTTTATGAATGTACAAAGCCCACCAGAGAATCCTTCATCCCGTTCAGGGCTGTCTCGATCACTACGGCAAAGAACATGGCGGCTACACATAGAATTTCCAGAACGACCAGAATTGCCACCGAAGTCCACATCTGCTGTACAGCCGAATAAATCCCGCATCCGAGTATAAACAGCATCAGAGGCCCCATTACATAAGCTGACAGGTTGGTTACAAGTTTTATCAAAAGAGCCGCTGCCATCAAAATCAGAATGATGGGCAGTGCCAGTAGCTTAAAGGGGAGTTTTATGAATTTCATCACCATGCTCACCGCCTTTCTTTCTACTTAATATTATATCGGTTTGCATTTACTCAGGCAAGGATATAAAGGTGATCTATGCTGTAAAAGTGATAATTGTTTATCTCATCACCAAACAGGAAATTATTAGCTAGAAATTGAAATAAGGCAATCCAATATATTCCTTAGGCAAATTCTCTTCACCGTATACATCCGTAAGAGTTGCAATCAACGTTGACTGCTCATCACAAATGTATTGATTGAGATAATCTATAAAATCTTTTTCGTCATAGCATACACCGACTGTATCGCCCATTTGGACACGAAACTTTGCTGCTTCAGGGCTTTGATATAGCCAATTACAGCAAAATTCCAAACAATATTTTTGTAGATTATTTGCCACTTTATCCGGAACAGAAAACACACTTATCTCACCATCTGCACTTAACAAAACATATTTCATAGAGTACACATCCAATTCAGATTTGTTGTTATCTTATAAAAGAAGTATACAGAAAATAGGCAAATAAGTCTATCCAAATCACAAGTGGTATTCTGCAATTATGTTTCAGGCGTTTCTTTCTGCGAAACACCTGATATGGCTGATTCACGAAATGCTGGCCAGTCGTACCAGCAGCACTTTTGCTGCCTGCCACAAATCATCCAGCCGCACCTGTAAATCCTGAATGTCAGCCAGGTAAATACTCCCGGTTTCATTCGCTTTCTTTGCATACTGATTCAGATTATTACTGCAGATGCGCAGCAGCCGGATCAGCTCTTTCAAGTCTTGTAAATCTAGCTTCACACAGTAGCCATCCAGTGCCATTTTACGGATGTAGGCACTCATATTCATTACACCCAGCTCGTCCATTTTTTCCCGGATACGCTCACGGTCTGCTTTTGAAACCCGCAGGATAATCGTATCATTCAGTTTTTCCATCATCGCACCTCTTCTTGTTCCGTATGCCGTTTGGGCGCTTCACCGACTATCGCTGCTTTTGCCTTTAAATCTGCCAACACAGAAGAACGGCCTTCCGGCTCTGTTACTTCCTCCTCTATGCCGTGATTGTCCATATTGAGGGCGGCGTCCAGTTCAGCCAGCCGTGCGCTTTTCTCAGCCAGTTCCGCTTCCTGGGGGAAGGGCTTGCCAAGCTCTGCCTTCGCCGCTTCCTGCTGATTGTGCAGGTTTTCCAGCTGTACCTGCGCCTTTTCTTTACGGCCCTCCAAACCGGCGAGCGTATTATCCATACGAGTGAAATTTCCTCTGGCATCTGTTCCCAACGTAACCGTATGGGTCATGGAGCCTTTCAGCGCAATCTCGTATTCCTGGCTGAGGCTGTTGTACGAAAGTTCCATGGAAAAACCACGGTACGTTCCCAGCGCCACCGGCTCCATGCCAGTATAACTCTTGCAGGCTGCCAGAATCGCCTCACCTGCCAATTCCTTTTCAGAGAATGTGCGTCCCTGAATCTCCGCGCCGACAAATCCCTCTTTCGGAAGAGGATGTGCTGTCACGGTCTGCATATCGGCTTCAAATCCCTGAATAAAGCCGCGCTGTTTTTCCATCTCTGCTGGGAAATACTTTAACAGGCGGTCTTCCAGCCGGTACTGCTGGCTCTGATGGTCAGATTTCAGCACTTTCAGACGCGCCACATCAATATCCAAGTCCATCTTTTCCTTGATCCGGCTGTCACCGGCGCACAGTGCTTTGATCTCCGCATAGCTGAGTGCCTGCTCATCCACATCGTCACAGGCTCGCACCGGCGATTTGCTGGTCATAATCTGCGAAATAAATTTCTGCTTGTTCTCCAGCGTTTGGTAAAGGTAAGCGTCAAAAGTGCCTTCCGTCACATACTGGTAGATCTGAACCTCTTTGTTTCGGTTGCCCTGGCGGATGATACGCCCATTTCTCTGTGTCATATCGGAAGGACGCCAGCCCACATCCAGGTGATGGACAGCCACAAGCAAGTCCTGGCAGTTGGTGCCAGACCCCATCTTCTGCGTGGAGCCGAGCAACACCCGCACCTGACCCGTGCGCACTTTAGCAAAGAGTTCTTTTTTCTTTACCTCGTTGTCCGCATCATGAATGAAAGCAATTTCTTCTGCAGGAACGCCCCGTGCGATCAGCTTTGCCTTGATGTCGTCATAGACATTAAACGTACCGTCATCTTTTGGGGTGCTCATATCGCAGAACAGGAGCTGCGTCAGACGGCTTTCCTTTCCTTCCTCCCATATCCGGAACACATTTCCCACACAGGCATTGAGCTTGCTGTTCGGATCATCTGGCAGGAGCGGGTTCATCAGACGCTGGTCAAGCCCGATTTTCCTGCCATCCGAAGTAATTTTGAGCATATTGTCCTGGGACGGATCAACCTGCCCGCTGTGGACGGCAGCCGCCCGCTCCGAGAGCGCCGCAACCATTTCTTTCTGAATCTCCGAGGGCTGCACCACAACCGTCTCAAACTTTGCTTCCGGTACCGGCAGATTCAGCTGGTCACTGGTTTTTATATCCGCGACTTCTTTAAAAAGGTTCATCAGTTCCGGCAGATTGAAAAATTTTGCAAACCTGGTTCTTGCCCGGTATCCGGCTCCTTCCGGAGCCAATTCAATCGCCGTAGTGCTTTCCCCGAAGGTGGACGCCCAGCAGTCAAAGTGGGTGAGTCCCTTTTGCTGTAAGGTGTTGTACTGGAGGTAGCGCATGACGGTGTACAATTCCGTCATACTGTTGGAGACGGGAGTGCCGCTGGCAAATACTACGCCGCGCCCGCCGGTAACTTCATCCAGATACCGGCACTTCATAAACATATCGCTGCTTCGCTGGGCTTCCGATGTGGATAATCCTGCCACATTTCGCATTTTTGTGTATAAGAACAGGTTTTTGTATGCCTGACTCTCATCCACAAACAGCCGGTCTACGCCAAGCTGCTCAAAGGTAATCACATCATCCTTCCGATCTGTGTTCAGCAGTTTATCCAATCTTGCCTGGAGAGACTTCCGGGTCTTCTCCATCTGCTTGATGGTAAAATTCTCGCCCCGGCTTCGCTTCAGCTCGTCCAGCGCTTCGGTTACATCATCAATCTGTTCCTGTAAGAGCCGTTCCTGCCGCTCCGCAGAGATGGGAATTTTCTCGAACTGACTGTGACCGATAATGATCGCATCATAATCCCCAGAAGCAATACGAGCACAGAATTTCTTCCGTTTTGCTGTTTCAAAATCTTTTTTCGTTGTCACCAGAAGTTTCGCGCTGGGGTAAAGCCGCAGGAATTCATTCGCCCACTGCTGAGTCAGGTGGTTGGGAACCACAAACATCGACTTCTGGCACAGTCCCAGCCGTTTGCTTTCCATTGCAGAAGCAGCCATTTCAAAGGTTTTCCCGGCTCCTACCTCATGTGCCAACAGTGTATTGCCGCCATACAGCACATGAGCGATGGCATTCCGCTGATGAGGCCGCAGCTTAATGTCCGGGTTCATGCCGACAAAATGAATGTGGCTGCCGTCATATTCGCGGGGACGGGTGCTGTTGAACAGTTCATTATACTTTGCCACCAGTGTTTCTCTGCGTTTCGGGTCACGCCAGATCCAGTCCCGGAAAGCGTCCTTGATTGCCTGCTGTTTCTGTTGAGCGAGGGTCGTTTCCTTTTTGTTGAGGACACGCTTTTTATTGCCCTCTGCATCTTCAATGGTATCGTAAATCCGGGCGTCTTTCAGATTCAGAGTATCCTCCAGAATCTTATAGGCGTTCGCCCGATCTGTGCCATACGTCACATAGGCTGCCACATCATGCCGCCCGGTACTGCTTTTACCGGAAATCTGCCATTCTGCCGTAATCGTAGAAAACTTCACTTCAATGGCACGGCGGAGATAGAAGGGTGTCTCAAAAGTTTCCTCCATAAACTGCTGGATATACTTTGGATCAATCCAAGTAGCGCCCAGGCGCACCTCAATCTCCGAGGCTTCCAAATCTTTGGGCTGAGCTTTTTCCAGCGCAGCCACATTAACCGTGTACTGCGGATCGGTTTGTGCTGCAAGCCGTGCAATCCGCAGCTTATCGCGCACATTACCGGACAGATATTCATCCGCAGTCTGCCAGCCAAGTTCCGGCGCTTCCGGTGCCATGGGATCACGGAAAATCACGCCAGTCAACTCTCCGGTGACGGCCTCGAAATCATCCGCTTTCCCCAGCAGTTCTGCCATAAACGGAATGTCTACCTTGCCACGTTCTCCGATGGAAACCGCCAGTGCTTCGCTGGGCGTATCCACATGGGTCACATGACGTTCCGGACGGATGGTGCGTTTGGTGAAAATATCGGCTTTGCTTTCCAGATTTCCATCTTCATCAATATTCTCCAGCGAGCAGAGCAGATAGTAGGAAGAATCCTCTGAAAATGCCTTCTCGTTGCCACGGCTGTTAATCAACCCATACTTTTGGGTAAAGGCATCGTAGGCGGTATTTAGTTCCTGCTGTTTGGCCTCGATAGCTTCCTGTGGATAGTCTTCCAGCTGGTACTCAATCAGGTCATTGACGATCTGACGCAGTTCCACCATGCCTTTGACCCGGCCTTTTACGGTATCGTTTAAGTCAACCGGCGACATAATGGAATTTTCCCTGAAATACACTTCGCCGTCTACCACCGTGTAGGAAAAGTTTTTTACCGTCGGATCTGCAGGCAGTACAGAGGCATTATCCTCCAGTTCCGGATTTTCCCGCTCCTGAGCCACGTATTCTCCATGGATATGGGAAATCGCGTCTTTCAGCTGTTCGCTTAAATCGGCGCCGTCAATGGGCAGCACCGTACATTCCTCTTTGCCATACTGAGTGCTTTCGGTGGAAAGCCGTCCCAGCACCATCTCCGGATGCTCCACAAAGTAGCTGTTTAAGGTCAGCCCGTTCTCGTTGCGTCCAAGGTGAATCCAGTCCGCATCCAGGTCGATGGGGTGTTCCCGCTTTTGCAGGAACAGAATATCCGATACCACATCCGTACCGGCATTGGCACGGAATGCATTGTTCGGCAGACGGATCGCCCCTAAAAGTTCCGCCCGCTGTGCCAGGTATTTGCGCACCTCCGGGCTTTTGGCATCCATAGTATAACGGCTGGTCACAAAAGCAACCACACCTCCCGGACGCACCTGATCCAACGCTTTGGCAAAGAAATAGTTGTGAATGGAAAATCCCAGCTTATTGTAAGGTTTATCATTGACCTTATAATCGCCAAAGGGGACATTGCCAACCGCCAAATCATAAAAATCACGACGGTCAGTGGTTTCAAATCCGGCAACAGTGATCTCTGCATTGGGATACAGCTTTTTTGCAATACGCCCGGAAATGCTGTCCAGCTCCACACCGTAAAGACGGCTCTGCTGCATACTCTCCGGCAGAAGACCGAAGAAGTTTCCTACGCCCATGGACGGCTCCAGAATATTGCCCTGACGGAAGCCCATCTGCTCCACGGCATCGTAAATCGCGTGGATCACCGTGGGGCTGGTGTAATGTGCATTCAAGGTAGAAGCCCTGGCCGCTGTATATTCCTCCGGTGTCAGAACAGTTTTCAGTTCCAGGTATTCCGTTGCCCAGTTACCTTTACGCTCATCAAAAGCATCTGCAAGGCCGCCCCAGCCGACATACCCGGAAAGGATTTTCTGCTCATCCGGCGTAGCCGGGCGGTTTTCTTCCTCACATTTTTTCAGAAGCTGGATTGCCATGATGTTGGCGCGGAATTTCTGCTTCGGCCCGCCTTCGCCCAGGTGTTCATCGGTAATGCGGAAGTTTACAGCAACAGGCTCTGGTTCCGGACGTTCCGCCTCGTTTATGCGCAACCGTTCCACCACAATATCATAAGGCAGTTCGTTTTGTTCGGCAGGATAAATAGTTTCCGGCTCCGTTGTCAGTTCCGGTAATTCTGGTGTGGATGATTCTTTTTCTTCCTGCACAAACAGGCTGGCGTTTCGCTCATCCTGACGGAGAAGTTCTTCAAACTGACTGCGCCCCATAACCTTGTTACTCCAGGAATATGGGCCGGTATCAATCCGCACAGTGGTGTCGCCAACGTAACCAAGAGTGCCGCTGATAGGCTGATCAGGCGCAGGCAGGAAGACAGAATCGCCTACCTGGTAGGACGGCTGTCCCTCAAGTACCGTCTGCTTTTGCCGGTAACCTTCCGGGTTCTGATAAAAGCCTTCCTGCTCATGGATATACAGTCCGCGAAAAATGGGAGCCATGTCGCCCCAGCTGCCGCCCAGCGCCGCCAGCCTGCGTTCTTCACTGTCCAGAATCTCCACTTCGATACCGGTGGTGTAGGTGCGGAAATCTGCCGTGTCCCCGGTAGCCAGTTCCATCGTTTCCGCCCGGTTTGCAAACAGTTCTGAAAGCCGCTGTGCAATCCGGGTATTGCCTTCCCCATCCCGCAGCCAGCCAGAAATATACTCTTTATCCTGCGCAGAGAGCAGTCCAGTAGCCAGCACTTCCAGCAAATCCTGATCGACATTTGACGGATTGGGGGCAAGATACTCCGTTACAGCGCCGTTGCGGCTGTCCTGCCGAAGCAGTCCCTCGAACCGTTCCCGGCTTTCTGCACGGAATACAGGGTAAGCTACCCCATTGGGAAGGAGCTGCACTGTATTTTCCCGCAGTTCAGTAATCCGATATTCCTGATTATCCAGGTAAACGGTATCTCCCATGTGATACGGCGGCGAAGCAGGATTGTATGCCGGTTCTTCCGGGATGGCCTGTTTGATTGCTTTATATTCTTCTTCCGACACCGTGATGTCTATCACATGAGTGGCATTGCCGGTTCCGATGGTAATATCATCACCACGGCGGGTAATCGGGTACTGGCTCAGGTCAGGAACTTCCTGTTGTTCCGCTGTTTCTTCGGAGGCGGCGTTTTCTGCGTCCTTTTTGTTATCCTGATTTTCAGGCACAGAAAAAGGACCGGGCGATGGTTCGCTCGATCCTTTCGTGGACTGTTTGGCGGTGGGGGCTTCTTCTGGAAAAGTAAAACTTAGCTGTTGATAAGCTCCGTCAAAATCACTTCCTCGGCCTGGGCTTTCAGTGCGTTCATGTGCTGTACCCACGCCATCGCGCTCTGCTTCTTGTCCGGAGCCGGGTCTTTCTCCAGAAGCTGGTTCATTATCAGCTCCAACCTCTGGTTTGCCGTCTCCTCGATCTCCAACAGGTGCGGATACAGCGTCCCGTTCAGCAGGAACTGATTGTACAGAAGCGGGCGGTTCTCCTTCAGATATGCCCGGCGCATCCGTCCATATTTGCCCAGGGGCTTCTCCGGCTGCTCGTCCAGTTTCAGGTTCGGAATCAGGTAATCCCCGTTCCTCGTGTAGGTTAAGGTGTTCTTCATCCCATTTTCTCCTTTCCTCAATGGCTTCCCGCTCCGCAGTCCGAATGGTGTCTCCGATCTGCAGGAGAATCTGCCTGCTGCATTGGCTCACAGCGGAACCCAGTGCCATCACCGCCGGAATGGTATTGAAGTCGAAGATCGGCATGAAGTCCTCATGCCCCATATATTCCGCTGGATTCAAACCGCACCGGCTGAGTACCGTATAAGTGATGCTGGCGGTGGCTGCTGTCTTAAACTGGATTCCGATGTTGTAATTATCGTACCCTTCTAAGAAGGAATCGTCAACGATGTAGAAGAAGTCCTTCTGGTTATCTGCCCAATACTCGTCTGCCAGAGTTCGGGCGGCCGCCGCAATCTGTTCGCCCAGGTCAGCTCCACCAACGCCGTAGTTTCGTTCCAGCATAGCCATAATGGGAACGATATGCTGATCCTCCATTGTCCACAGCCAAGGCGTTCGCGAATTTTCCCTTGTTCCCGTATCTGCCACATCAAATACATAGCGCAGACGCAGTTTGTCACCACGCTCATCTAAAAGGGCAATCCCTTTTGACCCGCGCCGGACGTAGCGGTTCATCTTGTCATTCCATAAATCGTATTCTGCGCAGGCGGTGGCATCCGGCCTTTGTGCGTAAATCATCATCTGATCCATGAACGGATACTTATACAGCCGGGAAGCCGTGGTAAGGAACTTTGCCCATTCCTGCCAGCTGGCTGTCAGTCCTTCCAGAGTTTCTTTTGCAACCGCCGAATAAAAATCTGCTTTACTCCACATATTGACCTCCTTCCCTACAGCAGAAAAGAGCCGGGACAGTGTTTTCCATCCCGGCAGTATTTAACTTCTTGTCAGTCCATAAAATCGGGGTACAAATCCAGTGCCGAAAACTCCTGATCGTTCATCTGTCGCAGCTTTTCCAGCACACAGTCGGTCAGTGTCAGCAGCTCTGTTTCATCGGCCTGCAGATAGCCCCGCATATCCGTCAGATTTTCGACCAACTCCAGACGGGTGCCGGAATTGTACAGGCACATCAGATTCATTTCTTTGGAAGTAAATGTCTTCATCGTTCCAAGCTCCTTTTTCTTTTTCTCATAGCTGGTTTTCTTTGCGCCGCCTTCTGCCTCTGACGGATTGACTCCAGATTTCTTTCTTTATAAGCAGCCCGGATATCAGCCATCAGCCGAATACATTCCCGATCCGGGATTCTGGCAAATTTTTCACAGGTACCGGAAACGAGCTGCCGAAGCTGCTGATTTTTCACTATCTTTAAGATTTGCTCCAGATCTTCCAGCAATTTGTTTTTCGTATTCAAGGCGTACTGAAAAATGAGTTTCTGTTCCTCTCCGGAAAACTGATGGAGATAAGCGCTCATCTGCCGGAAACCGGTAATGGCACCGTCTTTATTCCGTACAGGCTCATAGCGTTCCTGAGATTTGAGATACTCTCCATTCACATAGTTCCCTCCCACATAGAAGCCGTTTTCGTCCTTCTCATTTTCCAACAAAGCAGTTCCATTGGAAAGCAAATATCCTGACTCAATGCGATTTGTTGAGGTTCCCATAAGAGCGCCTTTCTGCCGGATATCTAAGATAATTCCCGGTATTTCCTCCAGTGTCATTTGATAGCGATCATTCCCCATATCATCGCTCCTGTTCCGTGTATTTGACCGTGGATTTCTTTCTGACCTCACAGTGTGGCTGGTTTTTCAGCTGCTCCACCACAGAAGGCTTCTCAGCTTTATCCTTTGCCGCTTTCTCCTTACAGTCTTTTGCGCCATTATTAACAACGCCGTCGATCATACCGTAATCATCCTCAAGCTGCATTTCCGCATTTTTCAGGTAATTCTCCGGGATAAGTCCGGGAAGTTCCTGAAAGCAGGTACTGTCACAGTAATAACAGGATACCGCACCATTTTCACGGATGGCAACAATATCGCTGACCGAAAGGCTGTGTCCCTTAAAATCATCCGGGCGATCCAGATTAAATTTCTCGAAGACGCTTTCCAGAAAGGCGGGACGGTTTGTGTGAATCGGCAGCGGTGCGATATACACCACTTCATAATGGTCAATATTCACTTCCATATCCATTCGTTCCAGCATCCGCAGAGATGAAAAGCGCTCCATGCGTGTTTCTTCAATGTCGCGCAGCTGTAAAATCGCATAGTTGTCCCCGGCGCTTTCCAGAAAGGTTTCTAACCTGCCGTTGTTTCCCGTATTACCGTTTACTTCGTCCCACTTTTCAATTTTATCCTGTGACATAAACTCCCTCCTGTGAAATTCTTCCCGGTCATAATCGGTCAGTTCTCGATTGCGGCTGCTAAGCCTGCATTGTTCCATCGCCTGATCACGGGCTTCCAGAATCGAAGTTTCCAGTCCGCCCACTTCTCCGGCAGCTACCGAATGAAATCCCTGATCGTATAAATGGTACGCCCACCCTGACGGACTGCGTTCCACTGTCAGATAGTTTTGACTTCCCAGCTGCCACGCGGCAGTATCCCGGTCAAGCTCCGGTTCCGGGCGGCAGGTTCCGCCGCCGCGTTCCAGAATCTCTGCAAACTGGCAAATGTGGTAGACGTTGTTTCCAACCTGGGTATGATAATCGTCAATGTAGCTGCATTTGGCTGCATAATGTCGATCCGGATAATCCACCTGAATTGTCCCTCCGTCCGGGATACGGAACAGTTCCTTGTACCGGCTGTCGATAAAGCGAATATCGTGGGAGGGAAGACTGGCTGGTTCCTGAAGGCTTCGGCGTCGAATCTCTGACCGAGGATACGGAAGCAGGGACAGTAGGGATACTTTCGCCACTTCCTGACCTTCCAGTCCAATCTCTTCACAGGCGGCTACCCGTGCAGCTGCCAGCGGGGAGGCAATTCGACTCTCCAGAAGGTCTTCCCAGGTCAGCATCCCGGAGTAATTTTCTTTCTTATCGCTCCGATGGAACGCTTCATACTGAAAGCCGCTTTCCGTTTCCTTGATGTGGAGAAAAAACTGGCGGTCTACCAGATAAACCGCTTCTAACTTTTCCGCACTCATTTCCCGCCACCTCCGCTTTCAAATTCCAGCTGAAATTTCGGACGTCCATCTGCTTCGGTGGACAGCAGAACAGAAGCATTGTAGGTTTTTCCGGTTTTCTGGCTTTTGCAGTCCTTCACGCGGATTCTTCCGTCCCGTACCAGCCGTTCCGCCATCTGAGCAGTGAGGCGTTTGCCAATTTTCTTGAAGTAGGCGTTGTCTTTCCAGAGAATGAAGCGGCATTCCCGATTGGAGCAAAACCATCCCTTCTGACGTTCTATGACTTCAGCCCCACAGTGAGGGCAGGTTCCGATTACAGTTGTACCAGGCATAAGCACTTTGGCTCCTTTCACAATCTCATAGTTGTTGACCAGTTCCATAATCATGCCGGAAATCTCATCCATGAAAGTTTCCGGCGCATATTCGCCGTGTTCCACCTCCGACAGCTTTTCCTCCCAGTCTGCTGTCATAGCAGGGGACTGGAGCTGCTCCGGCGTTACGGTGATTAAGGCTTTTCCTTTTTCTGTGGGTATCAGCGTCTTTATCTTACCGCTGCCTTTGCGCTCCAAAAAGCCTTTCAGAACCAGTTTTTCGATGATGGCGGCACGGGTGGCAGGAGTGCCAATTCCTTTCCGTTCCGCATCCTCTGGAAAGTCATCGGCGCTGGCTGCTTCCATTGCCTGTAAGAGTAGGTCTTCGGTGAAATGCTTCGGCGGAGAAGTTTTCCCCTCTTTTATTTCTGTTTTCTCAATGGGAAGTGCTTCTCCCTCTGCTAATGGCGGAAGCACTTTTGCAGCTTTTTCCTCTTTCGGAAGAAGCTGACGTTCCACCTCTTTCCAACCATCATCCTGAATTTCTTTCCCTTTGGCAGAAAAGACAGTACCGGAACAGCTTAGCTCCACGGCAGTTTCCGCATACCGGTGCGGCTCGCTTACAGCGGCAAGAAGTCTTGCTACGATCATCCGCAAGACAGACTGTTCACCGGCAGGCAGAGCCGCAAGGTCAGCTTTCGCCATGCTTGTCGTGGGGAGCAGGGCATGGTGATCGGTAACTTTTTTCCCGTTGATTACTGCGCTTGCATGAACCGCAGCGGGCGGCTGAACACCAAACGCCAGAGCGCTGTTTTCTGCCAGTCCCGGAAGCGATACGGCCATATCCTCGGTCAGATACCGGCTGTCCGTGCGGGGATACGTTACCAGTTTCTTTTCATAAAGGCTCTGCGTATAGTCCAGCGTCTGTTGTGCCGTAAAGCCGAAGAGACGGTTGGCTTCCCGCTGAAGTGTTGTCAGGTCATAGAGAGCTGGCGGCTTCTCTGATTTTTCCCGGCGCTCCACTTTACAGACAGTTGCCGTTCCCGCTTCCTGACAGGCTTTGCGGCACAATTCTGCATCCATTTTTTCTTTGAATCGCTCACTGGAAACAGTAAAATTATTTACCGTAAGCTGTACTGTATAAAACGGCTCCGGCACAAAAGCGGAGATGGCTGCTTCCCGCAGTACCACCATGCCAAGCGTGGGAGTCATCACGCGCCCTACATTGAGGGTCATACCATACAGGCATGAAAAAAGCCGGGTCGCGTTGATTCCGACAATCCAGTCGGCACGTTCCCGGCAGAGGGCAGCTTCATATAAAGCATCGTATTCTGTCCCCGGTTTCAGATTGGCAAAGCCCTCCCGGATCGCAGTGTCTTCCATAGAAGAAATCCAGAGGCGTTCAAAGGTCTTTTTGCATCCGCACTGATGATAGACCAGACGGAAGATTAGTTCACCTTCGCGCCCTGCATCGGTTGCGCAGACCAGACTCTCCACATCTGGACGTAACATCAGCTTCTTTAAAATGGAGAACTGTTTTTTTGTTGCCGCTGTCACCTGGTATTTCCAGGAATGGGGCAGAATCGGAAGGTCTTCCTTTCGCCATTTAGCATAGCGTTCTTCATAGCTTTCCGGCTGCGCCAATTCCACCAAATGGCCGATACACCAGCTGACAATGTAACCGCCGCCTTCCAGAAAGCCATCGCCGCGCTTTGTTGCTCCCAGCACTTTTGAGATACTCTGAGCGACTGAGGGCTTCTCACAAACCACGAGTTTGAGCATGAGCAATTCACTCCTTTTTCTTTTTTATGTTAGGGTAGCCCACAAGCTACCCTTCCGAGGAAATACAAGCTACGCCGGACTACATCTGTTCCTCGTTGTCATCCTCTGGCTCATCCTCAGAGTCAATTTCTTCACCGTCAGTCACATCATCCTCATCCGGCAGTTCAAAATCATCATCCTCGTCTTCAGTATAATCTGCGTCCGGATCAGGCTTTGTCTGTTCCGCCTGTTTCTTTTTCTTCATCTGGAGAAACAGGAATCCGCCGCCACCGGCCAGCACTGCCGCAAGCAGCACAACAATCGGAAGCATATTCGTGGATTTTTCTTCTGGTTCCTCTACCGGTTCCGGTACAGCTGTCTCAGGAGTTTCCGGTTCTGTTTCAACTTCCAGGCTTTCCTGATACTGTGCCGCCGCATCCTCATCCATCAGGCTGAGAAGATCGGCTTCATCCACCTGATTGAGGAAGTGGACGGTTTGTTCTCCTTCATCGTCACGGTCAATAATCAGGTAAAAATAATTGCCGTTCTTGCTCACCAATGTGATGAACTGCTTCCCAGCCCCTGTCGCACTGCCGTTGTCGTCTACAATCGTCAGATTGCCATCCGGCGTCAGGGCTTCCATGGGTTCCTCTGTCGGCTCCGGCTCAGGAGTTTCCTCCAGCACCGCTTCTTCCTGAACCGGCTGCGATTCTGCCGCAGCGCTTTCGTCCACATATGCGTAGGCGTTTACCGAAAATACACCCATACAAAGGGTCATAGCCAAAAGCAACGCGAAAAACTTTTTAATCTTCATCCGTGGTATCCTCCTTTACCACCTGATTCACTGCTTCCGGAGAGGGAAGAGACTGCGCAGTCTGGCGCAGCAGCTGCCCCAACTGTTCCGGAGTCAGGTTAAACGCATGAACCAGGTCATGAATCTCCGTGTTTTCCTGTTCCCGATACCGTTTATCCAGTTCTTTATAGCGGGCATCCCATTCTTCCCGCCTGCGAAGAGCTTTATCCCGTTCTTCGCCGATTCGATCCAATTTTGCACTCATTCACATACCTCCTCAACGAATGCGTCCATACGCATAAAAATGAGATTGCCAGTAACTTATTTCTATCGAAGCATAAGAGATCGGATTTCCACAGTGGATCATCATCCCGCCGCCCACATAAATTCCCACATGGCTGGCACCGGCAGTATCATACGTTCCCTGGAAGAAGATCAGATCGCCGGGCTGTGCCTCACTGGCGGGAATAATATCACAGGAACTCATAAGACCGTTTGCAGTGGTTCTGCCAACATTCCAGCCATTGCCGCAGTTGTTGATTACCCAGCAGACAAAACCAGAACAGTCAAAGCTGGTACTGGGTGAACTTCCGCCCCAAACATAAGGAAATCCAAGATACTTTTCTGCCTCGTGGATCATATTGGCGAATTTTTCATCGGTCAGAGCTTCCCCCGGAATATCATAGTCTGTATAAGGGCCGGTAGGCGTGGCATAAATATCATCTTCAAACAGATAGGGACGGTTGCCCTGGGTCTGCAGCAGGATGTTATATCGTTCCTGCTGATCCTCCGTCAGTGCTGAAGCAGCGATTGCTGTCCCCAGCCCATTGTTCCTGAGGGTAACATTGAGAATATAATAGTTGTATTCCACCTCAACCTCATATTCTTCTTCCGAGGTTTCACCGGTTTCCGGATCGGTCACTGTATGAGTGTGCGTCTCCGTGCGTGTACGCACCTCCACTTCTTCCTCCAGTGTCAGCGTATACTGCCGGTCAAACAGTGCCTGTAAGGTTTCCTGAACCTCTGCTCTGGTATAATCTTCAAACAAAACAGTCAGGTAGGCAGTCAGCTCATAAGGATTGTGGTTGATCTCATCCAGCTGATACCGGTATTCATCATAACCGGGATGCGTGGATTCGATATTGTCAATCTCATTTTTCAGTGCGGCTTCCAGTGCCTTATAGTCCTCATTGGTTCCGGTAATGTCTTCATCTGTAGCGGTGAAGGAAGTTCCCAGCAAAGAGCCAGTACCGCCCTGCAGCATGGCAGAACAGGAAGAAAACGCCCCGGAAACCATCAGAAAAAGCAAAGCAAATACTAGGATAATAATCATGGCATGGGTATGCTGGACGGCAAATTTTTTGAGCCGTTCCAGCAGTGTTTTCGCTCCCTGAGCAGTTTTTTCGGTGCCTTTTGCCGCACCACCGGCAGCCTTAGAACCAGAGGCAACCCCCTGAGCAGCTTTTGCAGCATAATATTGCTTTTTAATTTCTTGGCGCTGCTTCCAACGAGAAATGGGATTGGATGCAATTTCCGGGTTGTCCGCTACCGCCTGCTGATAAAGGGCTTCCACATTTGCCTTGTCTGCTTTCCGGTCAAGTCGGGCTGCTTTCTGGTAGGCTTTCAGCTTATGACCGTACCGGACATTACTAACAGTCCGTGCAGCGCCTTCCGCAAATTCTTCGCTCTGATGTGCCGCCTGTACACCCACGTTGTCATCCTCGTTTTCCGCAATTTCATGGTGTGCACGGCCAGCAAGCGTACCGGTCACCGCATGGGAAGCAGTGCGGCTGATACGGCTGCCGGGAGACACTACATCCACTGCTGAATCATCGAAGCGTAAATGCTCATTTACACCTGCTGTGCCAGCTTTCTGCTTGCCTTCCTTTTTGCCCACCGGTTTCTTCCGATCTAGTACTGCTTTCTTTCTTGCCTGACCGGCTACCTTTTGAGAAGTATCCGCATCTTTGGAATTATCCTTTTTGCCAAAGCGCAGCTGTTCCTTGCGGTCAGCTGCCTTATCTTTCTCATGCTTCAGCTTATTCTTTGTGGGCAGCCGGGCTTTTGCGGCATCCGCCTTATCCGCAGCCCGTTCCGCTTTCTTCGCCGCACGGGCAACCGGCTTATTCGCCAGTTCCTCTTCTTCAAACCGCAGGCGTGTGGTTTTATTCTTCATCCGACCGCACCCCCTTTCTGATCTCCCGAATCCGATCTTGAGCGATTTTCCAATATTCCTCTGAAATTTCCGTTCCGGTAAATTTTCGTCCAGATTGAATCGCAGCCAGCGCTGTACTTCCCGTTCCCATAAATCCATCGAATACCAAATCACCCGGATTACTGGATATTTGAATCAGCCACTGCAGACAGACTTCGTTTTTTACCGTTGGATGAAAGATTCCATTCTTTTTCTGCCATATGGAATGATGTGTGGCCTTCGGGTATTCTGAGCCAAACCAGCAGTCCGAAAACCGTGTCTTATACCGTTTGCTGGGTTGGCGTCCCTTGTGAAACATGGTGCCTTCTCTATTCCGGTTTTCCAGAAGCGTAGTTGAGTTAAAAATTCTCCGCCCTTTTTGACAGAAGATCACCCATTCTGCGCTGCTTGCATAACTTCCTTTCAGATCGCCAATCCCTCCAAGCGTTCCTTTTTCAATTACCAGGCAATTTTTGATGGTAAAGCCAGCTTCCTGCAGGCATTGAAAATGGTACGGATAGCAGTCAAAACGGGTAAAAAAATACGCATGGCTGTTCATGCGTAAAATGCGGTAGCTCTCCCTGGCAAATGCAGGATAATCAATCCCATCATCTCCCGGAAGCATAGCGTGCGGATTCTTCGCGAACTGATTGCTGTAATGGATGCCATAAGGGGGATCGGTCAAAATCAGGAAAACTGACTCGTCTGGAATCCCTTTCATAAAGGTCAGACAGTCCTCACAAAAAATTCTGTTCTCATAGTCCCTGGGAAAAATTCTCTCTTCATTTTTGAATGGCATCTTACGCCTCCCGTTCCATAACCTCCGACAGCTTCGATGTCATGATGCTGTACAGCTCCAGATCTGTCGGGAAGCGGTCAACGAAGGGCAGGATCACGTTTCCATAGAACAGAAGACCTTCGCCCTCACCGGAATGGGTTACATAGGAAAGCTGGTGGGGACTGATATTCAGCTGGTTCGCCAGAATCTGCCGGTCACCGGCGGCCTGGTTGAGCATGATAATAAAGTCAGAATTTTCAAAGATATTCTCCACCTCGCGGCTGGAGAGCAGGTCTTTGACGTTCTGCGTAATTCCGGTCGGAATCCCGCCCCATTTTCGGAAACGCTTCCAGATTTCTACGGAATAGGAAGCCGTCTGTTCCTCTTTCAAAAGAAGATGGAACTCATCCATATAGTAGCGAGTGGTTTTACCCTGTCCACGGTTCTTTGTCACCCGTCCCCAAACCTGATCCTGGACAATCAGCATCCCGATTTTTTTCAGCTGCTTTCCAAGCTCTTTGATGTCATAGCAGACGAACCGGTTTTCAATATCTACGTTCGTCCGGTGATTGAACAGGTTCAGAGAACCTTTGACGTAAATTTCCAGTGCAGTTGCCACATGGTGGGCTTCCTTTTCGTCCTGTGCCAAAAGTGCATTGTAGAGATCCTCCAGCAGTGGCATATTCTCCGGCACCGGATTTTCAAAGTAGGGCTGATAAATCTGGTGGACACAGCGGTCAATGACTGTCTTTTCCACCGGCTGCAGCCCTTCCTTGCCGCCCACAACCAATTCGCAGAGCGACAGAATAAAATCTGCCTTCAACGCAATGGGATTATCTTCCTCACTGTAATTGCTGTTGATGTCCATGGGGTTGATATACTGAGTGCTGGCAGGGCTGATTTTAATGACCTGACCGCCCATGCGCGTCACAAGGGGTGTGTACTCGCTTTCAGGATCACACACGATGATGTCATCATCCGTGGCAAGAAAAGCATTGGTGATCTCACGCTTTGCCGAAAAGCTCTTTCCGGAGCCAGGGGTGCCGAGAATCAGACCGTTGGGCGTTTTCAGTTTCTTCCGGTCAACCATAATCAGATTGTTAGAAAGCGCGTTCAGGCCATAATACAGCGCTTCCGGGCTGTCCTGAAACAGCTCCTGGGTGGTAAACGGAATAAAGATAGCCGTGGAACTGGTAGTCAGCGCACGCTGAATCTCAATCAGGTTCTGTGCCAGCGGGAGACTGCTCATAAGCCCCTGTTCCTGCTGGAAGTCCAGGCGGCACAGATTACAGTTGTGCTTTTGTGCAATGCTGGATGCCTGGAACACATTGGTTTCCAGCTCCTGCAGCGTTTTTCCGGTGTTCATCACCAGAAAAGTAATCAGGAACATTCGCTCATTCTGGCTCTGCAATTCCTTCAAAAGCGCCTTTGCGTCCTTCCCGTAGGTAGCCAGGTCGGAGGGGATGATGTCGATGTCATACCCCGAACGAACCGCTTTTTTCTGTTCCTCGATCTTGCTGCGATCCAGTTCTGTGATCGTGCGCTTAATGGTCTTAATGGCCTTGTTCTGGTCTACGGACTGAATGTGCATTGTTACAATCTCGCTGGATTCCATATCCAGAAAATCCTTCAGCAGCTGGTCGCTGAGGTCAGAAGCGGTAATAGAGAGAAAACTCATCGCACCGTACAGCGATCCCATCTGGAACGTCTTTCCACCGGGAAAAGAAAAGCTGCTGGGCGCAATAAAATCCTTTACCGATAATCCCGATGCAGGAAGCCACTTCCAGTCGAAATAGAACTTGTCATGGTCGCCCATGTGGAACATGGCGTGCATCAGGTGCAGCCGCTCCTTACCATTTAATGTCCGGGCAGAAACGCCCAGGCGTCGGAAGTTGTTGAGCAGGTCTGTCTGAACGTGCTCCAGCCGGGGCTTTGCCTGCTTCATGGATTCCGCTTCAATGCCGAAGGTCAGATATTTGGTTTTGGTCAGCCCGTTGTTGCCACGTTCCAGCTGCTGACGGAGCATCTGGCTGTATTCCTGGCGTACATCATCGAAGCCATCCTGCCGGGGCTGAATCTGAATCCGGCGTTCAAAGCTTTCCATATCAGTAGCCATATTCATAAAGGACAACTCAAAGTGGATGGAGCTGTCAAAGAAGTTCAGGAAGCCGCACCATTCCTCAAAAATGGAAGTTTTGTCCTCCTGCTGAGCCAGCTGGTAGTTGATGTCCTGAAACTGAATGGTTTTCGTGTAATAACGGTCACTGACCCGACAGATGCC
This sequence comes from Mediterraneibacter glycyrrhizinilyticus, assembly GCF_016902345.1. Taxonomy (GTDB): domain Bacteria; phylum Bacillota; class Clostridia; order Lachnospirales; family Lachnospiraceae; genus Mediterraneibacter; species Mediterraneibacter glycyrrhizinilyticus_A. The sequence goes on along the minus strand of NZ_JACJLR010000001.1, from coordinate 211,404 downwards.
GTCCGGGAACATCCGCTGAAACGGGATGGACTGCTGTGCCGTGCGGGGAATGCCATCATCCCGCTTCGCCTTTTCAATGACAGAGCGAATCTGCTTTTTCTCACGCTTTGTCAGTGTGTCCGGCAGAGCCATTCCGCTGGGTTCTGTCTGTTTTTTTCTGCTTTTCAGAGCAAACAATACGCTGTACCTCCTGTTCTGCCCATGCCTGCCGCATCAACACCGCATAGTAATTGTTGGTCTGATAGGGGCGGACTTTCGGGCGAATAAATTTTGCTTCGATAAACTGCTTCGCAATGACTTCCAGCGGCTGGCCGTGTTTCTCATACATCCCCAGAAAGAACATGGGGAGCATGATAATCATCATGCCGATGGCGGCAAGAGACACATTGCCTGACTGCTTTAACAGGAAGAAAGCCGGAACGCCCACCAGCGCACCGGCTCCAAAGCAGAGAAGCTGTCGTTTTGTCAGATTGAATAATACTTTTGATTTCACCCGTGTAAGGTCACGGGGAACCGAGATATAAGCTGCCAATTTGAATCCCTCCTAGTCTAGTGAGCGGAAAACACTCCCTTAGCGAGAGCGCCGGTCTTAAATAAAGTAAAGCACAACAGTACCGTGTAACCGACTACGCCCCAGATTGATGCAATCACGTCATCGCTGAAAGAGATTCCCTGAATCAGTACCGCATAAATTCCGACACAGATCAGAATCAGAAATCCCTGAAAACCAAGCGCCAGAAGCGAGCGCAGATAATTCTGCCCCACCTGGCTTTGCTCCCGGTTGCCGAATGTGGCAAAGGGAATCGGTGCAAGGCTCACGGCCAAATAAATTTCTATCATCCGGCCATACACGATAATGAAGATGATGATGCTCAACGCCCACATGGTGACATTGAGCAGGAAAGACTGGAGGAAAAGGCCAATCAACGGGCCAATGTCCATCTCCATCAGGGTTTCTTCCAGAGTATCCAAAGCCGCTCCATCAACAGCAGTGGTGTCTGAAATCAATCCACCTGCTCCGTTAATCACATTCTGGCAGACATCAAACACCGCCATGGTGATATTAAAGCAGTTGGTGATCAGCATAACTGCCACAAAGGTCTTGAAAACCCACTTGAAGAAAATCCAGGTTTCAAAATTAGCAAGATTGTTGTGATCGATAATCATCTGGATCAGTTCGTAACAGGCAATAATCGTAAGGATAATGCCTGCAATCGGGATAATGACAGATTCCGACACATTCCGAATCATAGAGAAGACCCCCGGCGAGAAATTCGCCGGGGATGTTCCCACCTGCGTCGCAACATCGCCAACCTGCTGGTTGACTGCATCAAACATCCCGGACAGATGATCCATAATCCCACCGACCAGCACTTCTTTCAGCCATTCGGTAATCGATTCCCAGATAAAATCCATCCGGCTGCGACCTCCTTTCTGCCCGTCCCGCATTATGCGGGACAGGGTGAGGATTTACAGGGTTTCCGATTAACCGAACAGACCGGACAGGAGCGGAACGAGAGTGATGCCGATCAGGGCAACGCCGCCGCCAGCCATGAGCTGCTTCATGCCCTGGCTTTTTGCACCTGGATTGTCGTTTCCATAACCTTCCAGAAGGTTAATCGCGCCCCAAATACCAAGGCCAGCACCGAGAGCAACAACGAGGGTCTGGAGAACGGTAATCGCTTCATTAAAGAAATCCATACAAAATACCTTCGACCGAAGTATATCGGGAGATTGTCTGTAATAGGAATCCGCACAGCAAAGACAGAAAGCAAAAGCCGCTGGTATTCTTCCTTCCAACGGCTCCCGGCTTCGGTCTTTCCTTTCTTAATTTAATATTGTGATTTCTGCATTCTGTCTTTGCAGGCGGAGAGATCACCTGAATGTGAACTTGTACATTAGAACCAGATAAATTTCTCTGCTTACCGCAGTCGGCCTGTTCTTTGTGCAATCAGGGATTCAGGGCATAAATAAAAAGCCTGTCATTCCAGACAGACTTGCGTTACAAAGCGTCAGCATCCACGACCGTAAAGACATCGTTCTTTTTCAACTTCATTTTCCTGCTCAGGAATTTCTCAATGTCGAAGGTGTTGCGCTTATCAAAATCGGACGTGTATTTGTAGTTCGGATGCTGGGTCAGATCATATTTATCGGACAAAAATGGCCGGACACCGCGCAGCTGAAGGATGCACTTGCCGCCGTCCAATACGGCAAGCTCATCGATGGAAGCGAGATCATGACCGGTCTTTTGATAATTTGTGCCGTATGACGGGCTGTTGCCTCTGGTATCGGAAGTGTTGAACATATCAATCGTTTCCTTACCCAGGGCGGCATTCAGTTCTTTCAGTGTTGTCGGCTCAGAGCCACCCAGGAAAATCTGCGAATCCATATTGCCAACAATCGTATCCGCATTGTCCTTGTAAATGGCTTTCAGCTGGCTTTTTGCCTGCAGCACCAGACAGGCAGAGATTTCCCGGCTTCGGATGGTTGCTACCAGCTTCTCCAAGTTGGGGATCTGCCCAATATTGGCTGCCTCATCAATCAAACAGCGCACATGAACCGGGAGCCGACCTCCATACACATCATCCGCTTTTTCACAAAGCAGATTAAATAACTGTGTGTACACCATCGAAATCAAAAAATTGAAGGTACTGTCCGTATCGCTCATGATTAAGAACAACGCTGTTTTTCGATCTCCAAGGGTATCCAGCTGCAGCTCATCGTAGGCAGTGATTTCTCGCAATTCCTGAATGTCGAATGGAGCCAATCTGGCACCGCAGGAAATCAGGATCGACTTTGCGGTTTTGCCAGCGGCTAATTTAAAGAGTCGGTATTGGCGAACCGCAAAGGAATCCGGCTTCTTTCGTTCCAGTGCCTCGAACATCAAATCTACCGGATTCTGAAATTCTTCATCATCCTCCCGGACTTCCATCGCATTCAGAAATGTCAGCAATGTAGCAAAATTCTGTTCCTCCACCGGAGCCTCGTAATGGATATAGGCGATCAGCGCCGTATAGAGCAGCTTCTCCGATTTTTCCCAGAACTCGTCACCGCTTTTTCCGTCCCCCTTCGTATTTGCCATCAAAGTTGTCACCAGCTTCAAAATATCCTTCTCGCTATGCACATAGGCGAACGGATTGTATCGCATGGATTTTTTGAAGTTGATGGTGTTAAAAATCTTGATCCGATACCCGTGTTTTAACAATGCGTTTCCGCATTCGCAGACGATCTGGCCCTTCGGATCGGTGACTACAAAGGAAGTCGGATACTCTTTGGAGTTACACTGGAGAAGATTGGGCTTTATCCAGAACCTGGTCTTACCGGAGCCGGAGCCACCTACAATTAAGACGTTCTTATTACGGGCATTCTTTGGATTTACAGGGCGGTTCGACAGCATCAGGCGTTCCGTCTTTGTCAGGATAATATTGTCCTCAAACTTCGGAGCCACGAACGGCTCAATATCTTTGACTGTGCCCCAGCGGGCCGAACCATACTCCATATTGTGGCGATACTTCTTAGCATTTTTCCCTTTCAGATAAACTGCCAGCCGGACACATCCTCCGGCAAACAGCCCGACCAGCAAATCGGAAGGGTAGCAGCTGGGCATCGGATTGGTAAAAGCTTGACCGACTGTGGGGAAGAACGCCAACAATTTCGCAGAAATATCCGTTCCTTCTGCCAGACGCCATGCTTCTCCAAGATTGGTAGCAAGCAGCCCAAGGATCAGATACGGGATATTCAGAATTACCAGGCGTTTGATTTCTTTCTTACTCATAAATCACGCTCCTGTTTCTTCTGCCGTACCTTCGCAGGCATGGAAGCCACCAACTGCTTCAGTTTGTTCAGCTGCTTGAGCACGCTCGGTTTCTTTTGCTTTTGCAGCAGAGAAGCGGAGTATTCCTTAAACGCAGCCGTCATGGCGTCCCCATCCCTGGCTTTGAAGAATACCAGATACCGGGGCGGCGTCTGGGACGGATCTTTCGTAATGGCATAATCAATGCCATACTTGTCCAGAAACCGCTTAAAGCCTTTGATGTCTGTTTTTTCAATCTCAATATTGGTGGCACCCTGATTTTGCCCTAATAGCTGATCAATGGTCTGCTCACCTACGGGCTTTTCGTTTTCAGCAGTCAGCTTCTTTGCTTTTACATTGCGTCGGTGCTGCATATATTTCCGAAAGGCCGCAAGCAGCGCCCGACCGCTCAGCTTTGTCGTGCTGATCGCCAGATTCAGTGTCCTGTTTTCTACTTCCTCCTGCAATAGACCACCTCCTTAACCCGAACACGGAATCGGGGAAAATGAAAGATGCCGGATCAGGTAGAAAAACTACCATTCCGGCATCAACGAATCTGTTCTTTTTTATCGTAATGCAAGTGTCCCTGCACTACACGGGCATGGCTTAAAATCTTGATGTGACCTTTTTCCTGATTTTCGAGGGATTTTCGATACCCTTCATCCGTTAAAAACAAACGGGTTCGCTCACCTTGCCATCCAACAGGAGAATCTTTTGTCAGAACATCAAAGATAATCATATGGCGGGTATTGTCAGCAAAGCGCTCCAGTGCCATATACTCATGTCCGTGATACTCCTTTGCGCCAGCTTTCAGACGCATTTCTTCTATCAGTTCACCAATCGTTTTTCCGTTACTCATGCACATCTCCTTCCGATTGCGTCAGCGTAATACTGCAATCCACCTCGTTTCCCCAGACATCCCAGCCGGGAGACGTTTCCCTTGCGAATAACTCAATGCGCGGTACATCACCCACCAGCGTAACCGCCAGATCGCGAACAATATCCGGCTTTTTGCTGTGCCGCTCTCTGGGACTAATAATCAGCTGAGAAATACCGGCGCATTGACGTTTTGGTTTCCCTCTGACTGCCAGCAAACATATCTCAGCATTACTGCGTGTCCACCAGCCAAGGCCGAGAAAAAAGCCATTTCCGGATGGATTTGTCTTTACCCATACAAAGCCAACGGTCTTGTACTGGAAACCCCATGCTTCAATCAGACGAAGGGCTTCCGGGAGCTTCGGAAAGGTTGCCCACAGAAGCAATACACAATTATCTGCTGCGATTTCTGCAACGGGAAGCTGATATAGTTCCTCATCTGACATTGTAGCGTAATGGTTAATTGCGGCTCCCTGTACCTTGCCGCTGCGGTAACGCCAAGGCGGATCGGCATAAATCAGTTCATATTTCTTCATACCTCACCATTCAGCAAAAGTGCCGGAAACTCCTGCCCGTCGGCACAAAGGATAACCGTGCGACGTGCAACCATGCGCTGTATATCATAAATATCCTCTGCCGTTACAGAAACGTCCTCACCGTCACCGTCCACATCATAGAAGATAGCAGGGCCGACCAGATATTTCCTACCATCCAGCACCAGAACCTGCCGTTCATCATAACTCATAAGCAAATCACAGTCCGGAACCTGGATCACGGAATCATCCGTGCCGAAGCATTTCAGCACATCAAAACATTCGGTGACATCCCTCACCTGGATACCTTTCCCTGGAAGCGCAGCGACCATCAGAATGTAATCGCTGTCTGTTGAACTGCTGTGCAGATCGGTAGCTTTCAGGCAGTGCCGGATTCCATCTAGCATTTCTCCGATACCTGCCACCAGCAAGTCCACATCTACATCCACAGCATTGGCTTTACCATTCATTTCATTTTTGTTGAGCATATTTGTTCTCCTTTACCTTGACTGATCCCGCTGTCTCTTTTTCTGCCATTGTTCCAACAGGCGGATAATCGTATCTTGCATTTGCTTTGGAGTATAAGAGCGCGGGAAATACTTGCGGAGTACGTCATTCTTAAGCGTGACCGTATCCAATTCGCTCTTTTTCTCTTCATTCATAATCGTGTTCATAGCTTCCTGGGTACACATCCCTGCCTGACTGAGCTTTTTAATCCGCTGTGCCTGAGACAACGATGGAGTGGACTGTCCGTAATCCATAGCTTCCAGGAAACCTTTCTGTTCCTCTTTTTTTAGAAAAGACAATTCCACCGCCGGGTTGAATGCGATTTCTTTACGATCCACCATATCCAGAAGCTCCGGGATCAGATTGGTCAAATTGATAAATCGTTGAACCTGACGGGCGCTTTCACCGGTTTGCTCAGCAATGAGCTCTCTGGATTCTTTACCGTCAGACTTCCGGCCAAGTTGGCCGGAAGTTAAATCCGTCCGTTCTCCCTGATGCTTCATCGCCTCCATCTTCATCTTGTAAGCAAACGCACGCTCACTGGGGAGAAGCGTCTCCCTTTGAAGATTGGAGTCCACCATTGCGATGGTTGCGGTATCATCATCCATTTGCCGGATAATCACCGGCATGGTTTCAAGCCCGGCAAGCTCAGATGCCCTCATGCGCCGATGGCCTGCCACTAATTCATATCCGCCCTCCGAACGGGGGCGGGCAAGCGCAGGAGCTAATACGCCAAATTGTGCCACGCTTTCTACTGTGCGTTGCATGGCTTCATCATCCACCACCCGGAAAGGGTGATTTTTGAACGGATGTAATTCAGAGAGTGGAATCTCCTGAACCCGTTCAGACTTTTTTACAGGCATTCATAAAACCCTCTCTTTCCCGGCTGTACAGCCGTTTTTCTACTAGGAGAACAGTACCTCCTTGACCAGTTCCTGCTTCGATTTTCCAATCGCAGTGCGCCGGTCTAGCCCCGGAACGTGTACAGGCGTACACATCTCCAGTATCCGGCTGTAAATTCTGGCGTGTGCCACATCTTCAGGATTACGGAGCTGGCTGATTGTCAGGTTTGTTGTGATAATCAATGGAAGTCCCGCTTTATAGCGCTCATCAACAACAGCGTAAACCTGTTCCAGCGCATACTCGGTATTCCGCTCAATTCCAAGATCATCAATAATCAGCAGAGAGAAGCGGTTGAAAGAAGCAATATAGCGGTACCGCTCATCCGAATACATGGCACCCATCTGGTTTAGGATTTTGGAAAAATTGGTCATCAGGACAGGAACACCTTTTTCCAACAATGCATTAGCAATACAGGCGGCCAGGAATGATTTTCCTGTTCCAACATCGCCCCAAAGCAATAGGCCAAGGTTTTCCGCTTTGACCTTCTTCCAATTCTCCGCATATCGCTTCGCCATCTGGACGCTGGGAGTATCTGTCGCTGACGCAAATGTCCAATCCTGAAGATGTCGCTCCTGAATGCCTGTCGCTTTCAGACGACGGACATAAAGCAACTGTTCTTCCTCCTTCATGCGCTGTTCCTGCCGTTCCCGTTCTTCCTTCTGGCATTTGCAGATGCAGGGCATGATCCTTTCTCTGCCCTCAAATGTGATCCGGCATTGAACCGGCGTATGACATTTCCCGCAATAGATAAGTCCATCTTCGCCGCGATATTGCTCCAGTCCAGGTTCTTTCTGAACCTGAATATGATCCATAAAATCAAACATTGTATTCATAAACTTTCTCCCTCCTTGTACCGGTAGTTATCATGGCTGTAGGCGGGCAGTTTGGACTGTTTGGAATCTCGTCTTGCCCAACTACGGATGGTAGCCAAATGATTTTTATAGCGCCTTCCGCTGGAAGCCATATATTCCGACAATCGTTCAATGCGGCTCTGATAGTCTGCTGGAAACTCAGTTTGGAGTTTTTGCAATTCTTCGTCCGAAAGAAGTACATTCTGATACATTCCGTACCGATGACGAGAGGGTTGTGATACTGTTTTTTCCTTCTCATCCGTACTTAATTGTTCTTTACTTGATCCTTCTTTACTTCTTTGTGCGGGAGTTATCGTATCCGGCGGAACCGTATCCGGGCTTACCGTATCCGGTTTTTCCGTACACGGTGAATCCATACACGGCTGTACTCTCGGCTTTTCAAAAATCACATATTCCGTCTGTCCCAAGCGGCCGTTCGGTTGACGAAACTGATGGCGTTCCAGATAGCCATGTGTTTCCAGCTCTTTCAGCGCGGTGAGAATACCGTCTACACCTTCCAAGGAGATTGCCGCAAGTCCTCTCACAGAGTAGTGCCATGTATCCGGCAGGCTGAGAAGCATGGAAAGAAGCCCCTTTGCTTTCAGACTTAGGGACTGATCTCGCAGATGGTAGTTACACATAGTTGTGTAGTTGGCGTTTTTCTCTACCCGGAAAACTGCCATCTCAACCACCTCCTTACGGCGCTGTACTCGTTAGAAACATTTTCTTCACTTCACACAACCTCCTTGCATTGCATAGTTTCTGCTTCTGCCAGTAGCGGCAGAAACAAAAAAGAGCGGTTACCCGCCAGCCAGGATTTTTCCTGACGGCAGATAACCGCTCTATGTTCAAATATTATTCTTTTCTGATCTGGCATTTCCTCCGTTACGCTGCCATCGGCGCAGATTGCATTATATGATTGAAATTCTCTTTGTTTCGGGTCAAAAACAAATAGAACCAGCCACAAAGCCTTGATTTTCAAGGTCTTTCTGTGTTGGTTCTATTATTACACAGTCATCTTTTATGACGATGGCCTCCACCCGTCCGGCCTCGACTTCCTCCATCATCGCCAGAAAGCCAGGGCGGTCAAAGCGGGTTCCCGATACGCCGTCATCAGTGAAGTGGGTAGGGTTCGGCAGACCATTCCGGCGGGCATAGTCCTCTAACATCTTTTTCTGGTTTGATATGGAATTGCTCTCGCCCTGTAACTCATCATCGCGGCTCAAACGCTCGTACAGTGGGGTGATTTTCTCGTTTCTCATGGCTGTACCTCCTGAAATGAAAATGCTCTAAGTGACTGCTTCACTAACCATGACAAAAACCATGATTAAGAAGTCACTTAGAGCATACATCTCCCGTAACAAGAAAGAACATTTTGGCCTGGGTCTGTCAATCGCTGCAGACCTCGCCAGACTGCAGGATATCAGACTCCGGCTGACAGATACCGCCGGCGGTGGCTGCACTTTCACGCTTGAGATCCCGCACTGACGGCCTTCTTTGGGATTGTCATTTAGTCTGTCAATACAGGACTTCCCTGTCAGACAATACAAAAAACCGGTATACAGAAACATACCATAATGGTATTCTGTACACCGGTTTTACTTTTCCTGATTACTCCAGTTCATATTTAGTAAAATACTCATGTGCCATCTCCTCGTCCTCACCGTTAATGACAAGGCGCATCGGCAGCCCCAGCTTGATCGACATCAGCCCCAGGAGTGATTTCCCGTCAATGCGGAAATTCCTGTTTGCCATATCGGTTACATCAATATCTGACTTCATCTTCTGGCACGTATTGCAAAAACTCATCAATTGACCTGATGTCACAAATTTGATCTTTTTCTCAACCATCTTTCTGACCCTCCCGTGTAAAACAGATGCTTAAACCTGTTTTGCAGTTTCATTGCAAACGCATTTCATTTTCCAGTAATATTTGCGCTCACAATTAGGTAGTATATAATACTCAGACGAAATGGGCAAGTCAAAAATTAATTTTTTAACAATTACTTAAGCAACCATTCACACATAAGGCATAAAACAGACTGATCCTACAGAAATAAGCTTCAGACTGCCTCACTGCAGATGTCCCTCCCAGCCTTTGCCGCCCCGCATGCCGCCTCTTCGCAGCATGCCGCAAGCACCGCTCTCATTCCAAACTTTTCTTCTGCAATTTCCCGCAGATGACGGTTTTTCCGAAACCCGTTTCCGGAGAGGACCAGGACCCTTTCTTCAGATTCCAGCTTCATTTCCATCTCCTTGTACATACTGTACAGTTCCTCTGTCATCCCCTCGAGAAATCCACGGATCAGATTTTCAGAAGTAAAGTTTTCCACGCTGATGTTCCCGATCCCGCCTCTTTTCCACGGCTCATCTCTCGTCCCCGAAAATGTGGTCGACACTTTTAACTCACTTTCTTTCCCACTTTTATCCAGCAGCCTCTCCATGACTGCATAGTGATCCACATTTTTCATTCCTGCCGCCTCCGCATAAAGCCGAAAAAAGCGCTCCAGCATCGCATAAGATCGTCCTCCGCACAGCGAAGCGCCGACAAGGAGATATTTCCCCGGGAGAAACGGTCTCGCCTCAATCCCGTCTGCTTCCAAAAACAGATTCGAGCTCACAGAAACCTGTCCACCCGTCCCCATGTTCAACAGGATCGTCCGCTCCGTGTCTTCCGCAGCTCCCAGGAAACTCGCCTGGTTATCCCCGATCGCCACACCAACCGTTCTTCCCCGATATCTCCCCAGACACCGGAACTCATCGGTGACCTCCGGAAGAAACGCCGACTCAATTCCCGCCTCCCGGAGTAGCTCTTCCCGGAACTTCCTCTTTTTGACATCAAACAATCCCAGCGACGCCGCATTGCTGCTGTGCACCAAAGGGCGCTTTCTCCCCGTCATCTTCATCCCGATATAATCCATGATCGTGCAGAACGTCACTGCCCCCTCAGGTATCTCTCCCCTCTTCTTATTGTAAAGATGCGTGATCAGCCCGTAACCAGGATAAGCCCTGGCTCCGCAGTCCTCCCGCAGGATCTCACAGATACTCCTTCCGCCAAAACACGATTGATCTCCCCGCTCATCCTGCCAGGTATACAGCGGCCCTGTACATTCTCCCGCACGGTCCACATACACGATCCCGTGCATCTGTCCCGTCAGACCGATCGTTCCAATATCTTCATACTCATCAAGAAATCCGTCCGCCAGCCGAAATACTTTTTTACAGATCATGCCCGGATCCTGTATTTTCTCCCAGAGGCTGGCCGTCTCGATAAAACTGTCATTGGATACGGTACGTGTGGTAATGACCGCGCCTGTAACTGCGTCGATGACTGCAGCACTGATCGTTGTGGTTCCGATATCGATTCCGAGGGATTTCATGGGGATCTCCTTTCAATTTATCGTCATATACAAACAGTAAACACTTAAATATTTATTGTAAAACCATCCACATTCAAAAATTTTTATAATAAATCATTTAAATCAAACATACTTTTATTTGGAACATTCAACATAAAGAAAATTCCTGACCAGAATTGAAATACATCTCATGTTACTCTTTATCTTTTCGGTTTCTCTTCCGATTCTGATTCCACCGACAATTCAAATACATCTCATGTTACTCTTTATCCACTGCATATCATACAAGGGACGGTGATAATGAATTCAAACACATCTCATGTTACTCTTTATCGGTGGAGTACCTGGCGAGAAAATACGGGATAGGGAGATTCAAATACATCTCATGTTACTCTTTATCATATGCCCTCCCGTGGGAGGCCCCGACCGGAGCGCAATTCAAATACATCTCATGTTACTCTTTATCGTTCAAGAGACTGCTTAACACCTTCATTGTTCTGGAATTCAAATACATCTCATGTTACTCTTTATCTCCCTGCTGAACCGTGATCCCTTCGTCCGTCAGCACTATTCAAATACATCTCATGTTACTCTTTATCTCTTCCGTGACTGCGATGTACTTTTCCTGTGCGAATTCAAATACATCTCATGTTACTCTTTATCCAGGCACTTGCATCCGGACTGGTTGGAAATAATATATTCAAATACATCTCATGTTACTCTTTATCTCGAGAACGGGACAGCGGGGCTGTTAAGAAATGACAATTCAAATACATCTCATGTTACTCTTTATCATCAGGTCGAATTCCAGCGGTGCTGTCCATGCATAATTCAAATACATCTCATGTTACTCTTTATCGCCTATGAATCTACACAGAAGCAGCGCCAGATGGAAAATTCAAATACATCTCATGTTACTCTTTATCGGCAAAGAAAAGTATTGAATCATCTGTATGCTCACAATTCAAATACATCTCATGTTACTCTTTATCACCATCCCCCAACGGGAAGAACGCACACGGGAGCGGATTCAAATACATCTCATGTTACTCTTTATCACATAAGTGTGGAAGCAATCATCACGGCGGCGAGCTATTCAAATACATCTCATGTTACTCTTTATCTGTAATACCCGTGGACGTGAATCTCGTCTCCTGTTATTCAAATACATCTCATGTTACTCTTTATCTCGCTTGTTGCGATCCACTGCCCTGTCGGTACCGTTATTCAAATACATCTCATGTTACTCTTTATCGATACTCTTCGGGGAAGTCCTTGCTCTCATCGTTTCATTCAAATACATCTCATGTTACTCTTTATCCTGGTCTGCGCTTTCATTTGCGCTTTTACGCCATTTAATTCAAATACATCTCATGTTACTCTTTATCGAGCGCTGTCCAGGTTATCAAAGCCGACGGATGTAAATTCAAATACATCTCATGTTACTCTTTATCAACTTGAGATGGACGAGCTCAACGACAAGATTGAATTCAAATACATCTCATGTTACTCTTTATCCACAACGGCATCGTGCCGGGGGCGAGCAAATATCATTCAAATACATCTCATGTTACTCTTTATCTTGCAGATACAGGCAGAAGCTATTGAGGAAAAAAATTCAAATACATCTCATGTTACTCTTTATCACGGACCTGGTAATTGACACAGAGATCACTGCAGAATTCAAATACATCTCATGTTACTCTTTATCATTTCCGGAGGAAAGACGGGAAACCCCTGGACTTATTCAAATACATCTCATGTTACTCTTTATCTGAATCCTATCTCAAACAGGTCACGCAGAGAATTATATTCAAATACATCTCATGTTACTCTTTATCCGGAGGCATACCTCGGCCGCTGCATCCCGGACCTGCATTCAAATACATCTCATGTTACTCTTTATCGGTCGTACCGGATATTTCCGTCCCGAAAATGCAGGTATTCAAATACATCTCATGTTACTCTTTATCAGTCCATAGGCTCATGATCTTTCTTAGGATACTGTATTCAAATACATCTCATGTTACTCTTTATCGATCTCCTGCAATGTCAGCACGAACCCGTTCTGCATTCAAATACATCTCATGTTACTCTTTATCCGCCTGCAGATCAACACCATGAGGGTCAAGCACATATTCAAATACATCTCATGTTACTCTTTATCGTTGCCCTGTCACAATTCACGGTTTCCTCAATGATATTCAAATACATCTCATGTTACTCTTTATCGTATGCATGGAAAATATATTGAAATCCTTACTGGTAAATTCAAATACATCTCATGTTACTCTTTATCTCTTGGAATACTCACCTTTCCGACCGATAGAGAAAAATTCAAATACATCTCATGTTACTCTTTATCTAAATCAAAAAGGCTATATAGAGAGTAATCTCAGATTCAAATACATCTCATGTTACTCTTTATCCAGGCCGGACTTTAGGAGTGGAACTATAATGGATAAATTCAAATACATCTCATGTTACTCTTTATCGATGTTCTGAATTCCGATTCTCCGTATCTTTCCGCTATTCAAATACATCTCATGTTACTCTTTATCCTTTGCAATGCCATAAGGAATATTGCAATCTGGAAATTCAAATACATCTCATGTTACTCTTTATCGGATATGAGGGCGGCGGTTCTAGCGGAATTGTAAAATTCAAATACATCTCATGTTACTCTTTATCTTGAAAACTTTTCGGATGATTTCTTCCTTTCGCTCAAATTCAAATACATCTCATGTTACTCTTTATCGGACAGGACGTGTCAAAAACAATGTTAAAACTTATATTCAAATACATCTCATGTTACTCTTTATCGTATCAGGTTTCATTCTTTGCCAGGACGCCACAGCAATTCAAATACATCTCATGTTACTCTTTATCGAAACTTAGTTCAGAAAATGTACAAAAACTTTTCGAATTCAAATACATCTCATGTTACTCTTTATCACATGTGGCGTATCTGGACGAGCACAGGAAATTCATATTCAAATACATCTCATGTTACTCTTTATCCAACGTATTTCCGCCTTTTCCCACATCACTATACCTCAAATCCCCTTATATTTCAACATTTTATCATTTTTTACCAGCCATCTTTGTCTCTCAACCGCATCCCTTTTATTTTCTTTATTTTCCTTGTATTTTCGGGCCTCTTTCACTCTTTTTCCAATCCGTCACCTGGTAAAATCAGAGTATCAAAGTCTCCCCTGTATCAATATCACCATTTCCCAAAATCTCTTCTCCAAACACATTGTCATTCATCAGTTTTATTATGCAGACAAAATCCTCCTCTTTATCTATGACCTTTTTCAGATCATTCTTCAGCTGTATCAGTTTTGATGGCGTCATCTCTCCCCGAAAAACCGATTTCTGGAAATGAGAAAGATACTTTTTACACACTTTAAATACTTTTTGTACTCTTTTTTCTCCCACATCATAAAACACAAATGCATAGTTATAATTTATTTTTTTCGCCATTTAGTCATCTCCTCGGACACTGGTATATCGAAAACAATTTATAGACTATTCAGCTGTTTTCTTTTAAGCTGAACGGAATAAATTCTTTATCTTCCATAATATATTTTATCAACTTATAACAATCCAGCTTCATTGCTGTGCGATAAGAAACCTTTCTTTTCAGCCTGGGATGCTGAAACACTGATTCCATTCGTCCCTCAAATGCTTCTATAAACATTTTTCTTCCCTCATCGTTTAACAGACAATAGTTTACTTTTTTATCAAAGTGTTTACCCACCTGTAGTTTCCTGTTATTTACCAGATCAAAAATGGTTCGATACACTATAACAGGTTTGAACACTTCACTCATATCAAGACTTAATGAAAACCTGCCTTCCGACGGTTCATGCAGATAACTGATTCTCTGGTCTAAGTGAGTTCTGTAGATTGCTGAAATCGTCTTTGTATACAACAGCGTATTTCCAAATGAAACCAATGCGTTGATCGGATTATCCGGCGGTCTTTTTACTCTTTTGTTCATAACAAAATCTTCCGGAAGAAAGTATTGAAAATCATTATAGAATCTCATCCAGACCTCTCCTTCCAGCGACATCAGGCTCTTGATATTCTGCGCCTTCTGTACTGCAGGATAAAATTCTTTTCTGATCCAGTCTGTTGTCTGTTTCACCTCTTTCTTATCATGCTTATAATAATGATAAAGCACCTCATAAATATTTATGCCTATCCCTTTTACAATGGCTCTTGCAATCTCCATCCGGTTCTGCTGAAACTTTTCCACCTGCTTTACCAGAAGCTTTCCGCTCATATACTGATCTTTTGGATAAAATGTACCGCTGTATCCTCCATAATAATTAAAAAAATGCACAACAACGTGGTTCTGCGAAAGAAAATCCAGAAGTTTACTGTTAATACTCACTTCATTCAGGCAGTAGATTTCTTTTGTATTTTCAATTGGTATATACACATTTTTCCCGTTTTTCCGAAAACACAACGAGTTATCCTTTCTCGTCAATTCTCCCATTGAAGAAATATATCTTGTACTTCCCATACGTCCTCCTTTCTGTTAGCACTGGATACTTCTGCTAAATATAGCAATATTCATAATACGCACATTTTTTACATTGAGCACTCCCCAGGACCGGGGGTATTGCCTCCTGACTCAGCAGCGTTTCTATTTCCTGTATGTATCTGTCAAGCTCATTTTCCACTTCATCTGTCAGTTCCAGTATTACAGTCTTTCTGCCTGTTTTATTTTTCTCTGCAAATTCCAACTTCCCTTTTCTGATGATTCCTTTGCTTTTTAATACCTTGAGATAGAAAAGCAGCTGCCATTTTGCCGCATCAACATCAGCATCTGATTTTTTCAGTTCTGTCAGATATTCCTCTGTCAGCTTATCCAACCTGATATTTTCTATAGCAATTTCCGAGTTCCCTTTTTCTGCTTTTTCTTCGTGAATCGCTTTTCCTATCTTTACTTCCTCACTATTATCTTCCATATTCAGCCGGTTTCCGAACAGGTAGCACTGCCGCCTGCAGTGAAAATAATAATTTATCAATGTCCCGTTAATCTGCACGCGTCCCCATCCTTTCCATTAAATAAAATCAACAAATTCCTCAAACTCACCCTGAATCTTACCTCTATCGAGCTTTTCATCCTCAAAATATTTTTCACCGTCTTCTATATAGAATATTTCTCCTATTTTATCATTATAGGCAAGATCATAATTCTTTTTAATTTGATAGATGAAATAGTTCATTCTGCTGGTAACTTCCGATAATCTAACTTTCTTTTCTGCATAATCCATCGTAAAGTCATTCAAAAGTTCAACATAATCCTTCCATACCTGCCGCCCATCGATCAGATTCCCCTCTGTATCTTCCAGAACCCTTGCGAGGAAAACCGACATACTCCAATTATCATCCTCTATCAGCTTCATTCTATCTTTCACTTCAAGCCAGTCCAGTTTTCCAACCTTATTCGCAAAAAAGTCTTTCAATCCGATTTTTCCGGTATTTTCATAAAAGTTTTTCTTCAACACTTCCATAACCTTTTCATAATATGTCCGAAAATCTTTACTTATCAGTATTTTTCTTATATCCTCGTTCTCCAGAGTAAGGCTCTTCTCTATACGGACATCACCTTTGTAAATTCTCTTTCCATCATCCAGTTTAAAGAAATATACTACTCCCCGTCTTAAGCACGAACGGTTGATCCTTCCCATAAACTGTTCCTCACTGTCCAGTTTCGAGATATTTTTATAGCCGATATCCATATCGATGTCCACACCCGCCTCTATCACCTGAGTCGCTACCAGGATGACCGCATCTTCTTCTCTCTTTATTTTCTTCAGAATCCTGCTGCGTTCTATGATACTGTCATCTCCTGACATGTATTCCACGCAGCATGAAATGCTCTCATCCTCTGCCAGCTTTCTGTAGAATCGGTAGGCAGAATCCTTTTTTATAAATTCAATCAGGATCTTCTTTCTCTCGGCAATAAACGGTTTCATATGTTCTGCCAGCTTATCTTCTATCTCCTCTGCTCCCAGCAGTTCATATGAAATTCTTACACGGTCATGAAAACATGCGTTAGAAAAATACTTCTCCCTGTTTTTCATAAGTTTGACGGCAGGATAAATATTTCCTGTCAGTACATCCAGATCAGGAAGCGTTGCCGACATGATAATGATCTTTATATTCAGAAGTTCGGCAAAAACCTTCAGAAAACAGATGATCTCGCCCCAGAGAGAATTTTTATAACTCTGGATCTCGTCCAGCACGATTACGCTGTTCATCAGCTGATGAAAACCAAAGGCGGATTCTTTTGTATCTCCAAACATTGTATCAAACAGACTGACATGTGTAGACACGATCATCGGATAATTCAAAAACTGTCTGTCAAGCAGCGCTTTTTGATAATACATTGTCTGTTCTGTTTTTTCTTCTTCTTTTTTTTCTCTATCTGTCATTTTGACAGGGGTGAGGGAATTTACAAGAGCAATACTCTGAAAAATCTTATCGTTCTTTCCAAACACTTTTCTCAGGCTCTGTAAATTCTGTTCAACCAGAGTATTAAATGGATAGATATAATATATTTTTCTGAGCCGCCTGTCTTTTTTCAGGAGTTGAAAGCTAAGATCCAGCGCTGTATTGCTCTTTCCGCTCCCGGTAGGAGCCTCCAGATAAAAAACAGATCGCTCCGAATTCTCATTCAACATTTTCTCTGCATCGCAGAGCATCTCTGTCCTGAGCACATTAATGTCTTTCACATTTCTTAATATATCTGCTCCACATGGATACTTCTCTTTCTGATAAGCCCGGATGGATTTCATCAGCTTTGTTTCTTCATAGATTTCCAGCCAGCTTTCAATCTCATTCAGTTCACCGAACTGTTTTATTTCCGCTCCGCACATAAATTCAGAAGTCGCATAATAATCTGCACTCGTCAGAAAAGAAAATATCAGTTTCCCATAAGCATATAACGCAATGCCTGCCTCTCTGTCCAGACTGTCAGTAAAATCTCCCCAATTTCTTATAAGATCTCTTATACCGCCCTCTGACAGGCTGATTTCCTGCTTCCAGCCAATGCACTCTCCGTCCCTCAGAGCATCTATTACCCGACAGCCAATTCCCTTATCCAGAAGTTCCAGATAATCATTAATTTTTTTCAGATCACTGTGGTGTTGTGCGATCACATAAGAATGGAGCAATATAAAGCAGCGTAAAAATTTCTTTTCTTTCCTGTCTTTTACAGACATTTTTAATTTCTTTAAAAAGAAATCCAGATACAGGAGAGCAGACACCAGTGAATGCCGGCTTGACACCAGAGAGGACAGCTTTCCATTATCCTGTATTTTCCTGTTTTTCATCTTATCATTCTGAAACGCCGGATTGATCTTTCCCAGGTCATGAAAAACCGGCACATTATATATCAACTGCCTCCAGAACACTTCTGCCTCTTTCGATATTTCACTTCCAAACTGCTTCCTCATCCTAAGAAGCATCTCGTCCCCCAGTTTTTCTTCCCAAAGCCGGTTAAAATAGTTTTCTGTCAATGCCGTATGTTCCAGAAGAGTTTCTCTCCGACTGTTTCCTTCTTCGTTCCCATAAACGTGCGCATAATATTTCCCCGGATCAGCAATAACTTCTTTCACGATCTCTTTCCCCATAAGCTATCCTCCCTGTAAATAGAAAAGGAAACCTGCTTTTCATCTATTCAGGTCTCCTTTCTCTGCGCATTTTTATTTCAAAGTTTCTTTTTTCTGCCTGTACAGTTCCTTCAGATCATCTATCGCCATCGATACATCCAATGTATGAAATCCAAGATAACAATCTTTCATCGTCTCTGCATCCGCCTGCTCATAAATCTGCCGGCTCTGTTCTCCTGTGTAAAAATGCCAGTACCGGTATACATACCCCATCCAGTATACTTCCTCCCGGGAATATCCATCATTATCACAGGATTTGATCACTGTTTCATCCGACAGATTTTCAAAAATGTATTCTTCCCCGGCCCACTGAAGACGGTCATAAGGATAATCCAGATATTCAGCGGTCTTACTTTTCATAAAAGCTTCCGCAAATCCGGGAAAAGCCGCTTTCTTCGCTCTCGCAAGTTCAAACAGGCGTCCCTGAATATCGCACATCTGCAGTTCAAATGATGAAAGTTCTTTTTTCATATTTCTTCCTTACCCTCTCCGATGATCTCGTCAAAATATTTTCCTTCCCGGCGGTATTTCCTGCAGATTTCTTCTGCTTTTGCGATCCCCGCCCTGCGTTTTTCCTCACTGATATTTCTCAGTCTGTCCCGCTCTTTTTCCCCGATATCTTTTTTCTCCAGTATCCTGATATTGCGGCACGCCTTTTCAGTAACCGCCACATACTGTTTTCCCAGTTTCAGAACAGACAGGCTTTCAACCAGCGCCCTGTCCGTGATCTCCCCCCGGAAGAAACGGTCCAGAACAACAAACATCCTGTCGTCAGCTATATAGCCGGCAACCACATCGTAACCCTTCATCATGCTCGCATATTTTTCATAAAATCTGCTTCCTTTTACAGGCTCCATCTTTCCACGGTTAAAAGCGATAAGAAGAGCCCACTCAACGCCGATATCAATATCCAGAACTTCCAGTCCCTCCAGATCCAATTCCAATGTATAAAAAGATGCCTTCGGGAAATTGCAGATCAGGGTCAATGGCTGCTCCGGCTCTGTTCCCATATAAAATCCTCTTCCGAAGTCGCAGTTTTCCCTGCTCTTTGGCTCGATATTCCCTTGTAGCCCGCTCTTAGAACCATGATATAAAATTATCGTTCCACTCTGTTTCAACAGCACTCACCCCGCAATTTCCGTCAGTAAAATAGAATCTTTCTATTGTCACTCAGCTTATAAACTGTCATATCATCTAATTCAACAAACTCATCCGTATACAGAAAAGCACTCAGAATATACTGATTGGTCCAGCCATCCATTCCGTATGGAAGCGCCTCTTCGTATTTAAATGTTCCAAAAGCCTCCATCTCTTCTTTCTCATCATAGTCCAGATCAACAATCCTCGCTTTTTCCTTCGGCACCAGACAGTCCAGGCGTCCCATCTCGAATTCCATCGTGGCAGCAGGCTCCACACAGATATTTCCAATATCTGCGGGATGATCATTCTTCCCCAGATAAGGACTGTAAATACACTTTCTTTTGCAGATCATGTCCCTGAGTTTTTCAGCTTCTTCCGAATCGACCAGAAGGCAGATATCCCACTTCGGATTTTCCAGCCACTGCTCTTTCACGATCAGATTTCCGCCCTGCTCCTTGGACGCATACCCCACAGAATTATTAAACGTCTGTATCTTTTTGGGAATAAATCCCTTTTTATGTCCTTTATCCGGAAGAACGGACAGCTTAAGTCCTTTCAGCCGCTCATAGAATTCCGGATAACTCTCCGTAAGTCCGTCCTTCTTCTTTCTACGGGAAAAGTCCTGCATCTGAGTGTAGCCGCCGTATCCCAGGATTGCGCCAAACATTCCAAGCAAAGCAACCTTATGGATATTTCCATATGTAAAATAACAGTATGAATTCATCTCCGGTTTTCTGAAACATGCGCTTTTCCCACTCAGCGTAAATCGTAAAATCTCCATTTATCCAACCTCTTTTTGTGTACGGATATCATAAACCGTCATCTGCTCGGAAACGCCCTCCAATTCTGTAGTATACGGATTATAATACACATCAATCTTTCGAACGCTTTCGCCAAATTCTTTAAGAAAATCACCGCATTCCATTCGGATCACATTCTTTTTCTGAGCCTTTTCAAACACAATATACTCTGACAGATTTGGCAGATACGTATCCGGATCCGTCTCTACAAAAAGAGCGAATTCATTTTCACAGCCTTCTTTTGAATTGGTAGCGAACGATGTCGCTGAGACAAGCGCTGTTCTGCGGAAATTCTGGTAGTCATCCTCTGTATACCCTTCTGTGACCCCCAATTCCTCAAATTCTTTATATGCCATCGGGTTGATGACAAAAGGATAGAAATAATGTGCCTCATTGCTCACGATCTTTGTACCAAGCGTAGAATTACCAGCTTCTTCCTTCGCATCCTTCGCATCGCGGAACGGGGAAAGGATCTGCTGCTCTTCCGGATATGTCCCTTCGTATTTATTGAATCCCTGTCCGAACTGAACGGCTCCTGTGATCGAAATATTATTATTCGCCTCTGCAAAAGTAGCGCCAAAATTCTTTACATCTACAGCAGACATCAGATTTGATAAGAGCTGTTTCACATCCTTACAGGCAGCAAGGTCTTCAACCTGGAACAACATTTCATATCTCTCCTTCAACGTCCTGGGGATAAGCGCCGTCCCATCCTTTGACAGCCGCATTGATTTGATATAAAGCACTTTTTTCCCTTCGTTCTCCCACATTTTCTTCATGGGATATTTCAGCGCTTTGTCACTTCCGAAAGTCTCTCCGCCACTTGTTGTCTTCGGAAATCCGGAAAAATCTGCATTCCAGTTTGCCATCACAGAAGAAATCCCGATCACTCCATACACTCTTTTCTCCATTTACTTTTCCTCCTTTTTGTATATCACATTGTCACATGTATATCCCAGGATGACCATCTCCTGATCCACCATTCCATCCGGCACATACCCTTCCACCATTGCAAGGAGATTTTTCACACGCTTATACCCTTCCGGAATACTGTAATTATACTTTTTGTAAAGCTGCAGCAGCCTCCGTTTAATTTCTTCATCCATTTTGGCATTCAGAAGCGGGCTGATCAATGACTGCTTCTTATCTTTTGCTTTACTGAGCGAAATAAGATATCCCGCCAACTGCCCCACACAGTAATAATATTCTCTATCGTTTTCTACGGGCACAGTCTCAGCAGATAGCACCTTCATCTCAACCTTGTTTCTGATCTCAGTAATGATTTCTCCCATATTTTCTCCTTTCTCTTTTGAAAAATAATCTCTCAATGACCATCTCAGATTAAACTGCCAGAACACTTTTTCTCTGTAATCCTGCAACGCGCTGCTCTTGATCATCTTCAAGCCCACCTGATCCAAAATCTTTTCTATTCCATTGTCCGTTCCCTTAAACACCCAGTCGGAGATCGCATCCCGTGAAAACAGGATATTCTGTTTCAGTACTTCATCCTTGATGCTGATATCTCCCGCGTCAACAGTATAATTATTGCCAAGAAACTTAGAAAAGAACACTTCATCTATCACTTTCCCGACAGCAAGCCTGTCATCATATATCTGATATCGCTCTTTATATTCCGGTTTGTGTTCGTGTTCACAACCAAGATAATTCTGAAAGCAAAA
Source organism: Mediterraneibacter glycyrrhizinilyticus (assembly GCF_016902345.1). Classification (GTDB taxonomy): domain Bacteria; phylum Bacillota; class Clostridia; order Lachnospirales; family Lachnospiraceae; genus Mediterraneibacter; species Mediterraneibacter glycyrrhizinilyticus_A. Next base: position 189,269 of record NZ_JACJLR010000001.1, on the reverse strand, counting down.
CGGAACAGCCAATTTTCTTTGATATCCCGGAATGATATCCTGATCATAAATTTCTGCCTCTGTTTTTCCTTTCCGAATACGAAAATAATATCCAGACTCCACATGGTCCGGTGCATCCCCGTTGGCATACCCTGATATCTTCTTTCTTTCGGTATCTACATACACTTGATACTTTCCTGATGATACCAGGTTCATCAGATAATCAAAAAACTGCTTTTGAAGGATCACATCGTCTCCATCTAAAAGATAAGGCGCAGGATACTTCCTAGATTTAATTGAAAGAAACGGTTTTTTAGCGTTCATGCCCAGATTATTGTCCGGCATGCCATATACAACACCGTTGATTTCTGCATTGTACTCATTATTATTGTATATATTGGGAAGGAAATATCTTCTCCCCTCCCGCTCATACTCCGTATCCTCTGCCTCAAAAAAGATTTTGAGATAATCTTTTCGTTTCAGATCAACATCTTCCAGCTGGAAAATATGTGTCTTGATCCAGGAGGCATTTTTTCTGACCGCTTCTATATTCACCTTTCCTTCCGCTTCTTCAAAGCGTTCATAGATTTTTGCCGCTTCCCTGGATTTTTTGTATTTCTTCTCCCCGGGATTTTCCAGTATCCCGTAGTATCCGTCAATCACCGCCTCGGTAAGTTTTCCAGATACAATACTGTCTTTTTTCACAAAAAATGACAGATAGCTGTTGGAATGGATCACTTTTTTCGGATCGATTGGTTTGTTCATGGAGATCAACTGACTCTGATAATCATAGAAACACACTTTCTCAAACCCGGACTGGTTCCGATTTATCTCTTTTGTCTTTTTATCTTTTACGATCTCCACATTTGCCTTAATATTTCCGTCTTTGTCCACGATTAAATAGGTCCCGTCCGCAGGAATATAGGTATCCACCACTTTCTTTCCTCCGGATTCTCTGAGTATCTTTTCAAATACCTCCAAACACTCTTTCAGCATGTGTACCTCCTAAAGCCAGCGGTAATTCACGAATCCTGCCCCTCTCGAATTCATCTCCAGCAGTCCTGTTCCCAGTGCCATGTACGCAACTTTTTGCGCAGTTTCATTGTCCGCGATCTGAAGTCTTACCTTGTCTCCTAAAAGCTTTATATTTTTATATTCCATAGGAATCGGCGCTTCATTTAAAAACTCCAGCATCGTATATAACTGAAAGTCTTCCGTAAGTTTATCTCCTTGCGCCTGATTCCATTTTTTAATAAGATTCACCTTCAATCGTTCCTCAAAAGTCTGCAGACTCATGTGCTTCCGCCAATATCCTTTCTCATCTTTCAATATCGCAGGCGTCAAAGTATAGAGAGTCTGAATGTGCTTATGTGGGAGAACTCTTATCTCTGCCGTCAGCCCTTTCATATCTTCCGTGTAGCAGTTTACACATACTTCGGAAAAATATCTTGCAAGCTTCGGATCGATGGTCCGCACAGTAAGAGTATATATTTTTCCTTTGTGATATATTTTATCAGAGTCAATTTGATAAGGGAAATCAAAGCAGTAATTCTTGAAAGCATTTGCTTCATGCATTTGCAAAAGTTCCCTATCCCGGGCAAATCCTTTGTCCAAAAAAGAAGTGACTTTTGACTGTATCTGGCTTAAAGGAATCTCCCGAAGTGTATATAATTTGACTTTTATCGTATATACGCGCATTTTCCGCCTCCTTCTAAATCGTTTTTCTCGGATCTCATATCTGTTGAGAATATATTATACCCTTATTCATCTCATGTCAATCGCATTCATTAATTTATTTCATATTTTTATTTTGAAAATATTTTTATTATAAAAAAACAAACACATATCCGAAAATAGTGTTTGCCTCACATCTCATGTTACTCTTTATCGTATTCCCCATATTTCCTATTTTTATTTATTCAAATACATCCCATGTTATTCTTTATCTGCAGGCACTGCCCAACACTGCAGCACCTGCCCTCTTTATGCGGATAACAGGACTTGAACCTGCACGTCGTAGACACCAGATCCTAAATCTGGCGCGTCTGCCAATTCCGCCATATCCGCAGATTTTCTCCATAAGACAAAAAACGGAAACCCTCAAGTGGATTTCCTCTATATAAATACTCTATTTTATGTCTCATGAAAACTGAGCGTGCGGGGATTCGAACCCCGGACAACTTGATTAAAAGTCAAGTGCTCTACCACCTGAGCTACACGCCCATATAAAATTATTTCTTCCCGGCTTTCCCAGGTAAACTGGGCTAGCTGGATTCGAACCAGCGAATGCAGGAGTCAAAGTCCTGTGCCTTACCGCTTGGCGATAGCCCATTAAAGACTTAAGCTGACACTGCCTGCCAGTGCGAATATAAAAGAAAAGGGTGGGTAGTGGGACTCGAACCCACGATATCCAGAACCACAATCTGGCGCGCTAACCAACTGCACCATACCCACCATAACGAGCCTGGGGGGATTCGAACCCACGACCTACGGCTTAGAAGGCCGTTGCTCTATCCAGCTGAGCTACAGACTCTTATGCAAATCTCATTTTGCAATGCCCTCACATCTCTGTGAGAAAGCGGGTGATGAGAATCGAACTCACGTATCCAGCTTGGAAGGCTGGTGTTCTACCATTGAACTACACCCGCACATATCGGGGTGACAGGATTCGAACCTGCGACCTCCTGGTCCCAAACCAGGCGCTCTAGCCAAGCTGAGCCACACCCCGGTGTCCGCTTTAGGTTCCTGTCTAACCCGTAGCGCGAAAATTATTATATTATAACATTCGCTCATTGTCAACATTTTTTCGCAAATTTTTTATTTTATTTTTTTCAATCTATTTTGGAGCGGATTTCAGGGCATTCTCCGCCCTTCTTTTTTCTGCACTTTCCGCCTTCGAACAAGAAAACCTACAGATATCGCTGATCAAAATGTGCTTTTCCGTCGTCCCCGATCTCAAGGATCATATAGCTCCCCTTGCGTCCTTCCTGTCTCGGAAAAGACAGACTTCCCGGATTCAGCAAAATAATATCATCTTCCTGATGAAAATAAGGCTTATGAGTATGACCAAACATAACAATGTCCGCCTTTCTTGCCCTGCCCTCTTCGAGAATATATTCTGAATCAAGAGACACATAATAGGCGTGACCATGCGTGATAAAAACCTTATAAGTTCCTATATAAAATTCCTCTTCTCTCGGCAGATCCGAAAAAAAGTCATTATTCCCGCGAACCATATGTTTCTCACAGTCAACAACTGCTTCAATATAGTCTTCTCCGCCTTCAACATCCCCCAAATGGATAAACATGTCGAACTTCCCCGCCTCTTCCAGTGCACGGTCAAACGCAGCATGTCTGCCGTGTGTGTCACTGACGATCAACACTCTCATAAATTTCCCTCTCTGAACTTCCTCTCCAGAATCTTTTTCATAGAACGCAGAGCCTTTCCCCTGTGGCTCAGCTCGTTCTTCTGTTCTGCAGTCATTTCCGCTGTTGTACATCCGTATTCCGGCACATAAAATATCGGATCATATCCGAATCCATTATCTCCTGCGATCTCATGTGCGATTCTCCCCTCGATCGTCTCCCTTACAGTCTCAGACGTTCCATCCGGGAACACCGCCGCGACCGCACATACAAACCGAGCGGCCCGCTCCTCGTCCGGCACCCCTTCCAGCCGGTCGAGAAAGATCCGGTTTTTAATGTCATACGACGTATCTTCCCCCGCGAACCGCGCGGAATAGATTCCCGGAGCCTTATCCAGATAATCAATCTCAAGACCGGAATCATCCGCAAGTACAATATCGTTTGTGAGCACCCTTGAAACCGCCCGCGCCTTTATCTCAGCATTCTCTTCAAATGACATCCCATCTTCAACAATATCAATGTCGACACCTGCTTCTTTCATAGAGAGGATTTCCATATTCAGATCAGCAAGGATCATCCTGATCTCTTTCATTTTATTTTCATTACCGGTGGCAAACACAATTCTTCTTTCCATCTTCTGTACCTTCTATCTCTTCTGTCTTGGCGGTTTCGGACCGGAAAACTGATAAAAATAGGTCCGGAGCATCCCATTGTATATTTTTCTGTTCTTGTCAGCCTTTCTTCCGAAATATCGCTCAGCCTCATCGTAACTTGTGATCATATATGCAGACCAGCTGTCAAGCCCCCTGAAACTCTCCCCAAACTCTCTGTAAAGCTGTGGAAGCCGCTCTTTTTCTTCCATCCGCTCCCCATAGGGAGGATTTGTTATAATAAAGCCATACTTTTTCGGGTGGCTCAGATCTTTCACTGCCCGCTGCTGAAAGTGGATCAGATGAGATACGCCTGCATTTTCAGCATTTTTACGCGCCGTCCGAAGCACAGCCGGATCTATATCATACCCCTGAATATCAGTCTCTATCCTGTCATCCACAAGATCATTTGCCTCATCAACTGCTTCATACCAGTATTTTCTGTCAATCAGATTTCCCCATCCTTCAGCCGTAAACGAACGGTTCATACCGGGAGCGATATTGGCTGCCATCATAGCCGCTTCGATCGGAAATGTCCCGCTTCCGCAGAACGGATCCACCAGGATGCGGTCTTTCTTCCACGGTGTAAGCATGATCAGAGCGGCCGCCAGATTCTCTGCTATGGGCGCTTTTCCCGCTGCAGGACGGTATCCCCTCTTGTGGAGTGACATGCCGGAAGTGTCTATCCCTATCGTCACCACATCTTTCATAAGAAAGACACGAATCGGATATGAAGCACCGTCTTCCTTGAACCACTGGATATGATAACACGATTTCAGCCGTTCAACCATAGCCTTTTTCATAATAGATTGTATGTCCGATGGGCTGAAAAGTCTGCTCTTGACAGAAGATGCCTTTGTCACCCAGAATCTCCCGTTTTCGGGAATATAGTCTTCCCAATGCAGGGCTTTCGTCTTTTCAAACAATTCATCAAAACTATATGCTTCAAAACTGCCCACTTTTAAAAGTATGCGTTCTGCTGTCCTCAAAAATATATTCGCCCTGCTGACAGCGTCGATACCGCCGCAAAACGTCACTCTTCCATCCTCAACCTGGACGATCTCATATCCAAGATCCTGGATTTCTCTTTTCAATATGGATTCCAGTCCAAAGTGACAGGGCGCGATCCATTCCATTTTTTCCATGAAATCCTTCCGTCCTCATTTTTTGTCTGTATCCATCTTACTATAAATCAAAGGCAGAGTAAAGTTTAACTTTACCCTGCCTTCGTTGTTCCCGGATCCCATTCTCTGCCTTGATCCGGTCTGAAATCTGTTTTTCTGCCGCGCTTTAGTAGCGGTCTGTCATATCATCTGAGCCCATGCTTCTTCCGGAGTTCTTATTTCTGGAATCAGACGAATTGGAGTTTGAGCTGTTCTTGTTCGCGTTTTTGTTTTTCTGCTCATCCGCATAAGATGAGTAACCGTTTTTCCCTGAATTTTTGTTTGAATTGTTGTTCATGTTGTTATAATTCTTTGCCATGAGTATCCCTCCTGTTTTTTTGATACGCTCTTATTGTCTCTTGTCTCAGAATCTTTTATACATGTTTCCCATACTTTTTTCATTTTTTGCTTGCTTTTTCCAATTTGATATATTATACTGTCTAATGTAGAGAGGTTACTTTCTACAACCCCTTATTAATTATTTATACTCCCCTCAAAAGACCGATGGCTCCCCCATCGGTCTTTTACTTTGCACCGTTCATAAATTGTTCATTTATCCTTTAAAATTCTTTCATTTTCTTATCATCGTTTCTTCATTTCTCTCCCCTATACTATAACCATCAAAGAAATAAACAAGACGCCAAGAAGTTAATTGAATAAACTTTTTCATAATACATGCCGGGAGCTGAGCCGATCAGCTGCCCGGCATCCTCCCTGTTCAGGAGATTTTTTTCTTTTTCATCCACTTTCCGGCAAAAGCGCATAACACAGCAAAGCCCACTGAAACACCGAGAGCCGGAAGTCCCCATCCCGTGCATTTCTCCCCCTCGCTCCTGTTTTCCGAGCCGTTCTCCCCTCTTTCCGTTTTTCCCGAAAAGATCCTTTTGACCGGTTCGATCACTTTTCCTGCTAATCCATTTTCTGCTCTGACCTCGAACAAAATCTGCTTTACCGTCTCATTCCCCGCCAGGTCATCTGCACATACCTCAACCGAATGCTCCCCGCTCTCTGTGATCTCACTTTCAAAGATCCGGCTGTCGGGGCTGAGTATCTGTTTTTCTCCATTAATATGGATACTTTTGATCCGTTCTCCCGCCCCATCGACCCAAAAACTGAGCTTGACACTGCCGTCATAAACCCTTCCATCCTGCGCCTCCCCATAGTAAATAACGGGAGGCGTATGATCCACCGTGAAAACTGCTTTTGCAAAAGACAGATTGCCGGCAGCATCCTCTGCTCTCACTTCAAGAAGCTTCTCACCTTCTTCCGTCACCACACTTCCGGAAAAATAAGGCGCTCCGTTCAAGTACATACCATAGGAGTACTCTGTAAGATCCCGTATCATCTCTTCCTTTCCATAATTCCACTGGAAAAAGGGGATATTGGCGCCGTTCATCTGATCCACATACCTTATCACCGGACTGTCACGGTCTATGGCAAATGTCAGAGACCGCTCTGTTTCATGCCCGGCGGCATCCTCTGCTGCGATTCTGCACTCATATATACCGGTTTCTTCCAGAACAATTTTCTTTTTTCTTCCTCCTTCTGTCCACTCCCAGTCTCCCAGATTTATAGTCACGATCTCCGTCCGTTCTTCATCCGGATCTGTATGCCAGATGCGAATCTCGCTTTTTAGCAGCACATTTTCTTCCAGAACTGCAATTTCCATCTCCACGTTTTCCCCTGTGATCGCAGAATCTTCCACCCCTTTTATCCTGATCGCAGGAAACTGGTCGTCGATAAACACCCGCTCAATCTTTACAGCCGTATTCCCTGCCCAATCGAGAGCATGGATCATAACCGGGATCCCTTCTCCATTCTGCGACAGCTTACTCACTTCAAATTCCAGAAAGTCTGAAAATACTTCTCCGCCTGAAGAAGGATATTCTTTTTTCCCCGCAACCTGTCCGTCAATGTAATACGTCACGCGCTTCAGTCCGGACGAAAATCCATATCGTTCTCCAGTCTCATACACCCGGGCGCAGACTGTTGTGGTCCCCTGATGCCAGATCTCCCGTCCCGCCCCGGTATCCAGACTGATCTGCGGCGCTTCATTCTCACAGCAGATCTGCGCTGACTCCGTCTCCTTACCTTTTCTTCCTGAAATATCCACTGCATACGCCGTGATCTTTCCTGTAAAGCCGGTATCGATCTCCAGTTTCCCCAGTCCGCCCTCAATCTTTTGATTTCTGCCGCCGGGCATCGCACATATGATCTCCCCCACTCCGGAAACTGCATCCTCTGCCTTGACCGTAACTTGAAAAGAAGACTGAAAATAACCTTTATCCATATTTCGGTAAACAAATTCTACTTTTCCCGGTTCGCTTTTATCCACCCGAACCTTCCGCTCCTCCCGGTATACCTCTCTTTCATCCTTTTTTGCCTCCATCCATACGGAAAGATGGTTCTCTCCTTCCTCCCAGATTTCCGGCGATATCACTGTCTCTGCCGCCGCTGTCTCAGTCTCCGGGGACTCTTCCTGATCTTCGCTCTCTTCCGGTCCCTCTGATTCCTGCGGCTCTCCCTTTTCTTCCGTCCCTTCCATACCTTCCGCTTCTTCCATTCCTTCTGCTCCTTCCAGGCTCTCCGATTCCTGCGGCCCCCCTTGTTCTTCCGGTTCCTCTGGCTCTCCCGGTTTCTCTGGCTCTCCCGATTCCTCTGGCTCTCCCGGCCCCCCGATCCGCAGTTCTCCCTCTGTCTTTTTCCCCGACGGTGCTGTGATCAGATACTTTGTCACTGTCTCCGGCTCTGTATGGATAAGTTTTACTTCCGGAGGCTCCTGATACCAGCCCGACTCAGTTTCCGGGCAGTCAATGCGGGGATTTTCATACGCCGTATACTCGCCTTCTTCCGCTGCCCTGGAAGGGGATTTCCCAGCCGCAGACAGTGCAAGACAAAAAAAGATCACCATCATGCTTATAGTTATTCCTGCCGCTTTACGGTCGCTTCTTTCATCCATTCTTCTCATCTTCAATCCCCTCCTCCATTTCCCGCTCCGTCCTGCATTCTTCCATAATGGCTCTGACACGATCCGACTCTCCCACTTTTTCCAGAACTTTTTCTCCGGTGAGCAGTGCCGCTGCATACTGTCTCTGCGCCACTTCCAGCCTCATTCTCCTTATCCCGGCACTTTCGATCAGATCTTCCCGTTCTTCGATCTCGAGCAAACGTCCGTATGCGCTGATCGCCTCCTCTGTCATCTCCTCTCTCTCATAGGCCGCCGCAAGGCAGCGGAGTGTATCCCGTTCCAGTTCCTGTCCCAGAAGGAGCACCTCTTTATTTCCTTCCGATGTATTCTCAAGAAGCCGTTCCTCCAACCCCTCGGACACATCAGACGCGTATTCTTCCAGCGTTCTCTGTTCTTCCGAGCGCTCCGCTTCCTTATCCGGCAGCAGGATCTCTGCATCGTTTTCCTCCTGACTAATGTCTGTCTTCTGCACAATCTCTGTCTTTTCCACATTCTCACGGTCCGATGCCGCATAACTGTACAACAGAACTCCAACCAAAGCCGGCACAAGAAAACACAGCAGCGCCAGCCCGAACTTTCTTCCCTGAACTGCAGCTTCCTTTCGTATCTCGGGCAGATCCTTAAGGATCTTGCGCACATCGTCATAGCCTTTCTTCCGATTTCCGATACAGCGGTCTATGATCCGTGACAGCTTTGCCTCCTCCAGCCTGGTCAGACCGGGGATCGGCGTTGTATATGCCAGCATGAACTGCATTGTCTTCCCATAACCAAACAGATCCACAGGGCCAAAACCGCCTGTCGTCTGCGCCGGAACCTGTTTCAGAAAATGATTCCTCACAGCCCTGTGCTGCATCATCTTCAGAACGGATTCATTTTCCGGGGAATCCAGATCCAGCAGACAGATCCGCTCCTCTTCGGTCACGATGATGCTGTACGGATTAAGGTAGCGATAGCCTTTTCCACCCCTGCATCTTCGAAATTGTTCCAGACTTTTCCCGATCTGCCGGAACCATTCAAAAAGCACCGCTTTTTCCACTTCCGGGTTATCTCTCAGATAATAGGCAAGAAGTGTCCCTTCCACACAGTCCAGGCTCTGCCTGCACCGGGTTCCCTGGTCGATAAACCGGAAAACTTCATACATCTCTGTCATATTCTTTTTTTCTGCCGCAAAATTTTCCGCGGTCCCTCAAACCGCAGTACACATCTGCGTCTCCAATCCGTGTGAATCTCATCAGAACTGATACTGAATTGAAACAGAATCTTTTGAACTCTCTCTGACCAGACCGGTCAGGATATGTATATCATACTTGAAAGAAATATGAAATGCAAGAATTATTTTAACAAAAATGCCACCAGATCATTCACAGATATGACCGCAGATGATCCGATGGCATTTCTTGATTGACATCTTTTATTCTATTTCTTCCAGACGCGCAAGAGCCGCTGCCACGACCTTGTCCATGTCATAGTACTTGTAATCTCCCAGCCTTCCGCCAAAGATCACATTTTCCTCCTGCTCTGCCAGCTTCTTATACTCTGCAAAGAGGGCATTGTTCTTCTCATCATTGACCGGATAGTAGGGTTCCATTCCCACACTCCACTCAGAAGAATACTCTCTGGAGATTACCGTCTTCTCCTGTTTTCCGAACTCAAAATGCTTGTGCTCGATCACACGCGTATAGGGAACTTCTCTGTCTGTATAATTTACCACCGCATTTCCCTGATAGTTCTCACAGTCAAGGACCTCTGTCTCAAAACGGACAGAACGGTACTCCAGGGCGCCCAGTTTATATCCGAAATATTCATCGATCATACCGGTAAAAATGATCTTCTCTGCAATATCCGGATTTTCTTTTCTGAATTCGAAGAAATCTGTACCTGTGCGCACTTCTGTTCCCTCGAGCATCTTCTCCACGATCGCCGTATAGCCTCCGATCGGGATTCCCTGGTATCTGTCATTGAAATAATTGTTGTCATAGATAAAACGGAAAGGAAGCCGCTTAATAATAAATGTCGGAAGTTCCGTACATTTTCTTCCCCACTGTTTCTCCGTATATCCTTTGATCAGTTTCTCATAGATGTCCCGACCTCCGAGGAACAGCGCCTGCTCCTCCAGGTTCTTCGGCTCTGTGATCCCCGCTTCTCTGCGCTGCTTTTCTATGATCTCCTTCGCTTCCTGGGGCGTCTTTATCCCCCACATCTTGCTGAACGTGTTCATATTGAACGGGAGATTGTAAAGCTCGTCTTTGTATACCGCCACCGGGGAGTTGATATAGTTGTTAAACTCGGCAAACTGGTTCATATAATTCCAGATCTTCTTGTCGGATGTATGGAAGATATGCGCCCCATATTTGTGCACATGGATTCCCTCGACATCCTCACAGTAGATGTTTCCGGCAATATGATCCCTGCGGTCGATCACAAGACATTTCTTTCCTTTCTTCCCCAGTTCATACGCCATCACCGCTCCATAAAGTCCGGCTCCGACGATCAGATAATCATATTTTTTCATAGCTATACCTCTCTTTTCGCAGTACATTTCTTATCTTTCATACTGTACCTGATTTTCTCTATCATACCATCTTTTGTTTCTTTTCGCCAAAAAGTCATTGTATTTCGTTATTTTTGTGTATAAATTATATTTTTTCATTTACAAATTGGTCATTATGCACTAAACTGGTAATAACGGCAAAAATAAATCTATATATATCACGGAGGTAACAGATCATGAAAGGAAATGTTATAGTAGGACAGTCAGGCGGCCCCACCGCTGCCATCAATTCCAGCCTTGCCGGCGTTTACCGCACAGCGAAAGACCGCGGGGCTGCAAAGGTTTATGGAATGCTGCACGGGATCCAGGGGCTTCTTCAGGAGAGGTACATCGACCTGTCCGAATATATCACAAATGAACTGGACGCTGAACTTTTAAAGAGGACGCCCGCTGCGTTCCTGGGCTCCTGCCGGTATAAGCTCCCGGAGATCCATGAGGACAGGGATGTGTATGAAAAGATCTTCAGTATCCTGAACAAGCTGGACATCGAAGCATTCATCTACATCGGCGGAAACGATTCCATGGACACGATCAAAAAGCTTTCTGACTATGCGATCATCACAGGTCACCCGACCCGCTTTATCGGATGCCCGAAAACCATCGACAACGACCTGGCGCTCACCGACCACACACCCGGATACGGAAGTGCTGCAAAATACATCGGAACTTCTGTCAAGGAGATCATCCGCGACAGCTTCTGCCTGGAATATGACAAGGGTCTTGTGTCCATCGTAGAGATCATGGGCAGGAATGCCGGCTGGCTGACAGGCGCTGCCGCTCTTGCCAAAGGCGAGGACTGCTCGGGACCGGATCTGATCTATCTCCCGGAGCTTCCTTTTGATATCGAAGCGTTCGGCGCAAAAGTCAAAGAACTTTTAACGAAAAAATCATCCGTTGTCGTTGCCGTTTCCGAAGGGATCCGCCTTGCGGACGGCCGCTATGTGTGCGAACTCGGACAGAGCATCGACTTTGTGGACGCATTTGGTCACAAACAGCTCTCCGGAACTGCAAACTATCTGGCAAGCTATATTGCCGGAGAGATCGGCTGCAAGACCCGTTCCATTGAGCTGAGTTCCCTGCAGCGTTCTGCTTCCCACTGTGCATCCCGTGTGGATATCCTGGAAGCTTATCAGGTAGGCGGCGCCGCAGTCAAAGCGGCAGATGAGGGCGACTCCGGAAAAATGGTCGTACTCCAGAGACTGTCTGATGATCCGTACCAGAGCGGAACAGAAGTCAAAGACGTACACAAAATCGCCAATGATGAAAAACTCGTCCCGCGCGAATGGGTAAATGAAGACGGCTCCTATGTAACAGATGAGTTTGTCAGCTATGTACGCCCGCTGATCCAGGGCGATGTATCTCCTGTAATGGTTGACGGAATACCGCGTCATCTTTATCGTCAGCTGTAGGAGGATCCGAAACATCCTCTGGATTTACTCCGGGAGAGTCCACGGTGCAATACCGAAAGGGCTCTCCCGGTATTTTATTTTGGGCATTATTTCCCATCTTGAACCGGCACGCGTGAACCGTTATACTTATTGCAGAAACAAATCAGAATGACTGGAAATTCAGGAGGTAATCATGATAATCAAAAAAGCTCTTTTAACAGATCCAGCCACACAAACGTCACGAAAATGTGACATCCGTATCACCAACGGTCTCATCTCCGCGATCGGGGAAAGCATCTCCCCCGCGTCTTCAGAAGATGTGATCCCCGCGGAAGGGCTTGTGGCAGCTCCCGGACTCATCGATACGCACGTACATTTCCGGGATCCGGGATTTACCCACAAAGAAAATCTCCACACCGGTTCCCTGGCGGCGGCAAAAGGCGGATTTACGTCTGTGATCTGCATGGCGAACACCTCTCCCGTTGTAGACAACGAACAGACACTTTCAGATATCCTGACCAGAAGTAAGGATGAAAAGATCCGTATTTTCCAGGCTGCATCTGTCTCCCTCGGACTCAAAGGCGAGGAGCCGACAGACATGAAAGCCTTAGCCGCTGCCGGAGCCTGCGGCTTCACCGATGACGGGATCCCGCTGAAGAATGCCGCATTCCTCTATGATGCGATGAAAAAAACTGCCGAACTGGGAGTTCCCATCAGCCTTCACGAGGAGGACCCCTCTTTCATAAAAAACAACGGGATCAACCACGGACCGGTCTCTGAACAGCTCGGCATCTACGGTTCTCCCTCAGTCGCGGAAGAATCCCTGGTGGCAAGGGACTGCCTTCTGGCACTCCGCTCAGGAGCCCATGTGGTGATCCAGCACATCAGTTCCGGGCGTTCTGTTGAGATCGTGCGGATGTATAAAGCACTTGGAGCTAAACTCCACGCCGAGGCAACTCCACATCACTTTACACTAACAGAGGAAGCAGTCTTGAAATACGGGACTCTGGCAAAGATGAACCCGCCCCTCCGCACTGAGGCAGACCGGCAGGCGATCATCGCGGGGCTCGCTGACGGTACGATCGACATCATCGCTACGGACCACGCTCCCCACAGCCCCGAGGAGAAAGGTCGTTCCATCACCGGCGCCCCCAGCGGCATCATCGGACTGGAGACCGCCCTGGCTCTCGGTATCACCTCCCTGGTGCGTCCCGGGCATCTGACCCTGATGCAGCTTCTAGAGAAGATGACGGTCAACCCGGCGGATCTTTATCATCTCCCGAGCGGCCGGGTAGAGGTTGGGAAGGCAGCGGATCTGGTCCTCTTCGATCCCGAGGAGTGCTGGACGCCGACAGAATATCTCTCCATGTCTTCCAACTCTCCTTTCACCGGCTGGAAGCTGTACGGTAAAGTAAAATATACGATCTGCAAAGGAGATGTCATATACCGCGACTGAATCTGTGTCAGAGGCAGGACATCAAGCCCGCGGATACCAGATACAGTCTCGTCGCTCCGCCTGATCGGAGTTCTCACAAAAACGCAGAAGGAGCTGCAGCACCAATACTTCCGTGCCGCAGCTCCTTCACATTTTCCCGGATCTTGTATCTTATCTGTTTACTCGATCCCCACTACTTTGTAATCCTGGTCTTCCACTGTCTTTTTCAGAGTATCATTGTCAATCTCTGCATTCAGAGTTACCACTGCGGTTCCCGCAGTATGGCTTACTTCTGCCTCGTCTACCTGAGGAAGCGCCTCAAGCACTTTCTTCACTCTGGCCTCACAGTGTCCGCACATCATTCCTTCGATCTTCATTGTTTTCTGCATTGTTGTTTCCTCCTGTTTTTTATGATTTTTGATTTTTTTATCTTTTCTCGCATCATACATGTTGAACCAATTAAGACGCAGCGCATTGGTCACCACGCAGAAGCTGGAAAGACTCATTGCCGCAGCCCCGAACATGGGGTTTAACTGCCAGCCGAACAGCGGGATCCATACCCCTGCCGCCAGCGGGATTCCGATCACGTTGTAGAAGAATGCCCAGAACAGGTTTTCATGAATGTTGCGCAGCGTGGCACGGCTCATACGGATGGCCGCAGGCACATCGCTCAGCCGGCTCTTCATCAGAACAACGTCCGCCGCATCGATGGCGATATCGGTTCCCGCTCCGATGGCGATCCCGATATCCGCCCGGGTCAATGCAGGCGCATCGTTGATGCCGTCGCCTACCATGGCAACTTTTCCTTTTTTCTTCAGAGACCGGATCACATTTTCTTTTCCGTCAGGCAGGACACCTGCTATCACTTCATCCACCCCTGCCTGTACGCCGATGGCTTTCGCCGTGCGCTCATTATCTCCGGTCAGCATGACCACATGGATCCCCATGTTCTGAAGTTCCCTCACTGCCTGCGGACTGTCTTCCTTGATCACATCCGCCACAGCGATGATCCCGATCAGCTTTCCGTTCCTGCTGAAGAACAGCGGGGTCTTTCCTTCTTCCGCAAGCTCTTCCGCCTTCTTTCTTATATCGTCAGAGATCTCTGCACTGCCGCTGATAAACTTCAGGTTGCCTCCGGCGAGTTCATCCGTTCCCAGCCGTCCGGAAAGCCCGTTTCCGGGAACGGCCTGGAATTCCTCCGTCTCCACAGACGGATCGATCCCGCTCTCCTCTGCCTTTACGAGGATCGCATGTGCCAGAGGGTGCTCGCTCTTCTTTTCCAGAGCATAGGCATTGAGAAGGAGTTCCTCCTCTGTCACCCCTGCTGCCGGGATCATATCCGTGACCCGCGGCTCACCGCTGGTGATAGTTCCTGTCTTGTCAAGGGCAACGATCTGAGTCTTTCCTGTCTCCTCAAGGGAAACCGCTGTCTTGAACATGATCCCGTGTTTCGCACCCATTCCATTTCCGACCATGATCGCCACCGGCGTTGCAAGTCCAAGGGCACAGGGACAGCTGATCACAAGCACTGAGATCCCTCGCGCCAGGGCAAATCCGATGGTCTGCCCCGCCAGCAGCCATACCGCTGTTGTGACAGCTGCGATCCCGATGACCGCCGGCACAAACACGCCTGATACCCGGTCCGCGATCTTGGCGATCGGCGCCTTGGTGGCAGCCGCGTCGCTCACCATCTGGATGATCTGAGAGAGGGTCGTGTCCTCCCCCACTCTTGTCGCCTCACAGCGGATAAATCCGGAATGGTTCACCGTCGCCGCGGACACCGCGTCTCCCGGCTTTTTATCCACGGGGATGCTCTCTCCGGTCAGCGCAGATTCATTGACCGCGCTGCTCCCCTCCAGGACGATACCGTCCACGGGTATATTCTCACCCGGTCTGACAACGAATACATCGCCTTTTCGCACCTGATCGACAGATACTTCTGTCTCTACACCATTCTTTATGATAACGGCAGTCTTCGGAGCCAGTTTCATCAGGCTCTTGAGCGCATCTGTCGTCTTTCCCTTAGATCGCGCCTCCAGCATCTTTCCCACTGTGATCAGCGTCAGGATCATTGCCGCGGACTCAAAATAAAACTCATGCATGTAGGACATCACCGCCGCTGCGTCTCCACGCATCTGGGCATCTGTCATGGCAAACAGCGCATATGTGCTGTATCCGTAGGACGCTCCGGCTCCCAGCGCCACCAGCGTATCCATATTCGGAGCTCCGTGGATGAGTCCTTTGAAACCGCTGATAAAAAACTTCTGGTTGATGACCATGACAGCCGTTGTCAGCAGGAGCTGGATCAGCCCCATTGCCACATGGTTCCCGGCCAGGAAAGACGTGACCGGCCAGTCCCACATCATATGCCCCATGGAAAAATACATCAGCGGGATCAGGAAGCACAGAGAGGCGGTCAGCCTCCTCTTCATCTTCGGTGTCTCCGTATCTTTCAGGGAATCCTCCGCAGACGAGTTGGAAGCTGCCGATGCCGTCCCACTTTTCTGCGCCCCCTTTTCCGACGCGCCATAGCCTGCATTCTCCACAGCCGTGATAATGTCCGACGGGGATGCAGTCCCCTCCACTCCCATGGAATTTGTCAATAAACTCACTGAGCAGGAAGTAACGCCGGGCACCTTGGACACTGCCTTTTCCACCCGGGCACTGCACGCCGCACAACTCATTCCAGTTACATTATATTGTTTCATCTCTCTCCCTCCAGTCTACTTCATCAGCTTCTGCAGGGTCACGACCAGCTCATCGATCGTCTCTTCCTTCCCTCCGCGGATATCGTCCGCCACGCAGGTCCGGATATGATTTGCCAGAAGTACCTTGTTGAAGCTGTTCAGTGCCGCGTTCACCGCCGAGACCTGTATCAGGATATCCGGGCAGTAGGCATTCTCCTCCACCATCCTCCGGATTCCCCGTACCTGGCCCTCGATCCGGCTCAAGCGGTTGATCAGATCTTTATATTCTTTTTCCGAACGTTCCTTTGTCTTATGGGAACATCCGGGACAGGCTTTCTTCTCTTCCATAAATACACCTCTCTTATATCATGCAAACCCCATGGGGGTATTTTCCTTTACAGCGACATTATATACCCTAAAGGGGTATATTGCAAGCATTATTTTCTGTCCGGCAGATCTTTCCATTTTAAAGGTTACTGTTTATAAACAGAAAAAGAACCATACAGCCGTTTTCCTTCCGTTTCCGGAAAGCTATCCTGTCTGTATGGTCCCCATATGTCTCTATTTCTATTATTTTCTTCTATTCTACACTCTTCAGAGACTCTACCATATTGATCTTCTTCAGCTTAAAATACATCACTCCGTTCACAAAACAAGAGAATACAACGGTGAGCAGGAAAGCGTACAGAAAACTGCTGACATCCACGTTCCTGCCGAACATGACCGAATCGATCTCCACTGTCACGATAATAAACTGATGCAGTATTTTTCCCAGGATCATCCCGAACAGAGATCCGATCAGTGTCAGGATGATATTCTCCCTGTACACGTAAGCGCATACTTCCCCGCTGTAAAAGCCCAGTACCTTAAGCGTGGCAAGCTCCCGTTTCCGCTCAGTGATACTGATGTTATTCAGGTTATACAACACCACGAATGCCAGCATTCCTGCTGAGATGATCAGCACCACGATAACGATATCAAGGCTTTCCAGCATATCATCGACCTGCTGTTTCAGATCTGTTGTATAGCTGACACTCAGGGCCCCCTCCTGTTCCAGGATCTGTGTTCCGACTTCATCTGCCTCTTCCGTCGTCCTGTCCACCGTACGGTAACAGATTGAATTGTATTCCGGTTCTTCGCCGTATAGTTTTTCATACACCGACGGAGTCATATAGAGATAATGAGACATATAATTCTCGCAGATATATTCGATCGTAACATCCAGATCTCCTTTATCTTCATCCCGGATGGTCACCGTATCGCCGGCTTTCAGATCCAGTTCCTTTGCCATCTTCTCCGTGAGTACAACTCCGTCGTCACTCAAAGCATACTCCTCCTTGGTGACCCGGTCGCGAAGGACCACGAAATCCGAAAAATTATCCACATCTGAAGGAACATTCAGATAAACCTCTTCCCATTGTTCACCATTTCCGATCGTGATCTGCACCAGAAGACCTTCCATGATGCCCGCAACGTTATCATCCTCCTCCAGTTCTCTGGACACCTGAGCCTTCTCTTCTTCCGAGGCGTCTTCATTCAGAATGACATTCCCGTCGTACTGCTGGATCTCCTCATACTGCAGGACTGCGATCGCTGATATCGAATCTTTGATACCAAACCCTACGATCATCAGCGCCATACAGCCTCCGATGCCGAAGACTGTCATAAAGAATCGCTTCTTATATCTCACAATATTGCGCACGGTAGCTTTCCACGAAAAGTTCAGCCGTTTCCACAGGAACCGAATCCGCTCGAGAAACACTCTCTGCCCCTGTTTCGGTGCCGGCGGACGCATCAGTTCCGCAGCCTGTTCCTTCAGTTCCTTGTAACATGAGAAGAAGGTTGCTCCAAGCGTGCAGACAAGCGCTGCACCGGACGCCATAAGCCCGAATTCCAGATTATACGGTATACGGATCACATTCATGTGCTGATACATGATTCCGTATGCAGTAATAATGATATAAGGAAACACTTTTTCTCCGAACAGCACCCCGAACAGAGACCCTGCCACTGTTGCAAGAAGCGCGTATCCAAGGTATTTCGCTGCGATCGAATGACGTTCATATCCCAGAGCCTTGAGTGTTCCGACCATTGTTCTCTGTTCTTCCACCATACGTGTCATGGTCGTCAGACTGATCAGGGCCGCTACAAGGAAGAACAGGACCGGGAAAACTTCACCGATGGCTCTCATCCTGTCTGCATTGTCTCCGTATCCGGAATACTCAGTCAGATTATCTCTGTCATACACATACCACTTTGGATGATCCAGATCCGCGATCTCTGCTTCCGCATCAGCCAGCTCCTTCTTCGCATCCTCTATCTTCTGTTCACCATCTGCGATCTCCTGCTCGGCTTCCGCCTCCCCCTCATAATATTCTTCCCATCCGTCAGCAAGTTCCTGCTCCGCGTCGGCAAGATCTTTCTCTGCCTGATCGATCTGAGCCTCGCCCGATTCAATCTGCTCCCATCCGGAATTGATCTCCGCCTGTCCTGCTTCAATCTGAGAGCGCGCGGACTCGATCTGCTCCTGTGCCCGGGCAATCTGGGCTTCTCCTTCCTGGATCTGCGCATACAGCGCATTCATGGTCGCAAGCGTCGTATCGTCCGTCTGCCCGCCGGCCGCCAGTGCATTGTACTGTTCCTTTGCCTGATTGAGCGCGTCGATCTGCTCATTCAGCGTATCGATATTGGAGTTCAATTCCTCTGCTGACTGCTCCAGTTCTGCCTGTCCGTCTGCAAGCTGCTGCCGGGAACGTTCCAGATCCTCTTTCGATGATTCCAGTTCACTCTTTCCTTCATCCAGTTCTGCCTGTCCGTCCTCAAGCTTCTTTCTCGCTTCTGCCAGTTCTTCCTCTGCCTCTGCCCGTCCGTCCTCGAGTTCCTGCTCCGCATCTGCCACTTCCTGTGCCGCATCTTCCAGTTCTTTCTCGGCTTCGTCAACAATCTCCTGATAGCGTGCTTCCTGTCTCTCCTCCTTGATCGCTTCCACACTCTCCAGTACTTCTTCCACTCTGTTGTCATACTCGTCCGTAAACGCAGTCAGATCCTTCGCGCCTTCCACCTGTGCGTAGATTTCTGTATAGACGTCCATGGAGAAGCTCTCATCCGGCACACAGACAAACGCGCTGACGCTTCCGGTCCCTATCGTTGTACTCCCCCGCTGAAAGCCAATATAACACGGACTGCTCACTGCTCCTACGATCGTGAATGTATCTGTCTTTAATGAATCTGTGATCTCATCTTCCGTCCCGCTGGAAAACGTGACCGTATCCCCGATCTCCCAGGAGCTCTCATTCAGATAGTCCACATCCACCACGCACTCGTCTTCCGCCTCAGGGAGACGTCCTTCCTCCAGCTGAACCTGGTTCATGGTCGGAAGGATCGACATCACATGAACAACGACCTGGTTATCCCCTTCCGTGCAGAGCGCATCCACGGAATATCCGCCTTCCACTTCTGAGATCCCGTCTACTGCTTTGACCGCCTCGATATCGTCCTCGGTAAGCCCCATGGTACTGATAACTTCAATATCCATCAGGTTCTTTTCATCAAAGTAAGCGTCACCCGAATATCTCATATCCGGCTCCGTGGCACGGATGCCGGAAAAGAAAGCCACTCCGATCGCCACGATAAAGAAAATAGAGAGGAAACGTCCCAGGCTCCGTCGGATCTCCATATAAAAATCTTTTGCCAGTGCCTTCTTTTTCATATGTATCCCCTACCATTCTATCTCGTCGATGGACATCGGGTTCTCGTTCAGTTCCATCTTAGAGACCTGTCCGTTCTTAATATGTATCAGTCTGTCCGCCATCGGAGCCAGTGCCTGATTGTGGGTGATCACGATCACTGTCATCCCCCGCTCGCGGCACATGTTCTGCAGGAGTTTGAGAATTGCCTTTCCGGTATTGTAATCCAGCGCTCCCGTAGGCTCGTCGCAGAGGAGGAGCTTCGGATTCTTGGCCAGCGCCCTCGCGATCGAGACCCTCTGCTGTTCTCCTCCTGAAAGCTGAGCCGGAAAATTATCCAGCCGGTCTCCCAGCCCGACATCTTCAAGCACTTCTTTTGCATCCAGCGGATCTTTGCAGATCTGGAGCGCCAGTTCCACATTCTCAAGAGCCGTCAGATTGGGAACAAGATTATAGAACTGGAACACGAATCCGATATCCTCTCTGCGATATCCCGTCAGTTTTCTGGAGTTATATGACGTGATATCTTCTCCGTCCACGATCAGTTTTCCGTCTGTCGCCGTGTCCATTCCGCCCAGAATATTGAGGACCGTGGTCTTTCCCGCCCCGCTGGGGCCGACGATCACGACAAATTCTCCCTTTTGTATTGAAAAACTGATCCGGTCCGCCGCCCGGATCTCCACCTCTCCCATCTTATAGATCTTTGTGATATCCTGCAGTTTAACAAACTCTTCCATACCGTTTTCTCCTGATCTGTGCCGTTTTCTTTTCTGTAAACCGAACATTATAAGCGAAGCGGACCGATCACTGATCCGCTTCGCTTATATTTTGTTTGATATATTATAACATGGAACAGGGGGATTTCGAAAAGAATTCAGAGTAATTTCACACTTTTTATTCCCGGTTCATATTCATTCCGGCTGCTGCCCTGAAAAGGATGAGTCCGATCAGGAACATAACCGAAAGAGCGCTCACCCCGATATTGATCTGACCTGTGATCTGGCTCAGGAAAGACACCAGAGCAGTCCCGAGAACAGATGCGCCTTTTCCGCAGATATCGTACAGCCCAAAATATTCTCCGGATTTTTCCGCAGGTATGATCTTTGCAAAATAAGACCGTGACAATGCCTGGATCGTTCCCTGGAACATTCCGACCGCAACCGCAAGAATCCAGAAGTCAAGCTGAGTATCAAGCCAGTACGCATAGACCGCGATGCAGAAGTATGCTGCGATACAGATCGTGATGATCTTCTCCGGCCTGACCTTCTTCACGATCCTGCTGAAGATCAGCACACATGGGAACGCCACGATCTGGGTGAGCAGAAGTGCAAGGAGCAGCCCTGTGCTGTCCAGTCCAAGCGCCTGCCCGTAAGCTGTCGCCATATCGATAACAGTGTATACTCCGTCAATGTAAAAAAAGAATGCCAGCAGGAACAGGAAGATATGTTTCTGCTTCGTGATCTCCCGAAGTGTGCGTCCCAGCCTCACAAAGCTGCTGCGTATCACATGCTCTCCCGGTTCGGAAAAATATTTCTGCCGGTAGGAACGCAGCAAGGGAATGGAGGAACAAAGCCACCAGAGAGCTGTGATCAGAAAGGCAAGGATCATGGATGTCTGCATTCCGATAATGCTTCCCGTGCCAAGCACGATCACCAGGCTTATAACAAATGGAATGCAGCTTCCGATATACCCCCATGCATAGCCATGAGATGATACAGAATCCATTCGGTCCGGCTCCGTCACATCCGTCAGCATGGCATCATAAAAGACAAGGCTTGCAGAATACCCGGTCTTTGCGATCACAAAAATCACCAGAAACCAGAGCCAGGAGGACAGGAAGCCCAGAACAACGCATCCGAGGACACCGATCCCCATTGCCGCAGAGAAGATGATCTTCTTATAATTCTTTGTGTCCGCCACAGCTCCAAGCGTCGGTCCCAGGATCGCCACCAGCAGGGTACAGATCGAAGTTGCATACCCCCAGTACGCAAGGTAGTCAACATCCGAAATCCCGGCATTTCCTGCCAGATAGTTAAAGTAGATCGGGAAGATCGTGGAGACCATCAGCGTGAACGCAGAATTTCCCACATCATACATCACCCATTTTTTCTCAAGTGCGGTCAGTTTAAATTTCATTTTTTCGTTTTCTCCTTTTATTCTCTCTTCTTCCTTCCTGTGTTCACAGTCTCAGTTCTTCCCAGTGTTCTCCCGCTCCGAACGTCTCGCGGAAACGTTCCGGAAGCTCTCCGTTCTGGAAAAGTTTCTTCTGATACTGGATGATAAGCCCTGCCGCCAGAGGTACCGCCCCGGCAAACTGCCGTTTCAGAAGCAGGCAGTAGTCCCGGCAGTCCGGGTTCGGCGCCTCGCTCATCACCATTCCGCGCAGAGAATCATAGCAGCGTGCCAGCTTCATGCCTCCAAAAAGCAGTTTCCGTTTTCCCTGATCCGGAGCCCGCAGAATATTCAGGCAAAATTTCATAGACCTCAGTGCTTTCTTTATGACCTCCGGCGAGATATCCTCAAAAAACGGTGCGATGACCCTTCCGTTTTCTATGGTTGGATGGATATGTTTTGCAGAATCATGCCGCAGCGGATTGAAAAAATCTTCCGTAAGCAGCATTCTGTCGAACTCCATCTCAATCTCCGAATGACCGATACCACTGACCTGAATCATCTTCTCAACATATGGATGGCACTCGCTGTCCAGAGCGAAATGACAGATAAAACCATAAATGTACGCCCGCGCGGCAGCCGGGTCCTCCACCTGAGAGATCACCTCTGCCGCCCGGCTGAAAAACTCGTCCGCCGGCTTGTCATGCAGCGCATACCCCTGTGAACTGACCGGCGTTTTAAAAAGCGGTCTGTAATAAAACAGAATGTCCGGACCGTGAAGACCGATATCAAAAAGTTCCCTGTTGTTCTCAATCGAATTCTGCAGCGGCCTCGGAAGGGCGCTCATGACTTCTTTTCCGAATTTATAATGTGCATATGTTGTCGGCATATAAAACCCTCTTTTCTATATAAATTTTTCTTTCTGTTCTTTTCAAAGTTCAGACAGATTTGGCAAAATCTTTTACCGCAATTATATATTATCACATATTCTGCATAAAAAAACTATCCCGGCAAAGAAAAATCTATGTTAATTCCTTGACTTTTTTTCTTCATAAGACTATATTGTATAGTGTGTCTATACAGTATCCATATGGGCTTGTACTGGTTTCGACAGGGATCTCGAAGATGGAGAAGCTATCCGCAGGCTGATGCGTCAAATCGCAAACTTAAAATTAAACGCTAACGATAATTACGAATTAGCTGCGGCCTAATTGCCGCATGTCGCTCCCGATGCACTCACACGTTGGGAATCCGGCATCAAACATGTGAGAAACGACGCTGGCAAAGCTTTGAGCCACCGGGCGTATCATGAAGCTACTGACCCCGCAAGGATGTTCGTTTTCGTGCGGCAGAGGGAATCTGAAAGAACGGACTATGATAGTAGAAGTACATGGGACAGATTTTTGGACGCGGGTTCGATTCCCGCCAGGTCCACTCGCAGCATCCGGCATGCCGTGCTGCAGGCTGCTCAGAAAGACAGAGTTGCCAAAAAAAAAGATGGAAACATAGCTCAGCTGGGAGAGCGCTCGCCTGACTAGCGGGAGGTCATGGGTTCGAGCCCCGTTGTTTCCATTGTGGGGTATTAGCGCAGCTGGGAGCGCGCCACATTCGCATTGTGGAGGCCACGGGTTCGAATCCCGTATACTCCAGTCAGACAGCAGAGCCAGGATTTTTATTCCCGGGCTCTGTTTTTTGTACCACCGATGAGCCAAAGTCCGGGGTGTCCCGAGACCCTGACGACCACTTAGAATCCCGGAGCATGCCTTCTGGCACTTCCGGTGATCGATTCTGAAAGTCGATTTCTTTACAAAGGAGAATCAGGATGAATTCACACGAACTCTGTAACCAGTATATCGTCACCAGATATTTCCTGCAAAAGGATTCCCAAATGTCCATCAACGATTTTCTGCAGACTCAGCCCCGTACGAACAACAGCATTTTCAGCGACCTGCTTTTCGCCCTGTGCGAGAGAAGTTATATGCCTGTAAATATCAGGCGCTCTGAATTCCGCCTTTATTTTTTCAAGCAGCTTTCTGCACAAAGAATACTGCTGAAGTTCGCACGCTGGAAAGACGGTGTATGGCGTAATGCGACTGATAAAGACATTCAGGCTCAGAATATAGATGACTATCCTTTCTCTTATATTATTGTAGATATCGGGCAGCAGCTTTTTCTGATACAGCGCAACAATGAGATCACCCCTCTCGTCGAATCGCTGATCAGCCTTGTCCAGAAATCCTTTTCCTTTCTTCTTTCTGATGAGAGGATGCAGATCACCTTCTCTCCGATCACAGAAAAAGGAGTTTTCTGGGATATTGTTGAAAAAAATGCCGGGAAAATACATACCATTGAATTTGAACTTCTGTCCCCCAATTTTCTCGGGCAGTCATACACTGCAAACCAATTGATGAAGGAGCTGAGACGCGATACCAATACTGAATCCCTGAAAATGACTTTAAAAAATGAAAGCGGAAAACTGAAGATCAATAAATCTATTCCTTTTTATTCTGTTCTGCTGGAGTACATTTCAAATGGCGGCGGCAAGTGGAATCTCCATATCAGAGGAAACAGAAAGCCTGCCACCAGCGAAGAATCTGTATTTGAAACAACGATTGACACCGCTCATATGGAATCCTCAGATACGGATGCACCGCTTAAAGAAACATTTGATACTATCGCGTCTATTGAAGAGCAAAATCATAATTCCGAGGAAAAGAAATGAAAAAATTATGTTTATTGATCGTGAAGATAATCGGTATCCTGATATGCGGAGGCCTTCTTTCATATTTTTTAGATTTCGAGAATAACGATATCGTTTCCTACTCATTCGCGCTTACGACAAATATCGCTTTATTCTCTCTGTCTCTGGCGATCACTGCTATATTTTTCGCAATAGTCGACAAATATCAGTCGCTTTTTGATAAGACAGACAAAACATTTCAGCTTTTTACGGCTCTTCTGCGCGAAATGGGAGAAAACACATTTGCACTGCTCATAATCACTTTTCTCACCTTTATCTTTTCAATCCTGCAGTCTCTCATTGATCAAAAGATCAATAACTGCATTATCATTTGCTCCATGCTCCTTACATTTATCATCATTTTTGATATTACAAGATCCACGATCATCCTTCTCAAAGAGATGCCGCTTATATCAAAAAAAGAAGAAAGGAATCAGAAAGGAAACTAAATATGAAATACAAAAACATCATCTTCGATTTTGGAAATGTTATCGGCAGGTTTGACGGCCGTTATATCCTCCAGCAGTTCTGTTCTTCTGAGGAAGACTATCAGCTCCTCGCAGACAGCATATTCCCGCACTGGCCGGACCTGGATAAAGGGACGATCGATTATGACCTCAATATAGAAACCGTTGTCTCCGAAGTTCCTGCCCGCCTGGAAAAGAATGTGCGCACCTTTTTCCGTGACTGGCCTGTCCATGTGGACCTCCTGCCCCAGACACTGGATTTTATCAGAGAACTCCGGCAGACGGATGCCAGGATCTATCTTCTCTCCAATGCGTCCACCTATTTTGCCGAGTGGTTCTCCCACCGGGATCCGATAAAAGACTTTGACGGGATCGTATTTTCCGCTCCGCTCAAGATGGCGAAACCGGAGCCGGAGATCTATCAGTATCTCTTCAACAGGTTTGATCTCAAACCGGAAGACTGTTTCTTTATCGATGACCTGGAAGAAAATATAAAGACTGGAAAATTCCTTGGGATGGATGGAATTGTGTTTACAGGTGATATTGAAGCGGTAAAAAACAGCATTGAATTCTGAATTTTCTGACTTTGCTTTCAAAAGGTGCCGTGCACTTTTTAAAAAGTACACGGCACCTTTTGAAAAAGGGACACACCTGCCCGTGATTTTTTCTGCGTTTTTACAGATTTCTGATCTTGAACTCTCTCTGAGCCTCTCTCTTCTGATCTTTTTTCGCGATATCCGCACGCTTATCATACAGCTTCTTGCCTTTTGCCAGCCCGATCTCTACTTTCACCAGGCTTCCGCTGAAATAGACCTGAAGAGGAACAACTGTGATCCCCTGCTCCTTCATCTTCCCGAAGATCTTATCAATCTCTTTCCTGTGGAGCAGAAGTTTTTTCACACGGAGCGGATCTTTGTTAAAAATATTTCCCTTTTCATACGGAGAAATATGCATACCGTAGATAAACATCTCGCCGTCCTCTACCCGTATGAAAGCCTCCTTGATGCTGCACTTTCCCATCCGGAGAGATTTCACTTCCGTACCGTGGAGCACGATGCCCGCCTCATATTTCTCAAGGATAAAATAATCGTGATATGCCTTTTTATTATTTGCAATAAGTTTTCTCTCTGTCTTTGCCATGATAAAACCAACCTCTATATGATCTCAAAATTGACCGTTCTCTGTATCCGGTCCGCCCCTGTCACACGGACGTTTACTTTCTGCCCCAGTTTGTAAGTCTTTCCGGTGTGCTCCCCGACAAGCTCATATCTCTCCTCTGCGAGCTCATAATGATCGTCTCTCATATCCGCCACATGGACAAGTCCTTCTATGGTGTTGGGCAGTTCCACATAAATACCCCATTTTGTCACGCCGGAGATCACGCCCTCAAACTCCTCGCCGATACGCTTCTGCATATATTCCGCTTTCTTCAGCTTCACCACTTCCCGCTCCGTCTCTTCCGCGGTGCGCTCCCTTGCGCTGCACTGGGCAGCCACTTCCGGAAGGATCTGCTCATAGTGGCTGATCCTCTCCTCGTTCAGTCTCCCCCTCAGATTCTCCTTGATGATCCTGTGGATCTGAAGATCGGGATAACGCCGGATGGGAGAGGTAAAGTGTGTATAGTATTTCGCAGCAAGCCCGAAATGCCCTGTGTTTTCTGTAGTATATCTCGCCTGTTTCATGGAGCGGAGCGCCAGCCTGCTGATCAGCGTCTCTTCGGGAGTTCCTTCCACCTTACCCAGAAGCTTCTGGATCTCTTTCGGTCTCACCTCATTCCGCACGTGGATATGATACCCGAAATTGTTGATAAACGCACCAAGCTGTCTCATCTTCTCCTCATCCGGAGCCTCATGGGTGCGGTACAAAAACGGCAGTTCACGCCAGAAATATTCTTCCGCCACAGTCTCATTTGCAAGGAGCATGAAGTCCTCTATGATCTTTGTCGCAGCATTCCTCTCGTAAGGTTTGATATCAACGGGATGTCCGTTTTCATCCAGTTCGATCTTTGTTTCAGGGAAATCAAAATTGATCGATCCCCGTCTCCCCCGCTTTTCTCTCAGGATTTCCGACAGTTCTTTCATCAACTTTATCATGGGGACGAACTCTTCATTCTCCCTTACCGCCGTCTCATCGCCGTCCAGGATCTTTGCCACTCCATTATAACTCATCCTGCGGTCAACACGCACCACGGTCTCCGCGATCTCATGATCCGTCACATCCCCTTCCGGACTCACTGTCATGATACAGGACAGAGCAAGGCGGTCCTCCCCCGCATTGAGGGAACAGATACCGTTGGAAAGCTTGTGCGGAAGCATGGGGATCACACGGTCTGCCAGATAGACGCTCGTCCCCCTCTTTAATGCCTCCCGGTCAAGAGCGCTCCTCTCCTGAACGTAGTTTGTCACATCCGCAATGTGCACTCCCAGCCGGAAGTTCTCCCCTTCCTTTGTCAGGGATACCGCATCGTCAAGATCCTTTGCGTCCTCGCCATCTATGGTGACCATCATCCATTCTCTCAGATCCTTTCTTCCCTGCCGGTCTGCGTCGCTCACATCCCTGCCGACTCTCACAGCCTGGTTCAGGACCTTCTCCGGAAATTCCACAGGCAGATCGTAATCCTTTACTATAGAAAGGATATCTGTTCCAGGATCATTGATATGCCCGATGATCTCCACAACATGTCCCTCCGGCTTCATATGTTCTCCGCCGTAAGATGTCAGTTCGACCACCACTTTGTGACCGCTGACCGCATCCATGGACTTTCCTGCCGGAATGTATATATCTGTCAGATAACGCTGATTGTCCGGTCGGACAAATCCGTAATTTTTGCTTTTTTCATACAGCCCCACGATATGAGTAATGCTGTGAGACAGAATCCGCACAACTCTGCCTTCCTTCCGTCTGCCTCCCTGTGTTCCGGTGATGATAAATTCCACCTCATCGCCCTGGAAAGCTCCATTTATGTTCTCCTCCGAGACAAAGATATCATCTCCGCCATTCTCCGGCGTAATAAAACCGAAGCCTCTCGGATTTGCCTGAAAGATGCCCTTCAGCCTTTCCGCCTGCCCTCTGCTGTATTTCCCCCGCTTTGAAAGGGAGATCTTCCCTTCCTCCACCAGGGCATCCAGTATCTCTTTGAGTTCATGTCTCTGTTCTCTCGGGATCTGCAGGACAACAGCGATCTCTTTTATCTTCATCGGGACATAAAGGTCATCACAGATAAAATCATATATCACTTTTTTCCTTTTCTCAAATGTCTGATCCATAATCTTCTCCTGTACCGGGCATCTGATCCCGGCAGATTTTTCGCAAATTGAGCTATAAAGAAGAAAAACACTCTATCCGCATTGCATAGAGTGTTTTTTCCTTATTATCTTCTGATATGTGCCCTGCCATACATCGTATGAAAGACTTTTCCTAGCTAAATACACTGAGGTTCAGCACAGCTGCCAGCACCATAAAAAGTATTGCAATCACTCTGGTCGCCTTTACGAGCGCCCCCTCCATGGAACGTCCTTTATTCTGCCCCCAGTATGTGTCTGCCGCTCCGCTGATGGTTCCCAGACCTGCTGATTTCCCTTCCTGCAAAAGGATGATCGCGGACAATGCAATACAATCTATAACAAAGATAATGGTTAAAACAATTCGTAAAATATCCATTTTAACACCTCCTGCGGATAAACCAAAAATATTCTACCACAGTTGCCCGTTCTTTGCAACTGTATGCTGAAAGTTCTTCTTTCTTAAAATAAAAATTTATTACAGTTCACACCGCCGATTTCGTACATCAATCATACAGCTTCGGCGCGATATGACTGTCATTTATATTGCCGGCATCATACCAGAAACTGTCTGTCTCAATATCCTGTACTTCCTCCCCCTCGCAGTAGGCATACAGAACTTGAACAGCAAGACTGCCCTGGTCTCCTGGAGCCTGCGCCACAGCACCGATCAGCGTTCCATCCGCAACTGCGGTTTTCACGGTAAAGCCTGCATCAAAACCGACGCCTACAATACCGTCTTCCGGGCTGGATGCGAGCACATTCAGTTCCTCGTCCGCTGCAAGAATCCCTTCTGCAGTCACCTGATTTGAACCAAAGACTGCGATCGTATCTTCTTTTCTCATGATTTCCCCGACTGCCTCTGCCGACAGTTCAACAGTCGTCTGCATCGGAACCACTGTTTCAATGACAACATCCGCTGTTTTCTCATTCTCGCTGCTTTCTATCTGTCCAGCATAATACTGGTCGCCTACAACCGCGACGCTCTTTCCATCCGCTTCGAGAAGTTCTTTCATTTTTCGAATAAATCCCATGCCGCGTGCCGTAATGTTTGCTGATGAACTGTCCTGATTCACTTCGCCGATCCGTACCTGGGCTTCGGCCTCCTTGACGTGGTCCCTGATCACTTTATACATGTTTTCTGCTGCCATTGCACCGGCAGCATCATTGTCCGTAGCAACCGTAGCCACAACCGATCCCTCCGGTGCCTCCGGCACACCTGTATCAAAACACACTACCGGAATTCCTGCATCACGCGCGTCCCTAAGCGATTCAAGGACTGCATTCTGATCATTTGCAGCCAGGATAATGCCGTCAGGCTCCTGACTGATCGCGTAATCCAGCATATACACCTGTTCACCAATCTCAGATTCTGTGTTCGGACCCGTTATATCAATCTCAGCCTCCAGCTCCTCTTCTGCCTCCACAATCCCCTGGATCGCCGCCTGCCAGTATGTTGACTGATAGCTTTTTACAATGACCATAAAGTGATAATCGCTGTTATCTGAAGAGTCGCCGGCCGATACAATCCCGCCTCCTGTTCCTGAGCACCCTGTCAGAACACCAGCCGACATACACGCAGCAGTCAGTATTGCCACCGCTCTCTTTTTCATACCCGGCCTCCTGAAATACCCCTTCACAGTCTGACTGAATTCTCTGTACTTATGGGGAAAAATATTACATTTTATACATGATATCCAATCTGATCCATATCTCATATTAAAGCACACAGCACATTGACCGTCAAGTTTTCTTTTCTGTATTCTCTCCTCTGTTATTACAGTTTTTACCCAACCACCACCTGCTTGCGTACTTGTCACGCACACGCAGAAAGTCTGACGTTGCCGAAAACGTCAGACTCCCTTTCTTACTGCCGCTGCAGTTTCTTTATATACTTTTTATTCAGCTTTCTGTTGCGGAAAAATCCGCTGATCGTACGCCCAAGTCCGCGGAAGAGATGTCCGTTCACCATCGTCACGATCCCTTCCACCATCTCCATGCTCACCATGCCTCCTGTCATTTTCGCAATGGCGCGGAACGGCATGTTATAGATAAACAGAATGTTCAGATCCGGCTTTCCGGCATCCTCACTCTTCTTTTTCATCTGTGTCAGCTTCTTGTACACAAAACGGGCAATGGCGCTCTTCGCATAGTACATCTGACAGATCGCGTCATTCACAGTCAGCTCACCTGTCCACTTGTCTGACGGAATGGGTTTTCCCAGGAGTTCCTCAAATTCTTTGTCATCCACCTGCTGGATCAGTCCGGAATAGTAGGACGGCATCCGGTTTGTATAATAGGGGAACTCTTCTGTCGTTCCCGCAAGCGCCGCTTCCGCTTCCAGACGGATGTCCACGCAGCTCGCGCCGATCATGATGCGGTAGGTTCCGCCCTCCATTTCCCAGCGGTTCGTCCGCACATTCCAGTAGCGGAATGTCCTTTCGTCAAAGGCGATCCGCACTTCCCGGCTCTCCCCGGATCTCAGATATACCTTTTTAAATCCCTTCAGCTCCTTCTCCGGGCGGTATACCTTGGCGTCCTTCATCCCCACATAGAGCTGGGCCACTTCCGCGCCGTCCGCCTTTCCGGTGTTCGCGATCGTAAATGTGACACCAGCATCATCCACTTTCAGATCACTGTACTCGAATTTCGTGTAAGACAGTCCGAATCCAAACGGATACATCACACGCACCTTGCTCGTGTCATAGTAGCGGTAGCCCACGTAGAGACCTTCTCTGTACTCAGAGTTGCGCTCTTCGCTTGGGAAATAACGGAACGCAGGAGTATCCTCATAGCGGAGCGGATAAGTCTCGTTCAGCCGCCCGGACGGGTTGACCTTTCCGGTCAGGATATCCAGCATGGCGCCAGCACCTGCCTGTCCGTACAGGTAGCCATGAAGAATGCCCTTAAGGCAGTAGTGCCACGGCATCTCGATCGCAGCTCCCGCACTCAGGATCCCGACGATATTCTTGTTCACTCTGGCCATAGCTTCCAGAAGCGAGATCTGATTCTGGGGGATACGCATATGGGTACGGTCGATCCCCTCGGATTCGCTCAGCTCATCCAGCCCGAAGCAATACAGAACGATATCCGCAGACCGGGCAAGATCCACTGCCTCTTTCGCCAGTACAGAATCTTCTTCCCCTGTCCTGACATAGCCCTTTGAAGTTCCTGCCAGTACCAGGTCATATCCTTTGATCAGTTCCTCCATCTTATCCAGGGCAGTCGCATTTACCACGGAGGATCCTGCGCCCTGATATCTCGGTTCAAAAGCGAAATCCCCGATCAGCGCCACTCTTGCCCCAGGTTTGAGGGGAAGGATCCCGTCCTCATTCTTTAAGAGGACCGCACTCTCTGACGCCGCTCTTCTCGCCAGGACATGGTGTGCGTTCTTATCAAACTCTTTCGGGATCTCTCTTTCCTTTGTCAGAGTAAAGACTGCTTCCAGAAGTCGGTCCACACATTCGTCCACGGCAGCCTCAGACATCTTTCCGTCCTTTACCGCCGCCACGATCTGCCTTGCAGAATCAAGTCCCGGTGTAGGCATCTCCAGGTCAGATCCTGCCTCAACACCTTTGATGTGATCATTAGAACCGCCCCAGTCTGTGATGACGATCCCATCAAATCCCCACTCCTCTCTCAGGATATCCCGGAGCAGATGGGTATTTTCATTGGCATAGATCCCGTTGACCTGGTTGTAACTGGTCATGATCGCTTTGGCGCCGCCTTCTTTTACAGCGATCTCGAACCCGGTCAGATAGATCTCACGGAGCGTGCGCTCATCCACGACTGCATTCATCGCCATCCTCCGAAGCTCCTGGCTGTTCACCGCGAAATGCTTCAGGCATGCGTATACTCCCTGACTCTGGATCCCCCGAATATATCCTGCCGCCATCTTTCCGGCAAGACAGGGGTCTTCTGAGAAATACTCAAAGTTTCTGCCGCACAGCGGGCTTCTCTTGATGTTCAGCCCCGGACCGAGCACCACATGGACACCCTGGACAGATGCTTCCTCCCCCAGCGCTTTCCCGATCTCTTCTCCCAGATCCGGATCCCAGCTGTTTGCCACAGTCGCCGCTGTCGGGAAACAGGTTGCCGGAAGAGAAGGGTTCAGTCCGAGGTGGTCTCCGGCTCCTGCCTGTTTACGGATCCCGTGAGGGCCGTCCGAACAGAACATGGAGGGAATGCCCAGACGCTCGAAATCCCAGGTCTGCCATTCTCCTTTGCCGCTCAGGAGAGCAGCCTTTTCCTCCAGTGTCATTTGATCGATGATATTTTTATGTTTCAAAACGTTCCTCCTGTTCTCCAGCTTTCACTGTTTCTTGTTTTCTCCTGCTTTCTTACTGCTCTCTTTATTTTGCCTGCTTCTTCTCCGGCTCTCCCTCGGGGAAGATGATCTTAAACACAAAGAAGAAGATGACCATGGATACACCGCCTGTGATAAATGTCACCAGGAGATTGTAGATCGCCGGAGCCACATACTGCTGCGCGATCGGCATCCACAGATTGTTAAACCCATTGCAGATCAGAGAAATGACAACCCATGCGATGAAATACCACATTGCCTGGTAAACCGGATTCCCCTTGCTCTTGAAGGTGATATTTCTCTGGAGAGGAAAATTGATACACTGGGCAAGGAAGGATCCCACCTCATAGCTGATGAAGTATCCCAGACCGCCTCCGATCACCACCGCGCCGCTGGCATCGCGGAGCACCTCATATCCGAGAAGACTCCATGTAAATTCAACTCCGAAGAGTTTCATGGGAACCTGCGGCCACATAAACTCTGTGCCTGCAAGCCCTTTTCCGAGTAAATGGGGCATAAACGTAAATACAAGATACTGAAAGATCGTTACGCCCATACTGAACACGAAGAAATAAAAGATCTGGTAGACCCATTTCGCCAGCTTCGGATGATTCTTCTCAAAGCCGCTCCATTTTTCCAGCCACCAGTTTTTCAGATTATCCATACACTGCCTCCGTTCCTGCTGCAGAAAGACCGGCCGGCTCATCCAGCCTGGCCGGTCCTCCATTTTTGAATCACTCTTTGTAGTCCTAAGGTTTATTTACGCTTTTGCTCCTTCGGATCTTCTCTTAAAGAACTTCTTAACTGTGATAACTTCAAGCACAATAATGACTGCCGCGAAGAAGACGTCAACCGCAATCGCTGCGATCTGCCATCCCATCATTCCTGTATCCAGGTTTTCCGGGTCATACGCACGACTGTTTACTACTGTGTAGAGAATATTCTTGCATGCCTGGCGCATTGCCTGTACACTTGTCGCGCTTGTCTGATCTTTTACGTGGTTTGTATCTGTATCATATGAAACGAGCATGCAGTCTGTACCATTACGGATTGCCTGGTCGGAATTCATATAACCGTATACGCCGAAGTAATCGGTGAGCACAAATCCCTGGAATCCCCATTCATCACGGAGAACCGTATTACACAGAGGTGCGTATCCGCCTGCCCATTCTGTTCCGATGTAATTGAAGGAGGACATCACTGCATCCGCTCCGCCTTCTTTTACTGCGATCTCAAACGGTTTCAGGTAAATTTCGCGGATTGCCTGCTCGTTGGACCAGGTGCAAAGCATGCTGTTCCGGTTCGTCTCCTGATCATTCAGCGCGAAATGCTTAATATACGCATATACGCCATATTCTTCCGCGCCCTGTACTGCTGCTGCCGCGATCCTGCCGGAAAGAAGACTGTCTTCTGAATAATACTCAAAGTTACGTCCGGCAAATGCAGAGCGATGGATATTCATTGCCGGCGCATACCATCCTGACACACCCATCTCGTCTGCCATCTTTCCGATACTCTCGCCAAATGCCGTAGCAATATCCTTGTTCCATGTGCTGGCGATCATAACCGCCGACGGAAATCCTACAGACCCCGTTCCTGTAAAGTTGTTGTTGATCGATGCCGGTCCGTCGCAGTCAATCGTCTGTACCTTATTGATACTTGACAGAGCGACTGTCTGGTATCCGCCAAGAGCGATCAGCTGATCCATATCACTGACTGTAAGCTGATCCAGAAGTTCATCCCACTGCGCATCGTCATAATCTACACCGCGGAGATCTGCCAGTTCAAGTCCGTTGGAAGCTCCTGTTTTCGGCATCTCATCTGCATCATCATTATAATCTTCCGGATTATAATTTCCATTATTGAGGAATGTCTCCTTATGCTCGTCCGACATGGAGAGCGAAGCCGGAGCCGCTGTTGCCTCCTCGTAGTTTGCAAAACCGTCAGCACGTGAGAGATAGGTTACATCTCCCGCTGCAGCATCAAACTGATTCGTAACTTCTGCCTGATCTGTGGAACGTGTATTTTCTCCGCTGTATGTGATCGTCTCCGGTACATTGTATGTCTGAGATGCGATCACATTGTGGGAATCACTGTTGATGCTGATCACATAGTCTCCTGCTTCCAGCACGTAAGCCTGTGCATTCTGGTAATCATAGGATGCCATATCCTCTGCATTGAAACTGATCGTTACAGTCTCTGATGCTCCCGGCTCGAGAATCTCTGTCTTCTCAAACGCGATCAGATTGGCAGATGCTTTCTCGATCCCGCCGTTTGTGTACGGAGGATTGTAGTATACTTCCACGACATCTTTTCCGGCCACGTCACCCGTATTTGTCACAGTCACGTCGAACGAGATCTGTCCGTCACTCTCTGTGATCTCACCCATCTCCTGAGTGAATGAAGTGTATGTCAGGCCATATCCGAACGGATAAACAACAGACGCATCATAATCGATCAATCCTTCTGCTGCCGCCGTCTCCCAGAAACGGTATCCAACATAGATGCCTTCTACATAGTTCACAAAACTCGGCATTACAGTCTCTTCTGCTCCGGTAAATCCAACCTGTGTCATGTTGAACTCTTCTGTGTTGTCATAGAAGAAACTTCCGAAATTGTTTGCCGTCGGAGTTGCCGTAAGATCCGCAGCAAAAGTATCGCTTGTCTTTCCGGAAGGGTTCACTTCCCCGCTTAAGATCTTTCCAAGAGCATTGAATCCGGACTGTCCTGTTCCCGGACACCAGAGAGCGCCTTTGATCTGGTCATACTCATTGAGGAAACCAAGCTCCATCGCGTTTGCGCCATTGTAAACAACGACAACATTGTCAAAGTTTCCGCATACCAGGTCAAGCATATTTCTCTCAGTCTGGCTCAGCTGCAGATAATGCTCGCCATCCTCGAAATCTTTGTATTCCGTGGAGTTGTCCGTGTAAGTCACCTGGCTTACATCTGTCGGAAGGTCTGCACCTTCACCACCCACGCGCGTGATGACAACAAGCGCTGTATCGGAAAACTCCTTTGCGTTGTTCATCATCTCATCGCTGTAAGAATCTGCCGTCGGTTCCGGAAGAGTCCAGTCCTGCTCCCACATTCCCACTTCCGGTCTGTCAGCGCGATAGTCTGTATAGAAATCCGACAGTTCTGTGTTAAGTTCGAACCCTGCGTTTTCAAGTCCCTGGAGCAGAGTCACTGTCTCATATGCATCAGACAGGGAACCGGATCCCGTTCCTCCGTAGCACGGGTTGGTGGAAGCCCAGCCAAATACGTTCAGTTGATTGTTGTCTGACAGCGGAAGGATATTGTCCTCATTCTTTAACAGGACGATTCCTTCCTCTGCAATCTGCTCTACCAGGTCCGTTGCCTCAGCAGAAGTCTCCTCGCTGATCGTACCATTCCCGGTTGCCAGTGAGATCATACTGTTCATCGGTCCAAAGCAGATCATATTGACTACCACGACCAGCGCCAGCAGAATGGCAATTCCCGCCTCAGAGCGGATCAGTTTTCTTTTGGCTTTCTCCATCTTCATCACTGCGATGATCGCGATAACTGCGATCACAAAGACGACCCCAAAGCCGATCAGATATGGACTGCACGTATTCAACACGTTTACCACATCCGCCATGTTAATTGCTAACATAGTTTTTCCTCCCTTTCTCCTTTAAAATTTTGATGATCACCTCTCATCTGGCGTGATTATAGCACCGATTTTACATCTGTTTACAAAACTTTCACAAACTGTTCATTTTCTGCATAAACTGTCCGTGATATATCCATATGCGACAAAAAGGCGCGTGCATTTTTATGCATTTTGCATAAATCACACGCGTTCTTTTTCATCACGATATATTTCTCGGAATCAATATCCGGAGGCTGAACCAGTTGTCCTTTGTATCGATATGCACCTCACCTTTGTACTTATGTACTGTATACCGAAGGCTTTTCAGACCGTAGCCATGAAGGCTTTTCTCTTTTTTTGTGGTGACCGGGATCCCACTCTCAAACCGGATATCCCCCTCGTAATAGTTTTCAAACCGGATGATCAGGAAGCTTTTCTCCGAAAATGCATCCACATGGATCATCCTCTTGCTGTAATCCTTCAATTTCAGCTCACACTCGATCGCATTGTCGATCGCATTTCCGAAAATGGAACAGATGTCCATTACATCCATGGAATCGAACAATGTGCCGTCGACCACGCAGGTCATGTCGATCTTGTGCTGCATACAGCGCAGATTCTTGCTTGTGAGGAGGGTATCCAGCACCTGATTTCCGGTCTTGTTCAGCGCCTCATAATTCTGGATCTCATGCTCCAGTTTATCCAGATATTCATGGCGCTGGGGCGCATTCGCATCAGCGCGGAGCGCGATGATATGATTCTTCAGGTCATGGTACCTGTAATTGATCAGATCCACTGTTCTCTGAGCCTGTTTATACTGCTCGTACTGACTATTCAGGATCGTCTGGATCGTCTCCAGTTCATGCTGCGCATAAGCGGATCTCCACTGCGCGTAATATGCGTAGAGAATGGCAAGCCCTCCCAGATCCACCAGAGTCCTCATATTAAAGATCTCCACGCTGTCCCTTCCTGCAAACGGCACATTGACCGGAAGGAACCCGAGATTGCTCACAGCAAATGTGAGCAGCGCTGTGATGACCGTTATGATCATCTCCCTGAAAGACACTCCCAGATCTTCCTCCGTGGAGAGATGAAGATTGAGCTGCCGTGTGACAGCAAAAAGGATCCCGTATACCAGGACCAGCACTCCAGACCTCCAGTACCATGTATTCAGGCCAAGCGTTTCATAGACATAACACCATATCTGCCATTCCAGGGAAGCCATAAACTCGGAGGTCACAAACACAGCACAGCAGCAGCATACAGCCAGATTTCTCTCCACATCCAGACAGATCCTGATAAAAAGGTACATGATGCAGACCGCCGCGAACATACACAGATTCCAGAGGATTCCCTCCAAGCCATCTGTAGAGACCAGAAAAGCACACTGTACCACCAGAAATCCCGCACAGACCGCCACGAGTTTCCATCCTGTGATCCGCCGCTTCATGGTCATGATACAGGACAGACATGCCAGCCATTCTGCCAGGGCAGTAATGATCCTCGGTATATCCGGAAGATTTTTTGCAAATTCCACAGACATCATGACCGTTCCCCCCAGTACCTGGTCAGTTCCTGCATGAACTGCTTCATCCGGGGACGGCTGACCAGAAGCTGTGTGCCATGGACAACAGCATATTTATCCTGTACTCCATCCACATGTTCCAGATTGACCAGATAGCATTTGTTGATCCTGCAAAAATCCATTCCCTCCATCGCTTCCTCCACAGACTTCATTGTCCCCGATGAGACACATGCCCCTTCTTTTGTCTGATAGATCAGGTTGTGCCCCTCGCTTTCTATATAATACACATCGGAGAGATCCATGCGCATCACGCCTCCTTTGACAGGTATCGTGATCCACTTTCTGCTCTTTTTCTCCATCTTTGCGATCGCTCTGCTCAGTTTCTGGCTGAAGGTAAAGTAAGGCACCGGTTTCAGGATATAATCCAGAGCGCCCACCTCATACCCGCGGATCGCATACTGAGGCGCGTTTGTGATAAATATAATGGAAACCTTGGTATCTTTTTTCCTGATCTCTTCCGCCGCAGTCATCCCGTCTATGAATTTCATCTCAATATCCATCAGGATGATATCAAACTGCGCACGGTAGAAAGCGGCGATCTCATCCCCGTCATGGTATACGGTGATCTCAATCTCCTGCCCGGTCTCTTCCTTATATTGTTCCAGATACTTTTTCAGCGTGGTGATATACTTCTCGTCATCTTCCACGATCGCAATCCTTATCACTGTTTCTCTCCCATTCCTTACAGATGATCGACGTTCTTCGCATATGATTATATTATCTGCCGAAGATCCGGTCAAGAACAAAAAGCCGGGACTTTTCAGCCCCGGCTTTCCCGTCTGTTACACCTGTAACTTCCCTTGTGTCTTAACGGCAGGACCGCCTCTGTCGGCAGTCCTGTCATCTGTTTTGTCACTCTTTTCTTACTCTGCAGCGTATACGTCTACCAGTTTCTTCAGGTATGCGTATCTCTCCATAGCTTCGTGCTCGTTGATCGCGAACAGTTTCGCTGCCTTCTCCGGATTGGATCTCTTCAGGGCGTTGTAACGAACCTCGCCGTCAAGGAATGCCTGGTAGCCTTCCTGCTTCGGCTCTTTGCTGTCAAGTGAGAACTTGTTGCCCTCTGCAGCCGGATTGTATCTGAAGTTATTCCAGTATCCACACTCTACAGCGAGCTGCTCCTCTGTCTGAGCCTTGCTCATACCCTTCTTGATACCGTGGTTGATACACGGAGCGTAAGCGATGATCAGTGACGGTCCCGGATAAGCCTCAGCCTCTGTGATGGCTTTGACTGTCTGGTTGAAGTCAGCACCCATAGCGATCTGTGCAACGTATACATATCCGTAGCTCATTGCCATACCTGCAAGGTCTTTCTTCTTCGTCTCTTTACCGCCTGCTGCGAACTGTGCTGTAGCACCTGTCTTTGTAGCCTTGGAAGACTGTCCGCCTGTGTTGGAGTAAACCTCTGTATCGAATACCATGATGTTGATGTCCTTGCCGCTTGCAAGTACGTGGTCAACGCCGCCGAATCCGATATCGTAAGCCCATCCGTCACCACCGAATACCCACTGGGATTTCTTAGCGAGGAAGTCTTTGTTCTTCAGAAGTTCTGTCTTCTCCATACGGTCGCATCCGCATTTCTCAAGAGCTGCCACCAGTTTGTCTGCAGCTGTTCCGTTTGTTGCGCCGCATCCAAATGTATCAATGTATTCCTGAGCTGCTGCCTTAACGTCTGCATCTTCTGCATCCTCAGCAAGCTTCTCTGCGTATCCTTTCATTCTGTCACGGATCGTGTTCTGAGCGAGCAGCATACCGTAACCGAACTCAGCGTTGTCCTCGAACAGGGAGTTAGACCAAGCCGGTCCCTTGCCTTCCGGTGTTACCGTGTAAGGTGTGGACGGTGAGGAGTTACCCCAGATAGAGGAACATCCTGTTGCGTTTGCGATGTACATCCTGTCGCCGAAGAGCTGTGTGATCAGCTTCGCGTACGGTGTCTCACCACATCCAGCACATGCGCCTGAGAACTCAAGCAGCGGCTGTTTGAACTGGCTTCCCTTTACAGTTGTCTCTTTGAATTTTGCGACAACTTCCGGTTTTACCGGGATCTCTCTTCCGTAATCGAAGAAGTCCTGCTTGCCGGCGTTTGCTTCCATGTTCTCCATAACGAGTGCCTTCTCGCCCTTCTTGCCCGGGCAAACATTCGCACAGGAACCGCATCCTGTACAGTCGTATGCGGATACAGTCATGGAGAATTTCATTCCCGGCATACCGATCATGTCGATCGCTTCCATTCCTTCCGGTGCTTTTGCAAGCTCGTCCTCTGTCAGGGCTACCGGACGGATAACAGCGTGCGGACATACATATGCACAGCGGTTACACTGGATACAGTTCTCTGATTTCCATACCGGGATATCCACTGCGATACCACGTTTCTCGTATGCGGAGGAACCGGACGGTGTGGATCCGTCTACATAGTCATTGAACGCGGATACCGGAAGTGTATTTCCTTCCTGAGCGTTGACTTTCGCCTGGATATTCTTAACGAAATCAACAACGTCTTTTCTTCCGTTCTCATCTACCTTCGGTGATGCAAGTCCTTCGTCAGCAGCGTCTTTCCAGCTTTCCGGAACAGTCACTTCGACAACCTGTTTTGCACCTGCGTCGATCGCGTCATAGTTCATCTGTACGATCTTGTCACCTTTTCTTCCGTATGTAGCTTTTGCGGCAGCCTTCATCAGGTCGATCGCCTCTGCCTCCGGAATGATAGCGGCAAGTTTGAAGAATGCAGACTGGAGCACTGTATTGATACGTCCGCCAAGTCCGATCTCTTTACCGATCTTGATACCGTCGATTGTGTAGAACTTGATGTTGTGGTTTGCGATGTATGCTTTTACCTGTCCCGGCAGATGTTTCTCGAGACCTTCCATATCCCACGGGCAGTTCAGGAGGAATGTACCGCCGTCAACAAGTTCCTGTACCATGTTGTACTTGTCCACATAGGACGGATTGTGGCATGCCACGAAGTTCGCCTGGTGGATCAGATATGTTGATTTGATCGGTGATTTACCGAAGCGCAGGTGAGACATTGTAACACCGCCGGACTTCTTGGAGTCATAATCAAAGTAAGCCTGTGCGTACATGTCTGTGTTGTCACCGATGATCTTGATGGAGTTCTTGTTCGCTCCGACTGTACCGTCAGCGCCAAGTCCCCAGAATTTACAGTTGATCGTT
Organism: Mediterraneibacter glycyrrhizinilyticus; assembly: GCF_016902345.1. Lineage (GTDB taxonomy): Bacteria > Bacillota > Clostridia > Lachnospirales > Lachnospiraceae > Mediterraneibacter > Mediterraneibacter glycyrrhizinilyticus_A. The sequence continues at coordinate 148,118 of NZ_JACJLR010000001.1, read as the reverse complement.
CCTTCCGGTGTTGTTACCAGAGGCTCGTCTGCTTTCAGTGAAAGGTGTGTCACATCATCCTCGATACCGAGTGTGAACACCGGTTTTTCATCATTGTGATATACAGCAACGATCTGAGCCGGAGTTGTATCTTTGGAACCAAGTCCGTAACGTCCTGTGTAGATCGGAACCGCATCAAATTTTGTGCCTTTGAGTGCTGCAACAACGTCAAGGTACAGCGGCTCTCCCATAGCTCCCGGCTCTTTTGTTCTGTCAAGGACAGAGATCTTCTTCACAGTATCCGGAATCGCATCGATCAGAGCCTGTGCGCAGAACGGTCTGTACAGACGTACTTTGACAACGCCGACTTTCTCGCCTGCTGCCATCAGGTAATCGATGGTCTCCTCGATCGTGTCACAGACAGATCCCATCGCTACGATCACGTGCTCTGCGTCCTCTGCTCCATAGTAGTTGAACAGCTTGTAATCTGTTCCGATCTTGGCATTAACTTTGTCCATGTAGTTCTGAACGATTCCCGGCATTGCATCGTAGTACGGATTGCAAGCCTCTCTTGCCTGGAAGAAGATATCCGGGTTCTGAGCGGAACCTCTCTGGCACGGATGGTTCGGGTTCAGTGCATGTGCACGGAAAGCGTCGATGGCATCCATGTTTACCAGATCTTTCAGATCTTCATAATCCCATGTCTCGATCTTCTGAATCTCGTGGGATGTACGGAATCCGTCAAAGAAGTTGATAAAAGGAAGTTTTCCTTCCAGAGCCGCGCAGTGTGCGACCGGTGTCAGGTCCATAACCTCCTGAACGCTGGACTCACAGAGCATAGCCGCTCCGGTCTGACGACAGGCGTAAACGTCTGAGTGATCGCCGAAGATGGAAAGCGCGTGGCTTGCCAGTGCACGAGCAGATACGTTGAACACACCCGGAAGCTGCTCTCCGGCTACTTTGTATAAGTTCGGAATCATGAGCAGAAGTCCCTGGGAAGCTGTAAATGTTGTTGTAAGGGCACCTGCGGAAAGAGATCCGTGTACAGCACCTGCCGCACCTGCCTCGGACTGCATCTCTACGACATTGACTGTCTGTCCGAAGATATTCTCTCTGCCTTCTGTAGCCCATTCATCAACGTGCTCCGGCATAACGGATGACGGTGTGATCGGGTAGATCGCCGCAACTTCTGTGTAAGCATATGACACGTGAGCAGCAGCCTGGTTACCGTCCATGGTCTTCATTTTTCTTGCCATTTTCTTGTTCCTCCTTAAGTTCTTACATAGAAAATATAAATATTCACATGTGCTTTAATTATATCCCCAAAAATGGCAAAAGTCCATAGAGGGGGGTCGGTTTTTTGTACATTTTGGGGTACAGGGTGCATAAAAAGAGCCCGCCGGGAGCGGACTCTTTTTGTCATTTTTTTAACAGTAATATGATATTATGGAATAATCTTATGATTTACATTTTGCTTTTAACGCCACCGTCACTGATAACAGAGAGGAGGTGTTTCCCATGCAGGAGGTGTTATCCTTTTTACTCTCTGTCGCGGCTGGTGCGGCTTGCCACTAGATCATCAAATGGTCAGACGGCGATGATCAGACGGTAGTCAGCCTGCGGTATTAAGCCTTGCCGCGATAAAAAGGAATCTGTATACATTCCACCTCAACATCCTTCCCCCGATGCCCAAGTCCAATACAGAGGATCTCTCCTCTCATTTCTGCCATGTACTCCTTTTCCCTGATCTGGTCCAGCGCCTCTCTTGCCAGTTCCCTCAGATCTTTCTTTTCATCTTTCGTATACTTGAACTCCATGATAATATTGGGATGATCTTTCCGGCGTGCTTTTAATGCGATGTCACACCTGCCTTTTCCCGACTCACGATTACTTTTCACTTCATAATCTCGGCTCAGGAAAGTACACATTCCCAGCATCATCATGTGATAACTGTTTTCTTCCTTCAGGTCATGATAAGAAGGGAGCGTCCTTAAGATCCTACGGTAACCGTCTGTGAAGGCATCCACTTTTTTCTCCGTCAGACGCAGGAACATCTGGGACATGTTTCCCTCCCGGATCCCCAGATAGAGTGAAGTCAGTTCACGGAAAGCTCTCATCACTTCCTGATTGGGAACCCGGAGGATACATTTTCCGTCTTCCAGCACTTTCTCCGCCGTCACCATCCCGGAACTGAGGAGCAGTCCCCACAGTGTTTCCACATCACTGATCTCATAATATGAACTGTCCATCTTCACTTCCGTGCAATATTCCCCTTTTTCGATCAGTTCTTCATATCCCGGGCGGAACGCCTCTTCCAGTTCTACCAGCGCGGCGCGGATCAGGCTGTTCTCTCCGGTATTCACCCAGAAAGGTTCCAGCCGCTTCCTTTTCGCATAAAATATGACAGACCACGGATTGTATATATGCTCCTCACCAAAACGGTATCCGTCATACATCTGCCGGACCTTTTCACCCAGTTCCAGCCCGCAGGCTTCCAGCAATTCCTTTGTTTCCTCCTCCGTAAATCCGAAGCAGTCTGCATATTCCAGCGAATTGACAGTATATACCGCAAGATTATTGACTCCCGAAAAAAGATTTTCTTTCGCCACACGCTGGATCCCGGTCAGATATGCGCTTTCCAGAGAGGGATTGCCTTTCAGAAGGCTCCCCAGCATAGCGGACAGGACAGGGCGCACTTTCCCGTAAAATCCCCCGATCATCGCCTGGATAAAAGGCGTATCGTATTCATCGATAAAGACCTTTACCTTCTTCCCGTAATACCATTCCAGCGCTGTACACAGCTCCGTTAGTGACTCGGCAAGATCACTGCCCCTGTCCGGCATTTGCCTGTTCCACAGAGACTCATAGATCTTACTCAGGGCTCTGCTCATATTCTCCGGTACCTTTTTCTCCTCCCACAGAAATTCATACCGCATATACTCTTTTCTTACTTCTGATGCCAGAAACCTGAAAAGGAAATCTGCACTGTCTCCTCTTGCATTGCCAAAAGACAGACTGATGACCGGATACCGGTTCATCTCAGATACCCACTTCGTGCCCATGATCTCCGTTCCTTCAAAGATATCCGCTGAATCTTTCGTGATATCAAAGAACTCTGCCAGCATGGACATATTCAGTGTCTTTCCAAAGCGTCTGGGACGCATGAGCAAAGTCACCTTGTCCCCTGCCTCCAGATATTCTGCGATCATTCTGGTCTTGTCCACATAATAGTTTCCACTTTCCCGCATCTCTCTGAAATTTTCTATTCCGATTCCCATCCGTACTTTTTCCCGCTGCTCTGTCAATTTCATAAAGATACCCCATTTGTTTCTCCAAACTTTCCTGCATGGTCGTCATATGCCGCCCTCTTATCTGACAGTATAACCCACTGTCTTCGGTTTTTCAATTATCTCTGAATCGTAAGAAAAGAAATCATAGATAAAGCGCCGGATCTTTCTCCGACGCTTCTTTTGCGGCAGTTCGCTTTTCTGCCCTTTCAGTTTCACCATATTTATTCGTGTGCCAGAATAAAGTCTACATTTTTGCTCTCGATCTCCGAGAGTAAACTGTCCTGGAATTCATCAGAATCTGCAGTTCCTTTATACCAGGACTTGGACTCAAAGTACTCCTGCAGGTCCGAGCTGCCGAAGATCCTCCCGTGCCTTGCGAAGATCTCATTTCTGGCAAGCCGCAGCTGTTCCGGTGACAGCCCTTCCAGGTCCTCCTCAGTCAGAAGGCGCTTGCTGCTCTCCGGGATGATATAATCTTCCGGATTCTCCTCTGCAAGGTCCGATCCATCCTTTTTCTTGTCATCTTTATCCTGATCCTTCTCGTCCCGGTCTTTCAGCCGGTCCGCCAGAAGGCTTACCCCGTTCTGATAATACTGTTCGGAGTTCTTCTGAACTGCTTCCTCAAACGGCGCATAGTTCCTGCCCATTCCGCTGCGGTAGCAGATCAGGCTTCCTTCCTGATAAAAGTAATGGAAAGTCTGCCCTTCTCCGTCTCTTACGTAGATATATATCAGTTCTTCCTCATCACCGAAGAGATAGGTAAGGGTCGTTCCATCCCTTTCCTGGACGAACCGGACCGCTTTTCCGTCTTTGTCACAGTAATCGGTTCTGGTATCGTCCGAATACTGAACACATTCCGAACTGCGGATGAAACTGCTGGACTGGGTCCATCTCTCAGCGATCTCATTCACTGTCCCATCGATCTGTCTGAGTTCAGCCTGAGAAAGCGGTCCCGCCGTTTCCCCGGTCTCTGTCCCGCTCTGTGATCCTTCCAGGGAATCCACCTGCTCCTGAAGTGCTTCAGGATCTGCTTTCTGTCCGCTGTTCTGAGTTCCGGATTCCCCGTCCAGATTCAGATACATGATACACCCTGCTATGATCCCCGCGACAAGGATCAGACATACGAGCATCGCCAGGATCAGAGGACCTCTGTTCTTTTTCTTCTGTTTTTCCATCTTCTGTCACTTATCCTTGAATTTGAAGATCTTGTCTTTCTTCTTTGGCGGCTTCTTTCCCACGATCTTAGCGGGCATGGGTTCATACTGTTTCTTTGCTTTCAAAAGGGGCATACGCTTATGGTTCTTCCTCAGATAAAGGAGTGCCGCGCCCGCAAAGATCACAACACATCCCGCAAGGAGCTGGGATACGGGAAGCCCGATCCCCGGAAGCAGAAGCTGATCTGTCCTTAATCCTTCGATCCAGACTCTGCCGAGTCCGTACCCGAAAATATACAGAAGGAACAGTTCTCCCTCATATTTCTTATGTTTTCGGTACAGCATAAGAATGACCAGGAGCACACAGCACCACAGGGATTCATAGAGGAACGTTGGGTGCACCTGAATATAACTGACACCTTCGATGCGTTGGATGTGCTCGCGCATGGTCTCCGTCACATCGCCGGAGCGCACCGCATCCAGCGGCAGACGCATGGCGAAGAGGCTGTCTGTGTACTCTCCGAACGCTTCCCTGTTGAAAAAATTTCCCCATCTGCCCAGCATCTGTCCGTTCAGAATAGCCATTGCAACTGTATCCAGAATCTGGAAAGGCGAAAGATGCTTTATCTTTGCCAGAATGAACACGGCGGCCACCGCTCCGATCACTCCTCCGTATATGGCAAGCCCGCCTTCACGGAGATTGAAGATATGAAGAAGGTTGTCTTTATACATATCCCAGGAGAATATGACATAATAGATCCTCGCTCCCACGATCCCGGCGATCACGCCGATGATCCCCATGTCGAGATAATCTTCCGGATTCTGCCTCGTCCTCTTCGCCTCCGAAGTGGCGATCAGAAAGCCGATCAGGATCGCGCAGCCGATGATGATCCCGTAATAGGCGATCTCGAACCCGAAAATACTGATACTCTTTCCCACATGGTCCAGATAAATTCCGAGATTCGGAAAACTGATATCATAATGCATATCTGTACCCCCTTGTCAAAACTTCCCCTCAGCCTTACCCTCACTGTATTCTGTACATTATACATTAAAGCGGAACAGCATGATATCGCCGTCCTGCACGACATAATCCTTTCCCTCCAGACGGATCAGCCCCTTCTCTTTCGCAGCGTTGTGAGAACCACACGCGATCAGATCATCGTAGCTCACTACCTCAGCGCGGATGAACCCTCGCTCAAAATCCGAATGAATCTTTCCTGCTGCCTGAGGCGCTTTCGTTCCCCGCCTGATCGTCCAGGCACGGACTTCCGGCTCGCCTGCTGTCAGGTAACTGATGAGTCCGAGCAGATGATAGCTTGCCCGGATCAGCTTCTCAAGCCCGGATTCCTTGAGTCCAAGGTCTTCCAGGAACATTGTCTTCTCGTCGTCATCCAGCTGGGAGATCTCCTCCTCGATCTCTGCACAGACTACAAAGACTTCGCACTCCTCTTCCTTTGCATACTCGCGCACCGCCTGTACACCTTCATTTGACGCCCCGTCATCCGCAAGGTCATCCTCGGAGACGTTTGCCGCAAAGATCACAGGTTTTGCGGTGAGGAGGTTGTACTCGGCAAGCCATGCCTGCTCGTCCTCGTCGTCCGTCTTAAAGGTCTTTGCAAGTTTATTTTCTTCCAGATGAGCCTTCAGACGTTCCTGAAATGCCAGCTCTTTCGCCGCCGTCTTGTCATTGCGGGAAAGCTTCACAGTCTTTGACATCCTTCTCTCGAGGACTTCCAGATCCGAGAAGATCAGTTCCAGGTTGATCGTCTCAATATCTCTCATCGGATCGATACTTCCGTCCACATGGACGATGTTCGTATTCTCAAAGCATCTGACAACATGGACGATAGCGTCCACCTCGCGGATATTTGCAAGGAACTGGTTACCCAGTCCTTCTCCTTTGGAAGCCCCTTTGACCAGTCCTGCGATATCCACGAACTCGATCACCGCCGGGATGATCTTCTTTGTGTGGTACATCTCTCCCAGGACATCCAGTCTCTTATCCGGAACGGTCACGACGCCCACGTTCGGGTCAATGGTACAGAACGGATAGTTTGCGGACTCCGCCCCTGCTTTTGTCAGAGAGTTAAAAAGTGTGCTTTTTCCTACGTTTGGTAAACCTACGATTCCCAGTTTCATATATTCTCAAATCTCCTTTGTTTTCAATGATCTCCGGCAGCCTCAGTCTTTCGTCTCCATCAGTATGACAATACCGAAAGAGAACTCGATCTCTACCGTATCTTCCTGATATTCGTTGCTCACGCAGAGGCTGTCATAGGGCTTCAGGATATGGTTCTTCAGCGGATATTTTGCTCCGCTGATGTTAAAGTCATCTACGGGGATCTCCAGCGGGAACACGGAAAAATACGGACCGAACGCCTCTTCCTTTTTCAGGGTGATCCCGTGATCCAGAAGACGGATCTGGTTGTGACTGTCTATGATCCGGGCGTCCGCCCCTGCGTCAAGAGCGATCTTAAGGCACTGTACATTTGCCCAGAGATGGTCCACCCGCTTGCCGGTCCCTCCAAGGATCCAGATCTCGTGCCTGTTCAGTCCGATACACAGACGCAGTGCGATCTCCGTATCAGAAGCGTCTTTCACCGGGTTGAATTCCCGGATCGGCACCTTTGTCTCCTCACGGTAATAAGTTACGATCTCATTCGGGGCGCTGTCAAAATCCCCCACGATATAGTCTGGTTTGATCCCATGCTCATAGAGAAACACAAGACCTCTGTCCACGCCGATGATAAATTCCGTATCTTCACTTTTTAAAATAGGGAGGACGAAATCTTCTTCCAGCATCCCGCCGCTCACGATCACTGTACGCTTACTCATATCTTCTCAAAATCTCCATGAAATCCTCAGTATTTTTTCTGATATCCCCTTTAAATACTCCCGATCCCGATACGATGACATTTGCTCCCATTTCCAGTACTTCCGCCACATTCGAATGATAGATTCCCCCGTCCACCTCGATGTCTGCTTCAAGCCCGCGCTCATCCAGAAGGGATCTGAGATGGCGGATCCGCTCCAGTGACTCCGGGATAAACGCCTGTCCGCCGAATCCCGGCTCCACGGACATGATGAGGAACATCTCCGCCCGGTCCAGATATGGGATCAGCGTCTCCACAGGTGTCTTTGGTTTAATGGAAATCCCTGCCTTCACACCGCAGCTGTGGATCAGATCCAGTGCTTTTCCCGGATCACCACACGCCTCCTCATGAACTGTGATCGAATCTGCCCCGCATCTGGCAAACTCCTCGATATAGCGCTCCGGTTCTGTCACCATGAGATGAACATCCAGCAGCTGGTCTGTCGCACCTTTTATAGATGAGAGTACCGGCATCCCGAATGAGATGCTTGGTACGAACATGCCGTCCATCACGTCAAAGTGAATGTACTGTGCCCCGGCTTCTTCCGTGATCCGGATCTGTTCTCCCAGAATCTTAAAATCTGCCGAGAGTATGGATGGCGCCAAAATCATTCTCATAAACTAGTACCTTTTCCTTTCCTTCAGTTCACGGTACATCTCTGCATAGTCCTCATACCGTACTCTGTGTATCTTCCCTTCTTCCACTGCCGCCTTCACGGCACATCCCGGTTCATGGATATGGTCGCACCCGTTGAAACGGCACCTGCCTTCATAAGGTGCAAACTCCGGAAAGCAGTATTTCAGTTCTTCCTTTTCAAAATCATTTACATAGAGAGAACTGAACCCCGGCGTATCCATAATGTAGGAATTCTCGCCCAGAACGAGCAGCTCGGAATGTCTGGTCGTGTGTTTTCCCCGGGCGATCTTCCTGCTGATACTTCCCGTCTCCATCTTCACTTCTGACTGCAGAAGATTGATCAGAGAGGATTTGCCGACGCCGGACGGTCCGGCGATCGCAGTCGTCTTTCCCCGCAGGAGCTGTTTCAGTTCTTCGATGTTTTCCTCTTCTCTTGCACTTGTAAAGAGGACCGGATAGCCGCATCCGCCGTAAATCTGTTCCAGCTCCGCGATCACCGGATCCTCCGCGATATCCGTCTTGTTGAAACACAGCACCGTGGGGATCTCTTTGCGCTCCATCATAACAAGGAACCGGTCCAGAAGATTGAAATGCGGTTCCGGCTGCGTCACGGCAAATACCACCAGTGCCTGATCAATGTTCGCCACTGCAGGACGGATCAGGTCGTTCTTTCTGGGCAGGATCTTCATGATATTGCCTTCCATATCCTTCTCATCGAGCACCTCGATCTCCACATCGTCTCCCACCAGTGGCTTGATATTTTCTTTTCGGAATACTCCTTTTGCCTTGCACTCATAAACACCGGATCCTACCACGTGAACGTAGTAGAATCCGGCAATTCCTTTTACGATTTTTCCCTGCATCATACCGCCTGTCTCTGTCACTGCTGCGTCGTTGTATCCGTGCCGCCGCCTGCGCTGTCCGTCCCATCCTCTCCACCTGTTCCGGTACCGGAAGATGGTTCTTCCGGCTCAGGATCCGGCTGGGGTTCCGGTCCCTGACTCACCGTAAATCCGATGGAGGTTCCTTCTTCCACCTGACTTCCCGCAGAGGCCGTCTGGCTGATCACGTACCCTGCACTTACAGAACTGCTGTACTCATAGGTCACTTCCCCTGCATTCAGGCCCGCCTCGGACAGTCTCTGTCTCGCATCACTTTCCGTGCGTCCGCTCAGGCTCGGAACAGAAACCATCTTCGTCTGCGGTCCCTTGCTGACGACATATCCCACGGAAGTACCTTTCGAGACTTCTCTTCCGGCCTCAATATCCTGCGAGATGACCATGCCGGCCTCAACACTGTCACTGTACTCTTCCCGGGCGCTTCCTGTAAGGCCCGCGTTGGAGAGCGCCGATTCGGCGTCTGACGCGCTCCGTCCTTCCAGGGACGGCACTTTCGCCGGCTCCGAACCGAGGCTGACTACGATCGTGACCGTACTCTCCTCATCCACTTCCTGTCCTTCTCCCGGATCACAGGAAATAACATATCCCTCTTCCACATCATCACTGTACTGAGAATCTTTGGCTACTTTGAGATTCGCATCCGCGAGCATCTGCTCCGCCTCTGCTTCCTCTTTTCCGACCACATCCGGCACGTTTGTGGTCTGTGCCTCCTCGCCGCTGCTGAGCGTCACATGGACCGTTGTGTGAGCGTCCACCTTCTCTCCGTACGCCGGATCCTGGCTGACAACTTCACCCTCGTCATACTCATTGGAAGCCACCCTCTCGCTCTCCACCTTGATTCCAAGTCCGAGGTCGTTGAGTTCTTTCTTTGCCTCGTCTTCCGTCATTCCCCGCAGGTCAGGAACCTCCACCTGCTCTTCTTCCGTCGATGAGGGAAGCCCTGAGCCGCTGAAAACGCCTACCGCACTTCCCACAAGGAACAGAATCAGGAATGCGATGATCACCGCCGCAACGATCATGAGAATCCTCATGATCTTCTTTGTGTCCGGATTTACATCCTTCTTCCGTCTGCGGTCATCATAATCATCCGCCTCATCCTCGTCCTCACTGTAGTCTTCTTCATCATCATAATCGTCATCGTAATCATCATCGTCATAGTCATCATCTGCACTGTACTGCTCATTCTGGATCCGGTCCAGTTCCTCCGTGGACATGACGACAGTGCGGTCAGCGCCGGCTGCCGCGGCTGCTCCGCCCGCCAGAACAAAATCACCGTCCGGATCGACCAGAGAGCGCTTCAGATCAAGGAGAAGCTCTTCGCAGTTGCTGTAACGCTTCTCCGGACTCTTCTGGGTACATTTCAGTATGATGCATTCCAGGCTGTACGGAATGTCCGGCACCTCCTCGGAGGGTGAGATGATCTCCTCCTGAAGATGCTTGAGCGCCACCGTCACCGTGGAATCTCCGTCAAACGGAACATGGCCGGTGATCATCTCATACATGGTGATACCGGCTGAATAAATGTCACTGCGCTCGTCCACATGTCCGCCCCTCGCCTGTTCCGGAGAGGTATAATGGACCGATCCCATCACGCTTGCGCTGATGGTCTGCGTCGATGTGGTCGCGCGGGCGATCCCGAAATCTGTTACTTTTACTTTCCCTTCCTGGGAGATAATGATATTCTGCGGCTTGATATCCCGATGGATGATATGTCTGTTGTGCGCCGCCTGGATCCCTGTCACCATCTGAATGGAGATGCTGATGGTCTCCTTTGCCGAAAGCTTCCCTTTCTTTTCTATATAGTCCTTCAGAGTGATCCCTTCCACCAGTTCCATTACCATATAGTAAAGTCCCCGGTCCTGTCCCACATCATAGACATTTACCACATTGGGGTGCATCAGCCCTGCAGCTGCCTGCGCCTCACTCACAAACTTCTGGATAAACACCTCGTCGGAACGATAATCACTCTTCAGTACTTTGATCGCCACATAGCGGTTCAGCTTATGGTCCTTGCCCTTATAGACATCCGCCATCCCGCCGGAACCGATGCGGCCCAGTATCTCATATCTTTTCCCTAAAAAAACTCCTTCTTTGATCATAATACACTCACCTCATCCGCGAACGGTTCTACCAGCACAACTCCGATGTTGTCGGTCCCTCCGTTCTCTTTTGCCGCCTCGACCAGCGCCTGGCCGGCCTCGACGATGTCTCTTCCTCCCTGCACGATATGGAAGAGTTCTTCATCCTCCACCATATTGCTCAGACCGTCTGTGCACATCAGAATGATGTCTCCCCGCTTCAGACGGTGCTCGTAAAAATCCACATCCACGTCAGCTTTTGCGCCGATCGCTCTTGTGATGATATTCTTATCCGGGTGATGCTTCGCTTCCTCCGGCTTGATCCCTCCAAGCCGGACCATCTCTTCTACCAGAGAGTGGTCTTTTGTAAGCTGCTGTATCCCCTGATTGATCAGATACAGACGGCTGTCACCCACATTGGCAAAATACATCATCTGATTGATGATGGTAGCCGCCACCACGGTCGTTCCCATCCCTTTGAGATGGGCATCCCTGGAAGCCTCCTTGATGATCTCGCGGTTCGCCGTCTTGATGGCGCCCACGAGCACCCGTTCCACGTCCTCGCCCTCACTGAGCTTCAGCTCCCTCTGAAGAACTTCCACAGTATATTTTGAAGCGTAGTCTCCGGCCTGGTGTCCTCCCATGCCGTCCGCTACCACGAACAGATTACGCAGGATACCGAGCGGCCTGTCTGTCGCAAAGACATAATCCTGATTCACCTGTCGCACCATTCCTACATCTGTAATTGAAAATGTCCTCATAGTCTTCTCCTTATATACTGTCTTTCTTGGCCGGGCTGTGCCTCAATTTATTGAGGCTTTCCGCATCGCAGGTTACATTGAACTGTAACCGTCACAGCTCCTGGCCGTCCGCCACATAGCGGCGTCTCAGCTGACCACAGGCTCCGTCAATATCAGAGCCCATTTCCCTTCTTATAGTAACATTTATTCCGCTTTTTTCAAGTTTATTTTTGAAATTCAGGGCATTTTCCCGGCTCGGACGGACAAAATCACGTTCTCTCACCGGGTTTACCGGGATCAGATTCAGATGACATTTCCGCGGTCTTAAGATCTCTGTCAGCTCCCGGATATCCTCCTGGGTGTCATTCACACCGTGAACAAGACTGTACTCAAAGGTCACCCTCCTGCCTGTCTTTTCAAAATATTCATCACAGGCGGAAAGGACTTCGGAAAGTTCATATTTGTTCGCCACAGGCATCAGTTTCCGCCGCTTCTCCTGGGTCGATCCATGGAGGGAAAGCGCCAGTGTGATCTGGAGTTTCTCCTCCGCCAGCTTCCGGATCCCCGGAACAATGCCGCAGGTGGATACGGTCACATTTCTCTGGCTGATATTCAGACCATTCTCATCTGTCAGGAGACGGACAAAACGAAGGAAATTGTCATAGTTGTCCAGCGGCTCTCCGGTTCCCATGACCACCACGTTGGACACCCGCTCTCCGGTGATCTTCTGGATCTGGTAGACCTGCCCCAGCATCTCGGATGCCGTCAGGTTCCTCTGAAGCCCGCCGATGGTCGAAGCGCAGAAGGCACACCCCATGCGGCATCCTGCCTGCGAAGAAATACAGACCGAATTCCCATGCTTATACTTCATCAGGACGCTCTCCACCATGTTCCCGTCGAAAAGCCGGAACAGGAACTTGTTCGTCCCGTCCAGCTTCGAGACCTGCCGCTCCTCCATCTCCACGGGCAGGATCTCGTATCCCTCTTCCAGGCGCTCCCGGAGTGTTTTAGACAGGTTTGTCATCTCGTCAAAACTGTCTGAGAGTTTCACATGGAGCCATTCATAGATCTGTTTCGCCCGGAACGGCTTTTCTTCCATCTCCTGCATTTCTTTTTTCAGTTCATCAAATGTCATAGAACGAATATCTTTTTTCATGTCCTGCTCTTCCTTCTCACTCTGAGCGCACCAGCCGCGCCAGAAAGAATCCGTCACATTTATGTATCCCGGGAAGAAGCTGGATGCAGCCCCCGTCCCGGACGTCTTCCCGGAGTTCCGGGCAGAGCCTCTCTGTTATATCATCCAGCCTGAACTCCGGATGTTCCTCCAGAAACCAGTACAGATTTCCCATATTCTCCGCCTGGTCCACCGTACAGGTACTGTAGATCAGAGTCCCTCCCGGCTTCACATAACGGTGCACGCAGTCTAGGATCTCTCTCTGGAGATGGACCAGACTCTCTGTCCCCTCGGGTGAGGCCTTGTATTTCAGGTCCGTCTTTCTGCCAAGGACGCCCAGTCCCGAGCAGGGAAGATCCGCGATCACAAGATCCGCTTTTCCTTCAGAATCCTCGTCAAAAACTGTGGCATCCTGTACTTTTGCCTCTATATTTTCCAAGCCGGAGCGCCCGATATTCTCCCGGATCAGGTCCGTCTTATACTCGGTCAGATCCCGCGCCTCCACATGCCCCGTCCCATTTAAACGTTCTGCGACATGAAGAGCTTTTCCGCCGGGCGCGGCACAGACATCGATCACATACGCTCCCTCTTTCGGGTCTGCGATCTCGCCCACCAGCATAGAGCTGACATCCTGTACCGCAAACAGGCCTTCCCGGAAGCTCTCCAGGCCTTCCAGATAATCATACCCTATTATGGAAAAAGCATAGGAAAGATAGGGATGAGCCGTCACCGTGACTCCTTCCTCTTCCAGACGCTTTTTCAGTTCCTCCGGCGTGATCCTGTTCTGACAGCACCGGATCGTCAAAGGCTTTTCCTCCTGAAAATCTCTCAGCATGGCTTCGATCACATCCGGCTCATACTCCTGCTGCCACAATTTCAGGATCCATTCCGGACAGGAATATCTCACTGACAACGCTGCCAGTCCCTCTGACGGATATTCCACGCTGTCCATTCCTCTCGCCACACTGCGCAGAACGCCGTTCACATATCCCCGGAGTCCGGAAAATCCCTTTCTCACCGCCAGTTTTACCGCCTCACTGCACACGGCATGGTCCGGCACAGTATCCATATATTTGAGCTGGTACACTCCGCTCCTTAAAATGCTGCGGATGACCGGCTTCATCTTTTTTACTTTGACTTTGGAAAACTGATCCAGAATATAGTCGATCTCGATCATATGCTCCAGTGTTCCTTCCGTCACCCTGGTAATAAAGGAACGCTCTCTTTTATCGAGATACTGGTATTTGGCGAGCACGTCCCGGAGGATCCGGTGGCTGTACGCCCCGTTCTCAGTTACTTCCATGAGGACCGCCAGGACGATCTCCCTCTCATTTATCGCTTTACTCATTGTTGTTTCTCCGTCCTCCTATGATCATGAGCCGCAAAAGCTGCAGAATCGCGGACGCTGCACCAGCCACGTAGGTCAGCGCGGCGGCGCGCAGCACCTTTTTCACAGCTCCCACCTCGTCCGGATAGAGCATCCCGGAAGATTCCAGCACCTTTACCGCCCGACCTGAAGCGTTGAACTCTACCGGCAGGGTCACGATCTGGAACAGGACCGCTGCAAAAAACAGCAGGATCCCCAGGTTGATCAACAAAGCTGACATCTCCCCGTTCATCAGAAGCCCGATCAGGATCAGCGGCCAGGATATGGCGGACCCGAAGTTTGCCACAGGCACCAGGGCTCCCCGGATCGACAGCGGAGCATATCCCACAGAATGCTGGACCGCGTGCCCGCACTCGTGGGCCGCGACGCCGATAGCCGCCACCGACGAGGAATTATACACCGTATCGGAAAGCCCCAGAGTCTTTTTCCCCGGGTTGTAGTGGTCTGTCAGGTTCCCCGGGATGTGGACCACACGCACATCATAGATCCCGTTCATCCTGAGGATACGCTCCGCCGCCTCTTTCCCGGTCATCCCGGAGCGGCTGCGCACCCGTGAATACCTTGCGAACACGCTGTTCACTCTCGCCGAGGCGAGCAGACAGATCAGTACGCCGATCAGTACCAGTGAATACGTCGGGTCAAAATAGTAATAAAACATGGGCATAGTATCATCCTCCTGAATTGTTTGATGCCTGCGCCCGGACTGCCACGAAAGTTCCCGCCGCGTTTTATCCCCGCGGGCAGCGAGCCAAACGGACATGCTCTCTACCAGAGCACATATATCATTCCCGTGTGAACACAGTCCCTTCTTCCAGCGCATACCCCCTCAGGAATGCACCCGTCTCCATCCTTTTCTTTCCCGGGATCTGAAGTTCGTAGACTTTCAGGATCCCGTCTCCTGTCTGTACTGCAAAATGGTCTTTCGCTACAGAACGGACTGTCCCCGGCTCTGCCTTTGGAGCCCCGTTCTCTTTTCCTTCAGACCGGCTGCTCTCTGCCTTTGCCCGCCAGATCTTCATCACTTTCCCGTTCCAGTGGGTGTAGGCACTGGGCCAGGGAGCCAGCCCCCGTACCAGGCGCTCAATGCGCGCGGCAGGCTCATTCCAGTCGATATTCCCCAGCTTTTTATCCAGCATCCTGGCATAGGCAGTCGGGCTCTCTCCCTGTTTTTCAAACGCCGCCGTTCCGTCTTCGATCGCTTTCAGCGTCTCAACGCACAGCTTGGCTCCGGCATCTGAGAGCTTATCGTGAAGGGTGCCCCCGGTCTCGTCCTCCGCGATGGGGACCTCTGTCTTCATGATCATGTCGCCGGTATCCAGCCCCTCGTCCATCTGCATGGTGGTCACGCCGGTCACCGTCTCTCCCTCGATGATCGACCACTGGATCGGCGCTGCCCCGCGGTATTTGGGGAGGAGTGATGCATGGACATTGATACACCCGTATGGCGTCAGCTCCAGGATCGATCTCGGAAGGATCTGACCGAAGGCGATAACGACCATCACATCTGCCTGATATTTCTTCAGTTCTTCAACACACTGGGGATCTCTGATCTTCTTTGGCTGATAGACCGGGATCCCATGCCGCTCTGCCGCCTCCTTGACCGGGGTGGACTGCATCTCCTTGCCCCGTCCTTTCGGCTTATCCGGCTGGGTCACCGCAAGGCAGACGTCGTGCCCCGCCTCTACCAGCGCTTCCAGTGTTCCCACGGAGAAATCAGGAGTTCCCATAAATATGATTCTCATCTCTTATTCCTCCGTTTCTTCTTCGTCTTCCTCCGGTTCCTCGTATGACACATCGTGGAGGCCATCCTCCGTCTTATCCACATAGAGCTGTCCGAAGAGATGGTCGATCTCATGGCAGAATGCCCTTGCCAGAAGACCTTCTCCCTCCATCTCAAAAGGTTCCATGTCCTGGTTCAGGGCACGCACTTTCACATGGTCCGGGCGGGTCACATAGCCCCATTTTCCCGGAACGCTCAGGCAGCCTTCCTCTCCGGTC
This sequence comes from Mediterraneibacter glycyrrhizinilyticus, assembly GCF_016902345.1. GTDB lineage: Bacteria > Bacillota > Clostridia > Lachnospirales > Lachnospiraceae > Mediterraneibacter > Mediterraneibacter glycyrrhizinilyticus_A. The sequence continues at coordinate 131,907 of NZ_JACJLR010000001.1, read as the reverse complement.
TGCTCTCCGGAAGTCTCAATGATCTCCGGATTGATCAGCACGATAGGGCCTTCTCCCACGTCAATGACCACGATCTGTTTGAGGACTCCTACCTGGGGAGCTGCCAGCCCCACGCCGTTCTTGTCATACATCGTCTCCAGCATATCCCCGATCAGGATCTTTGTCCGAAGCGTCATCTTCGGCACTTCTTTGCACTTCTTTGTCAGTATCTCGTCTCCGATCTCTCTTACCTGTCTGATTGCCATTCTTATATCTCCTTCTGCTCTTTCTTCCGATGAAGCGGATTTCCTGCCGCCGCTTCGCTGTATTTATATTCCCATTGGGTCAAAATCAAACTGGATCCTCATTTTGTCAAATCCGGAATTGATCTCAATATATTGTTCCAGTCTGTCCTTGATCTCTGTGAGTGTATCATATTCCGGCGCTTTTATGTAGAGGACGCGCCGGTAGATATCCTTCACTTTATCGATCCCCGGGCTTGCCGGACCGATGACCTCTGCTTTTTCCTGCCCGGACCGCAGCATAGGCTCCCGTCCGTCCGGATCCGTCCGCCGGTCCGCGGTCCCCCATCCGTGCCCACTCACCCGGAGAGCATATTCTCTCAGATAACGGCATCCTTTGTCAAGGAGTCCCTCATCTTCACAGGATATGAGCACCGCGAGCAGATGTTCCACAGGCGGATACCCCATCAGGTCCCTGTAGCTGATCTCCTGCTCATAAAACGCCTCGTAATCCTGTGCCGCCGCCGTGACCACCGCATAATGTTCCGGGCTGTAGGTCTGGATCACCGCCTCACCGTGGCGGTCTCCCCGTCCAGCCCTGCCCACCGCCTGGGTCAGGAGTTGGAAGGTCCGCTCCCCGGAGCGGTAATCGTCCGTATAAAGGGACATATCCGCGGCCAGCACTCCCACCAGGGTCACATTCGGAAAATCATGACCTTTCACGATCATCTGTGTTCCCACAAGGATATCCGCCTCCTCATTTGCAAACGCGGAGAGGATCTTTTCATAGGAATCCTTCTGCCTGGTAGTATCCATGTCCATGCGCAGCACTCTCGCTCCCGGGAAACGTTCTTTGACGATGTCCTCGATCTGCTGGGTCCCGGCGCGGAATTCTCCGATATGGCGGGAGCCGCATTCCGGGCACACCGTCACTCTCGGCTGCGCGTACCCGCAGTAATGGCACCGCATCGTCCCGTCCCGGTGGACCGAGAGAGAGACGCTGCAGTGGGGGCATTTTACCACATGCCCACACTCCCGGCAGGAGACGAACCCGGAATAGCCTCTCCGGTTCAGGAACAGCATGATCTGCTCCTTTTTCCCAAGCCTCTCCTCCATCAGTCCCTGCAGCTTCCGGCTTAAGATCGAACGGTTTCCCTCACGGAGTTCCTCCCTCAGATCCACTGTATGCACGTCGGCAAGCCTCTGCATCCGGGAACGGTTCTTCATCTCCAGCAGGACATATTCCCCTTTCTTCGCCCGGTACATCGCCTCGAGGGATGGCGTAGCGCTGCCCAGAACGACACCGGCTCCCTCCATCTGCGCCCTTCTCACTGCCGTCTCCCTGGCGTGATACCGGGGCGTCTGCTCGCTCTTGTATGTGGGCTCATGCTCCTCGTCGATCACGATCAGTCCCAGGTCCGGAAACGGAGTGAAAAGAGCGGAGCGCGGACCGATCATCACATCCACCTCTCCGTTCTTTGCCCGCATCATCTGGTCATACCGTTCTCCCGGAGAGAGCCGGGAGTTCATGATAGAGACCCGGTCCCCGAAGTTCCGGTAAAAACGCATCACAGTCTGGTAGGTCAGCGCGATCTCCGGAATCAGGACGATCGCCTGCTTCCCCATATCGACCACAGCCCGGATCATCTCCATATAGACCTCGGTCTTGCCGCTCCCTGTCACACCATACAGCAGATAGGTATTTCTTATGCCCTTTTCATAGTCTTGCCTGAAACGCCGGATGGCAGACATCTGTTCCTCTGTAAAGATGATCTTTTTCCCGGAGCGCTCCGCCTGCTTCACAGGATTGCGGTAGACCTGCTCCTCCCGGATCTCGAGGACGCCCTGTTCCTCCAGAGCCCGGATCACCGGCAGCGTGATGTTCAGTTTCTTCGTCACGAGCTCATAGTCCAGAACTTTATCATCCAGCAGCGCCGCCATCAGCCTGGCGCGTGCCTTCTGGTTCTTTTCCAGATAGAACTCAAGTTTCCGCTTTCCCTCCTCCTCGGAGAGGATCAGGCACAGGCGGCGTTTCATCCTGGCATTTTCCTTCTGTTTGATGGGAAGGACCGTTTTGAGCGCCTGGATCATGGTCCCGCCGTAATTTTCTTTCATCCACGCTGCGAGGGCGACAAGCTTCGCCTCGATCTCCACGCCCTCCCGGGAAATATCCTCGATCTCTTTGACCTTTGAAAGGTCATAGTCACAGGTCTCGGAGATCCCGGTCACATAACCTTTTGTCCTCCGGTTTCCTTTTCCGAAGGGCACCAGCACTTCCATCCCGATCTCCAGTTCTTCTAAAAGCCTCTCCGGGATCCTGTACTGAAATATTTTATCCAGTTTTTCATGTTTAATGTCTATGATTATATCCGCAAACACACGCTCACACCATTCTCATGTCCTTCTGTTCTGCTTTCAGTTCTTCCAGCACTTCCGCGATCAGGACGCGCTCATCCATGGGATACTTCACCCCTTTGATCTCCTGGTAATCCTCATGCCCTTTTCCGGCGAGCACGATGACATCCCCCGGCTCCCCATGGGCGATGGCGTACTTGATCGCTTCCTTCCGGTCACAGATCTCCACATATTTTCCGTCTGTCTTTCCGATCCCGGTCTTGATATCGTCAATGATCGCCTGAGGCTCCTCGAACCTGGGGTTATCGGATGTGATGATAGTCAGGTCCGCAAGGCGCCCTGAGACCTCTCCCATCTCGTATCTCCTGTCTTTGGACCGGTTTCCGCCGCACCCGAACAGGCAGACAAGCCGCTTCGGATGATATTCTTTCAATGTCGTCAGCAGGCTCTCCAGGCTCATCGCATTGTGCGCGTAGTCGATCATCAGGGTGAACTCATCGGACACTTTGATCATCTCGATTCGCCCTTTGACCTTTGCCTGTTTTAATGCCTCTTTGATCTTATCCGCCGGCACCTGGAAATGGCGGCACACGGCGATAGCGGTCAGTGAATTGTAAACGCTGAATGTACCCGGGATGTCGATCTCCACATCGAAGTCCATCAGCCCCGCCACATGGTAGGCAACGCCCAGGTAGCCCGGTCTGGACACCAGCCGGACATCCTCCGCCCGGAGGTCCGCTTTCTCTGAGAATCCGAAGGTCTCGATCCGGCAGGTGGAACCTTTGAACACATCCTCAAAATATTTGTCGTCCACGTTCGCGATCCCCAGCCTGCACTGTTTGAACAGAAGTCCTTTGCACCGCTTATAGTCGTCAAAATCTTTATGTTCGTTAGGTCCGATATGGTCATGCCCCAGATTGGTAAAGATACCGATCTCAAAGGGGATCCCTGCCGTCCTGTGGAGCATCAGTCCCTGGGAGGACACTTCCATGACCACGCTGTCGCACCCTTCTTTTACCATCTCCGCAAAATACTGGTGGATCGTAAAGGATTCCGGAGTCGTGTTTGCCGCCGGGATCTTCCTGTCTCCGATGATCGCCTCGATGGTCCCGATCAGTCCGACTTTATGCCCCACGCCCTCGAGGATAGACCTGATCATATAAGTCGTTGTGGTCTTTCCCTTTGTCCCTGTGATCCCGATGATCTTGAGTTTCTCCGCAGGGTATCCGAAATATGCCGCAGACATGAGCGCCAGCGCATACCGGGTATCCGGCACGCGGATCACGGTCACATCCGCCGGGACGTCAACCTCCTTCTCTACCACCAGGGCTGCCGCTCCTTTCTCCGCCACGTCCGGCGCGAACCTGTGTCCGTCAGAGACCGCACCGCTGATGCAGACGAAAACAGAGCCTTTCTCCACCTTTCTCGAATCGTTAACAAGAGTCGTCACCTCGGTCTGGGCGCTGCCCTGTACGACCTCGTATTCAAGACGTTCCAATAATTTATCTAATCTCACGGTTACATTCCTCCTGATCTGGATATTCTATACTTATTATTTACCTGTGTTATAGAATACCACAATCTCTCCCGAGTTGCAAAAATTAGAATTTTTCTGGACAAGGACCGCAGTTTACGCTATGATATGGAAGCGACTGTATCAGGAAATCACATCATCAGGCATACTGCGGTCCGGTTCAGACTGCAGTTCAGACATCTGCAAAATACTCCAAATTAACAAAAAAAGAGGAAAGAGAGGATTTTATATTGTTCACAGATTTTATCAACACACTGAGCGATCTGCTCTACAGTTACATCCTGATCATCCTGCTGTTGGGGACAGGCATCTATTTTTCGATCAGGACACGTTTTGTACAGTTCCGTCTTTTTCTGGAATCGATCCGTGTCGTGGCACAGCCCGGTTCTGACGAGAACGGTCTGTCTTCCTTCCAGGCACTGATGGTATCCACCGCCTCCCGCGTGGGAACCGGCAATATCGCCGGAATCTCCACCGCGATCTGCCTGGGCGGTCCGGGAGCTGTATTCTGGATGTGGCTGACTGCTCTTCTGGGAAGCGCGTCCGCCTTCATCGAGAGTACCCTGGCACAGATCTACAAACGGCGCGCAGAGGACGGAAGCTCTTACGGAGGACCGGCATACTATATCCAGGCCGCACTGAAGAAGCACTGGATCGGTGTCCTTTTCGCCGTCTTCCTTATCCTGACCTATATGGGAGGGTTCAACCTTGTCGCCTCCTTTAACATCGCAGATTCTTTCCGGGCATACAGCTTTTTCAACGAGGCTTCCACACCGTTGATCGTAGGCATCATCCTTGCTCTGATATTTGCAGTCTGCATCTTCGGCGGCAGCAAACAGATTTCCCGGATCACAGGAGTCCTCGTGCCCTTCATGGGGATCTTTTATCTGGCGGTATCACTCTTCATCGTGGTCACACACTTTAACCTGATCCCGCAGATGTTCTCGGACATCTTCACAAACGCCTTTGATTTCCGCGCGATCTTCGGCGGGTTCACAGGCTCCTGCGTAATGAACGGAATCAAGAGAGGACTCTTCTCCAACGAGGCGGGTGTCGGTTCTGCGCCGAACGCTGCGGCCAGCGCAGCGGTATCTCATCCGGTCAAACAGGGACTGGTCCAGATGCTGTCCGTGTTCATCGACACCATCCTGATCTGTTCCGCCACTTCTTTCATGCTCCTCTGCTCCGGCGTAGCTCCCAGCGACGAGCTGAAAGGAATGCCCTGGGTACAGGCAGCAGCGTCAGAGTCTCTGGGCGGATTCGGGACAGTCTTTATCACCATCGCGCTCTGCCTGTTTGCGTTCACCACTCTGATCGGTAACTTCTACTATGCAGAGATGGGCCTGAAATACCTGTGCGGACGCACTCCGGGGAAAGCGCTCCTCAATGCCTTCCGCGTCATCGCCGCACTGATCGTGCTTGCAGGTTCGGTCATGGAGTTCGGTCTGGTTTGGAGCACTGCGGACGTACTGATGGGATTCATGGCGCTGATCAACCTGCCCGTCATCATCATTCTTGGCAGACCGGCGATCCGGTGTATGAAGGATTATGTGAAACAGAAAAAAGAAGGAAAAGATCCGGAGTTCCGTGCAAAGAGCATCGGACTGAAAGACAAGACGGATTTCTGGAACTGATATTTTGATTTAAGATAAAAGTCCATCCCGCCGGGGGTGTCATATCGCAAAACCGTTCCGCTTTACCTCAAAGATTCGAATGGATGTAACACAGGAGGCAGATGTTCGTGCAATGGCACTTCATCTGCCTCCTGCTAACATCCAGAACGAATGCTTTTCGGAACGCTCTCACTTGATGTTTTGCTCATATAACACCCCCGGCGGGATTACTTTATCCAAAACGGAAGGTCTGGAAGAGAAGCGGCAGGTTCATCCGGCGGAATGTCAGGACCGCATCGGTTGGTTGTACCGCACTGTTTAAAAAATTCATTCTTATCATCATAAATTTTCTTGTCCACCAAAAACTCCTCCGTTATAATATATTCACACAGTATTACGCTCTTTATTCTTGATGATCATTCGGGAAATATGGGGTTTTATAATTGGAATTGTGGAGGGAAATAACAATTGTCAGATAAAAAAGTTGTATTACATTTTATCTCTTTGACCTTTTGTATCGCCTATGTGACATCCGGCGTATTGATCATTCTCGGACAATTTGGATATCGGGTTTACAGTCTGGTTCATTCATTCCGGCAGTTTGCACTGAACCTCCCCTTTGCCATCTATATTTTATCTCCTGCTATTTCCTCCTATATTGTTTTGAAGAAGAACAGCCGGATAACCGGGTTTCGTGAATGGCTGAAAACAGTTTTTGAAACGAAAAACAAAAGTTTTGTTTATTTGATCATCTTCGCCGGTCTTGTACTGTATTTTGGAATGCATATAGCGGTATCAGGACGCATGGAAATGGCACTTCCCTTTTATATGTTCTTCCTTTCCCTGCCGGGTAATCTTTTTATCGGCGGTTTGGAAGAAGCGGGCTGGACCTATGTACTCCAGCCCGGGATGAATCAAAGATACGGCTTTATTCTTTCTTCCATTTTAGTTGGAGCCATCTGGATTTTCTGGCATATCCCCCTCTTTTTCATCCCCGGGACCAGTCACTGTGAGGGGCTGATCGATTTTTGGATGTTCAATGTCCAGGTCATGTCGTTGAGTTTTTTCAGAGGGGCAATTTACAAAATAGCAGGGAAAGGATATGTATTTCCATTTGTACTTTTCCATACTATGTTTAACTCCGCATCCGCCCTGTTTGCTCCTGTGATAACAACGTGGAAAGGAACGGCTGCCGCGAATGCCACTATGATACTTTTTTCAGTATTGATCGTCAGTGTATACAGCAGGACACAGAGTCTGGAATGGAATAGTGACTGAGAAGATAAAAGCAGATGATCGATCCATCTTCCGTTTTCAGGATTTCTCTTCCGTTTTGGATATAGTAATCCCGCCGGGGATGTCATGTGAGCAAAACATCAAGTGAGAGCGTTCCGAAAAGCATTGGTTCTGTTTGTTAGACAAAGGATATGGAGTGCCGCTGCACGAACATATCCTTTGACGTTACAAACATTCCAATCTTTGAGGTAAAGCGGAACGGTTTTGCGCTATGACACCCCTGGCGGGATGGACTATCATCCGATCAGGAGATCATCCTCCCCCATTTGAACCGGTGCAGCAGCCAGATACATCCGAAGGACATTCCGGCTATCACCACGGTCAGCGCCGGGACGGCGACCCACGCCGGGAGGGCTGTCACCGGCACAAATTTCCTGTAAATGTCCAAGAAGAAGATATGGATCAGGTAAATCCCAAAAGAAGCCTTTCCAAATGCATCGATCACCCGTCGTACTTTTTCGGATGGGGTATAGTTTGCCCCGTTCAGCCTGATCATAAACAGGAAAAAGGAAACGCTGCTCAGGATCATAAATGGTGTGCTGTAAGCCAGCATCTTATCACTGTGAGTATTGCCGGACAAAGTAGACCACATAGAGGAGCCGAAAGTAATCAGAAGGCTGACGGCCGAGATGATCACTGCCATTCTCTGGCTTACCCGGATATGCTTTCTGTATTTGAACAGATAGTATCCGATCAGAACATAATAGAAGTAAACCCGGTCGCCCACGACAGGGATGTCATAATAGAGCTGCCCCCCTGCCACACCGGCAAGATAGTTTATGAGCACCGCCGCGCTGATCAGGATCACAAATGCCTTTTCCAGCTTCATTGTCATGTTCCTGCAGAGGACCTGGAAGAATGGCAGTACCAGATAGATTGGGATCATCGCGTAGAGATACCAGAGATGTGCCTTGGTAGGAACATACCAGATCTGCCTCAGGTCATAATCCCTCCCGTCGTAAAAAATGTTCCAGACATAATATAGCAGACTCCAGAAGATAAGGGCTGCAAGAAACCGCAGGAGACGTTTTGCATGCTTTTCCAGAGGCTCTTCCCTCCCCAGTAGCAGCGCCCCTGATATCATGAAGAAACATGGAACACTTACTCTCGCCGCTGCATCCAGCAGCAGAGAAAACGTATAATCCGGCAATGTGATCTGTCGGAAAGACCTGCAGTAAAAATTCGTGATATGGATGACAATGACAAAAAGAAATGATATCATCCTCACCAGTTCCAGGTTATAGTTTTTTCCTCTCATCTGTTTTTCCCCTCACACTCATTTTTCTGGCTTTTCTGCTCCAGGCCGTCTCATCAGACTTGCCTTCACAACGGCTCCACTGCCGTACCGGCTGTTCAATTCATCCAGTGCCTTTTTCAATTTCTTATGCTTCTCGTCCGGCTCCTTCGGGATCTCGATATCAAAGATTGAGAGCTGCTCCGGCTCTGCCTCATCCACCAGCTTTGAGGTCCGGATCCCCAGAAGGCGCACCGGCTCTGTGCTCCACGCCTCCCGGAAAAGAGCGCAGGCGGTCTCAAAGAGGATATCCGGATCGTTTGACGGTCTCTCAAGCTGGGTCTGGTGCGAGCTGGTCCGGAAATCATAGTATTTGATCTCCATACTCACCATTCCTGCTTTCTGTCCGGCTTTCTTAAGCCTTCTTCCCACGCTGTCTGCAAGTTCACGGAACACCCTTCTCGCGTCCTCATAAGTTTCAGCATCTTCGGAAAGGGTAGTGGAATTCCCGATTCCCTTTGCCTGCTCCGGTTCTGCCTGAATCCTGTCCGCCCCGATCCCGTTTGCGAACTCCCAGAGCATTTTCCCGTGGCTCTTCAGATGGAGCATGATCAGCTTCAGATCAGACTGAGCCAGATCTCCGATGGTGTTGATCTCCAGCTTTTTCAAGACCTCTACACTGGAACGTCCCGCCATATACAGTTCACTGATGGGAAGGGGCCACATCTTCTCTTTGATCTCCTCCGGGAAAAGAGTGTGGACCCGGTCCGGCTTTTCAAAATCCGAAGCCATCTTCGCCAGCAGCTTGTTCGTGGAAATCCCGATATTGACGGTAAACCCAAACCGCTCCCGGATCCCGTCCTTGATCTCCAGAGCTCCGTCCACCGGGGAGTTCCACCGATAGGCGATGGAGGTAAAATCCATATAGCATTCATCTACACTGACCTGTTCGATCTCTTTCGTAAATGTCCGAAGATATTCCATAAGGAGCCTGCTCTTCTCCCGGTACATCTTATGGTCAGGAGGAGCTGTCACAAGATTTGGGCACTTACGAAAGGCATTCGCAACAGGTTCCCCCGTGCGGATGCCAAATTTTTTCGCGGCAGGGGACTTGGCCAGTACGACGCCATGGCGGGACTTCTGGTCCCCGCCGATGATCGCCGGTATCTGACGCAGATCCACTGCCGCGCCGTTTTTCAGTTGTTCTACCGCTGTCCAGCTAAGATATGCGGAATTCACGTCGATATGGAAAATAATCGATGCCATCGGGCATCCTCCTTTTTGCAGGACTTATGCCGCCTTATTCTGCGGCGGTGATCTGTCATTTGACCGTTGCCTGAAGCTTTCCGTCTGCCACGTCGATCAGGATCGCATCTCCCCTGCCCACATTTCCTGCAAGGATCAGCCTTGCAGCAAGAGTCTCCACATTTTTCTGAAGGTATCTCTTCAGCGGCCTTGCTCCGTACATCGGTTCGTATCCGCCCTCTACGACAAAATCTTTTGCCGCGTCGGTGAGTTCGACTCGAAGTTCTTTCTCCACAAGACGCTTGTTGACGTCAGCTATCAGTAAGTCAATGATGGCATGAATATTCGTTTTCGTCAATGGTTTGAACATAATTATCTCATCGAGACGGTTCAGGAACTCCGGCCTGAAATGTGCTCTCAGCTCATTCATGGCCATCTCCTGGCAGCTCTCATCCAGCGTTCCGTCCTCCTGGATCCCTTCAAGGAGATAGTTGGCACCGATGTTGGATGTCATGATCAGGATCGTGTTCTTAAAGTCCACAGTCCTTCCCTGCGAATCGGTGATCCGCCCGTCGTCAAGCACCTGAAGAAGCACATTGAACACATCCGGATGAGCTTTTTCAATCTCATCGAAGAGGACAACAGAGTATGGTTTTCTCCGCACTGCCTCAGTGAGCTGTCCTCCCTCATCATATCCCACATATCCCGGAGGCGCTCCGATCAGTCTGGACACGGAATATTTCTCCATGTACTCGCTCATATCGATACGCACCATGTTGTTCTCATCGTCAAACAGACTCTGGGCAAGCGCCTTTGCAAGTTCTGTCTTACCCACTCCGGTAGGTCCCAGGAACAGGAAAGATCCGATCGGTTTTGTCGGGTCTTTGATCCCTGCTTTGGAACGGATGATCGCTTCTGTGACCAGTTCCACCCCTTCATCCTGCCCGATCACGCGCTTATGCAGCTCATCCGCCAGATGCAGGGTCTTGCTCCGCTCGCTCTCATTGAGTTTCGCGACCGGGATCCCTGTCCAGCGGGATACGATCCTTGCGATCTCATCGTCCGTCACAGCTTCGTGGACAAGGGACAGATCTTTCTCCTTCACCTTCTCTTCCTCTTCTTCCAGCTGTTTCTGGAGCTGAGGCAGCCTGCCGTACTGGAGTTCCGCCGCCTTGTTCAGGTCATACTCCCGCTGTGCCTTCTGGATGTCTTTGTTGACCTGCTCGATCTCCTCTCGGATCTTCTGTACACGTTCCACAGAAGTCTTCTCATTCTCCCACTGTACCTTCTTGCCCGCATACTCTTCCTTCAGGCCTGCCAGTTCTTCCTGGAGATGCTCCAGGCGTTCGCGGCTTAAGCGGTCCTCCTCTTTCTTAAGTGCCTCCTCCTCGATCTCAAGCTGCATCACACGCCGTCTTAACTCATCCAGCTCTGTGGGCATGGAGTCCAGCTCTGTCTTGATCAGGGCGCAGGCCTCATCCACCAGGTCAATGGCTTTATCCGGAAGGAACCGGTCGGAGATATAGCGGTGAGACAATGTTGCCGCAGCCACAAGAGCGCTGTCTGTGATCTTCACGCCGTGAAATACTTCATAGCGTTCCTTCAGACCACGCAGGATCGAGATTGCGTCCTCCACCGTCGGCTCATCCACCATGACCGGCTGGAACCGCCGCTCCAGCGCCGCATCTTTCTCAATGTACTGGCGGTACTCGTCAAGGGTCGTAGCGCCGATACAGTGCAGTTCGCCCCTTGCCAGCATGGGTTTCAGCATGTTCCCCGCATCCATGGCGCCGTCCGTCTTTCCGGCTCCCACAATAGTATGCAGTTCATCGATGAACAGGATGATCCTGCCCTCGCTGTTCTTTACTTCCTCAAGGACTGCTTTCAGACGCTCCTCAAACTCGCCCCGGTATTTTGCACCGGCAACAAGTGCCCCCATATCAAGGGAAAAGATCGTCTTTTCTTTCAGTCCCTCCGGCACATCGCCGCTGACGATCCGCTGCGCCAGTCCTTCCACGACCGCCGTTTTCCCCACTCCCGGTTCTCCGATGAGGACCGGGTTGTTCTTCGTCTTACGGGAAAGGATGCGGATCACATTGCGGATCTCCTCATCACGCCCGATGACCGGATCCAGCTTCTGTTCTCTCGCCCGCTCCACCAGATCCTGCCCATATTTGTTCAGTGTGTCATACGTTGCCTCTGGATTGTCGCTGGTCACCCTCTGGTTTCCTCTGACGGTTGACAGTGCCTGGAGAAATCCTTCCCGGCTGATGCCGAACTCCCGGAAGATCTGTTTCATATCCCGGCTGGCATATTTTAACAGCGCCAGGAAAAGATGCTCAACAGAGACATATTCATCTCCCATCTGCTTCGCCTCATCCTCGGCATGGATCAGGACATTGTTGAGCTCCTGCCCCACATACGCCTGTCCGCCCTGTACCTTCGGACGTTTGCCGATCGCCTGCTCCACCCTGTCGATGAAAAGCTGCCCCTGGATGCTCATTTTCTCAAGGAGCTTCAGGATCAGGCTGTCATCCTGTGTCAAAAGGGCGTAGAGCAGATGCTCCTGCGCCAGTTCCTGATTTCCGTTGTCCGCTGCGATTTTCTCACAGTTCTGGACTGCCTGCAGCGAGTTCTGTGTAAATTTATTGATATTCATGGTCATCCCTCCTTGCTAACCACTACTTGTTTTCGTGTTCTAGTAGCAATATAGCAGAAGTTATTAGCCACGTCAAGGCTCGAGTGCTAATTTATTTTTCAAATTGCAAAAATGTTTCCCATATCAAAGTGATCGCTTCATCAATCTCAAATGGTTCTAATTGTCGGATTTCCATACAGTCACCTCACTCATAGTCCCCTTAAACTGATTTTTTCTGCATCTTTTCCATAAGTGTTCTGATCACAGACTCTTCCGCTTCCAATTCATCCGCGATCATATTGATGGATTTCCCTTTTTTCAGCTTTTTCTGTATTTGTTCTATCAAAAGTCCTTCTCTTCCTTTTTCCTCAACAAGGTCGCTCAGATTGCACATTTGGTTCAGCTCCTCTCCCATTTCATCTTCCATCGGTATATGGAAGTCTTCCTCCAATGCCTTTATCTTTTTCTCCGGTTTCATCTCAGATGACAAAAGCACATTCAGCATCTGTGTCAGCCGGTTTCCTTTTCCCGTCCGGGGATTCAGGCAGATCATGATCACAGATAATTTATCATACGTTTCATCTTTATCCGGAATCCCCGGAATTTTGTCTGCTCCGTCTTCCCCAACGATCCGCTCCGGTTCCGGAGTATTCGTCTTACCTGGGGAAACCCGGACTCTGGAAATATGAATATCATTTCCAATGCACTTTTTGATCTGCCGGATACTCATATTCTTGAACTCTTTCACCGTATATTTCAGTATCCATGCCAGTATCACTCTGTTTGCCAATACTCTCTTACACTGAGCGTCATACTGGATTTTTCCTGCCGCCAGACCGATATCTCCGGCAAGTTCATTTCTCATAGACTTCTTCCTTTCCTCATTATATCGAATCTTTTCAGTTGTTACAAGCGGTTGATCCTGCCCCTGAAAACGGAGCTAAGAACTTCCAGAATATCTGACGGAGTAAGATATGGCGAGTTGCCTTCCGTCTGAAATTGAATTTATCGTATCACAGGATAGGGAAACAATCAAGAACGATCGGAATAATGATCGCCTAAAGTCAAATACCCCAATGAACACATCTGGGTATTTGACCCTCGCGGGAATAAAATTTTATATCACACCCCAACTGGCTTTTTCGTTCGCCTGGTACTATAATAGCATCTGAGGCAAGTCAAAATACAGCCAGCGGGCAAAATACCTTTTTCCCAAACATCATTATCAGGATAAAACTATGAGCCGCACCCTCGCGGCAGAACGGAGGTATAGAATGAACATGAACTTTTCACAGCTTGCTAAATTGCAGGAGATGAAAAAACGGGTGGATACATTTCGGAGAAATCATCCGAAGTTCCCCCTCTTTTTGGACGCGGTAAACCGGGATGCCATGAAAGAAGGGACGATCATCGAGATCAGCGTCACTTCCCCCGAAGGAAAGCACTACGAGACCAATCTGAAACTGAACCGGGATGACCTGGATCTTCTCCAGGCGCTGGGACAGCTGAACGGGCGCTGATATACAGAACAGACATCCCGCGTTGCTGCTGCCGGCATACCGCCGGGACCTGTCCCGGTATCTGTACAGATATCTGTCAAAAGAAAAAAGAAATCGGAAGCATAGGGAATACGCTCCCCACTTCCGATTTCTTCTGTTTTCTCTTTTCTGTTTTCTTCTATAACTATACGCCTTTATTTTTCAGCTCTTTTTCCTCATCACTGCATACAGCCCCACCCCCACAAGGCTGACCAGAAACTCCGTCGCCGGGAACGACGCCCATACGCCCGGAAGCCCCGCGACCGCAGACAGCAGGAAGGACATCGGTATGATAACGATAAATCCCCGCATGACAGAAATGATCTGTGCCGGCAGAGGCCTCTCCGTGGAGGTAAAGTACACGGAAAGTATGATATTCAGCCCGGCAAATACACAGCCGGTAAAATAGATCCTGAGTCCGGCCTCGGCGATCTCCTGAAGGATCTGGTTTTTCTCGCTGTTGAATATTGCCGTGATGGGCTCTGCTCCGAAAAACATACACAGGTATATTCCTGCGGACAGTATCACTACGGTTGTCACCGCATACCTCAGGATCGCCTGCACATTCTCCCGGATTCCTTTTCCGTAATTGCTGCTCAGGATCGGCTGGATTCCCTGGGAGATTCCGGTGTAGACCGCGATCACGACCAGCGACAGGTTTGCAATGACGCCGTATGCCGCAACCCCGGTATTTCCTTCCAGTCCAAGGATGATCCTGTTAAATATGATGATGACGATGCCGGAGGAGACCTCCGTGATCAGCGATGGCAGCCCGCTGGAGAAGATCCCCAGGGAAAGTCTGGCTGAGAGTCTGCATCTCACAAGATGGAACTGGTTCTTTTTCGTGAGCAGATACGAAGACTGCACAAGGATACTGATCACCGGCGCAAGCCCTGTCGCCAGCACCGCGCCGAAGATTCCCATTCCCAACGGGAACATAAACACATAGTCAAGCACGATATTGGACATGCTTCCCGTGATCATCGCGGCCATGGAAAGCTGGGGCGCTCCGTCGTTTCTGATGAAGCTGAGCAGCAGGTTGTTAGTCATGAACATCGGCGCAAAAAGGAGCAGCACCTGCAGATAAGTCCGGCTCATCTCAAAGACAGTGTCATCTGCTCCGAGCATCCTGGCGATGGGCGCGGACGCGAAAAGTCCCAGGAGAAAAAAGCAGGCAGCGATCAGGGCTGTGAGCACAGCCGCATTGGTAAACGCGTGGCTTGCCTCTTTCATCCTGCCCTGACTTTTGAAGATGGCGTATTTGGTTCCGCCCCCCATCCCGATCATCAGCCCGCTCCCGTTGATAAAATTATAGACCGGGATTGCCAGGTTCAGCGCCGTTAGTCCGTTCGCCCCCAGTGCTTTAGAGACGAAAAACGTATCTGCCAGGATGTAGCAGGACAGCGCGATCATCCCCAGTACATTGAGTGAGGAATATTTCAGGAACTCCCTGAAACATGACGATTTTTTCATTTCTCTCAAACCTCCGGTATCATGGATTCATAATGATCATCCGGTCCCGCCGGACCTTTTTTCTCTGATGCCGGCTCAAAAGCCCGCTTTTAACAAAAGAAAACGCCTTATATCATTCCTTCTAAGGCCTATCGGAATGAATAAGACGTTACCCGGCGGTAATCCGTTATGAATATATTAACACCTTGAAAAATTATCACATTGGGACTTCATTGTCAAGCATAAGTTTTCAGGCACCTTTTATGTTCATCACCAGCATCTGAAGCCGGTTCTCAATATTTGCAAAGCTGACATCCGGGTCATAGTCCAGAGGAAGGATCTGTGCATCCGGATATTTCTCCTTCAATTTCTTTGATATTCCTCTTCCCACAACGTGGTTCGGCAGGCAGCCAAATGGCTGCAGGATGACAAAGGCCCTGCATCCCTTCTCTGCATGGTGCAGGATCTCTCCCGGAATCAGGATCCCCTCCCCTGCGTCAAAAGTACGCGGAATGATCGGGTCACTCTTCTCAGCAAGCTCTTCGATCCTCCCTGCACGCTCATACAGCGGATGCGCCGCAGCGATCCGGTCCGTCAGCTCATGGGCCATGTCAAAAGCCATGTCCGCCGTGCGGAACCAGACTTTCTTTGCAAGCGGACGGTTTAAATGGTATTCCCTGATCTGGCTGTCCTGATAAAAATAAGTCTTCTGGATCACATCCGTCATCCTTGCTTCAATAATCTCGAATCCGTTCTTTTCAAGATATTTTTCGATATCATGATTCGCCCCCGGATGAAAATTAAGCAGGTACTCTCCTACGATCAGCACCCGGGGTCTGCGTTTTGATCTGTCGTAGGGAATCTCTTTCATGATCTCTATCGCTTTCTTAAAGCCCTTTTTAGCGCCCCGGATGCCTGATCTCCGAAGTCCGTTTATCACTTCATCCATCGCACGCTCAAAAGCCCGGTCCGCGCTCCCTTTTTCCAGTTCGTAGGGGCGGATCTTCCGGAGCAGTTCCTCAAGCACATCGATCATGGGGAGCCCGAATGCAATACGCATGGAGGACAGTATGTTCATGTGGAATCCGGGATGGATATTGTGGTGATCCTCCTCATCATTTGTCAGGATCGGAACATTTTTATACCCTGCGTCATCCAGTGCTTTCCTGAGAAGAGCACTGTAATGGGTAAGGCGGCAGTCGCCCACATATTTTGCCATGGCGACTGCTGTATTCTCAATATCATATTTCCCGCCTCACCCCCTGCTCTCTTCTCATGATGACCGTCTCCAGGAAAGAGCGGACACGGATGCGCAGCGGCCCCTGGATATCGCTTTCATCTACCTTCAGGATCAGAAGGGTTTTGCCTGAGATCTCATCCATCAGACGGACGATCTCATCTGAGAGATAAGCGTCATGTCCGCACCCGAAACTTACGATCTGGACATATTCCAGGCTGTCTTTCTGTGCCGCCATGATGGCAGAGGAAAGCATCCTCGCGTGAAAATTGTTCACGACATCCAGACGGCTCATGCTCAGATCCTCTTCCTCTGTACCCGGAAGGGAATCTGCAGTCAGGACCGGAATTCCCATACCCGTAAAGATCTCCGGAAGCTCATGGTTGACCAGGGTGTCATTCTGATAGGGTCGGGAAGCGAGTACCACTGCAAATTTTCCGGACGTTTCCACCTGCTTTAAGACTTCTTCCCCCTTTTTCTTCAGATCCTTCCGAAACAGTTCCTGAGCCTGATTTCCTGCCCGGATCGCCTGTTTTGTCTCCTCCGCAGAGATCCGGAAGGTTTTTTCCATATATTCTGTGAGCTGGCGTTCCTGGTCTTCCGGTGTATACCAGTGGAAAAGAGGGGCGTCATAAGGAATTCCCCACATGCTCTCAGGATTATCTGAATTTCCGATGACCAGAGGATATCCTTTGACCACAGCGCACATGGACTGGCTGGTCTCCTCCGTGTTTTCCGATGGCACGGTCGTGACCGCCGGCATGAAGATCCGGTCCACGCCTTTCTCCGCCAGGTTGCGGAGATGTCCGTGTACAAGCTTTGCCGGGAAGCAGACCGTATCTGATGTCACCGCAGAGAGTCCGCTCTCGTAGATCTTCCTGGTACTCGGATCTGAGATCTTCACCCTGAACCCCAGCGTCCTCAGGAAGGTCCTCCAGAAAGGCATGGTCTCCCAGAATGCGAGCACGCGGGGGATCCCGATGGTCACATCCCTTTTGCAGGCCGGCTCCGGATGGGAATATTTCCTCAGCAGCAGTTTCTCCCTGACACGGAACAGGTTCGGAACAGAATTGGCTTTCTGTACCGTGTCTTTCAGTTTCTTCTTGACTTCTGAATCCCCGGGATCTCCCAGGATCTCCCCCCGCTCGCAGCGGTTGTTGGTGATCCAGGAATTTCCGTTTGAGAAGGTCAGGATCGTCCGCTTGCAGTGGTTCGTACAGAACGGACAGGGGGCATTCGCCTCCTGACGGTATGAGAAATCATCCAGTTCATCCAGTCCGATAAACGTCCGGTTCTCCGGCTGTTTCTGATACCGTTCTCTGGTGATCAGCGCGATCCCGATCGCCCCCATCAGCCCGGGATAAGGCGCCCGGATCACTTCTTTCCCGATATATTCCTCCAGTGCCCGAAGGACAGCGTCATTGGCAAACGTTCCACCCTGGACAACGATCCTGTCCCCCAGTGAGTCTACGTTGGAGAGGCGGATCACCTTGGTGAACACGTTCTCTATGATGGAGCGGCACAGTCCTGCCATGATATCCTCTGCCCGTCTTCCGTTTCTCTGTTCTGTGATAATGCTGCTGTTCATAAATACCGTACAGCGGCTTCCCAGAACAGCCGGGTGTTTCGACGAAAATGCCGTGTCGGCGATATCTTCCGCAGAAATGTTCAGGGACGAGGCAAAGTTCTCGAGGAAGGATCCGCAGCCTGAGGAACACGCTTCATTGACCAGGATATTCGTGATGATCCCGCGGTCCAGCCACATCGCCTTCATATCCTGACCGCCGATATCCAGGATGAATGTGGCATCCTCCACATATTTTCCGGCTGCCCGGGCATGTGCCACGGTCTCCACAGTATGGTATTCTGCCTGGAATGCTTTCGCAAAGAGCATTTCCCCGTATCCCGTCGTCCCCGCTGCCAGGATATGCAGTTTTGCCCCTGCCCTGCGGTAGCGGTCCCTCATTTCGATCAGGGCGCGGCGCGCCACGTACAGAGGTTCGCCTTCATTGGGCGCATAGAACGCCCACAGGATCTCCTCCTGATCATCCATCAGCACGAATTTTGTCGTCGTGCTCCCGGAGTCAATTCCCAGATATGCACAGACGTCCTCTCCCGCCTTCGGCTCTCTCCATTCCATGGCAGGCATGGCGTGTCTCTTTTGGAATGCTTTCTTTTCTTCCTGGAATGCAAAAAACGGCTTCACATCCCCTGTTGACCCGCCGGCATTTTTAAAGTCTTCTCCGCGGAGCAGGTCCAGCAGTTCTGATGGAGAGGCTTCCCTGCTCTTCTCCCCGAACATGGCATCAAGAGAGACCGCTGCTCCGATCGCTACCATCAGTTCCGGATGAGGCGGGATGAGGATCTCGTCCTCTGTAAGTTCCAGCCTTTCCGCAAACACACGGATCAGTGTTGGATTGAATGTCAGAGGCCCGCCCTCAAACGCCACCGGCTTCCTGATCTCAAGCCCCTGCGCCAAACCGCCGATCGTCTGTTTTGCGATAGCATGAAAAGCAGACAGGGCGATATCTGCTTTCGCCACTCCCTGGTTCAGAAGGGGCTGGATATCTGTCTTTGCATACACTCCGCACCGGCCGGAAATATCATAGACACAGGTTCCTTTCGAAGCCATCGCGTCGAACTCCCGGACCGGGATCTTAAGTACAGAGGCAACCTCATCGACAAAGGCGCCGGTCCCGCCCGCACAGCTTCCGTTCATGCGCATATCCGCCACTCCCAGAGCGCCCGTGGAGGGATTCTTCTGAAAGAAGATCATCTTCGCATCCTGACCGCCAAGCTCGATCGCGCTGCCTACAGATTCATATCTGTCCTTCAGCGCAGCGGCATTTGCCGCGACTTCCTGGACGAACGGCAGTTCCAGCTTTTCCGCAATCGGCTTCGAGCCGAATCCGGTAAGAGCAAACCGGAACTGTATCCCCGGAAATTCTCTCTCAAGCTGCTCCATTATGTATACCATGCTCTTTACCTGGTCGGCATGATGCCTCCTGTAATCAGAATATAGGACGGTTCCGTCATCCGGATCGAGAACCACGATCTTTGTCGTGGTGGAACCGATATCGATCCCGGCTGTAAGTGTCTTCCCCGATAAATTCTTCTCTAATCTCTTCCTCATCTTATCATTCGCTCTTTCCCAAACATGTTCAGACATTTGCTTCTGTCAAAAGCTTAAAAGACCCGTTTCCCGGGTCTTTTGGTTTTTTTCATTTATTTTAAATTATCAGTAATGTTTGTAAAACAAGAAATTTTTTCCTTTCTGCATATGGTATGCTAACACAATATAAGAGCAGAATGCAAGTATTTAATATTCTTTTTATAATTGTCAGACAACGCCGTTAAAAGGTGCCGTGTACTTTTACAAAAGTACACGGCACCTTTTAAAAGCATTGTCTGAATTTTCAGTCTTCTTCGCGCACAAACGGGACAACATCCTTCACAGCTTCCCGCAGGGTGATCTCCCGGTCATCGTTATCAATATCGATCAGGCGGTACCGGTCATTTCCCATCCCCAGTTCTTTCATATAGGTGAGCTGCCTCAGCCCATGACGGGATTCGATCCTCTCTACCAGCGCATGACGGTCCTTTTCATCAAGGGCATAGACAAGATCAACGGACGCCTGGTCAATGGCAAGGATATCAAGGGATGCCAGGATACCGATATTCGGTGTGACTACCGGTTCCGCCGCCACGCCCTCGCAGTCGCAGGATACAGACATATTTCTCAGCACGTTCACAAAACTGATGTGTTCTCCGAAATGATCCACCACTGCTTTGGCTGATTCGGTCATCCTTTCCATAAACTCCTCGTCCGAGATATCCCACATATCATCGGAGCCGGGAGTCGTATGGATCATCTTTTTTCCAATCCTTCCGTCTGCACATCCGATGCCGATGTTCTTATCCGATCCGCCGAAGCCGCCTTTTGAATGCCCTTTAAAATGAGTCAGCACAAAGAGAGAGTCATAGTCTGTCAGGGTTTTCCCCATATACATCTCTGTAAACCATTTTCCGTCGTTGACCGGAAGAGAGACCGTCCCCTCTGCGTCCATGATATCCACCGGGCAGAAATCCCAGCCGTTTACTTTCAATGTTTCCCTGTGCTGTTCCGTGGTGTACCGTCCTCCCTCGTAGTAGGAATTCGTCTCGACAACAGCCGCTCCCGGCAGGTCTCTTTCGATCAGTTCTTTCACCCACGGCCGCGGGATGATATTAGGTCCATGGGGTTCGCCGGTATGCAGCTTGACGCCTGTCTTTCCGGTAATGTTCGCGCTCACGCGGGCAAAGATCCTGCGGAGTCCTTCCGCGGACAGGTCTCTTGTAAAATAGACAACAGATTCTTCTCCGCTCCGTTCATCATATGAGATATAGTGATCTCCGCCGGTTCCGGGTGTTGGTTTCTTCTCTGTCATGGTATCATCCTCCTTTCATAAGTCCTGATTTTATCCTACTCCAAAAACTTCCATCAGACAACCTTTTTCCAGGGAAGCTCCACGATCCTGGTGCACAGACGCTCCATCAGCGCCTCATTGTGGCTCACGATGAGAAGTCCCAGGTTCCTTTTCTCCGACTCTTCCAGTAGGAAGTTCCAGATCTGTGCCTGGGTTACCAGATCCAGCATGGCAGAGATCTCATCACACAGGAGGAAACGTGTCCCCGGTATAAGCGCCCTCGCAAGGCAGAACCTCTGCAGTTCGCCTCCGGAAAGTTCCGACGGGAACCGTTCCATCCACCCTTCTTCGATATGAAGTTTCTCTGTCAGCTCCGGATCGATCCCGCCCGCCTCTGCCAGCGTGTCCCGCAGCCTGAGAAGGGGGTCCACCACAGTTTCCGGGTGCTGCCACACCATCTGTACCGGACATGCTCCTTTGTGTCCACTCAGCAGTCTGCCATCCAGGAGGATTTCCCCTTTCCTTGGCTTCTCATATCCTGCCAGCAGTCGGCAGAGGGTCGTTTTCCCCCTGCCGCTGGGCGCCTTTAACCCCACTCTCTCTCCATCTTCCACAGTCATACTGAAGTTTTCAAGGATTGGGGTTTTCCGTCTTCCCGGATAATAAAAAGTGACGTCTCTCGCCTCCAGGATCATATCGTCTCCTCCTTTTTCCTTTCCCCGTACGGATGAAGGCAGCGCACTCTGCCGCCCCGGATTTCCCTGAGCGGGATTTCCTCAGCCGTCTTGCACTCCGGAAGACAGTCAGAGCACTGCCCTGCAAATGGACAACCTGCCAAAACTGCCCCCGGATAGGGCTGGGCTCCCGAAATCGGTTTGAAACCGTGCTCCGGCATCGCTCTCCAGAGCGCTTTCGTAAACGGATGCCGCAGCCGCTCCGGTTCCTTAAAATCTTCCGCCGACGCCTCCTCGATGGTCTCTCCCGCATAGAAGACCGCCACCCGGTCCGCAACCGTCAGCGCAAGCTCCAGGTCATGAGTGATAAAAAGCACGCCGGAGCCCTCGTCCGCAAGTTCCCGGAAATGTCCCAGAATCCTCTCTGCCGCCCGGGCGTCCAGTCCGGGTGTAGGCTCATCTGCAATGATCAGCCTTGGATCCTCCGCCACAGCAGATGCGATCAGTACCCGGCGCGCCATCCCTCCGGAGAGTTCAAAGGGATACAGCGCTTCTGTCTCCGCTCCCAGCCCATACCGCTCCAGTGCCCGGCGGATCCGGCTGCGCACTGCTTCGGAACGATTTCCTTTGCGGAGCTGATCCCCCACTTTCATCAACGGATCCAGGTAGGTAACTCCCTGGGGGATCAATGCGATCTCCTTTCCCCGCAGCTTTGCCGAGCGCTCCGGCGTCAGACTCTCCCCAGCGTAGCGGATCGTTCCTTCCATATGGCTGTTGTATGGAAGGATTCCCAGGATCCCGTGGGCAAGAAGACTTTTGCCCGATCCGCTGGCCCCCACTACGGCAACGATCTCCCCCGCTTCCACAGAGAGCGTCAGATCACGGATGACCGGAAGGATCCGTTTTCGGATTCCCCGTTCATATTGTGTAAAAAATACAGACATATGCCTGATCTCTAATATCGGCTCCAACTCTGCCACCTCCGAATCCATCTATCTTTATATATACCTGTTGGGTTCCATGCCATGCCCATAAATAGAAAACCGCAGAGACATCGCTCCATTCTTCCTATTCATGTATGCTCGCCGGATCCAAAAGCAGACGCAGCCGTTCTCCCAGAATGGCAAACAGGAGGACCGTCAGCGCCAGGGAAATTCCCGGGAACAGGGCGAGCCACCACCTCCCGGTAGTCAGATACTGCATGCTTTCCGAAAGGATCACGCCGATCGCCGGCTGTTCCGAGGAAAGCCCGAATCCTAAGAACGTCACGCTCGCCTCATGCAGGATCGCATGGGGGAACAGAAGAATCAATCCCGTCAGAAACTGGGGCAGAAGATGGGGTATCATATGCCGCCTCACATTCTGAAGCTTTGAGGCCCCCAGCTTCTCCGCCACAAGGATATAGGGAGCCTGGCAAAGCTGGATCACCTCCCCCCGGATCACTCTTGCAAGGGAACACCAGTGGCTTAACGCCACGCCCGCCACCACGCCTGTGAATCCTCTGCCGCAGGCAATGGAGATCAGCATGACAAGAAGGATATGGGGGATTCCCATCACAAGGTCGATGCACCAGGAGATCACTGCGTCTGCCTTCCTCCCCAGCACAGCAGCCGCCGTTCCCGCCAGCAGCGCGATGACAGCGCTCACCGCCGCGGTCAGGATCCCGATGCGGATGCTCAGAGAGAGGCCCGCAAGAGTCCGGGCGAACATATCCCTGCCCATCCAGTCCGTCCCAAACAGGCAGCCCGGTCCCGGTGCCAGATTGGTCCGGGTAAAATCCGTCTCTGCCGCCCGCCCCTCCAGCAGGATCCCTGCCACGGTCACTGCCGCAAGGAACAGCACTGCCGCGAAGAGGAAAAAGATCGTACTCTTCCGGCGGTTCGGCTCTTTTACGCGCGGGATTCGCATCTTCCTGTTTCGGCCTGTTCCTCCTTCATCCCGTCTTTTCTGCTGTTCATTTTCACAGAGTCTCATTCCCGCGCCGCCCCCCTTCTTATCTTCGGATCCACAACTCCGTAGAGCAGATCCGCGATCAGATTGCCGGCGAAAACGATCGCCGAGGTGATGACCGTAATCCCCAACAGAAGGGGAAGGTCGCTTCCAAGCCCCGCATCCACTGCAGCCTGCCCCAGTCCCGGATAAGAAAAGACCTGTTCTACCAGCACAGAGCCCCCGATGATCTCACTGATCGAAGCAAACTGCAGTGTGATGGCGGGAAGGGATACATTCCGAAGCCCGTGGCGCAGAACGATCGAAGCATTGGATTCCCCCCTGGCACGCGCGAAAAGAACATAGTCCGACTCCAGGGCATCCACCATTTTCTCTCTTGTATGAAGGGCAATGTTTGCCACTCCGGTAATGCTCAAGGTCAGCGCCGGAAGGATCGCATGCCGGAAACGATCTGCAAAAGTTACCGCATCCGCCGCTACTCCGGCAGGAACAGAAAGTCCGACAGGGAGCCAGCCCAGCCAGACAGAAAAGACCAGAAGCAGGAGGATCGCCAGCCAGAACGCCGGGGTGGATGAGATCAGCAGGCAGTATCCCCGGATCAGCTTATCCGGCAGCTTTCCCCGGAATGCTCCCGCTGTCACCCCAAGGATCAGCCCCAGGATCCCCGAGATCACCCACGCCGCTGCGAGGAGCAGGAAGGAGTTGGAAAGGCGCTGTCCGATCACGTCAAGCACCGGCTGCCGGTAGAGCAGGGAGGTTCCAAAGTCACCGTGAAGGACAGACCCCAGCCATCCCAGATACCGCTGGAGAGGCGGAGTATCCACACCCCAGTACGCCTCCAGGCGCTCCACCTGCTCCGGGCTCATAGATCCCAGTGCCACCTGTCCCACATTCGTCTGAAGAGGGTCCAGCGGAGAAGCACACATCAACAAAAATGTGACCAGGCTGACTCCCAGAAGGAGCAGAGCCATCCGAACCAGTTTTTTCCCCGTAAACTGTAGACGGTGTTTCAAAACACATCCATCCTTTCCATCTCATTCTCTTTTTCCAGGATCACAGATCACTTTAATAAGAAGTCCGTCTTATCTCCTATGACCATGACCACTGGTCTACGTTATTGACCAGGGACCAGCCGTGCCCATGAGGATGGATTTTCTGATCCGCCACCTGAAGCCCGTCTCTCACCCAGTAAAGGTGGTCAATATTGACCAGCCATACCCAGGGGATGTCCCCCTCCTGAGTCACGCCGGTTGTTCCATCCCACTGAGCCAGTTTCCACAGCTCGTAGGACTCTTCCAGACTGCTGCTCGCAAGCGCCTGATCCATATATTCATCCACTGCCGGGTTGGAATAGGGAGAATATTCCGCAGAATCCGTCCCTTCTATGGTATGGTAGATATTATACAGCTCCATCGGAGTATGAGCGCCCCAGCCCCAGAGCAGCGGGTCCGACAGTGCCCGGTCGTAGGCGGTGTCCCATCCCACACCCTCCAGAGTGCAGGAGATCCCCAGTTCCTCCATCTGTGCGGCAAAATCTGCAGTCAAGGCCTGCCGCACGGAGTCTCCGGTAGAATACAACAGGTTCAGTTCCGCTTTCACTCCGTCCTTTTCTCTTACGCTGTCCTCCCCCATGGTCCATCCCGCCTGATCAAGCAGGGCTGCCGCCCCCTCCGGATCATACTCCACCTCAGATGTCTCATTATACCAGGGGAGCTGGTCGCAGACACTGTAGGCAGGACTTCCGTATCCGTTCAGCACATTGTCGATCATCTCCTGCCGGTCCACACCGATATTGATCGCGCGGCGCGCCAGCACGTCTGAGGTAAAGTCATTTCCCACTGCTTTTCCTTCTCCGTTGGTGCTCTCTGACACTGCCGGGAGGTTAAATCCCCGGTTATCCACACTCTCATATGCCGCCAGGCTGTATCCTTCCATCTCCTGGTCGGAATAGGTGGCGGATGTATATGCCACATCAACCTGTCCCGCCTGAGCCGCAAGGAAGGCTGCGTCCTCTTCCATAAACAGGATCGTCACCTGCTGCATCCTGGGTGCTTCTCCGTAATAATCCGGATTTGCTTCCAGAATGACCTGCTGCCCCCGATCCCACTGTTTCAGGATATATCTCCCGGAACCGACAGGGTCAGAACCGTATGTGGCGCTGTCATATGCATGCTCCGGAATGATCCCTACGATCGCCATAGTGTAAGCCCAGATTGAAAACGGCCGGGTCATATGGAATATCACAGTCGTGTCATTCTGCGCTTCCGCATAATCCAGCATGGTGAGATCATTGACAGAACTTGTCTCTTTCACCGTGTTGTATGTAAATGCCACATCCTCCGCTGTCAACGGCTCCCCGTCCGTAAATGATACATCATCGCGTATCGTAACCGTCCAGGTCATCCCGTCCTCACTGACATTATAATCCGTGGCAAGATCATATCCGATGGTCAGGTCCGTATTGGTCACCGTCAGCGTACTCTGGATCAGCGGCTCATGGACATGCTCTCCGGCCCCCCAGCCGTAGGCCGGATCAAAGCCCGCCTCCGGCTCGGAATTGGGATCCATGGCAATGATCACAGAATCACTGTCCATACCAGAGTTTCCGGTACTGTCCACATTTCCTGCAGACTGGCCTTCCGAAACACCCCCGCTCTGGCATCCGGCAAGAAGTCCCAGCGCCAGGGCAGCGCTCAGAAGGATGGACGCGGCCCGTTTCATACTTTTATTCATTTTTTTCTTCATTTTCCCCATGTTTTTCCTCATTCTCCCGACTGTTCTCTTCTGTTTTCCACAGGTTCCGCCGCGTTTTCCCCGGTTCCGCAAAGTGCGTCCTTAAAAACCGACTGATAGGAAACACCATTCTTTTTCGCCAGTTCAGACACATCCTCGAACTCTGGCTTAACATGGCGGATGCCGAACCCCTCTGCTGTCTTGACCCGCACCTCTCCCCACCGGGTCTGCACCCGTTCTATGCCGGGCTTGAGAAAATACTTGCCACAGCGGCGCACTCTCAGCCCATTGGTCGTGGTCTCGGCAAGGATCTGTCTGGCAAACTCTATCTCATCCTCCGGTCTGCACAGCACTGTCAGCACATGGCCGGGACGGCCTTTCTTCATGGTTCCCGCCAGAGTGTAGACATCCAGTGCTCCCTGCTCTAAAAGCCGGGAACAGGCATGAGCGAGCGCTTCCGGCGGCATATCGTCGATATTGCACACCAGTTCCGTGATCTCCCCGTTCTCTCTCTCCTCTGTCTCGCCGAGGAAAACACGGACGCAGTTTGCCTGCTCAAATGTCTTCGTTCCGATGCCGATCCCCACTTTCTCTGTAGTCATCATCGGCACAGGTCCGAAAGAGTCCGCAAAGTGCTTCAGCAGCGCCGCGCCGGTGGGCGTGCACAGCTCTCCTCGCACCTCCCCGCCGTAGAAGGGAACTCCTTCCAGCAGGTTTGCCGTGGCAGGCGCAGGCACAGGCATGACACCGTGGGCGCACCGGACTGTCCCGCTCCCCACGTGGACCGGAGATACACAGATCCGCTCTGCTCCAAGAAGGTACATGGCATAGCAGACTCCTGTGACATCCGCCACAGCGTCCAGAGCCCCCACTTCATGGAAATGAACGTCTGAGACCGGGCATCCGTGGGCTTTCGCCTCCGCCCGTGCGATGTCATCGTAGACAGCACGGGCATGCCGCTTTGCTTCCTCCGGCAGATCCAGCCCTCCGATCAGTTCTGCAATATTCCCTGGAGACGCATGGTGATGGTGCCCGTGATGATGGTGTCCATGGTGATGCTCCGCCCCATGTTCTTCCACATGCTCATGGACTTCGCCCTCACTATGCACATGATGGTGTCCGTGGTGACCACTGTGTCCTTCCCCGGCCCCCGGCTCCTTCTCTTCTTCTCCGTACACGGTCACCGCCATATGGGTTCCGGCGATCCCGCAGGTCTTCCCAGGCTGCGCCTCAAGCTTTACCCCGGGCAGTCCCAGAGCATTCATCGTATCCAGAAAGCCTTTCTTATCCTCCAGCAGCTCATACAGAGCGGACATGAGCATATCCCCTGCTGCTCCCATATTACACTCAATATATAATGTCCTCATACTTTACTCCTCCTTTATCCCTTCCATCTGATTGATCATGCTCGCAAGATAGCCTGCCCCGAACCCGTTGTCGATGTTCACCACACTGCATCCGGAAGCGCAGGAATTCAGCATGGACAGAAGCGCCGACAGTCCTCCGAAGCTTGCTCCGTACCCCACGCTGGTGGGGACCGCGATCACAGGGCAGTCCACAAGTCCTCCGATGACCGAGGCGAGGGCGCCTTCCATCCCTGCTACCGCCACAACACAGCGGGCGCTCATCAGCGGATCCAGATTGGAGAGCAGCCGGTGAAGCCCCGCCACGCCCACGTCATAGAGACGGGTCACTTTATTTCCCATAGCTTCCGCCGTCAGTGCCGCCTCCTCCGCCACCGGCATATCACTGGTCCCTCCGGTCGCCACAACGATATTTCCCCTTCCCGGACGTTCCTCGGGAAATGCCACCAGAAGTTTTGGCAGCGGGTGATACTCTGCGGGAGCTTTTCCGGAGAGAAGCTCTGCCGCCTCCGGGCTGATCCTTGTCACCAGGATATTGCGGCATCCCCGCTCCCCCATTGCAGTGACGATCCCCAGGATCTGTTCCGGCGTCTTCCCCGCTCCGTAGATCACTTCCGCCGCCCCCTGGCGCACGCTCCTGTGGAGATCGATCTTTGCATAGTCCAGGTCTTCAAACGGCGCCTCCTTTAAGTCCAAAAGTGCTTCCTCCGGCGAGGTGGTCCCGTCTGCCACACTGCGCAAAAGATTTAAAATATCATGTTTATTGTCCATTTCTTTCTCCTTCTCTCTCAAGACAGCGCACAGGCTCCTCTCTGCTCTGTCATAAAAACCTGCGCCTGTGCGCCGTTATCCGAATCTGCCGCGCTCTTTGTACGGGCGCTCACGCCGACGGTTCTCTGGCTTCCAGATCCAGCAGGACTGCCGGGAACAGCGGTATCAGCAGGGAACAGATCTCCTTTCTTTTTTCAACCGCCTGCGGCAGCTGCCTTTCTGTAAACTGGAGACGCGCTCCCTCTGCCAGGAGCCGTACCCGGAAATCTGTAAATCCCATTCCCTCCAGTAGCATCTCAGCCCTCTCCACCCGTTCCAAATCCTCCGCAGTGATCTGCATCCCGGCAGGAATCCGGGTGGCAAGACAGGCGTAAGCGGGTTTATCCCAGGTAAAGAGCCCCGCCTCCTTTGACCTTTTCCGCACTTCTGCCTTTGTGATCCCGCATTCCCGCAGAGGGGAGCGGACTTCCAGTTCTTTGAGCGCCTGCATCCCGGGGCGGTCCCCTGCGTCATCCGAGGCATTGGTCCCGTCCAGCAGAAGTGTATGTCCGTCCTCCCGCACCGTTTGCCAGATCCGGGTAAACAGCGCTTTCTTACAGTAGTAGCACCTCTTTGGACCATTTGCGGCAGCTTCCGGTACTGTGAGGATATCCGTCCGGATCACCGTCATGGGAATCCCCAGTTCCTCCGCCAGCCGCCTCGCATCCTGAAACTCAAACTCAGGCTGGAACACCGTCTTCACATAGTAAGCGTGTACATCACACCCATATCTTTTCGCCGCCCAGAGCAGGAACGCCGAGTCCGTCCCTCCGGAAAAAGCGACCGCCGCTCTTGGCGCAGCATGGAAAAATTCTTCCAATGTCATGTTCTGTCTCTTCCTTTCCTCAGACAGTTTCAGGGCACCAAAAAAAGATACCCGCCTTCTCCTGAAAGCAGATACCTTCCTGGTATCGATCCTGTCTGTCTTGCTATTTTATTTTCATTTCCTGTTATTCTATTTTCTCCAAATAACAGTCCTGCCCTGGTCCTTCCGCGCCCTCTGAGTGATCCTGTCTGTAGCTTCTGCCACCTTCCCGGCTTCCTGCCGGCTTTTTGTTCGATCCTTTTCACTCCTTGCTGACGGTTACTGAAGGCCGCTCATACTTGTTTCCATAAATGCAAAAATCTATGAAGGATCCATGAGCGTTCCCAGTGCATCGACTGCATTCTGGACATTTCGGGACATGGACGTATCAGAAACTCCTGCAACGATATTGTCACAGAGATTGACCGGGATCAGGATCCTTTTCGCCCTGCTCTGTCCCACGGCAAGCGCCATTCCCGGAGTGATCTCACCCAGCATGGAATCCGCGATCACGATTCCCACCGGCCCCATGATCACATCCACTCTCCCGGAAGCGACTACGACTGAGTTCTCTCCTGTGGCCGCCTGGTCCGCTCCGGCACGCAGCATCGCCCCGGTAGCCAGGCTGTTGGTCCCCACCGCCAGCACTTCTGTCTGTGGATATCGTTCTTTTATCGCTGTCACCAGCTGACGCCCAAGACCTCCGCCCTGTCCGTCAATGATGAGTACCTTCAAGGGATCACCTCCGCATGTCTTTCTTCTGTCTTTTTGTCACTCTACAAGTTTATAGAAAAGCAGGGCAGATGTCAAGTTTCTCTTATGCCTGCCTGTCACTCGCTTCCCGCTCTGTCACTCGTCATCTGCCCTGATCACATGCAGTTCCATATTCTCAAAACTGTCGCTCAGTTCAAACCGGTCCTGTACCCCTTCTGTCAGATATATCTGTCCATCCTCTGTGATGAGGATCATATCAAAATCCGGATGGTCTCTCCAGTATTCCTGCGCCTGGTCCAGACCTTTTACGAACATGGACGTGGACAATGCGTCCCCCCTCTTCCCTTCTTCCGTGACGATCGTGACAGAGGCGAGTCCGTTATCCACAGGATGCCCGGTCTTTGGGTCAATGATATGTCCGTACTCTTTCCCGTCCTCACCGACAAAATAGCGCTCATAATTTCCGGAGGTCACCACTGCACAGTCCGACACGGAAAGGACCCCGATCGTCCCCTCGCCATAGGGATTTCGAAGTCCCAGTCTCCAGTCTGTTCCGTCCGGTCTGCCCCCGACTGCCTGGACATTGCCGCCGATGTCAAGAAGAGCTGACGTGATTCCTTCCGCTTCCAGAAGTTCTGCTGTCAGATCCCCCGCATAGCCTTTCCCGACCGCTCCCAGATCCAGTTCCATCCCTGCAGGAAGGGTGATCTGGTTTCCGTCCAGGTCCACCTTTTCATATCCCACGTTTTCGCGGAGTGACCGAAGCTCCTCCTCCCCGGGGATCCGGTTCTCATCCGTCGTGAATCCCCATGCAGTCAGGACGGGATAGATCGTTGGCTCCAGCGCTCCGCCCGTCTCCTCTGCCATGTCGAGCGCGAACCGTACGACCTGCGCTGTCTCGTCGCTGAGTGTTACCGGCTGTCCGCCGCTGTGGTTGACTTTCCAGATCTCACTGTCCTCCTCTGTCACAGACCACTCGCTCTCCAGCTTCCGGATCTCTTCTTCTGCCTGGGAGAGTGCGTCCCCGGCTCCATCCCCGTATGCTGTGAAGGTCATATAGGTGTCCATTGCAAAAAAATCTGTCTGTGCCGGCTTTTGTTCTCCTGACTCCGTGCTTCCGTCTGAATCGCTTTCCCCGGCATCTACGGATCCTCTGTGGACGCCACCGGAACCCGAAACTGTATCAGCCGCAGAACACGCAGTCATGCTCAGCATGCACAAAAGTGCAAAGATCATCCAGGATCTTCTCTCCATCTTTCCCTCCTGTGTCTCTGTACCAAAGCTTTACCGTACGTTTTTCTTGCCCGGCAGTCCTCTCAGTATCTTCGCCAGGTAATGTCCGGTCCACACGAACAGCCCCATGACTGCGATATAATCCACATAGAACAGCACCAGGGGTTCCTCAAAATCAAAGAACACGAACATGCTCGTAAGGAACATATATCCTCCGATCCCCCGTTTCACAAATGCGTACACTCCGTATGCAGCAACTGCGGCCCCCAGGATCCTCAGGATCCATGTGCGAAGGGCAGAAGAGGTTCCCGCCGCTTTTCCTGCCATCCCCATCATCATGTTCCAGTGAACGCCCAGATGGAGCGACAGGAAGACAAAGCCCCAGTAGGCGCCGATCATATGGAGGACCCTTGCCCGGCTCCTGCCTCCCTTGATCGGCAGAAAGGCAAAGACATGCCTGGAGAGGACGATCCCGCTCACCATGGAGGACAAGATGCAGAGCAGGACCAGCACCACCAGGATCGTCTGGAACACCCGGACGGGCGTATACTTTCCCTTCAGGAGATGCGCGGTCCACCTGCGGTTTAAAATATGATGGATCACGAACATGACAAACATCCCCACGCCGAACCACTCATGAGCGGTCCTCCCGATCAGCTCAAACGCCATCAGGAGAAGGAGCAGCACAGTCATGATCACATCAACTATGATTTTTACAGATTGCTTTTTCATTCTGTCTTACCTTTCACTTTCGAGATAAAATCAGTTTTAATATCCCAGCCCTTCTAACCAGTCCGCGATGTCTCCCGCCGCGTCTGGCACATCCCTCTCATTTACCGTAAATCCGTCCTCGATCACCTCTGCATCCGGTTCCAGTTCCGCGATGGTCTCAATGGTGCCCGAAAAACGGCTTCCGTTGTGGGAATTAAAGGGAATGATCGTTTTCCCGGAGAGGTCATACTCGTCGAAAAATGTGTACAGCGGCTGGGGCATATCAGCCCACCAGTTGGGATACTAAAATATAGCCCGTCCCCGTCAGCCCTTGAAAACACTGGGCTTAACGGAAAGCACAAATGTGTTTTGTGTACCTGTTTTCCGGTTTTGGTGCGACCATATGGCGGGATTCCTTTCCTTCAGCGTGTGATCAGTATCTGTACAAATAGGTGACTGGACTTCTTGATCTACCTGTATTATAAGCCTTGCTCGTAAAATGCAGAAGTCTCAATAAGTTTCGCAGTGTATACTCATAGGTTACAACTGCAAAAGCCAGCGGTTGTTTTGCCGCTGGCTCTATGTATTATTTTTTAAGTTTACAGCCTACGAAAATCGCTCCGGCTTTTCTTACTGAGTGCTTTCTGCAGCCTTTCATTTTCAGCTCTCAGTTCTTGATTTTCTTGCCGCAGTCGGAAGATCTCGTCCTGGAGCAGATCGATCCGGCCTTCCATTGCCTTATCCAGGATGCCTCTGCGTGGATCAATGGTTCCGGCCTGCTGTTCCATGACACGGTCAATTTCTGCTCTTACGATTGGGTTCTTATAAAAAAATCCTCTGGAAGCGCCGGTCATCTTCACAAGCTGGGGAACAGATACTCTTTCTCCTTGATCCAACAATTTTCGGATTGCTCGTTTTGCTGCAGCTATTTTTTCTTCGCTGCGTTCCCGATTGACTTCAACCATTTTGTCGTATTTGCTCATAGTCTTCACCCCATCCATCTAAGTTTTTTAATAGGATTCTTGTTTGTTCTGCTCTTGCTCGTCTGGTTTCATCGGCCAGGAGCTGGTTGCTCATTTTTCGGTAATGCTTTACTGCGCTAACATTCTTATGCCCAAGCAGCTTGGCGATCGTCCAGTCATCCAGATGCAGTTCCGTTAACTTGACTCCATAAGATCTCCGAAACATATGTGTGTTGAATTTGAAGAGCTTGCCATCATCATCCCGCAAGTCTTCTTTCAGAATCAGTTGGAGAACTTTATGTTTTACTGTGGTGTATTGTAGTGGCCGCCTGGTATCTTTACATACAGCCAAATCTACGAGAAGGTATGGGGAGATATTCCCTCTGGCTGTGAGAGCAACACTATCGGCTTTCACATCTGCAACCTTCGGGAAAAGCTGTACCAGGCAGCTCCCAATGCTCCATTTACCATCCGATCCGTTCGGGAAGTCGGATACTGTTTTGAAGTACAAGCAGAAAAATAAGAGTCAGCAGTCTGATCCAACTCAGGCTGCTGTTCTTCTTTTCTATTCTTCATAATTTATATTCGACTTGTATCTTTCGATAATATGTTGAGCCACCGGGCAGAGATGCAGCGAACGCAGAGCAACAACTACTGCAGGAACAAAATCACTCGATTGGATATAGATGTTCTCGCACGCTTATGTACTGTACTGAATTGTGAGATTGGTGATCTGCTGGAATTTGTGCCACCAGAAGAAAAGAAGGAATGAAATTCGCGGGAAAGAGTTTAATTACTCTAAGCTGCGAGTTTTGTTTATGTAGAAATTCTCCTGAACTTATTAGTCCATACTGACCACAATAAAGAACGAGTGGCATTATCCTTTTGGAAAAGTCTATAGAAAAATAACGGATTGAAAAACACGGTTCAGGAGACGTTTTTTTAATAAACCCGAAAAATCATAATGATTTGTAAGTTGCTACAGCTCTTTTACATTACATATGAAAATCAAAAACCATTTGGAGTATTTTCAATCTATTTAGAGTGGCGTAGCCTGTTTAGATTATAGTAGAATCTGATTGTGCGAAATTCTGCTTCGCCATTTTTAATCACAATAGGTTAGTTTTTGCTAACTTCTCTGGAGGTATGTGTAAATGGAAACAAAAAGCAAAAAGCTACAAGCAAAAGACCTTATCAATGTGGGCATTTTCACCGCCATCTATTTTGTCATTTTCTTTGCGGGCATGATGTTGGGGTACATCCCTATCTTTATCCCGCTTCTTGGATTGGTGTGCCCCATCCTGTGCGGTATTCCCTTTATGCTGTACTTAACAAAGGTCAAAAAGTTTGGCATGGTATCCCTGACCGGCATTGTTCTGGGCTTGCTGAATTTAATCATGGGCAGCGGTGTGTTGGTTCTGATTTTTGGCATCATCTTTGGTGTCCTGGGCGATGTAATTTTGCGGGCTGGAAAATATCAAAGCTGGAAGTGCACACTCCTTGGCAACGGAGTGTTTTCCCTTTGGATCATGGGCTATGTGAGCCGGATGTTTTTGACCCGTGATACCTTCTTCGCCTCACTTGTGAGCAGCTATGGGCAGGAATATGTAGACACACTCATGTCCTATACTCCTGGCTGGATGTACCCGGTTCTGTTTATTGTCACTTTTATCGGCGGCATTTTGGGGGCGCTTCTTGGTAAAGCTGTGTTGAAGAAGCATTTTGAAAAGGCAGGGATTGCCTGATGGATGCGGCGGTTACAACGCTAAAATTTGAAAGCAAAGCTGTTATTCCCACCGATCCGAGGACAAAACTGTTTTTGACTGTTACAGTCAGCACCATTATGATTACTGGCGGCACGGGCGGATTTATGAACCTGGTTCGCCCGTGCCTCATGGCGTGCCCGATTGTGTTCCTGCTCCTTTCAAGAAAATGGGTGGCCGCAGCCAGATTTGCAGTTACATACGCTATTTTGTTTGCGTTGGAATTAACGGTATTGCCGCTGCTCACTGGTACATGGAATTTTATCCTGGGAGCTGCGGTCGGGATTTATACACACATGCTTCCCGGATTTATCATGGGATACTATCTGGTGAGCACTACAACTGTCAGTGAATTTGTCGCAGCTATGGAACGGATGCATGTTCCCGAGAAAATAGTAATCCCTGTGTCCGTGGTGTTTCGCTTCTTCCCGACGGTAAAAGAGGAATATGCGGCTATACGGGACGCCATGAAGATGCGCGGCATCACTACTCTCCGCAGTCCCATGAAGATGCTGGAATACCGGGTGGTTCCTCTGATGATGTCGATTGCCAAAATCGGAGAAGAACTGTCTGCGGCGGCTCTCACGCGAGGGCTTGGAGCGCCGCAGAAACGGACAAATATTTGCAAAATTGGCTTTGGGCCTTTGGACATTTTCTTCTTCCTGCTGGCGATACCCTGTTGGGTCGGTTTCTTTATTTGTTAGGAGGAAGGAGTCTATGATTGAACTTCGCAATATCAATTTTCGATATGCCGGGGGAACGGATGCCGGTGGGCTTGTAAACATTGACTTAATCATCCCGGACGGGCAAGTTATCCTTTTGTGTGGGCAATCTGGCTGCGGAAAAACAACCCTGACTCGGTTGGTGAATGGGCTGATCCCGAATTATTATGAGGGCGAGTTAAGCGGCGAAGTCCTGCTGGATGGCAAGAACATCAGCAGACTTCCACTCTATGAAACAGCGAAATATGTGGGGAGCGTTTTTCAAAATCCCCGCACGCAGTTTTTTACGGTGGACTCCACCAGCGAACTGGCTTTTGGATGCGAAAATCAGGGCTTGCCTGAAGAAGAAATCATTCAGCGGGTGAAATCAACTGCGGAACAGTTTGATATGGACAATCTGCTGGGGAAAAATATCTTTTCTCTTTCCGGCGGAGAAAAGCAGAAAATTGCTTGTGCCTCTGTGTCGGCCAGTAATCCGCCCATCATCGTTCTGGACGAACCATCTTCTAATCTGGATATGTCAGCCACAAAAGATCTGCGCCGGATGATCCAGATTTGGAAACAGCAAGGGAAAACAGTTATTATTGCGGAACATCGGCTCTATTATCTGAAAGAGTTGATAGACCGTGTTGTGTATCTAAAAGATGGGAGAATTGAAAAAGATTACTTGGCTCTGGATGCACTTAAACTGTCCGTGACGCAACAGGCAGAAATGGGGCTGCGGCCTTTTGACCTGGGCGCGTTCCCTGTGACAGCACATCCTGTTGCAAGCAGTGGTTCTATCGAATGTGAGAACTTTCATTTTGCTTATACAAAGCAGAGGGATGCGCTGGATATTGACAGTCTTTCGCTGCCACAGGCGGGCATTATCGCAGTGATCGGTCATAACGGAGCCGGAAAATCCACCTTGGCCCGTTGCCTCTGCGGATTGGAGAAGCATTGCAAATGCATTGTGAAAATAGATGAAAAACCGTATAATAGAAAGCAAAGGCTGTCCCTGTGCTATATGGTCATGCAGGATGTTAACCATCAGTTGTTTACGGAAAGCACAGAGGAAGAAATGCTCATCAGCATGGCGGAACCGGCTACCGATAAGGCGGATGCAGTTCTTGACCGATTGGATTTGTTACAGTTTAAGGAGCGGCACCCGATGGCGCTCTCCGGCGGTCAGAAGCAGCGGGTGGCGATTGCCACCGCTCTTGTTTCCGAGCGTAAGATTTTAGTGCTGGATGAACCTACCAGCGGTCTGGATTTACAGCACATGAAAGAAGTGGCTGATGAACTTGTGACGATACAGAAAATGGGAAAGACATCTCTTGTCATCACCCATGATTATGAGCTGATCGTCAGTTGCTGTACTCATGTTCTGCATTTGGAGCATGGTATGGTACAGGAACAATATGCACTGGATGCCGCAGGGCTCCAGCGCCTCCAAAATTTTTTTATAGAATCGAGGTGATTTCAGTTTGAACAGAAGCGACCTGTTTTTCTCGCAGCAAAATATGAATTTGCTCTGCCGGGATGAATCCTGCTCGGTCTACCAAATGAAAAATGAAACAGGAGACGGAACTGCAACCTATTATGAAGTATATCCCGGAATAGGTGTCATGTATAATGATTTTCACATGGAGCACTGCCCGTCAAGGAAGTTTGAACAAAATACGCACACTTTTGCAATTCACCATTGCAGAGAAGGCCGCGTCGAGTGGGAAGTCAGCAATGGCGCTTATCTTTATCTTGCGTCCGGCGATATTATGCTGGACAGTTCTGCCACGGAAAACAACCATTGCAGCTTTCCCGTAAGCCATTACCACGGGATCACAATTACGATCTCTGTTCCTGAAGCGGTAGAGGGATTGGGGGATCTCCTGTCCCTGTTTTCCATTGACCTGGAGCAAATCGAGCAGCAATTCACCTTAAAGATTCGACCTTTCATTATGCACGGAAATTCCGTTCCCGACCATGTGATTTCGGAACTGTACCAGGTGCCGGAAAATATCCGTCTGGAATATCTCAGGGTAAAGGTGTTAGAACTGTTGGTCACGCTCAGGACGGTAGACCCTACGGTCTTAGGCGTGGAGCGTCCCTATTTTTATAAAACGCAGGTAGAGAAAGTCAAGGCTATCATGTCGTTTATGACAAATGAGCCGGAGCACCATTTCACAATGGAGGAGCTTTCTGAAAAGTTCGATATTTCCACTTCTGCTCTGAAGCAGTGCTTTAAGGGCGTGTATGGCTCCGCCATTTATACCTATATGCGAAATTATCGTATGGACCTGGCAGCTTCTCTTTTGACACAGACAGATGAACCGATTACGATGATTGCCGGAAAAGTCGGTTATACGAATACCAGCAAATTTTCCGAAGCATTCAAGAAGGTAAAAGGAAAAACGCCGCTGGAGTATCGAAAAGTTAAAATCTAAATGGAGTAAAACCCGCCCGGGCAGAGTGGCGGACAACATGAATATCTGCAATACTTAGAGAGTATCAAGTCGATTGATGCTCTCTATTATTTTGCTAAAGGAGGAATGGAAATGAAGCAAAAAAGCTGGATTTCTATTGTGTTTTCCTTTGCTTCACAGTGCCGGGGCAAGATTGTCCTGTCCGTCTTATGTGCGATCATCAGTGTGGTTGCCGGACTGATACCCTATTGGAGTGTTTACCAGATTATCACGCTCTTTATCGGCGGCTCACCTGTGATGGCAGAGGTTTGGAGATGGTGCTGGATCGGACTTGGCGCTTATGCGATACGCTTCTTGCTCTATGGTATTTCAACGAGCCTGTCCCACATATCCGCATATACCATTTTGGAGAATATTCGTTTGGCTCTTGCCCAGCGGCTGATGAAAGCACCGCTGGGGACAGTCATCGGAGAGTCTGTGGGTAAACTGAAAAATGTATTGGTAGATCGGGTGGAAACGATTGAGCTGCCGCTGGCCCACATGATCCCGGAGTGTATCTCCAACCTGCTGCTCCCCGTGGCAGTCTTTGTTTATCTAGTTTGCATCGACTGGCGCATGGCGCTGGCGATGCTGGTCACGCTGCCTTTCGTTCTGATTGCTTTTGCTATGATGATGAAGAATTTTAACAAGCTCTATGCTGATTACATGGAGTCCAACAACTATGTGAACGGCGTGATCGTGGAGTATGTGGAGGGTATCGAAGTTATCAAGGCGTTCAATCAGTCCTCCAGTTCTTACGAAAAGTTCACCAAGGCGGTAGAGTCCTTCAAAGACTACACCCTCAAATGGTATCAAAGTTCCTGGAAAGTGATGAACTTTGTTGCTGCTGTGCTACCGTCCACCTTTTTGGGAACGCTCCCGATTGGTATGTATCTCTACTGGAACGGTAGCCTTACGCCGCTGGACCTTGCAATGTGCCTAATCCTCTCGCTGGGTATTGTAGGCCCGCTGATGAACTTTACTACTTACATCAATGAGACGAAGGCGATTGAATACGCCGTCCACGACGTGGACGAGTTGCTCCATGTGGAAGAACTGCCCGATACTGGAAAATCAGTGGAGGTGCAGTCCAAAGACATTCAGCTTCAGGATGTTTCGTTCTCTTATGATAAAGAGAGCGGTAAACAGGTGCTTTCCCATATCAATCTAAAAATCCCGGAGGGAAAGTTTACGGCACTTGTCGGCCCGTCCGGTGGAGGTAAGTCCACCATCGCTCGCTTGATTGCCCGTTTTTGGGATGTGAACGATGGAAAAATCACCATTGGCGGTGTGGACATTCGCAGTATGCCGTTGGCCCAGCTTGCCGATATTGTCAGCTTTGTTACACAGGATAACTTCCTGTTCAACTGCTCCATCAAGGAAAATATCCGGCTGGGAAACCCTGATGCTACGGACGAAGAAGTATATGCGGCAGCAAAAGCCGCCTGCTGTGATGAATTTATACAGAAATTGGACAATGGCTATGACACGATGGCCGGGGATGCGGGGAACCGGCTTTCAGGCGGTGAAAAACAGCGTATTTCTATTGCCCGCATGATTTTGAAAAATGCCCCTATCGTGATTTTGGACGAGGCAACTGCGTTCACCGATCAGGAGAACGAAGAAAAAATCCAGCAGTCTATCGCTGCTTTGACAAAAGGGAAAACGCTGCTGGTTATCGCACATCGTCTGTCCACCATCAAAAATGCCGATCAGATTATTGTCCTGCAAAACGGGCAGGTGGAGAACACAGGCACTCATCAACAGCTTTTAGATGGCGACTCTCTCTATCGGGATATGTGGGAGGCGCATATCGGAGCGCAGAACTGGTCTGCCGGTTCCGGGAAAGGAGGTAACTGATATGTTTCGGATTGTAAATCGACTGATCCAATGGACAGGAAAATATAAACGGCGTATTTACATCGGGTTTATCTACGCTTTCATTCATAGCATTTTTACCGCAATTCCTATTATGCTGGCTGCGAAGGGACTGAGTGCTGTTCTGGATGACTGGGGTGGCGTCAAGCCATTGGAGGGCCGGGACATCTGGATCATGCTGGGTGCCATGATTTTAGCTGTATTGGGCCGATACCTGTTTTCATATCTCCGAGCCATCACGCAGGAAAGTGTCGGTTATGAAGCAACTGCTGACGAGAGAATACGGCTGGGAGACATTTTGAAACGGGTGTCGCTGGGCTTTTTCAGTAAGAACAATATGGGCGAACTGTCCGCAGCGGCTACAACCGACCTCTCGTTTATGGAAATGTTCGCCATGAATATGGTCAACACTGTTGTTAATGGCTATATCACCGTTATTGTTCTGATATTGTTCCTTGCATTTTACAGTCCTCTGGCGGGAGGAATTGCTCTGGCTGGCGTCCTTCTGTCTGCCCTGTTTCTTCATCTACTGGAGGCGCGCAGTCACCAAAACGCGCCTATCCATCAAAAGGCACAGGATGATATGGTGGAAAGTTCCATCGAGTATCTACGGGGGATGCCGGTGGTGAAAGCCTTTAAGCAGGAAGGCGTGTCTATTGCCGGTATCCGCAAAGCATACAACGACAGCAAGAAAATCAACATTAAAATTGAAGTGGAATATATGCCCTTCAACTGCCTGCATCTGTTTTCGCTGAAAGCTGCCTCTATTGCCATTGTAGCTGTGGCCGCTTGGCTGACCTATAACGGCAGTATGGAACTTCCTACCATGCTCATGCTGGATATGTTCTCCTTTATGATCTTTGGAAGTGTGGAAGCAATGAACAACGCCGCCCATGTATTGGAGGTCATTGATGCTACGCTGGATAAACTGGACGGCATTGAACACGCCGACATTATAGATAAAGACGGGAAAGATATTTCTTTGCAGAACACAGACATTGCTTTCCGTGATGTGACATTCTCCTACGATAAAGTTCCTGTTTTGCAAAATATCAGCTTTTCCATCCCCCAGGGCAGCACTACGGCTATTGTAGGACCATCTGGCAGCGGCAAGACCACGATTTGCAACCTGATTGCCCGTTTCTATGATGTGGACAGCGGCGAAGTCACAGTAGGCGGTGAGGATGTGAGGAACATGACCTGTGACAGTTTGCTCCGCAATATCTCGATGGTCTTTCAAAAGGTCTACTTGTTCCACGATACCATTGAAAACAACATCCGTTTCGGCAATCCAAGTGCGACCCGGGAAGAAATTATAGAAGCTGCGAAAAAGGCTCGGTGCCACGACTTCATTATGGCTCTTCCCGATGGATATGAAACGGTGATCGGCGAGGGCGGCTCTACGCTGTCTGGCGGAGAAAAACAGCGCATTTCTATTGCCCGCGCCATTTTGAAAAATGCCAACATTGTAATTCTTGATGAGGCAACAGCAAGTATTGACCCCGAAAATGAGCATCTGATCCAGCAGGCAATCAGTGAACTGACCATTGGGAAAACGGTTATCGTTATCGCCCACCGTCTGGCAACGATTGAACACGCTGACCAGATTTTAGTGGTGGATAAAGGTCAAGTTGTTCAGAAAGGAACACATCAGCAGCTTGTTCAGCAGGAAGGACTTTATCGCCGTTTCATTACAATCCGTGAGCAGGCGGAGGGCTGGAGCATTGCCTGATGTTAAAAAAATATCTGTTGAGAGGAGGTGCACCATTGGCCTTGACATCATCCATGGAAGATTATTTAGAAACCGTACACATTCTTCAGAAAAAATACGGGAATGTTCGTAATATTGATATATCACTACACTTAGGTGTTACCAAGCCCTCTGTTAGTCGGGCTGTTAAAGAACTATCTAAAATGGGATACTTGATAAAGCAGGCAGATGGTACACTCTCCTTAACAGAAACAGGCTTAACAATTGCCAGTCAGGTTTATGAAAAGCACCAATTCTTTACCCAGCAACTATTAAAAGTTGGCGTTCCAGAAGATATTGCAGCTCGGGATGCCTGTCGCTTGGAACATGTGATCAGCGAAACAAGTTACAGAAAGCTCAAAGAGGCTGCTTTGGAAAATCATTAGGAGGTGATATTATCGGACGAATAATCATCTTAGATCTGCAAGAGCATGACTCTGACGCATTCGATGAGATTCTTTCTATTCTTAGATGCCATCCAGAGATAGAAACATATGAATTAGCCAAGGAACCGATGATATCCCTCCCTGGTCTTGAGATCTATCCAAGTAGGCGGAAAGTTTTCCGTGATCGTCAAGAGATCCAACTCA
The DNA here is from genome assembly GCF_016902345.1 of Mediterraneibacter glycyrrhizinilyticus. Taxonomy (GTDB): domain Bacteria; phylum Bacillota; class Clostridia; order Lachnospirales; family Lachnospiraceae; genus Mediterraneibacter; species Mediterraneibacter glycyrrhizinilyticus_A. The sequence continues at coordinate 90,038 of NZ_JACJLR010000001.1, read as the reverse complement.
CTGCAAAAGAGTATGCAATACTTTTATTGCTCGCAGCCAATAAGGGGCGTGTGGTTACATACAGCCAAATCTACGAGAAGGTATGGGGAGACTTCCCCTCTGGAGGTGAGAGCAACACCATCGGTTTTCACATCTGCAATCTACGGGAAAAACTATATCAGGCAACTCCCAATGCTCCCTTTACCATCCGATCCGTCCGGGAAGTTGGATATTGCTTTGAGATACAAGCAGAGAAATAAGAGTCAGCAGTCTGATCCCCCCAGGCTGCTGTTCTTCTTTTCTATTCTTCATAATTTATATTCGACTTGTATCCTTCGATAATATGTTGAGTCATCAGGCAGAGATGCAGCGGACGCAGATCAACAACTACTGCAGGAACCAGATCACTCGATTGGATATAGATGTTCTCGCTCGACTATGTACGGTATTGAATTGTGAGATCGGTGATCTGCTGGAGTTTGTGCCACCGGAAGAAATAGCAAAAGAAAAATAAGACTCGCAGGACAGAGTTTAATTACTCTGAACTGCGAGTTTTTTATACATACTCTCCTATTGACAAATCTTATTCTGCGACATATAATAACATTGTTATATGACACTGTTATATGGAGGACATTATGGAGGAAAAATCATCTGCCACATTAGAAAATATTTTGCAGACCGCCATGGAGGAATTTTCTGACAAAGGTTTTCTGGGTGCATCCCTTCGTCAGATCGTAAAAAAGGCCGGCGTGACCACCGGCGCCTTCTATGGATATTTTTCCAGCAAAGAGGCTTTGTTTAATGCCATTGTGGAACCTCATGCCGCGGCGCTCATGGGAAAGTTTATGGAGGCCCAGACCTCTTTCGCCGAGCTGCCCGAAGAACAGCAGCCAGACCACATGGGAGTGGAATCCTCGAACTGTATCCACTGGATGGTGGAATACATCTGTCAGCACCGGGAACCGGTAAAACTGTTGCTGTGCCGGTCAGAAGGCACCAGCTATGAGCATTTTATTCATAACATGGTGGAGGTGGAAGTAGAATACACGATAAAATATATGGAAGTCCTCCGCCGCCTCGGACGGAACATCCCGGAATTGGATGAGCAAATGTGCCATATCATTGCCAGCGGCATGTTTAACGGGGTATTTGAGATCGTGATACACGATATGCCAAGGGATAAAGCCCTGCGATATGTGGATCAATTGCGGGATTTTTACACGGCCGGATGGCTGAAATTGATGGGGCAATAGCCCCAATCTTTTTTGCATGGTAGTTAGCTATATCTAACTTCATGGTAAATATTTTCAACAAGTAGAGGAGGTATTCTTGTGATGCAAAAGAAGCAAAGCAGCCTGTCCCGCATCTTGAGCTATGCAGGCAGGCACAAAAATCTCACCTTGCTGGGCTGTATCCTCTCTGCCCTGTCTGCGGTACTGGGACTGATCCCTTATGTGTGCGTCTGGCTGGCAGCAAGGAATGTACTGGAGTCCTGGCCCGCTCTTGAGGGGATCTCCGGCCTGGCCCGCTGGGGCTGGACGGCGGTATGGACTGCCATCGGCAGTATCGCCCTGTATTTTGCGGCGCTCATGTCAACTCATATCGCTGCGTTCCGTACCGCCCGGAACATCCGGCGTACCGCAATGGATCACGTACTGAAACTGCCTCTGGGTTTCTTTACAGGAAATCTGTCAGGACGGCTCAGGAAACTGATCGATGACAATGCGGGACTTACGGAAGATCTGCTGGCCCACAAACTCCCTGACCTGGCGGGAACCATCGTCACCCCGATCGCTGCCATCGTAATGCTGTTTCTCTTTGACTGGAAAATGGGGCTTCTTTGCCTGCTTACCATGGTCCTCGCCCTTCTTTCCATGTGCATGATGATGGGAGGAAAGAACGCCGGATTTTTCCATCGGTACCAGAAGGAAATTGAACGCATGAGCGGCGAAGCGGTGGAATATGTCCGAGGCATCCCGGTTGTAAAGATGTTCCAGCAGACGGTCTATTCCTTCAAAGCCTTTTACGCCGCTATCAGAGACTACAGCGATCTGGCCAGCCAGTATGCCATGAGCTGCCGTGTGGGACAGACCTGTTTCCTGACTTTTATCAACGGAGCCTTCGCTCTGCTGATCCCGGCAGCACTGCTGCTGTCTTCCAGCGGAGATATACGCACAGTGCTTGTCAACTTTATCTTCTACGCCCTGTTTGCTCCCGCCTGCGGCCAGATGATCAACCGGATCATGTATATGAGCGAGGCTATCATGGAAGCTGACGAGGCTGTGGGGCGTCTGGATGAAATCCTCGGCCAGAAACCCATGGAAGAATCAAAAATGCAGAAACGTCCGGTAAATGCCAATATCTCCTTTGACCATGTGACCTTTACTTATCCAGGCGCAGACCGGCCAGCTCTGGATAATGTGTCATTTTCCGTCCGTCCTGGACAGGTGACGGCGCTGGTAGGTCCGTCTGGAGGCGGCAAGACCACAGCCGCTAGCCTGATCCCCCGTTTCTGGGATACGGACAGCGGTACTGTCGCAATCGGCGGAGTCAATGTCCGGGAGATGAACACAGAAGATCTGATGAGTCAGGTAGCATTTGTCTTCCAGGATACCCGGCTGTTTAAGGAAAGCCTTCTGGAAAATATCCGGGCTGCCAGACCAGAAGCGACCAGAGATGAAGTTCTGGCTGCCGCCCATGCCGCCCAGTGCGATGATATTCTTCAAAAACTGCCGCAGGGTCTGGATACTGTGGTTGGGACAAAAGGCATTTATCTTTCCGGCGGTGAACAGCAGAGGATTGCTCTGGCGCGGGCCATTTTGAAAAACGCTCCCATTGTAGTACTGGATGAGGCCACTGCTTTTGCTGACCCGGAAAATGAATATCAGATTCAGAAAGCATTTGAAGTGCTGACAAAGAACAAAACCGTATTGATGATTGCCCATAGACTGTCTACCGTACAGAATGCAGATTCTATCATTGTCCTGAGCGACGGGAAAGTTGTCGAACAGGGCAGCCACGAAAGCCTGCTTGCACTGTGCGGTGTTTATACCGCCATGTGGGAAGATTACCAGCGCAGCGCCAGGTGGAAGGTCGGAAAGGAGGAAGCGGTATGACAAAAAAACTACAACATTTGTTTGCGCTCAGTGAAAAAGGAGCAAACGATTTGGTAAAAGCAGTGATCTGGTGCTTTGTGTGCAATTTAAGCCTGATGTTTCCGGTTGGAGCCGTCCTGTTTACAGCGCAGCATCTTTTGGATTCCATGGAAAACGGAGGCAGTCCTATGGATGGCTTTTGGATTTATGCAGGCTTTGGCATAGCTGTCCTGATCCTGCTGTTCATTCTTCACTGGTTCCAGTATGCTTCGCTTTATCTGGCAACCTATAAGGAGAGCGCCAATCGCCGGGTAAGCCTGGCCGAGACTTTGCGCCGACTGCCATTGAGTTTTTTCGGAAACCGGGATCTAAGCGACCTGACCTCTACCATGATCGCAGACTGCTCCAGCCTGGATCAGATGTTTTCCCACTATGTGCCACAGTTGTTCGCATCCATTTTCTCCACTCTTGTGATCGGCATCGCTATGTTCTTTTGTGACTGGCGGATGGCGCTGGCCGTACTGTGGGTGGTGCCGGTGGCAATTCTGCTCACAGCAGGGAGCAAGAAAATCCAGGATTCCTTCGGTACAAAGAATATTCTAAATAAGCGGGCTGTCGCTGACTGTATCCAGGAAGGATTGGAAACCATACGGGATATTAAGGCATGCAACCGACAGGAAACTTACATGGGAAAACTGGAGGAAAAGCTGGCTGCTATGGAAAAGGGTTCCATCCACTCAGAGCTGGCGACCGGTATATTTGTCTGCTCCGCTCAAGCCTTCCTTCGCCTTGGGCTGGCCACTACTATTTTGACTGGCGGAGCGCTTCTGGCAGCAAGCGAACTTTCTTTTCTCTATTTTCTGGGATTCCTCTTTGCCGCCGCAAGGCTTTATGACCCGTTGGGGCTGGTACTGCAGAATATCGCCGCCACCTTTAATACGAAACTGCAGATTGAACGGATGCGTTCCATTTTAGAACAGCCGATACAGGAGGGTACAAAAGAGTTTACGCCTGAAAACTACAACATTACCTTTGATCACGTATCCTTTGCCTACCGGGAGGGGGACGGTGTACTGGAGGATGTAAGCTTTACCGCCAAACAGGGAGAAGTAACCGCCCTTATTGGTCCCTCCGGAGGTGGAAAGTCCACTGCGTGTAAACTGGCCGCCCGTTTTTGGGACGCTTCCAGAGGGGAAATTACTCTTGGGGGCGTGGACGTGTCCGGTGTAGATCCTGAGACACTGTTAACATACTATTCCATGGTTTTCCAAGATGTGGTGCTGTTCCGGGATACGGTGATGGAAAATATCCGTCTGGGACGCCAGGGTGCTACAGACGAGGAAGTCATCGCTGCTGCTAAAGCTGCCCGATGCGATGAATTTATACAAAAACTCCCGCAGGGTTATCAGACCATGATCGGAGAAAACGGCTCCACCCTCTCCGGCGGTGAACGGCAAAGAATCTCCATCGCACGAGCTCTTCTGAAAGATGCGCCTGTCATTCTTCTGGATGAGGCAACCGCCAGCCTGGATGTGGAAAACGAAAGTGCTGTTCAGGAAGCTCTCTCCCGCCTGCTGCAAGGCAAGACGGTGTTGGTCATCGCCCACAGGATGCGTACTGTGGCCGGTGCCGATCATATAGTAGTGCTGGAGAATGGTTGTGTGGCTCAACAGGGCACGCCGCAAGAACTAATGGAACAGGGAGGTCTTTACCAGCGTATGGTTGAACTTCAAAGAGAAACGTCACAGTGGAAGTTGGGGATGTAATAGCTGCTCCCACTGTCAGAAAGGAAAATGGAAACAGCTCGTATGATAAAGAAAATCTCTTTTCATGCGAGTTGTTTCTTTTCCTTCAATGCTCTTACTTTTATTAAAAAGTCTTATCGGAATAAAAAAGACCGATTGGAGCGGAAAAGATTTTTCAGATTTGCTATGATAATTCTCGAAAGCGCCGTGTGGCGCTTTCAAAAAAGCTACTGGTTAGCTAAATCTAACTAAAAGGAGGAATTTTTAATGTCTGAAGTGAGTACGGACAAAAAACTGAAAGGAAAAGACCTCATTACCATCGGTATCTTTTCCGCAATCTACTTTGTCATCAACTTTGGACACCATCATCCGTGAACAGCCCATGGCTGCCGAACCGTTCCGCACCAGGCCGGGTTCCGATATAGTCGGCATAGGTTTTCTGGTTCAGGATCTCATGGGCATTGTCCTCAATGGCACGAGTGATAAATTCAGAGGCAGCTCCCACGGTCTTGTCTCGCTGGTAGTCCTCATACTCCAGCATGGCGGCGCTGTCCGGAAAATCCCGCAGGATCTTTTCAATGAGCTTTTGTTGTTTCACTGTTGCGGGAGACAGCTTAAAAGACTCATCGATTTTCTCCACGCCTTCACGGGTGGCGATGTAGGTGGCATACCCGCCGATGGGCTTTTCCTGATCCGGCTTCAGGTACTTAAATTTGGTGACCAGACGGGCCATGGGGAACCTCCTTCCGTTTTAGAGTAAAGAAAAAGCAGGAGACCTCGAAAGAGATTTCCTGCCGGATGCGAATCATATTCTGTTTTATATCATTTGATGGCTGATCAGAGGATTGCTGTAATCGCTCCCACTGCAAGACAGGCGGGCAGGCCAAGAAGCATACCAATACAGGACTGCCTGATATGAAAACGATAGTCCTTATATTCTTCCATATCCTCTGTGCCTGGTATCCTGACTTTTTTCGAATGGCAGAACCAGATGCAGTCAAGCACCAGAGCGTCATACCAATCAATGATCAACCAGATCATGTAGGAATCCTGAAACCCTTTCCAGAATGTATCCGCTCCATTAAACTGTTTCAGGACAACAGCGAAGATGAACACAAAAGCAAGCAGGGCAATCCCCTTTCGGAGGATATCTGCCCTGGTAAAGCGTTGTTCTCTTTTTTCGATCAATCCTAATTCCATACATTTCTCCCGTATGGCCGGGGGATAATCTCCCACTGAGGTAAGGGGATTTTTCAGCGTCAGTGACACAATCAGAACTGTGAATAATAAGATACCAATCAGACTTTCTATCATGACCGCCATATTCACTTTACCTCCGATATCCATTTTATCGTTTTATGGAAAGCGTCTTCACGGCTGCGCCTGCAATCTTCCGGATATTGTCTCTCAATTTTAAACATTTTCAGCTTAGATGGATTTAATGGAACAAGAATGTGGCTTGCTTTTTCATATTCCAGGACATCCACCCGGAAAGCAAACCGGTGTTTTTCCAGGCGGTTTACCATATATGCCACTGCCTCTTTGCTGGGCCACATGAGATCTTCCTTTGCGTAAATAAATAAAATGTTTCCCTGAATGTTCTCCACATGAATGGCTGTATCCTCATCAAAATGTTTCAGCGGTTCTTCGTAGATGTAGGATAACTCGAACTGCTGATGGAGGATGAGGTTCCGGATTGCCGGCCCATATTTCAGATGCGCTGTCATACACGGAAAATCTTTTCCCCTGTATGTGAATTCGGAGGCAGATGAAAAAGTTTTCGATGCCATGCTTTTATTCCCGTACATGCCTCCCCATATACAGTGGATCGGGGAGAGGGCAACAACGCCGCAGATATCCGGCATAAGAGAAGCGCAAAGCAATACCAGTTCAGCGCCTTTTGAAATGCCATACATGATAATCTTTTCATATCCTTTGTTTTTCAGCCACAGGATCGCTTTTTCAAATGGATCGACAGGCACCCGAACCAGTTCTTTCGGCAGCCCGTCTACGTTCCAGTAACAAATACCTAACGCGGCGATGCCGCACCTGGCAAACATAGCACTCACATTCATCGGGATATTTTCATTCCCTTCGCTGCCGCCTACTACGATGACGACCTTTTTGGGATCATGATCCTTAACAGGGACATGATAAAGTCCATAGAAGCCCTCCTGTGCAACCGTCACATATTCCACTTTCCCAACTCTCCCTGTTTTTGCAGCTTGGATTGCTGTCCGTATTTTCTTTCTTTATCCCATTTAGAGTCCTTTTTGCAAATATAGAAATCACACTTTTCTGCTCCCTCTGCAAGTGTACCTGTCCGGTACAACACGCCGCCCATGAGATCAGCAGAAATAAAATCCATGGCACACATATAGGGTATCAGTTCTTCCAAATGCTCCTGTTTTCCAAGCGCACACAGGCCGCACCTGTGATAGTTGATGGTGTATTCGTCTGCATCCCTTCCGGGAATCGTCTCCGTCATCCAGTTGAATTCGCTGTCGGATATGGCATTTGCAATTCTGTCCTTCTGGACTTTCTTTTTTTGATATTCCATATCAAATGGATTTTTACTCCCGAAAGCTTTTTTAATGAGCGACGCCTGCATCGTGGCTGTCACCATTTCCCCGAACTGCTCATGGCTCATCGCCCCATCCATTGCCTTATAAACTGCCATCCAGACAATTCCGCCGGAAAGACAGATTCGCAGAGGATTTTTCGTAAAACCGCCTATGTCGGGTGTCCTCGCCAACATATCTTTAAAGTTTTTACGCGATTTCTTCTTCACCCTGAATGTATCCGTATTTTTGCAATTGGCTGCGATATATTTGAAAATAGCAGGTGTCATCGCTGACCACATCAGTTTTTCACAGATGGTGTTTTTCATATTCATGCTCCTTCAAAACGTACTCATAAACGAGGGACTGATTGCCGGAGCCATCCTGAAAGGGCTTCTCTGCCACTTTCTTAAATCCACGTTTTTCATAAAACTCCCACGATGCAAGAGTGTTCGTAAAAAGCCGCACACGATCTGCTCCATCAGCTTTTGCCCGATTCAAAAATTGTGTGACCAATGCGGTTCCCAACCCCTTTCTGTAATTCCTTCTGGACGAAAGGGCAACGAGTTCCAGATCGCATTTCCCAACGGTTTCCTTATCCCTTTCCTGTAGCTGACGGAAAAAGGCATCAAACTGCTTCTGGAATGGTGCTGACATTTTATATCTTTTCAGATAGAACTTGAGGAACATTTTACACCAACGGCCATAGTGCTTTTTTGTCTCATACTGAGCTGCCAGAGCCTTGCTGAAACGCTTATCATATTTTCCACAGATGAATCCTACGACCTGATGATCCTCCGTTTCTGCAACATAGGTGAAATTGCATTTTTCAATCAGGATCTGTGCGTAGTCACGCAAAAGTATTTTATCGTTCTGATCCACAGAGCATGAAAAGAATCCTTCGTAGAAGCAATCCCCGCAGGCCGCAGCATCTTCTTCCTTATATGGACGAACAGTAAACATAGATGTACCCTCCTATACACAATCGGGTTAGCAACAACTAACTAATATTATATCAGGAGACGTATAGGACTGCAATTCATTTTTTACCTGTTAATCATTTGATAGTGACATGGCGGGTCATGAGAAACCTCCTTCCATTTTAGAGTAAAGGAAGAGCAGGAGACATAGTAAGAGATTTCCTACTGAATGCGAATCATATTCTGTTTTATATCATTTGATGGCTGATCAGAGGATTGCTGTAATCACTCCCACTGCAAGACAGGCGGGCAAGCCAAGAAGCATACCAATACAGGACTGCTTAATATGAAAACAGTAATCCTTATATTCTTCCATATCCTCTGTGCCTGGTATCCTGACTTTTTTCGAATGGCAAAACCAGATGCTATCGAGTACAAGAGCATCATACCAATCAATGATCAGCCAGATCATGTAGGAATCCCGAACCCCTTTCCAGAATGTATCCGCTCCATTAAACTGTTTCAGGATAACAGCGAAGATGAACACAAAAGCAAGCAGGGCGATTCCTTTCTAGATGATATCTGACCTGGGAAATGTTGTTCTCTTTTTTCGATTAATCCTAATTCCATACATTTCTCCCTTATGGCCGGGGATAATCTCCCACTGAGGCAAGGGGATTTTTCAGCGTCGGCGACACAATCAGGATTGTGAATAATAAGATACCAATCAGACTTTCTATCATGACCACCATATTTACATTACCTCCACTCCAGATGGATCATTTTGAGCATTCCAAATCGATCTGAAATATCCATACTGATTTTTGTAATGATTTTTAATCCATCTCGTTTGATAAACTTGTAATATGGTTCATCCGCCAATACTTTGACACCTCTACCTAGTGTGGTAACCAGATCTTCAGCCGAATTCACATAAAAAAACATTCGGGCATTTTCATGTCCCATCTGCTTCATATATTTCTTCTGCAACATTTTCATGCCGCTTTTATTAACCGTATCAAACACAAGCTCTATATTCCCGAAACCTTCCAGCATCTGCAGAAGGCCAAAAACTTTTTCCTCTTGAAAGTAATGGAACAAACCTCCTGCAGTAACCAGAAGAGGCGTATCAGGCATGTTCCTTCGGATCTGCCTGAGCCATCCGTCTGAAAAAGCATCCCCTGAAAGATAAGTTTCCTTCTCAGGTTCCGGGAGCAAACTGCGCCGGTATTCGATTACATTCGGAAGGTCTACAGCATACCATTGGGTTTGCCCATTGTCATTGCGATCATATGTTGTCTCCAGTCCGCAGCCCAACTGTATGACAACACCATCCGGCTTACGTTTCAGGAAGTTCTGGATATGCCGATCCATATTAGCGGAACGGGATGCAGAAGCCAGTAGCGTGTATTGACTTTGATTTCCTGTTTCCAACAGTGCGGATGGCAGCTTTTCTTTTAATGAAAGTGCTTTTTTATCATATAAAATACCCGGAAACTTTTCGCTGGCGTAAATCCTTCCCACCATAGGAATAAACATTGTATCTTCTACTATACCAAATTCGGACATGACTATCTATCCTCCTATATGCAAATGAGTTAGTAATATCTAACCATTATTATATCAAGAGGAACCGGGGATTGCAATTCGTTTTCAATTGCTACTCGTTTTCTTCCCATCCTTTCTGCCAGCTCACCGCATCATCAAAAGAGAAGGAGCCATTCAGCCTTTTGACTTCCTTGACACATTCTCCCCGCAGGCGTTCCAGTAACACCGGATCGATGTTGTTATTCGCTGCGACCACATTCATCATGACCGCCAGCTCCAAGGTGGACGGTCTGATCCAGAGCTGGAAGCGGCGTTTGATTTCTTTCTTTTCTGCCTCTGTATCCTGCATGTCTGAAATCCTCCTTCTTATTCATAGGAACCTGCCAAAGCACCGCAACATTCCTTGAAATCTCTGGTTTTCAGGGAATGGAAGCACCTGTCCAGGAACCTTTTGTCCAAATCCGGCACCGTAATGCCATTTCGTTCAGAATCGGCAGAAAGCCTTGAAGCGGCCGGCACTGCCGGACGCAGTGAGCTGGGGCAGAGCCGCCATGCGGCACCGCCCCTTTCTCCTGCTTGATTTTCGACCCTGTATCCGCACGGGGAACCGTCGCTTTTCCATGGGCGGAGCCTGCCTTCGCACGGGCCGCAAACGCCTCGCAAACCGGCGGGGAGGGATACTTCCTCGACCTCGCCCACAAAATCGCAACACGGGGCCGACAGGCGGCTCATAGGGGTGTTCCTTTTCGCATCACATCTCCTGAACTGGCGGCGTTGTTTCTTCTGCCTGTTCGGAAGACTGCCAGTCAATCTCCCGATCCCGCAATGCTTCTTCAAAAATCAGCTCTCTTGCTGCTATCGGAATCGTAGATTTGCGCTCGGCACGGTAGACCGCAGTAGAAACATCTTTCAGACGATAAGTCCGCCACTCCGAATCTCCCTGCTCTTTTACGCTGATCGTTCCATCGTCAAAATCAAATTCCAGGAGAGCGGTGATCCGGTCATCATGCTCCATAGCGACGTATAAGACAGAGAAGGTCAGGTCATCGATGGGCTGATGTACTCCAAAGGAACGCGCCAGACTGTCCAAGGTCAGCCTGCCCTCATTCTCCCGCATAAAATTCCGATAGAGATAAGCAGCACTGTAGAAGTTGTTCCGCAGGTCGGAAGTGAAATGAAAATCATCCCCGTCCTCATGGAAATGAATCACAGCAAACCGTCTGGCAGCTTCAGCCTCACGTTGTGCTTTCGCTTCTTTCTGACGGATCAGTGCTTCGATTTCCTCACGCTTTTCTTCCGGGACGAGAGACGCATAGGTTTCTTCAAAACATTTTCGCAATACACCTTCGATGGTACGCCCCTGACCGTTCAGAATCTCGTCCAGAGCAGCGAGCCGATGCTCGTTAAAATATACGGTAACATCGATATCATTCATTGGTCATGCCTCCAATCTTCGATTCAGTTTTTCTGTTCCTCCGCAAACTCTTTCTCCATAATCAGAACAATCCCACGCAGAACAAAAGTAACACATGGGATTGCCACACTATTGCCCAGGGCTTTATATCTTGCCGAGTCAGATGCCCCATCGATCAAAGTCCAGCCATCCGGGAAACCCTGCAGCCGCTCACACTCCAGAGGAGTGAGACGGCGGATCAGATTTCTGTTTACCTCAGGCTGGCAGATTAGGTCAGTTGCATCTTTATATTGTCTGGCGCTTTCTGTGCCAGCGACTTTGCTTTCCTGGAATTCATCCACTCGCTGGCGGCTATAGACCGCATGCCGGTCTGTTGTATTCAGGGTGTAACTGATATCTTCCTGATAGCCAAACCCATTCCCGCCATTTTTACTCTGCCGGTCAATGATATTCCCGGCAATACAATAACTGTCCGGTTCCTCCGCAATCAGAGGAAGATTATTGCCGCCTGTGCCGCTTCTGGCTGACAGTGTCGGGGATACCGGCAGCGGTCCGGTATAACGTCCATCGATCCCGTGATTTTCAAATAGCACCAGGGATTGTGTATTGCCTCCCATCCCGTAGGATGCGGTTACCGCCTGTGCTTTTTCAACGGGGCCGGTGAACCGGAGATCCTGCCCATGGTTATCAAAGACCAGCGGAGGATGGCCGGACATCTGCGCCCGGAGTGTTCCTGCCACATCTACACTGCAGTCCATCACCTGACCGCCCTGATCGTTCAGGCAGAGGGTTGGCTCTTTCTGCTGGTCAGGAAGTCCGGCAATAAAGGTCTGCATCTGCATATTTCTTGTTGCCATCAATGCGCCGGAAACATGCCCCAGGTCGATGGTTTCCTCTCTTTGATTAATATGGAAAGCCATGAATCCTTCCTGACCTATTTGATCCCCGCCTGGATCTCCAGCGCTTTTTTGAGTTTCGCCGGAAGCCCCTTGCCCCGTTCCGCTGACCTCCGCAGGATACCCAGGCAGGCTTTCCTGCTTAAATAATATTTCCGGAGCGGATGTTCCTCCAAAATCTGCGACAAGGAAGATTCTCTTACATCTCTGGGGGACTCCCCAGTATTGAGCGTCCAGAACTCTCCAAGCGACAGAGAATCCACTTCCCAATATGGCCCCAGCAGATTTCCACCTCCCGGCCGGAGGTCGAGGAACAGATATGGTATGGTCGGCGATCCTGCAGATTTCCTCCAGGACCGCTCTGAAATCTTCTCCGTTTGAAGATGAGAATGCTCCGGGGACGTTTTCCCACACCATGAATCGGGGAACAATTCCGCAAGAGTTAACTGTTTCATTTCCTCGTTGTCTTTTGGCATCTGTCTTTCTCATCTCCTTTACAATCCGGATCTGCTCCATAAATAGTCCGGAACGCTCTCCAGACAAACCTGCGCGCTTTCCCGCAATGCTCAGATCCTGACAGGGTGATCCGCCCGTAATGATATCTACAGCCGGAAGATCTGCCCCTTTTAATTTCGTAATATCGCCCACATGGAGCATCTCCGGGAACCGCTGCCTGGTCACCTGGATCGGGAAAGGTTCTATTTCACTGGCCCATAGCGGAAGGATTCCGTTCCGGACAGCAGATAAAGGAAAACCGCCGATCCCATCGAACAAACTTCCAAGTCGCAGCCGGATTCCCGTTGATTTTCCTATTACAGAACTTTTCGCATGTCAATCACCTCTCGATTCGTTATTTATTGATCTTTCAGATGCATTATTAAGGATTTCCTCCCGCATCTGCCGGCGTCGGTTCTTTTTTCTCCGGCCTGGGCCGCCTTACCCTTGGCGCAGGATCTACCGGTTCGCCAGAGCGCATTTCAATAAATTCCCGCACATTGGCTGGGACATGTTTACCATAGAATCCTTCCATGGCTTTGGTCAGCTCATCTTCAAGCTGCAGATCTTTCTGCTCCATGTAGAGCCGGAGCGCAGTCAGCTTTTCCTCATCAAAGGAAATTGTTACATTGGTTTTCTTCATAGGTTCCTCCTTCACATGGAAAGAGCAGGCCCGGAGTCCTGGCTCCAGTCCTGCTCGTCCTCACTTACATGATTCATTTTTGCCTGCCCCATGGGTGTCTGATGGAACACGGTACTGTCTGTACAGCAATTCGTCCAGTCGGTCTGTTCCATGCAACAGCTCTGGAGCAGTGCGCCGGAAAAGTTGCTGTGGGTAAAGATGGCTCCCCGGAAGGTACAGCCATCGGCCACTGTTTTTTTGAAAGATGCTTCCTCCGCAGTGACGCCACGCAGGTCACAGGAGAACAGAGTTGCGTCTGTAAAGTCAGAGAAGCACAGCTCTGCCTGCGCCAGATTCGTTTCATACATCCTGGCTCCTGTGAAGACCGCATTGTTCAGATTCCGGTGGCTCAGATCCAGGCCGGACAGATCGTATCCGGAGAAGTCAGCCTGTGCGCCACCGGCATCGTGAAGCCAGAGGACATGTTTGGCACAGATCACATCGGCATCCTCCTGGCTGAGCCGGGGAAGTTCTTTTTCTTCATGGACATATTGCGGGTTCAGCTTGATGCACAGCTCATCGCCCAGGTCATCCAGATAGGCAATCTCCGGGCGATCCTCCAGCATTCCAATGAGAAGCTGGGTTTCAACTTTATCCAATGCCAGCTCATCTGTCAGTATCCGGTACATTCCGCTCTGCTGGTCGATGATGGCTTTTTGTGTGTATTGCTCCGCCATTTCCGCCATCTCCTGATTGAATTTTGCTACTGTAGGGTACTGATCCAGGAGATAAAGCTGGCGGGCCTTGGGAAGAAAAGCATGGTAGCGGGCATAGTCATAGCCTTCTGCGTCAACGAGGATACCATCCTCCTGGTTTTCTCCCAGCACCAACAGGCAGTGCCGGGTTCCGTCCGCATCCTGACGCATGGCTCCACGGTGTTTGGAAATAAAATCATATTCTGCCAGCGGTGATTGATAGAAGCGGGCATACTCGCTTTCGGAAAGTTCCACAACCTTTTCTACCACACAATGCTGAGAGCGGATTTTTTCATCCTTTCGATGGAAAAATGCATAGAGATCCATTCCTGTTACCTCCTTTAGCGCATAACAAGATTCGATGCCATATCCTCGGTCTGCTCCTTGGCTGCGTCCGGTTCTGATGGATTCTCTGGTACGCCTGCATTCCCCTGGGGGAGATACAGCTTGGCCAGCAGGATCTCAATGGTGTCGATCTGCACATCCGTGAAATCCTTATAGGCCCGGAAGAAGTCCTTCAGGTAGGCGATGTGCTGGGAGAGCCTGGTCACTTTCCGGAAGGCCAGCGGTGTGGTAGCGTCGATCTCGCCTTCCGTACCATCGCCCCATGCCTTTGGCTCTAAGGGATTGACGATGTACTCACCGCTCATAAAATCGATGTAGCAGCCGCCCAAGGCCTCCGTCAGTTCCTCGTATTCTGCCTCCACATCTAAGGCGATGACCAGCTTTCCTGCCTCCCTTAAGTTGGTCAGGATCAGCTTTAAAAGATAGGATTTCCCCTGGCCGGAGTTGCCAAGGATCAGGATATTGCTGGTGGTCTTATCCTCGCTGCGCCGGTCAAAGTCCACCAGGATATTGGTGCCATACTTATCCCGGCCCAGGTAGATACCACGGGGATCGGTCTTTCCAGAAAAGTTAAAGGGGTACAGGTTGGCTACGGAGCTGGCGGGCAGCACACGCTCGAACTGCGCCCCGAACTGATTGGCCCCCACAGGCAGAACAGAAAGATATCCTTCCTTCTGCCGGAGGGTGAGCCGGTCAACCGTGATCTTGGAGCGAGTCAGCTCCATGGCGATCTCTGACTGCAGCTCCTTTAAGGCATCCATGCCCTTGGCTTTCAGCTCAATGAACACGGAGCAATGGAGAAGCGGTTCCTTGTTTTTCCGAAGGTTGGCCAGAAGCTCAACCACATCCTGAAGATTTCCTTCGGCTTCAATGGTTTCATTCACATCGCTGCCGGTACTCATCAGCTTGTTCTTCCGGGTGGCGTTCTGCAGGATCTTCCTCTGTTCCATGGCCTCCACCAGCCGGTGGTAGATCCGAAGCGTTACGCCATTGCGGTCAGCAAGCTGGGAAAGGATGGCCTGTTCCTCGGTGGAGGGCGGGTATTCCCGAATGGCCCACACGCAGCGGTAACTGTCTCCAACGATATAGTGGTCGGAAAGGAACTTGATGGTACCCGGCAGGATGCAGTCGAAGAAGTCCTTGGTGCGGATTTCTTCCATCTGCTCCGGTGTCAGCACCTTGGGTTTTCGTTTGAACATTTCTTACCTCCTTGTCGCCGCTTTGCACCGGCAAGGGGATCAGAAAAGGCCGCTTTGCCAAAGAAGCCTTTCAGTACGTTGATGGCGGCGGATTTAATGTCGGCCCGCCCATGCTGGTACTCGATGGCTACATCGAACACCGCCACCACTACGCCTGCTACAAAGAGCGCCCAGCCAAACAGGGTAAAAAGTTCTACGGTAGCCTTTACCCAATCCAGATCGAAGATCTCGGCTCCCATATTTCCCATCATGGTAAAGAACTGCGCCACCGCATCATAAATGGTGGTGTAGAACCATTGGAGCATGGTATCCCAAATCACGTTGGAGATCCCGGCTCAGTTCACGGGGACCGCATTTGATCACGTTGCTCGTGTCCGCCACCTGGCGCAGCAGTTCCGGTGTGATCTCCACCTTTGACTTCAGTTCTGTCAGCTTCGTCGGAAGCCCGCATTCTTTGATAAATGCTGCGAGCGCCTCCACGCCCGCCTCGGCAGTTTCTACTCCGAAGACCTCCTTCGCAAAGCGGGTGAATTTTTCTTCCGCGTCTTTCAGGATATACCGGTAGTACGCCTGATGGATGACAGCCAGTCCCTGTCCATGGTTGCAGTCTGTATATGCACCAAGCTGATGCTCGATCTGGTGTGCCTGGAAATCTGTCAGGCGTCCCACTTTCCGAATTTCCCAGATAAGTCTCCATGGCATGGCTCAATGTGTCAAATGCGCCGGAAAGCACCTGCATCCTCGGAACATAGGAAGTGTACGCCGGATCAAGGATGGCAAAATCCGCTGAGATCCCCACGATGGGTCCCTTCCAGTTCTTGTCTTCGCAGGTGATGACCGCGCCGGAATTCATCTCCGCGCCTGTACCGGAGGCAGTGACCACTGCACCCATGGGGATGCCATCCGTCGGGAACTTGTAAGAGCCGTATTCCATCTCCCAGATATCCTGGTCCAGCTTCGCCTGGGCTGCGACTACCTTGCAGCAGTCGATGACGCTTCCTCCTCCAACGGCGAGGATGAAGTCCACATTCTTTTCCCTTGCCAGCGCCGCTCCTTCCTGCACTTTGGCGTAGGTCGGGTTTGGCATGATCCCTGAGAAGTCTACGACTTCTTTTCCTGCCTCTTCCAGGATCTCTTTCATCTCATCGTAGATCCCGTTCGCCTTCACCGAACCACCGCCGTACGCCAGCATGACTGTCTTTCCAACTTTTGTAAGCTCCAGTCCCAGCACTTTCTGGGCGATTCCTTCACCAAAATAAACCTTTGTAGGATAAGTAAATGTAAATTCATTCATTGTATGTTCCTCCTTCTTCTGACCTTTCATGGTTACTGTTTCTGAGTTCGAGTGGAACTCGTAACAGTTCTCTCGGCACTTGATTTTTCTGTTTCTTTGCCGTACACTGTGATTGTATCAACCGGTTGTTACTATCGGTCAATAGTTTTTTTGATTTTTTTAAGGAGTTTTTGTCATGACGTACACGATGATGCAGGTCTGCAAAGAAACAGACATGACCTACCAGACACTGAAATATTACTGCAACGAAGGTCTGATCCCCAATGTGAAACGGGATAAGAACAACCGCCGCGTTTTTGATGAACGGGATCTGAAATGGATCAAAGATCTCGTCTGCCTGAAAAAGTGCGGCATGAGCATTCAGGAAATGAAAGAATATCTTGACCTGTGCCTGCAGGGAGAATCCACGATACAACAGAGAAAAGAGATGCTTGACAAAAAGAGAAAAGCCCTTCTGGATTCCATTGAGGAGCTGAAGGGCTGTGTAGATTATATTGACTGGAAGCAGGAATTCTATGATGATGTACTCTCTGGGAAGAGATCTTATGTCAGTAATCTGATCCCGTGAACGGGGCGCCGACCTCACCGAACCCGGGAACGGGAAGATACAGCGTCATACTTACATGTAAAAGGTGTTTTTCAAGGTTGTATTCCTCTTTTGTCTATGTTATCCTGAATTTATCGATACCGACAGCGTTCTAGCTGCCATATTATCACAGCCTTACGGCTTCTCATTTTCGGAGCTTTTTTCGAAGCACTTACCCGATGATGAATGCAGCGATCAACATTCAACACCAGACACGGGGACAGGCAGATGATCTGTTTTTCTTGTGTCAACACCAAAGGAGGAACTGCCTATGGCAAACATACTGCAGCAATATTTCCCCATGATCCGGACGCGGGAAGCGCTCCTCGGAGATATCTCCGACAATGAAAACCTGCGTCAGACCTGGCAGAAATGGAACGAAGCACAGCAGAGAGAATTTTTAAACTACTGCACAGGAGTCAAAGGTGTAAAGATCCTTTACGATTCTTTTTTTAAAGAGATCCTTGATCCTGACTCTGCTCCGGAACGCCTGGAAGAACTTCTCTCACTGATCCTGAAACAGAAGATCAAGATCCTGAAAGTCATACCGAACGATTCCACCCGGATCGCAAATGAGAGTTCCCTGGTCATCATGGACATTGTGATCGAACTGGAAGACCACAGCATAGCAAATGTAGAGGTCCAGAAACTGGGATATAAATTCTCCGGACAGAGAGCAGCCTGCTATTCCTCGGACCTGCTCCTTCGTCAGTACAAACGGGTGAAAAGCGAAAAGGGAACTACCTTCAGCTATCGGGATATCAAAAAGGTTTATACGATCATATTTTTCGAAAAAAGCCCAAAAGAATTCCACAGATTTCCAGAATGTTATATCCACAGATGTTCGCAGAGATCTGATACCGGGCTCAAGATCGATCTGCTTCAGGAGTTCGTCTTTATTCCCCTTGACATCTTTGGAAAGATTCTGCACAATAATGGTATCAGAGACCAGCTGGATGCATGGCTGACATTTCTTTGCACAGATGAGCCGGAAAGGATCGTAAAATTGATCACCGAATATCCACAGTTCCGGAAATATTATGAGGAGATCTATCAGCTGTGCCTGAACACAGAGAAGGTGATAAACATGTTTTCCAAGGAATTGCAGGAACTGGACCGCAATACCGTCCAGTATATGATCGATGAGATGCAGGATACCATCGATGAAATGA
The DNA here is from genome assembly GCF_016902345.1 of Mediterraneibacter glycyrrhizinilyticus. Taxonomy (GTDB): domain Bacteria; phylum Bacillota; class Clostridia; order Lachnospirales; family Lachnospiraceae; genus Mediterraneibacter; species Mediterraneibacter glycyrrhizinilyticus_A. Next base: position 71,409 of record NZ_JACJLR010000001.1, on the reverse strand, counting down.
AAGGTATCATTGATTCACAGAAAAGAGACTTTGAAAAAACAGAGGCAGCACATAAGCGTGAGATTGCCGACAAAGATAATTTATTAGCCGACAAAGATAATTTATTAGCTGACAAAGACAAAGAGATTGCCAAATTAAAGGCACTGCTTGCCGCATCAAAAAAATAAGTCCTGATCCATCCACACGCACCGGGCTGTAAGAACGGAGCTCAAAGAAAAAAGGACTTCCGGAAAGTACGCCGTCCGGGGGAATCTGCTGACTCCCGCCGGACAGCGGCTCTCCGCCGGTCCTTTTATTTTTTCGCCACCTGGTTCAGCGCGTTGTTCATTTTGTGTTATAGTAAGTCCTGCAGGCACTAACATTCCATTCTTTGTGTCATTAAGGAAATCGCAGATAACCTCTCACAGCAGTGCCATCGCAACTGTCCCCGCTGTCAGCAGCACCAGTCCTGACGCCTCTTTTTTCCCAAGCTTCTCACCAAACACGAAGTAGGAGAATGCCACTGTCACGAGAACGCTCAGCTTATCAACCGGCGCCACCACGCTCGCAGGACCTTCCTGCAGCGCCCGGTAATAGCACAGCCAGGATGCACCGGTAGCAATCCCGGAACAGCAGATAAACACAAGCTCTTTTCTGCCGGTCTTCTTCACCTCTCCCTGCTTCCCGGTCACCAGGACCATGAGCCACGCCATGACCAGCACCACGCAGGTCCGGATGGCGGTCCCCAGGTTTGACTCCACACCAGTGATCCCGATCTTCCCCAGGATCGCCGTCAGGCTGGCGAAGAAGGCGGAGCCTGCCGCGTAGAGGAACCATCCTCCTCTCGCGCTCTTTGTCTCCTGTACATCCTTCTTCTCTATCATCAGAAAGATCCCGGCAGCGATCACTATCACAGCCACAGCTTTGGGCAGAGCGATTCCCTCCCCGAGAAAGATCAATGCGAGCAGGATCGTGAGGACTGTACTTGATTTGTCAATCGGAACCACCTTATTGATATCCCCGATCTGCAGCGCCTTAAAATAGCAGAGCCAGGATGCGCCCGTAGCTGCTCCGGAGAGGATCAGAAAGAGCAGAGTCCTTCCACTGATCTCTGTGATCTGATCCTGGGAACCTGCTACGAACACCATGATCCAGGAAAAGACCAGGATCACGATGGTCCGTACTGCCGTTGCTACCGTTGAATCCGTCTTTCTGATCCCGCACTTTGCGAGGATAGATGTCACACCCGCAAAAAATGCGGAGCCGATGGCGTAAAAAAGCCACATAACCGATTCCTTCTTTCCTTATTCAAAACATATTTATGAAGCATATGACCGGCATGAACATTCAGTTCATCAGCACTGTCAATCCGCACTTCCCGCAAGACAGTTCATCACTACCTTCACCATCATGTCCTTCTCCTCTGGTTTTGACTCTGCGATCATGATCGTCAGCGCAGCCAGAGCATAATCGCCTATCCTCTTTTTCCCATTTGGGAAAAGCGCCTGGTTTCTATCCAGAAAATACAGGAAAAGTGCGGCGGCGATCCTTTTATTCCCATCCGAAAAAGAATGATTTTTCGTAAGGAAATACAGAAGATTCGCTGCTTTCTCCTCCAGAGTAGGATACACTTCTTCGCCTCCGAATGTCTGGTAGATCGCACCGATACTTCCCCGGAAAGAATCATCCTTTTTTTCTTTTAAAGGTTTCTTTCCATGATTTTTACGATCTTCATTGATTTCTTTTTTTAACTCCTCCTCATACCATAGAGCTTCTTGAGATGCAATCCTCTTTCTCATCTTTTTGCTGTTAGCACAGGCTTTTACATGGGTAGAATCCACAAACACGGGAGATGTATCTACCAGATGAAACTTCATACATTGTTCGAGAATATGGGAAAAGATCTGTTCAAACAGTTCCGTATCCTTAAAACGCCGGGTATAGTTTTTCCCAAAAGTAGAAAAGTGAGGAACTGGATCCATGCTCGGCCTTCCGTTATCTGCACAATACTTGTCTTCTACAAGATCGTAAATAAAGTTCCAGTCAATTGCCCGGTCAATCTTTCGGAGCATGTGATCCTTTGGCACCATGTCATCCATGCTGAACATCATCATTTGTTCTCTTTTTTTATCAGAATCTCTTGTCATCATAAGCGGAACCTCCTTATAGGATAATTATACCCTGTGCAAGGAACGCACCGCTTAACTTTAGAGTTGATAAGTAGGGAATTTTTCTTGATAAAAACCGGAAGAATCATTGAAATGTTGATAACTGCAATAGAAAAGTCCCGGTGTAAACCGGGGACTTTGTCTACAGTCTGTGCAATGTGCAAAAAATGCACATTGCTTTTTTCTTCAAGTTCTTCATCCCGAAAAATATTTCTGATATGTTTTGTGATCACTGTTCTATCTACTTCAAATAGTAACTTCATCTGCGCCTGCGTCAGCCACACCGTCTCATCTTCGATCGGCACCCTCAGTTCCACATTCCGGTCTTCCGATTCAAAAATAACGAGCTTTTCCTGTTTCACGGGCTATCCTCCCCTTTCTTTTTGACAAGCCCTTCCATCCTCACCTTATACGCCATCAGGCGGAACAGATATTCCGGCACTCTGCGGTTTCCAAGTTCCCAGTCCTGAAATGTACGGTACGGGATCCCGAAATACTCGGAAAACTGCCTTTTGTTCATTCCCGTACTCTTCCTCAGTTCGATCAGTTCTTCTTTTAATCCCATGATCCTGCCCCGGATACGCCTTGTATCCGGCTCCAGGATCGTCACAAAGGACGGATACGCCTCGATGCATGCGTCGATCAAAGTGATCTGGATCGGGATGAATGGGAACGGCACGTTGGCAAAGAGACAGAAAAAGGATACCAGCACGGAGTAGATCGTCTTGATAAAGAACACGCCTGCGGTGCGGGTCACATTGTGGATGACCTTCCGCCCCTCCATGACGACCTGCGGAAGATGGGTGAAGTCTGAATCCAGCAGCACCACCTGGGAGATCTGCCGGCTGGCGTCGCTCCCGTCCGCCACTGCGATGGAGCAGTCCGCCTCCCGGAGCGCCAGCAGGTCATTCACTCCGTCCCCGGTCATAGCGACCTGATGCCCCTGGCGTTTCAGCGCCCGTACAAGTTCCTGTTTCTGTTTCGGCATCACTCTGGCAAAGACCGCATATTCCTGACAGAGCCGGTCATAATCCGGATCTGCTCCCAGTCCAGACATGTTCACAGCGTCCTTCCAGTGCTCCAGCCCTGCGCGCTTTGCGATCATGGACACGGTCTTGATATGGTCCCCGGAAATGACTTTGACGTCCACCCCTTCTTTTCTGAAAAACCGCAGTGTCTGTGCCGCGTTGTGCCGGATCGAATCCTCCAGGGCAACGCCGTACAGCGGAATGATCCCGCCCGGCAGTTCCTCTTCCGCCTCCCAGAGTCCTCCGTAATATCCGATAATGATCACCCGGCGTCCGCGGTCCAGTTCCCGTTCCAGTTTCTCCGGCAGCTTCTCCATCAGCCGCTCCGGCGCTCCCACGAAAATGCTTCCCGTCTCCTCGAAACTGATGCATCCCCAGCAGTGCCGCCGCCGAGGAGACGACCGCCTCATCCACCGGCGTTCCTCTGAGCACGAACGCCTCCAGGAACAGCACGATCCCCAGGGCGATGATCAGGAAACTTGTAAACTTCGTCACTTTCCGCATGGAGCCCAGCAGTTCAGAATGGACCTGTTTCTCCTTCTTCACCTCATTTGCGAGGCGGGTGGCATAGTTTTCATTTCCCACATGGGGCACCCTGGCGTATGCCTTCCCTGAGATGACCGAACTTCCCGAGAGCAGCTCCGCCCCCTCTTCCTTGACTACGGCATCGCTCTCCCCCGTCAGCAGAGACTCATTGACTTCCAGCGAACCGGACATGACGACCGCGTCGTTGCAGATCTGGCTTCCGCTCGCAAGGACGATCAGATCGTCTTTCACAATCTCCTCGATCCCCACTGTCATCTCTTCCCCGTCCCGCCGCACTGTCACCGTCGGACGGTTCAGGATGGACAGTTCATCCACCAGCTTTTTCGCTTTCAGCTCCTGGGCGATTCCGATCACGATATTCAGTATGATGATCGCGATGAAAAGCATATTAGAATATGCGCCTACGGCGAAAAGGAGCGCCGCTATCAGAAAATTGAGGAAATTAAACAGCGTGAAAAGATTCTCACGGACGATCTGTGACCGTGTCTTCGTGATCTGCTCCGCTGCTGCTCCTCCTTCTCCTCTTTCACGGCGCTCCAGCACCTCCGGCGTGGATAAGCCTGATAAATATTCTTCCATGATATACCTCCTGATCTTTCTGCCGGCGCCAGGACAATGCGCTTAGCTGTATGTTTCCTGCACCGGTCTTCTTTTTCATCAAAAGGCTATCATGAGGCTTTAAATATTCTGCCGGTATTTTGTAAACAGTTTTTAAATTTTTGCTTTGAAATTTCCAGCGATTTTCTTTAAAAAAATAAAGGAACAGCCCGGCAGTGCGTCTCTACACTGCCGGGCTGCCAGATCATTCATTTAATCATGTATTTTATAATTCGCAAGGAGCATCTCCGCCACTCCCGGCGCTTCCGGGTCATGTCCGCCCTTTCCCGTATCCAGGGCGCGCATCTTCTCCATCTCTTCCTCACTCAGTTCAAAGTCGAAGATCTCAATATTTCCGGCGATCCGCTCCGGGTTCTCAGACTTCGGCAGGACAATGAATCCTTCCTGCACCTCAAATCTGAGGATGACCTGTCCTGCGTTCTTTCCGTATTTCTCTGCGAGCTCCGTGACGACCGGGTTTGTGAGAAGTTCTGTATTCCCATGTCCCAGAGGCTGATACGCCTCGATCTTTACATCGTCCTTCTCAAGCAGTGCACGGAGTTCTTTCTGCTGGAAGAAGGGGTTGCACTCCACCTGGTTGACCACCGGGACCGTATCAAACTGCGGGACAAATTCGTTCCAGATCTTCGGGGTCATATTGCTGACGCCGATGGACTTTACTTTTCCCTCAGCCTTTGCTTCCTCCAGCGCTTTCCACGCACCCGCCACGTCCCCGTAGGGCTGATGCAGGAGATAAAGGTCGATATAGTCCATCCCGAGTTTCTCAAGGGACGTCTCCAGACCTTTCTTTGCTGCCTCGTATCCATAGTCCTGGAGCCACAGCTTGCTGGTGATAAATATCTCCTCTCTCCGGATCCCGCTGTCTCGCACTGCCTTTCCCACATCCGACTCGTTGAAATAAGCTGCCGCCGTATCAATGTGCCGGTAGCCCGCCTTCAATGCACTGAGCACCGCGTCATAGGTTGGTCCGTCATTCGGGATGAGAAATACGCCGAACCCTACTGCGGGGATCGTATTTCCGTCATTTAATGTTACACGTTTCATGGTCAGATTCTCCTTTCGTTCTGGCTGCATCACTGCTGTTTCATACGACATTCTCTTTCTGCGCATCCACGCCGTCTTATTTCAGAGCCGCGCCGTCCTTAAAAGCATTCCCCACTTTTTCTCCAAGTCTGTAATAGCCGTAGTGCACGGTATCATATGTGATGGGGCTGAACTTCTCCAGACTGAGTTCTCCGTCCTCTCCAAGGACATTCTCGTCAATGCTCACATTTTTGATCTTCCCAAGAAACTTGGAACCGTCGATCACGTCTATAAGTTCACATTCCAGTGTCAGCGGAAGCTCGTTGATCACAGGCGCATTGACAAATCCACTCTTCGTCGTGGTGAATCCCGCCTTTTCCATTTTATCAGGTTCCTTATTGGCGGATACGATGCCCACGTAATCACATGCCGTCATATGCTCCACATCTGCCACGCTCACGGTAAACGCTTTATTCAGAAGGATATTATCCGTTGTCTTATGGCTGGACAGATCGATGATGATCTCATCCGTTCCCACAATGCCTCCCCACGCCGCATTCATCGCATTGGCTTTGCCGTTCTCATCATAAGTGCCGATGATCATTACCGGCTGCGGAAATAAAAATGGCTTTGGTCCAAAATTTTTTCTCATGATCACAACCTCCTGCTTTTCATCTTGATCTTTTTTCAGCACATATTATAGAACATTCTGTCCCGGAAGTACAATGCAGATTCAGCAGACCACTATAACCTCAACGCATAGCACCTCACATTCCATCTATTCTGCCCTTATCTTTGCTCCACCGCCCCGAACGGACATGCTTCCATACAATTTCCGCAGTGCAGACAGTGTTCCTGCCGGATGACAAACGGTCTCGCTGACATGTCGATACAATTCTGTGATCTTGCTCATTGTTGTTTCCTCCTTATTCGTTGTAATTATTTTTGTTACATCTAACATTATCAAAATACTACGCCCAATTGTAATGTCAATAGTTACAACAAGACTTTTAAATTTTATATCCTTTCGCTGCTGTTCGCAGCATACCCCTTATGCAGAAACAAATAGATAACAGGCGCTAAAGAAAAAAACGGCGCCGCAGCCTCCTTCCCTGCAGCGCCGTTTTTATTCTTACTTTAATATCTGTCACAGGTATCTCCCCAGATCTTTTATCACATCCGCCAGGGTGATCGATTCCAGTTCTCTCTCCATCGCCGCCTGCACCCGGCACAGCTTATCATCCAGGATATTGTGGATGTTCTTCCCCACCGGACAGTTGGGGTTCGGATTTTCATGAAAATGGAACAGCGTATTCTCCTCGATACATTCCACCGCGCGGTATACATCCAGAAATGTGATCTCCTCAAGGGGTTTTCTCACCGCCGCTCCCCCGGTCCCCCGCTTCACTTCGATCAGCCCCGCGTCCCGGAGCTGTGACAGGATTCTCCGGATGATGACCGGGTTCACATTGATACTGGACGCCAGAAAATCACTGGTGATCTTATACTCTTCCTTGAACGTCTCCATACAGGTCATCATATGGATGGCAATCGTAAATCTGCTTGAAATCTGCATAATGATATCCTCTCTTTCGGCTTCCATTTTACCTGCAGACTATTGTAATGTCAATCATTACAGTGAACTGTAACATAACATCACTTCAGCTCCTCTTCATACAGTTCCCGGTCCACATCCTTAAACACATTGAAGATGATCTTTTCAAACGCTCCCTCATGCATCCTCAAAAACTCTGTCACAGTCTGCACAGCGATCTTCGCCGCCTCGTCATTTGGAAAATGAAACTCTCCCGTGCTGATACAGCAGAACGCAACGGAACGGATCTGGTGTTCCAGGCAACACTCCAGCACATTGCGGTAGCAGTTTCTGAGATCCTCCCTCAGTTTTCCGGTCAGCCTTCCGCCCACGATGGGCCCCACCGTGTGGATCACATACTCTGCCGGAAGGTTATACCCTCTGGTCAGGACAGCCTGCCCGGCAGGCTCCTCGTATCTGGGACCGTACTGCATCTTTCTCCGGTTCATGTAATGGCTGCACTCCTCCCGCAGTTCGATCCCTGCCGCACTGTGGATGGCATTGTCGATACACTGGTGGCACGGGACAAAACAGCCCAGCATCCGGGAGTTCGCCGCATTTACGATGGCTCCGACGCGAAGCCGGGTGATATCTCCCTGCCAGACGGAGATCTTCTCCGCAAAAGGATGGCTGCTCCCGTACTGCTGCACGGCTGTCGGAATCTGCTCCAGGGTCACGATGCCCTTCTCTTCCGCTTCTTCCGTGAGGAACTCATCCTGCACCCGGACCACATCCTGCGCCATCTCACCCGGCATCCGGATGTTCATGAGCGACCGCAGCGCCATTCTCTTCTCCGCATAGTCCTCTCCCACTTCCAGATCCCGGTATCTCACAGAGTCTTCTTTGAATTCCCGGAGAAGATAGTCCAGACGTTCCTCCTGTTTCCTATCGGGCATCACAGTCCGCCCCCTTTCCGTATCTGTCCGCTTCCATACTGTCTTTGATATCTTGTATGCTCCTGGCGATATCTTCATTGATGCCCACGGCGCGTCCGCCCAGACTCTCCGGCACCACCGCCTCGTCCAGGTTCAGGCGGATCAGAGACCAGCGCTCGTTTTCCCTGACCATCTTCTCAAAAGGGAAACGGATAATGGTCGGCGTGTTGAATCCAACACCCAGTTCCAGCAGCACCACATGCTCTTTCCGGTGTTCTCTCATGAAATCCGCATAGTGGGCTGCTGCCTCATGCCAGTGTTCTTCCTCCACAAAATACTGATCGCACCGGAGATGCATCGCCATATTTCCGCCGCAGACCGGACACTTCGGCACCATGGAAGACGGGATCTTACATTCTTCCCGGGCCTGATCCATCTCAAGGAGCAGCCCGACAGCGTCATACACCTTGTCATGACACCCTCTGGCGCACTGGATCTCCCCGTAATCTCCCTGGGTGGCGAAGATCTCCTCATCTGCAAATCCCGCTTTCCAGAACTGATGATCCACATTGGTCGTCAGGACAAAATGAGGTTTCTCTTTGACCAGTTCACAGACTGCCCGGTAAAGGGGAAGACCGTCCGGCCGGATCCGGTTCAGGCATACGTGCTTTGACCAGTATCCCCACTTCGCCTCCTCCGTCGGAAAGGGATAGAATCCTGCGCTGTACATGTCGGTCATCGCCGTGCCGTACTTTTCGATAAATTCTCCGAAATTGTCCGTAAACCTCTTTCCGCCGTAACTCAGCCCTGCCGCCGTGGAAAGTCCGGCCCCGGCGCCGATGATCACCGCGTCCGCCTTTCGCAGAAGCTTTGCAGCCTCCTTTATCTGTTCCTCGTACGGGGTGCGCTGAAATACATAGTCTCTCGCCGGCACTCCGCTTAAAAACTGCATAAAATCAACTTTCTTCGTCTTTTTCCTGCTTCGTATCTGAATTGCCATACCTGCTCCTTTACTGTCAGCGAATCTGTAATACCCTCTGTTACATCTCACAGTTTCAGGATAGCACCTCGTGGTTGTAATGTCAATAGTTACATTTAAGTCACCTGCACTCAGGGGCAGGAAAATGCCTCTTACATGTAAACATGACGCTGCATTTTCCTGCCCCTGAGTGCGGTGTCAACTGAAACCTCCGTTCAGCCTAGCAGTTTGTTTCCCTTCTCACAGATCTCATAGATCTCATCGTACTTCTCCTCGATCAGCGGCGTGATCTTTTCCGTCTGCTTTCTCACTCCCGCTCTGTACAGAAAATAGGGGAGGATCCACCCCAGGAAGCCCGGGACTGCAAGGACGACGCAGAGTGCGACCATCGGCGGTTCCGCCGTCACGGCAAAAGTGGATCCCGCCATGAACGCGGTTCCCAGGATCCCCACCGTAAGCGCGGCAGCCATCGGGCGCGACGTCTTCTCCTTCTCGAGCTGAGCGATCTGGGAGACACAGGCCTCGAAGTTCCTCTGGAGCCTTGTCAGTTCCATCTTGTTGATGATCTTCCGGTCCCGTTTGAGCCGGATCACTGTCTTTCTGTGCTGCGGGGATCCTGCTCTCTCCGGATACTTCTCCCGTCCTCCCGGCATCACATTCTCATCGACCTCCCAGCCGAAATTGGCATAACCGTCCATGAGAAATGACGCCTGACCCGGATCTGTCACCACTTCTTTATATTCATAACCTATAACCCCTCCGGTTCTCCTTGTCCTATTCTCCGCCATGCCTGTTTCCTCCGTTCTGCTCTCTTTCGCCCTTTTCCGGCGATACGGGAAGCCTTACTGTGAACGTGCTCCCCTTTCCCTCCTCGCTGATGACCGAGATCTCGCCGTTCATCAGAGTCAGGATCCTCTGGACAAGGGCGAGCCCCAGTCCGTTTCCTTCTTTTGAGTGAGAGGTGTCCCCCTGATAGAATTTATCGAATATATGGCGCACATTTTCCCTGCTCATCCCGCATCCGGTGTCCGTGACCGCCACTTCAACATGATCTGCCGATGTAGTCTGGCGTATGGAAACACTGCCGCCGGGCTCTGTGAACTTGATCGCGTTGGAGAGCAGATTGTTCCACACCATCTCCATCAGGCTCCTGTCTGCCTGCACGACAGCCTTCTCCTCCATGTCCACTTCCAGCTCCAGGTCTTTCTCATCCCACAGTTCCTCATAGTGCAGGATACATTCTTCCAGCTGTCCGCACAGGTCATAGCTTTCGATCTCCGGATCGATCCGCTGGTTTTCCAGCTTGTTCAGCCGGAGGATATTGCTGATCAGGTCAGAAAGGCGCGCCGCTGCCTCCTCGATATTCCGGGCATATTCCTTCCGTTCTTCCCCGGTCCCCTTCCCTGTCTGCAGAAGCTCTGCATAGTTCTTGATGACAGAGATGGGCGTCTTCATTTCATGTGAGACATTGGACACAAAATCCGTCTTCAGCGTCTCCACGCTGCCAAGTTCCTCCACCATCCTGTTAAAATCCAGGATCATAACATCCAGGTAGTCCAGCCGGTCCGCTGTGTGGATCGTGGGGACATACACGGAAAAATCTCCGTTTGACACCTGCTCTGTCGCCTCCGCCAGCATATGGAGCGGAGCCTCATAAGTATCCTTTATCTTCTTTCTCGTAAACAGGGTCAGGCCCACCGCAACACATCCCCAGTAAACTATCGGTATGGCGGTCTGGACCACCTCGTTCCAGTCAAAGGCGTTGATCAGCACCACAAGCCCCTGATGGATCCCTGACATCAGGGACAGAACGCCCAGGTAGATCGCGAAGAGGGAGACCGGGAACAGGCTGTCCTTTATGACCCGCTGTTCCTTTCCCTGTCTCATACTTTCTCTGCTCATTGCAGCACCGCCTTGTATCCCAGCCCGCGCACAGTCACGATCTTGAACCCGTCGCATCCGGACAGCTTGTTTCTCAGTTTTGTCATATACACATCCACTGCCCGGAGGCTTATGTCGCTGTCTATCTCCCAGAACTCATCCATGAGCTGCGCCCTGGAAAATGTCTTTTTCGGATAGGACAACAGCTTATATATGATATTGAACTCCCGCGTGGTCAGGCTGATCTCCCCGCCGTCCACCTCGGCGCTCAAAGCATCCGCATCCAACACCAGGTTCCCCACTGTGATCTTCCGCCCCATCTCGATATTCGCCCGCCGCAGGAGCGCACGGACACGGAGCACCAGTTCATCCAAGTCCACCGGCTTTACCATATAATCGTCGATCCAAAGCTGGAATCCCTTCTGTTTGGACGGAAGGTCATCCTTTGCGGACATGAAGAGGATGGGGATCCGCTTATTCACTTTGCGCACGGTCCGGGCAAACTCGAACCCGTCGATCCCCGGCATCATGATATCCGAGATGATCAGGTCATAGAGCTGATTGTACATCTCATCATATGCATCCTGCGCGTTCAGGCATCCCTTTGCCTGAAAACCGCTGTCATTCAAATAAGTGCAGACGATCCGGTTCAGCTTTTCATCATCCTCAACAACAAGAATGTGTATCATCTTCTCACCCTCCGCTTTATTTTGTCCCTGCTATATCATTGCAGCCCCACTATAACAGCTCCGTGTTGCTGTTCTGTTTGTCTTTTGTTTCTAAATTGTTAAAAACCATTACAGATTTTAAAACCGTATCTCCATGCCGCAGCCTTCCGCGATGCTATTTCTCCCGGACTGCAAAGACCGCGATCAGGAACAGGACCACCGCTCCCGCCGCCATCCAGAGAAAGGATATGTTCATGCCGTGCATCATCGCAGCATCGCCGTATGTGTCCACAGATGCCTCGCCTACCACTGTCATGATGCCCACGAACACCGCGGAGCCGATGGATCCTGCGATCGTCCGAAAAGAGGTGAGAAGCGATGAGGCGTCTGCCACTTTTTGAGGCACCACATTGCTCGTTCCCCAGGTCAGAAGCGGCATCATCAGGCTTCCGATGGAGATATTCCGGATCACGTTGAGCGCCGCTGCCGTCCACAGCGGCGTGTCCATGGTCAGGAAATACATCCCGGCGTTGCTGATGACCAGCGCTGCGGCGCCGGCAGCAAAGATCTTCTTTATCCCGATCCTGTCATACATCCTTCCCGCAAAGGGGCTGACCAGGGCAGTCGCCAGAGAACCCGGAAGTGTGACCAGCCCGGAGACGACTGCGGAATATCCCATCACGCTCTGTACATACAGTGGCATCATCACGGAAGAGCCCATCATCACAAGATAGAGGACCATACTGGCGATCACGCTGACAGCATAATTCCTGTTTGCAAGGATCTTCACGTCCAGGAAGGGCTTTTCCAGACCGCACTGCCGCAGGATAAAGAAGCCGCAGACTACAGCGCCCACAAGAAGCGGCAGACCGCCCTCGACGCTGATCAGCCCAAAGCTGCTGATATTTCCGATTCCCAGGGTGATTCCCCCAAAGGCGATGATGCTCTCCACGAAAGAGACCACATCGAACTTCTTATCCTGTACTTCCAGCACATCCTCGAACACGATGCTGGAGATCACAAAGGACACCGCCATGATAGCCAGAGCCACGTAAAAGATGGATTTCCAGCCAAAGGCGTCGATCATCAGTCCCGCGATCGTCGGCGCTACCACCGGTGCGGCAGTCGTTGCAAGTCCGTAGGTCCCCATCATCGTCCCCTTCTTCTCAACCGGGTAGACCGTCAGGATGATCACCTGCGCCGCCGTCATCAGGACGCCGTTCCCGCACGCCTGCAGGATCCTCCCCGCCATCATAAGTGCGAAGTTTCCCGCAAAAATGCTGAGCAGGAGCCCCAGTATGAAACTGCCGATTCCAGCCAGATACAGTTTCTTCGTCGGGAAACGGGTGATGAGAAATGCGGTCAGCGGCATGATCATCCCCATCGCAAGGGAGTAGCCGCTGGTGATCCACTGCCCCACGGACGTGCTGATGCCGAAATATTCCACCACATTGGGCAGAGCCGTGGTCATTGCCGTGGACAGGATCGAGGACGCGATGCCTGAGACGACCAGGCAGAGAAAGATCATCGTCCTCCTGTTGCTCTTTAATTCTTTTGTTCCATTATGATTCATGATGTGCCTCCATTCTGTGCCAGACTTTCTGATTGATATTATCCGCCATCTTCAAAAGGAGCCGTTCCGCCGTCTCCAGTTCGTCCGATGTCAGCCCGCTGCGGAATGTTTCATAGAACTCCGCATGGATCTCCTTGATCCGTTTCGCCGCCGGGAGCGCCTTGTCGGTGAGATAGAGATGCTTGACGCGGCGGTCCTTCTCATCCCCCTCGACCCGGATATACTCCACTTCCGTCAGCTTCCGGATGGTCTTGGTCAGGGTCGCCCTGTCCACGCGGAACCGGTCCGTCATCTCCTGGGGCGTTGCCCCGGGATGCTCATAGATATATTCCACATAGAACTGCTGCCCCCAGCCGATCTCATACTCGGACAGCCCGTGATCATAGTACATTTTCATAAGCCGGTCAAAGATCGAGACACACCGCCCGATCTCCGGAAAACAATTTTCACTCATTCAAAAACCTCCGTTTCTCCCGCTCTGCATCGGAGCAGGATGGCTCCATCTGCTCCGGGTTCATACTATAGCGCAAAATAGTAGCGTACGCAACCTTATTATCAAACGCAGTCCCGGCCAATGTTCTGACCGGGACTGTGAGTCATATATACTTGTTACAGGCATCTTCCGTCTATACTATAGTATGTATCTGGCTTTTCCTCCTCTTACATCAGGCTGATATCGATCTTCTTCAGCTTCTCATAAATTGCTTCCGGACCGGTGGTATCTTCCTTGATGTTATCCATCTCCATCCGGATCTCCTGCATCGTCTCATCCACATGTGCGATCTCATCCGCACATTCTTTCAGGCGGGCGATCACTTTTTCCGCATGCTCCACATTCTGCTTGTATTTGATCTGATGCTCCAGGCTCGCCCAGAAGTCCATGGCGATGGTGCGGATCTGAACTTCTGCCTTCACCTCTTTCACCGACTCTGCGAAAAAGATAGGGACGCTGATGATCAGATGAAGACTCCGGTAGCCGTTCGGTTTTGGATTGCTGATGTAGTCCTTCCGCCGGATCAGTTTGATGTCATCCTGTCTCGTCAGAGCGTCCGCCAGGAGATAGATATCGTCGATGTAAGCACAGATCACCCGGATCCCGGCGATGTCATTGAGATGTTCCTCAATGTTCTCCCTCGTCGGCGGGACCCCCATCCTCGCCATCTTCTCCAGGATGCTGGTCTGGCTCTTCAGGCGGGTCTGGATCGAACTGATCGGGTTCCTCTTATATCTCACCTCAAACTCTGTGTCCAGCACCTCAAACTTCGTGTTGATCTCCTTGATCGCGCAGGCATACCCCATCATCAGTTCCTTATAGTCGAGCACACCGTCGAGCAGGTCCATCGCCTGCCCCAGCAGCAGGTCCTTCCCGCCTCCGCTTAAGATCTGCAGAGCGTTCTCTTTCTCCATTCGTATCTCCCTTCTGACAGCGCCTCCCGCTGTCCGGTAATACTTTTATTTTAGTCGTCCTGTCAGAGATCATCAATAAAAATACACTTTATTTTTTTGAAAAATGTTTGAAATTTATTTCGAAAATATTAAAGTGCGCCCCCTTTCGTCTCGATTTTCTTTACCAATGTACCGCAAGGTCGAAATCGTGCTATAATGCTTTCCGGTACAACGGTTTAATCCAATGAACCAAACGGAGGTGTTTGTATGACAGACCAGCAAAAGGAACTCGCCCTTCTCGCAGAGGAGTTCGAGGACTGCAATCAGGAGAGCGGGCTCCACATCCAGCTGGTGATGAACGAGCCGAAAGCCTTTGACGGATTTATGGCACATTACGGGAAATTCAGCGGGGTCACGAACTACATCGCCATGATTGGGAAAAAGGGACCTGAACTGGATGAGAAATGCGGGTATTACGGGGAACGGCTCGTCCTTAAGGCACAGCAGCTTGGACTCAACACCTGCTGGGTCGCAATGACCTACAGCAAGGTCAAGACCGCTTTTACCGTGAACAGCGGGGAGAAACTATGCATCGTCATCTCTCTCGGATACGGAAAGAACGAAGGCGTTCCCCACAAGTCAAAGCCGGTGGAAGCGGTAACGAAAGCAAACGGCCCCCTCCCCGGATGGTTCAGATCCGGAGCTGAAGCCGCCCTGCTCGCTCCCACTGCGATGAATCAGCAGAAATTCGTGTTCACCCTGAACGGGAACAAAGTCTCCGCCAAAGCGGGACTTGGATTCTACAGCAAGATCGACCTTGGTATCGCAAAATACCATTTTGAGGCCGGCGCGGGAAAAGAGAACTTCACCTGGGCCTGAATCTCACCTGGGTTTGATCTTCTCCCAGACTTCCTCGTCGAACTGCCTGTCTTTGAAATAATACCGGCGGTCCGCTTCTGTGATCTCGCGGATCACCCGGCAGGGATTTCCCGCGGCGCACACATTGTCCGGGATATCCTTTGTCACCACGCTCCCGGCTCCGATCACGGCATTGTCCCCGATCGTGACGCCGGGAAGGATCACACAGCTTCCGCCGATCCAGACATTGTTTCCGATCGTGACCCGGATGCCGTATTCATAGCCGGAGTTCCGGCTCTCCGGGTGGATCGGATGTCCTGCCGTATAGATCGAGACGTTGGGACCGAAGAGGACATTGTCCCCGATCGTGATCTTCGCCACATCCAGCATGACGCATCCGGTATTAGCATAGAAATTCTCTCCCAGTTCGATATGGCTGCCGTACTCACATTGGAAGGGCGGTTCAAAATATACATTCTCACCGTGCCGCATGCCGGTCTGATCCAGGCACTTTCTCCCCTTTTCCGGCTCAAAAGGCATCACTGTGTTGTATTCCCGGATCGCTCTTTTTGTCACAAGCTGTTCCGCCGTGACAGACTCGTCTGAATAATATGCCATCTCATGGTCTCTTCGATATCTGTTATCCATTTTTATATTCCTCCTTTTTCAGGCTGTTTTCTACTTCATTTTATCCTTGTTCCTGCCGCGGTTCAACAGTCAGATCCTTCAGCCACGCATATTTCTTATATCTCCTGTATACAGCGGGCAGTTTTACGATCTCGTCCAGATTGATGATAAAATAGACCGCCAGAACAGGAAGGCGGAAGACGAACGCCGCCAGAAATCCTGCCGGGACGGTAAAGCACCACAGGGTGACCGTATCGCACAGGAAACCGAACCTGGAATCTCCGCCTGCGCAGAAGATCCCGGCGATCGTGGTCCCGTTCACATATTTTCCCACCATATAATAAGAACACATGACCAGCATCCATTTCAGATACTCCGCAGCCTCCGGAGACAGATCGGTGGCTGCCAGGACAAGGGGACTGATGAGCAGGAGAAAGATACCGGAGCAGATCCCGCTCAGGATCGAGATCCGGCACAGCCTGCCTCCGTACAGACGCACCTGCTCCAGGCGCCCTGCGCCCAGTTCGTTCCCCACGATGATCGCGCCTCCATTCCCAATCCCCATGGCAAGGCTCGCGATGATATTTTTCACGATATTGGCGATGGAGTTGGCTGCGACCGCATCCGTCCCCATATGCCCCATGATGACGGAGTACATCGTAAAGCCTCCGCCCCACACCAGTTCCACCGCTCTTGAGACTGCCGTGGCGGCAGCCGCCCCCGCCGCTTCCATCCGGGGCGCGCCGAAAAGCCCGTAGATCAGAACCGCATTTAAAACGATATTGAGCAGTGCCGCAGTGGATCCGATCACCATGCTCTTTGCCGCCAGGTCACTGTTTTTCATGATGCACAGATAGATCTGTGAGACGCCGCACATCAGGTATGTGACACTCACGATCCGAAGGTACTCCGAGCCATAGCCGATCAATGCCGGATCCGGCGTAAAGATCCGCATCAGCATACCCGGGAAAACGGCTGTGCCGGCAAAGAACACGACGGACACCGCAGCCGATGTCCTCAGCACGATCCCCAGGATCCGCTCCACCGCGTCCTTGTCCCCCTTTCCCCAGTACTGCGCCGCAAACATGCTGGTCCCGATGGTCAGAGCTACGGTGAACAGGTTGTATACAAAGGTGATCTGACTCGCCAGCGACACCGCGGACAGCATATCCTGCCCGATCACGCCGACCATGAGCGCGCCGGATGCACTGACCACTGTTACCATGAGCTGCTGGAAAGTGATCGGAAGCACTAATGAAAGTAATTTTTCCCGAAATAATCTGTTATCCATAGTCCTCCCCTCTCCCCTTTCGTGTTCTGTTTCGCATATACCGGTCCACTGGTATCTGCCCTTTTCTGTGCCGCATCCGCGATCCGTGGCCCGGCAGCCGGGCAGTCTGCACCTGGTCTTCTATATTCTTTCCTTTTTTGTGTCCATAAAACGTTTACCTCCGTTACATTTATTTCTTTTCTCTGTCGTTCCTTTCCAGTCGGTTCAGCCTGTGTTCCAGAAGTCTGATCTTATCTAAATCTCTCATGTCTTTCATTCTCGCTTTCCTGTAAAATGATCAAAGTGGGCAATTATTCTATAGGAGAATCTGAATTCCTATAAAACAAAAAAGGGTGCGCCCGGTTATCGTACAATAACCGGGCGCACCCGACATCTTCTCTGCCCCCAGAAGCTGCGGCTGAGGGTCCTCAGATGATCTTATTAATTTTTAGCCATTCTTTAAGCAATCTCTTTTTCAGATCAGGCACATTCATTATAATACTTATATCTTTATTGTCAACTGGTTACTCTTTCATTATCTAAAAATTTTCTTTCTATAAATTTTCCGTCACGCCTCTTGCTTTTTCATGTGGTCTAATATAAAATTCCTTTACACACGATCTTTTACTTCTATCTTTCAATGAAAACTCTTTATCGTCTTATTTATGTTTTACTGAAAACATAAATAGCAACTCTTAGAAGCTGCACCTGTTCATCATTACATCCATAGCTGACCAATATATTTACCCGGGCAGCCGGGGGACGTGCTCTCACCCATTTCCGAGTCCTTGCGGAAGGTGGTGATCATTATGAGTACATATGAAGAATTAAGCCTGATCGTAAGTATTGCCTTATTGATTATTGCCATTCTGAATTTTACACATAAGAAATAGCCGTCCTGCTTCCTGAGAAAAAGTAAACGGCTATCCTTGATAGTAAAAACTTATTCGCCGGATCGGGTGACCAGCGCTCACCTTCCGGCTGTCCTGTTAAATATATTATAACAGACATTCTTCTAAAATCAAGCTTCTTGTCTTCAGAACAGGCAGTCAGATTTCTTCAGGAGTTACGAGTTCCACTCGCACTCAGGAACAGGAAAATTGCCTCTTACATGCAGGCATGACGCTGCATTTTCCTGTTCCTGAGCACGGTGTGAACTGTAACCTTCAGCAGCCTCACAGCCTGCTACGCTAAAAACTTCGCCACCGCCGGCACGATCTCCTTGATCACTGTCCGGGAGGTATTGATGCACAGATCGAAGTTCAGTTTATCCCCCCACTTATGGCCTGTATAAAACTCATAGTACCTGGCGCGCTTTTTGTCGATCCCAAGGATATGCTGTTTTAGTTCCCTGTCCGTCATCTTCTCTTCTTCCGGCGCTTTCGCCCGGCAGCGTTTCATCTTGCTCTCCATATCCGCGTAGACGAACATGCGGAAGGGCTGATAGTCTCTCAAAATATAGTCTCCGCACCGTCCCACGATCACGCAGTCCGATTTCTGCGCCATCTCTGTGATAATGCGTGCCTGCTCCTGATAGACAGTCATGCTCTGGTCAAAGACCGGAGTAGGCGCCGGATAAAAGCTCCTCCCAATATGGATCGGGAATGCAAACGACGGCTGGTGTTCCACGATAGACTGAACGTACTGCTCCGACATCTCTGTCCTCCGGGCGATCTCACTGATGATCTCCTGGTCATAATAGGCAAATCCCAGCTCTTCTGAGAGCCTTCTCCCCAGTTCTCTTCCTCCGCTTCCAAATTCACGTCCGATGGTAATGATCCTGTTCATGCTCATACCTCCCTCTGGTAATTTTTAGTTGGACTTTACAGTAAGCTGTTTTGTATATTTGATCATCTCACAGATGACATAGACTGCAACGACAAGCTCCGTGACCGGCATCGCAAACCAGATCATATCTCCGCCGAATACTGCCGGGAGCAGGTAGATCAGGATCCCGCTGATGACCAGACCTCTCGCCACAGAAGCAACAAACGCAGTCTTTGGCTTCATCAGCGCCTGGAAATAATAGGTCGAAAAGATATTCAGCGGCAGGAGCACAAAGGAGATGGCGTAGCATCTCAGGATCGCCGGCGCAATCTCCAGCACTTCCGGTGTAGGCGACATGAAAACGCGGATAAATACATTCGGCATCGCCATAGTCACTGCTGTCCATAAGATACTGAACACAGCCACCGTTCCCAGCGCATATTTCAGAGTCTCTTTGATCCTTTCCCCTCTGCCCGCGCCGAAATTGGTGGAGATGATCGGCTGGGAAGCCTGCCCCACGCTGTAAGCACAGCACTGTACGAAAGTACTGATGTTGACGATGACTCCGTAGACCGAGAGTGCGTTTGTCCCCAGATACACCATGATCTGGCGGTTGAACAGGATGGTCAGTATCCCCATCGCCACATCGATAAAAAAGGTGGAGAATCCTGTTGCGATGATCTCCTTTAATTTTCTCACAAGACCCTCCGGTTTTACAAGCCGAAGTGTATTTTTCTTCGTAAAGAAATGAGAGATCATGACGATAAAGCTGAGGGAGGATCCGATCGCAGTCGCTAGCCCTGCGCCGAATGCTCCCATATCACATGCAAACACGAAGAAATAATCTCCAAATATATTGAAGATACCTCCGGCGAGCACAGCTCCCGTCGCCAGCGCCGGATTTTTATCATTTCTCAGATATGCCGCCAGCATCTGGTTGAACAGGAAGAACGGAATCGCAAACTTGATCGGCAGCACGTATTCCCTCGCCAGTGTGAGCGTATGATCCTGTGCGCCGAACACGATCAGCAGATTCCTGTCAAAAAAGATGACGATAAGCCAGATGACAGCCGCAAATATCACAGAGCCGATCACTGGCACCGTAAAGTATTCGTTCGACTTCTTAATATCCCCGTCCGCTTTTCCCCGGATCGTACTGAACAGGACCGAACCCCCGATCCCCATCAGGAGCCCGAAACTGTATATGATGTTCCAGACCGGCGCGACCACTGCCAGCGCCGCCGAGCCTTCCGGACCGTGGTACTGTCCTACCATCGCCATATCCACGATTGAATAGATCGACGTGATCAGCGCGCTTCCGAATGCCGCCGACAGATACTTAAAATAGATCGTTTTGATCCTGCCATTCAGAAAATCCATTTTCTCATCCTCCTAAATATTCCCAAAGCAGTAATGCCCGGCCCCGAGAGACCTGAACACTTTGCGCCCCCTGCCGAAGTGTTTTGTTCTATGAGAAAGTTCACAGGTTTTTCCTATAGAACAAAAAGAAACCGGATAAGATATAAGCTTCATGCTTATCTCTTATCCGGTCCTGTCATTTCGCCGAATGACTTCACCTCCGAGGAACAGGCCGTTCTGCCCTCCTCTTATCCGGCCAGCAGTTTTCGTTTCGCTGACCCTCCGAGCAAAATGTAGTCTAACACAAGATTTTTTGTTTGTCAAACAGATTCCTGCCCACATAACTCCCGCCTACGCATCGGATTCCAAAACGACACACTGACTGTCCCTGGATGCAAATACTTCCTCAAACTGTTCTCTGGCATATTCCATCCTTCCCGAGATCGGATCCGCGATCGTCACCGTAGTCTCCGTATATCCGACCAGAACCGCCCTGTGATCGTTGGTGCTCCAGTCCACATAGTCTCCATCTTCTGTATACCAGCCTTCCGTGCTTCCCCTGTCCGCCATGGAGATCGTCACCCAGACGACCACCGGCTGTCCCTGACTCACTCTCTCATAGAGTTCCTCCGGTGAGCTGCCAGTCACATTGAGCGCCATAGTCAGAGCTGTGATCTCACATCCTGTGGGAAGCTCCGGCATCTGGTTGATGATGGGGAAGTCCGCGATCTGTGCTGATGCGCTCTCTTTCGCAGCGACCTCACTCATCGCCTCCGTATTCCCGCCGTCACTCTCATCACTCTCTTCACTCCCGACGTCTGTCTGTCCTGTCGCTCTCCAATCCATCTCGTTTTCCTGTGTCTCAACCTGTCCGACCGTCTCCTGTTCCAAACTCCCGCATGCTCCCTGGCATCCAAATGCAGCGCACGCCAGCAGAGTCAGGCTCAGGAGTGATCCGGTAAGTATCTTTCCTGTCATCTGTTTCCCTTCTGTTCTTTTTTCTCTTTCGCAGTTTTCCGTGGTCCTTTTGTTTCCTTTTCCTTTCCACTCTTCTTTCGGTCTGTTTCAATACAGTGCCCGTTCGGGATCTTCCGACTTCCTCTACTCTGCATATCCGATGCCTGTCAGCCAGGCGCGGACATCCTCCTGAGCGCTCACTGTCTCCGAGTCGCTGAGCGCGATCCCTTCCTGTACCTCTGCATCCGGCTCCGCGCTTTCGATCGCACTCACCGTCCCGGAAAATCTGCTTCCCCCGGATGTAACGAAGGGGATCACTGTTTTTCCTGACAGGTCATATTCGTCCAGAAAGCTGTAGACTGCCATGGGCATATCTCCCCACCAGTTGGGATACCCCAGGAATACGGTATCATACTGGCTGATATCTTCAATATGAGACGCAAGTTCCGGCCTTGCCTCCTCGCTCTGTTCCTCCTGCCCCTGATCCACAGTGTCACTATAGTTATCCGGATATTTCTCCACGGTCCGGATCGAAAAGAGATCAGCCCCGGTCTCTTCGCTGATCATATGAGCCACAGCCCCCGTGTTTCCTGTCGTCTCTCCATTCCATTCCTGGATGCTGGCACTCGCCACCGCATCCACACCGTCCGGAAGCTCCGCATTCTCTGCATAGGTAAAATATGCGACCAGGATATCGGAGCCTGTTTCCGAACCTGACGTCTGCTCGTCCGTATTCTCTGTTTCCACTGTTCCTTCCTCGTCCCCGGCTGCAGTTTCTTCAGCGTTTTCCTCCTCGGCAGCCTCTTCCGCTCCGTTTTCCTGCTGTGCATCTTCTGCAGGTTCTTCCACACTAAGACATGCGGTGAGAGACACGGTCAAAAGACATATTAACAACATCATAATTCCTTTTCTTCTCATTTTCTGCCACCTCCCATATCAATCCAGGCATATCGTTCCACTCTGATTTCATCCCCTTTTATTTACTTGAACATCTGCGCGCCACATTGGGATAAAATAGGAAAGCACCAGTGCAGCGCACAGATTCCCGCCAGCGGGATCTTATCTGCAGGGAGGGGAAAGTCTGCCGGAGGCAGGACTTACCTGCAAATAAAAATGAGTGCAGACATCGGAATTTCTTTTCCTCTGTCTACACTCACATTATAATCAGTGATCCTCTCTCTCGTCTAATACTTAGATCTCATCATTTTAAATGCCTGTCAGGCATATTTCTTCGAACTCCCCAGTCCAGACCTTCCAGTCCACTGTTCTTCGCCTCCGCTCCCCGTATACAGAGAAGCAGCCCGTTATTCAAAGATACCTTTGAGAACGTTTACACATCCTTCGATCCCCAGCTTCGAGGAGTCGAGCACCACATCATAATTTTTCAGGTCTTTCCACTCTTTTCCTGTGTTGGCGCGAAAATAGCCAGCCCGCTTTTTATTGTAATATCTGCGGGTCGCTTCTGCTTCCTCCGGAGCGATCCCATAATCTTTTACGATTCTGTTCTTTACTTCCTCCTCATTTTCGGAATGAATGAACACTTTCACAACACCTTTCATCTCTCTCAGAGCATCCGAAGCACAGTGTCCCAGGAAGATCGCCGGTCCTTCCATGGCGAGTCTGCGGATCTCAAGCTGTTCGTCGAGAAAAACTTTTCCTTCTGTTGTCAGCATACTTGGATCTCCGGCCTGTACACGGCTCATGACAAACATCGAATAGATCAGGCTTCCCGTAGCTTTTTCCTCATACTGGTTAATTTGTTCCACCGGGATTCCCTGTTTCTTTGCCACCGCTTCCAGGACTTCCTGACCATAACATGGAACACTGCATACTTCCGACAATCTGCGTCCGATCTTTGTTCCTCCGCTCCCATATTCTCTCTCAATTGTAATGTAACGAAATTTCATATCCGTACCTCCTCGTATGACCAGACCTGCTCCGATAAAGCAGGACGCCTTTTAGACAGTTGTTTTCCGGCTTTTGCGGTTATTTCTCACGAGTATATTAATATTCACCCGTTGCTTGTCCTTTGTTGAGGTATTATAATAAAAATATGGTTTTCCTACAATGGACATATTAACTACCATGTGGTTTAATACTCATTTTAATAATATATGTGTATTAAAATCACGTCAGAACACAAAAGGAGCTATAAAAAGTGAGACCGACTGCAAAACAGGATCTTCGATTTATCAAAAATGAAAATCTGATACGCAAAACCTTTCGCAACATGATGGCTGAAACAGAATATTCTAAAATATCGATCAAGGAACTGACTGAGAGAGCCGAGATTAACCGGAAAACCTTTTATCTGCACTATCCTTCCCTTGACCATCTGCTCACTGCGCTTCAGCTTGAACTTATGGAGCCCACACTCCGGATCATCTCGGAGACCAGTTTTCCAGATGATGTGGAGCAGATCATCCAGCACAGTTTTGAGTTTATGGCGTCCCTTGATCCTGTGGACAAAAAGATCCTCTCAAGCAAAGGTCATTTCCCCGAAGGTCTGAATCCCCCGGATCTCATAAGAGAACATTTCTTCCGGAAGTATGACTGCTTTCCTGAATATGACCGCTTTGAGAGCAATCTGATCATCACCTACTTTTCTGTCTGCCTGGGTGTGATCTACCGGCAGTGGGAAGTAGACGGGCATCAGATCCCCCTGGAAAAGATGGTCCCCCTTGCCACCCGCCTGATCCTGCACGGCCTGGACGGAGCCGGGCTGACGGCAGGACAGACCGGCGGGACCTCTTCCTCTGACACCAAAAGACCGGGGCAGTAACATAGGGAAACACTCCCGCTGTACTGCTCCGGTCCTTCTTTTTATCTCTGTTCTGTTTTCTTCTTCTCGATCTTAAATCTCAGGTAATCCATGCGGTCCAGCTGGCGTTCCCGGAAATGGATCTCGTCAAGCGCGATCCCTCTCTGACGGTCCAGCATTTTCATACGCTGCTGTGCTGTATCCTCCCCCTCCAGGGCCAGCCGCATATACTCCTCCACTTCGCTGTTTTCGAACCCGATATCATGAAGGGTCATGATCAGGCTCAGCCGTTCCAGATCCCGGTCATCATACTGCCAGTCCCCCATCACTTTCTTTACGGAATCACACAGTCCCCACGCTTCATATTCTTTCAGTATCTCTATGGGGATCTGATATTTCTCACTTGCTTCATTGATCGTCATTTTCTCACTGTCCTTCTGTTCTTATAAGTGATCTATTTTTCCACCAGGCTTTCCTGCTGCTCATTATATCTGGCGCCACATCTTGTTTTCATTCCAGATCGCCTCCGTTGCTCCTGATCACTTTCTGATACCAGTAGAAGCTCTTCTTTCTCCGGCGCTCCATTGAGCCGTTCCCCTGATCATCCTGCGGCTCTTCCATCCGCCGAACTCCCTGAGGAGCGCGACAGGAAGGTCGAAATGACACAGTGTGACCACCGGCTGGATGCCGTATTTCAGGCATTCATCAAAGACATCATCGTAGAACGCAAGCCCCGCCTCGTTGGGTTTTTCCTCTGTCCCCTCAGGATAGATCCTCGTCCAGGAAAGGGACATGCGGAAACACTTGAATCCCATCTCCGCGAACAGCGCGATATCTTCTTTATAGTGATGATAGAAATCAATCGCCTCATCTGTCTCATCTTCTTCTCCCTCGTGCGCCACGCAACGATCAGTGACGCTGTACCCTGAGCAATATTCGAGCAGACACAGCCCGGCCCGAAAATACTGTCATATCCAAGATCTGCCATCTGCATAACTCCCAGAGGCGCCACGCCGTTGTGCAGTCCGAACAGGACAACAGACGAGCCTTCCGTCACCAGCGTCCCCCAGCTCGGGTGCAGCATGATCCCGGCAACAGCCGCCGCCAGGACCGGATTGCAGTTCAGCTTCTGCGCTTCTGTAAATGCGATCAGGATAGGCAGATAATAGAATACCGCATCCGCAAAAAAGTTCAGGATGTAATAAGTCTGTGATGTATCCGGGTTCACCAGTTCAAACGCCACCAGCACTGCCAGCAGCGCCTTGACCATACCCTCTCCGGACAGCGCCGGGATGATAGGCTGCAGGGAACCTGCGATAAAATCCACGATCACTCCAGGGATACTCTTCTTCTCTTTTTCCCCGACATACTGCACAATGTCCCGGGCAAGACCTTCATATTCTTTACTCATCTTTCTTCCTCTCTTCACATCTGGAAATCCATATGTGCAGGCGTCATCGCTTGGACGGAAGCCTGACCATACCATCCCGATATCCGGCTTCACGCAGGCCCCCCCTGCCCTCTCTGGAAAGAGTATCTGTATAGAAACTGTCCTCGTGAACAAACCGGTAGGCGGAATGATGCTCATGGTTCTGCTCCGTACAAAAGACATTCAGGATCTTCCTCGCACCGGTCCTGAAATTTCCCTCAAACTGCTCTGTACACCCCGTATTCTTCCATAGCATCCACGCAAGCTGGATGGGATAACACAGGGAGTCCACCTCGAACTTTCTCTCCCACACCCACGGGCTCTGGTCCGGATCTTCCTTTTCCCAGCACGCTCCCGTAGGGCCCTCGTTAAATGCATTTGCATACGGATCCAGGCAGATATAATTAAACTGCCGTTTGACAAGCCCCGCGATCATCTTTTGTATCTCTCCGTTTTGTTTTGCCGGAAACAGAAAAGGACGGATCTGTGCCGTGGAGTCTCTCAGCCACATCGCCGGGATATCCCCGGTGATCACATACACAGTTCCGTCTTCTTTCATTTTCACTGTTGTCTCAAGGGTATAATTGTCATTACTGATTGTTCCCATTTCAAATCTTCTCCATCTGTGTACTGATTCTTTTTCTTTTTATTTTATATTCCAAATGGAATCGTTCACAGTGAAAAAAGTATTGAAACGGGGGAATTATTCCATATATCATTATCTCTCTTTCACTTCCGGTATATCCTGTTGAGTATCACACATGATTTCCGGATGTTTCATTCAGACTCAGCCCCATCAGGCTGTCAGAAATAATATAAAGTAGAATACAAAGATCACTACTGCAATGATAGCAAGTACCGTCAAGATTTTCTTTCTCATATGCGCCCTCCCTGTTTATTTGTCTTTAAAGACGATCTCATACTCATCCATGTCATAAACATTGCCGAAGAACCCTGTAAGAATCGTCTCTGCATTACTTCTCGCATTATCAAGGAGCCCGTTCTCAACTGCATTCTGCTCAGCATTTTCCTGTAAAGTCTGAAGTGCTTCGTTATTTTCTGTCAGAGTGATCTGACGGAAAATACTTTCCTCCTCATGGTATACTTTAAGAGAATCCAGATCGATTTCCGTGCTCAGGACTTCTGCCTGAGGCAGTCTGACTTCAATCGTATGGCCGTTCAGCTCCCACTGAATTTCTCCAAAGTCGAACCCTGCCTTGATCGTTACATCATAGCTGTAAATGTATTTGCTCTGCGTAAACGGAATTGTGATCCCAAATAAATTTCTCGATCCCTCTGTCACATTAACTTCTGTACAGTACGCCGCCTGCGTAGCCAGTTCTCCAATATCCTCAAATCCGATCTTCGTCGTCTTGCTCTCGGTAGAAAAAAATCTTGTAATTCCAAGTGCAATCACTATGATAACAACAATCACCAAAACAATCTGGATAAGTTTTTGTGAAAGATAAAATTTCAAGAGACTTGTCTTGTTTCTCTCTTTCTCTTCTTTTGAAGCGCGCATAATAATTCCTCCTCTGTATCTCTGTTAAAACTGTTCTTTATTCTCATTCTCACTCTTTGCATTCTTTAATTTCCGGTTCATTGACATCAATAATGATCGCCCCTTCATCTTCTGCAGTTTCCGAATTTGGATTACTCAACAACGTGTCTTGCAAGGACAGTTTCAGTTTATCGCAGCATGGTTTAAATGATATATATGTAAGTCCACCTCCAATCACTCCCCCAATAACCGGTATAGCATGTTTAAAAAATCCTGCAAAAACTTCTTTTGTCATTCTAACTCCAAACCATTTTGCAATGTTCTTAACAACTGGATAAATTGTACCTTTCGTCAAAGCCTTTTTCATCAGCTGTTTCTGTACGCCCGAACCAAGAGCCTTCGCTACAGCTTTCAGTGCATTATTAGCCCCTGCCACTCCATACATTACTCCCAGACACAATGTGAGAATGTTCAGTGTTTCCGTATCAAATTTTTTCCTTTTTCTGTAACATCAATTTGCGGGAAACCATATAAATACAGCAGCTTTTGTGCAGCGCGCATCATATAGCCATAATATTGGGCAATATCAGCTGGAATTGTTGCCGCCATAGCTACCCCGCCAGGTGTAGATAAAGCTGCTGAAATTCCCGTCACGCAATTTCTTTCGAACTTTATTACTTCATCCGCATATTTTTCAATCTCATCTGGCGTGATCCCCGCATGTGCCGGATTGAATTCAACTGCATCGTCAATAACCTCAGCCAGAAAATCTTTCATGAGTTCGCTTCTCAGGAACTGCTCACGATCAATACAAATCCCCGGAATTTTCAGACTTATAATAATGATGTCTTCAATATCAACCTGCCCGTCTCCATTGACGTCCATCACCTTACTCACCACTTCAGTTGACTTGTCTGCTCCTTTTTTTATTTTTTCCGAAGCTGCAGACGTAACTTTTTGAACTCCCTGAACGGCGTTTGTGTGTATCTCCCCCGCAATGTCCACAACCGGATTTCGTAATTTCTTCAGATCCATTTTCTCCTCCCATCCGTAAAGCTAACCTTTTCCTCTTCACACCACATTGTCTATAATACATGATATATTTTTGAAATAAAACCTTTTCTTCCAATTCGTCTCAATTTCTGATCCAGAGTCCTCTCTTATAAGCAGACAAAAGACATCTGCCCGATTCGATGTCTTTTGCCTGAATAATATTCTGTTATTCGTTTTCCTTTAAAATTTTTATTTTTATACACTCCCTTAACTCTTCTATGCTTTTCACATAGGTTTTCCCGCTTTTTTCATTCGGTATCGCAGGCATTCCCTTTTCCTTAACCAGCGAAATAAACCCGATTTGTGTGTTTAATTCCACAATTTGATTTCGAATCTTTTTTATCTTTCTCTCCAGATATCTCTGCTTCTGTTCCTCCGAACTTCCTAAAATAAATCCTGTGATTGTTAGAAGATTTTTCCACCTTGAGCAGACCTTCATCGTCGTAATACTGCAGCGTTCTTCTGCTGACTCCCACCAGTTTGCTCACTTCATTTGTCTTTTTCATCACGGTCTTTCCTTTCCCCGTATATCAGAGCATACTTCATCACGCTAACGTGATAGCAATACCCTTTTTCGGAACTATCTGTTTTCTGTTTCAGAAAAGACCGTGTAAATTTCGCGAATCCTCTTTTCAAGCCATAAGAATAGACAAAAAAGAGTCGCTCCATTTATGAGTGACTCTTTTCCATACTTTTGTTTACAGACCGCTCCTCAGGCAGAGCAGACTTTCATGATCCATTTTACTGTTCTGCCGCAGTTCTTATCTTATCCAGCATCTCTCTGAGTTCCCTCAGATACCCCGGGATATCAAAGCTTTGCGGACAGTGTTCCGTACAGGCGCCGCAGCCTATACAATTTCCAGGCATTTTCACTTCCGGCAGGGCAGACAGGCTGTTCAGCCTCCACTCCCCTCCGACTTTTGCCTCGTTGTAAGCCCGGAGCAGGAACGGAATATCCAGTTCCATCGGACAGTGCGGGGTGCAGTACCGGCAGGACGTACACGGCACTGCGATCTTTCTGTACTGGATCATCGCCGCCTCCCAAACTGCCGTCTCCTCCCCGGCTGTCAGCGTTTTCCCTTCGGAGAATGTCTCCACATTATCCAAAAGCTATCCCATATCAGACATACCGCTCAAGACCACCTGCACCTGCTTTCGGCTCATCCCCCACCGCATCGCCCAGGACGCCAGAGAGCGCGCCGGATCCAGCTTTTTCAGGACCTCTGCAGACTCCTCAGTCAGATTCGCCAGAAGCCCACCGTGGACCGGCTCCATGATCATGACCGGAATCTTCGCTTCTTCCAGGATCTGATATATCTCCTCTGCATTTTCGCAGTACCAGTCATAGTAATTAAGCTGCATCTGCACAAAATCCCAGGGATAATATCTCACTACTTTTTTCAGTGCCTCCGGGCTTCACTGTACTCTCCCGATCTCAGCTGTTTTATGACTGCCGGGATGATATGATCACACTACTATAAAACCTCCCCTTCTCCCATCATCACCCTGCACCTTTTTCTATAGCATGCTATACCATATTTCAGGATTTTCTTCATGCCTTCATCCTGGAGGAGTTCCGTATACCGCCATTCGTCGATCTGTTTTAACGCTTCCCGGCATCCCGCATCCATATCTCCGGTCTCCGCATATTTCATCTCGATCGCAATGCCGGTCTCCTCCGCATCGATCTCGACAAGGATATCGCAGTATCCGTCCCCGGACTCCCTGTTGGAAGTTACATACCAATCTTCTTTATAGCTTAACAGACCGAGAAGGATCCCGTGGTAATAATTCTCCTTTATTTCTTTTCTCACAGCCGTATCCCGGATACTGATCGAACGGCTCAGATAGCCTCCGAATCTCTTTTCTGCGGTCTGGGCATCCCCGTTTTTAAACGCTTCACAGAAAGCACTCAGCGCCTCCCCGTCTTTTCTCGCGGTCTCCTGGAACCACTCGGATATCTGCTCCTCAAAGATCATCCTTATCTCTTTATTGGGAATCGCCAGCCGCAGTTTATTTCCTTCTGCATCCCCTCTCCGGGTCAGATAGCCCGTCGTAAAAAGCACGCTCCAGATATTGTCCGGCGAATCGTACATATCTTTATAAGTCAGTTCCTGCCGCACCGTTTTCACAATGCTCTCCCCTGAGATCAGTCTCTCGACCTCCTGCTTTGTCGTCGACCTGGCGATCTCCAGGAAACGCCGGATCACCGCATTGCTGCTCGTGTTGGACCAGTATGCCTCCGGCTGCGCTTTCGGATCCATTCGCAGCTTATCGCAGAAACAGATCACGTCCCAGGGGCAGTAGACGTCCAAATTTCCAAACCGATATCCGTCATACCACTCCTTTACAGTATCATAATCCTCTGACAGCCCGTAATATTCCAGAAGCTCCCTCACCTCATCATCTGTAAATCCGAAGTATT
Organism: Mediterraneibacter glycyrrhizinilyticus; assembly: GCF_016902345.1. Taxonomy (GTDB): domain Bacteria; phylum Bacillota; class Clostridia; order Lachnospirales; family Lachnospiraceae; genus Mediterraneibacter; species Mediterraneibacter glycyrrhizinilyticus_A. The sequence goes on along the minus strand of NZ_JACJLR010000001.1, from coordinate 41,084 downwards.
CATTACACCTTACGTCTGAGACAGACAGCACTTTCAGGTTATTCAATCCGGTAAAGATACTTTCCTTTGCCACGCGCAGGCATCCGGTCAGCACGGCAAAATAAAGATTATCATTTGTTTTCAGAACCCGTTCAAACATATTTCGGATCAGGAGGACCGAGACCACCGGGAATTTCCCCATATATTTTTCACACAGTTCTGTCTCTTTCATGATCGACAGCCCGTTGAAAAGTTCTCTCCTGCAGTCAATCTCAAAAAAGTTCTTCAACATGCTCATATTCAGAGATTTCCCCGAGTCTTCACTCAGCTCATCTTCTCCAGCGCGTACACCGCCGCTCCGGCAGCTCCGACAATCTCCGGCTCCTCGCAGATATATAGCTTCGAGCCGATCTTCTCCTCCACGGCGCGCACCACACCCGGATTCTTCGCCACGCCGCCGGTCATCATGAACTCCGGCTCCATTCCCACTCGGCGCAGCAGGCCGGACGCCTTGTTGGCAATGGCATGGCAGACGCCGTCCGCGATGTCCGCTTTCTCCTTGTTGTTTGCGATCAGGGAGATCACCTCGGACTCGGCAAAAACGGAACACATACTTGTGATCTCGATCTTGTCCTGAGAGGTCAGAGCGATAGCGCCCAGCTCGTCCAGGGAGACCTCCAGCGTCCGGGCGATCATCTCAAGGAACCTTCCCGTTCCGGCAGCACATTTGTCATTCATGACAAAATCCTTCACCTCGCCGTTTTCATTCAGACGGATCGCCTTGCTGTCCTGCCCTCCGATATCCAGGATCGTCCGGATTTCCGGATTGAAATAGTGGGCTCCCTTGCCATGACAACTGATTTCCGTCACATTCTCATCCGCGAACTCGATGCTGACGCGGCCGTAACCGGTGGACACGATCCAGGAGATATCCTCCCTGGTCAGCCCCGCCTTCTCAAGTACGTCGTTTAACGCCCGTTCCGCACTGACGCCGGATTTCGCCCCGGTGCGCACCACGGAGAACGCCTTTATCTTCCTGTCCTGATCCATGATGACCGCATTGGTCGATGTGGATCCGCTGTCGATTCCCATCACATACATTGGTCCGTCTCCCTTCTTTCCTCTCTCTGCAGCATCGCGCAGTTTTTCCGCTCTTCCTGCTCGGCTTCCCGTTCCAGTCCGGTTTCCCGTTTCTGCACGCCTCTGTGCTCTGTCCCGTCCGGATGACAGTGACTCCAGGAATGCCTCGATCCTGGTCCTCACCTGTCCGCCGCTCTGCCTGGTGTAGTCTGTCTCAAGCAGGAGCAGAGGCCTGTCGAGCCACTCCTTCAGCCACGCATACTCATAGGCATAATTGTCACAGAACTGCACCGTATGATAGATGATCCCGTCCACGCTGCCCGCACTCCTGCGGATCAGCTCGTCCCGGTTTGCAGCCTGCTCCATGCGCATGCAGGGAAACTGGCCCAGAAGTCCTCTGGCATATCCGGTCATCACATCCGCCTCGTCCACCAGGATCTTTCTCCCCAATCCGGTACAGGTCAGATCGAATGCCACATTGGCGCCGTTCTCTTCCAGGATCTTCTTGATGCTCTCATTTGCCCTGGCGCCGATGATACCGATATTAAGGGCGCTGCTCTTCAGGGCGTACTGCTGCTCCTCCTCTTTTCCTTTCAGGTATTCACAGAACTTCTTTTCATCGAATGTCTTCCCGGAAAACGTCTCGTACTCATGGATCATGGTCAAGATCACACCCTCGTACTCGCCGCTCATGACTTCTTCCAGCACTCCTTTTGCGAAGCTGCAGATATTGGGGTGCATCCGGATTTCCGCCTGATTGAAGTTGGTCACGTCCGGCTCGATCCGTTCCGTCTGAACTCCCATGGGCTCAAAGACCTCCACCGGAGCATATTTACATATATAACCTAGCATGCTTTCTCTTGTTCCTCCTCTGGCAAACGTCTGTCTGCGGCTCCGTTATTCTCGCTTCCCAGCCACTTTTCTTCTGTCTCTTCTCCCGCTTCCAGCATCTCCAGGAACGCCTCCAGCCTGGTCTTGATCTGACCGTCATGGCTGTTGCGCCGGTCGATGCCGTCCCCGTCCAGGATCAGCATGGGGATATCCATCTCCTGCAGCTTCTCTTTGAGCAGGATACTGCCTCCGGAGGACTGCTTGCATCCCCAGTGGCAGAACTGGATCACCGCGTCCGGATGGAGCCGGTCCTCCAGCTTTCCGACCATGTCCGCCTTGTGGGAATAGGATCCGTTGTACAGGTTCCGGATGATCTTCTTCGCCAGGGCATGGAACGGCTTTGTCTCGTCCATCTCCTCCATGGAGTCGATGATGATATCGCTGGCAATGATCTGATACTTCCGGCTTGCGTTGAAATAGCTCTGCAGTGTCTCCTGATAGAACGGGAGCAGATGGATCCACAGGATCTTCTTCCCGTCGAACTTCGGATAATTCTCGATGTCTTTTATCATGAACCGGATCAGGTCAAGGAACTCCTGCGTCCCGATGAGCAGATGCATCCCCATCATCATATAGAGGTGGCTGATCAGTTCACCTGGATAGTACCGCTCGCTCTGCAGTTTGAAGAACCGCATCAGTTCCCGCCTTGTCTCATTCTCGATCCGTATCGCCTGTCTCAGTTTTTCCTCGTCAAAAGTTTTTCCGAACCGTCTCTCAAGCTCCGCCGCAAACTCTTTTAACTGCTCCGCCAGATATTCCACCGACGCCTCATCGTCCCGGTACGGCACGTCAAGAAATGTAAAGGGCACGCCCTTCTTTCTCTCCAGGTAACGGAACGTGTTCAGGTTCCCGTCGCAGGAGAGGGAGGTCGTCACGGCATACTCCGGCACAGGCACCGCTCCGCTGTCAATGGCTCCCACAAAGGTCTTGTGATAGGAGCACAGGGTCGGCGCGATCCCCGTATTCTGCGCATAGTCTATAAAAAAGTCTTCCAGATGATACCCGCTGAAATAGCAGGAAAGACACTCGATGGAGAGCGTGTTCAGTCCGAACCCCCCTATGATCTCACAGGGTGAAAAGATATTGCCCCACACGTAGCCGTCCGGGCGGCCGAGAGAATCAGCCACAAAAGACATCATCATCGCCTCCAGCTTCTGATAGCCTTTTGATATCCCTTTCTTCGGAAACAGCTTCGTACGGAGCTTGTTCAGTTTGAATCCAAGGAGCATCTGGTCCCAGCTCTTCCCGGGATGTTCCACGCTCCGTATCCAGCGTGTTACTTTTCAGCAGTTTCTGTGTCCTCTCATAATCTGTTCATGCAGATCATATAATATATGATAGTATTATGATATTTAAGATAATAACCGAATCCAACTTTATCACTTTTTATTTTATAACCGTTCATCTCTCTTTTTATCGCAAATAGTTTCTTTTATAAGAGAAACTATTTGACATTTTTAATGATTATTCTATAATAAAAGAAAAGGAGGGCTGTTTATGATCTCACGTAATAAATATTTAAATCAGATAAAAGACTTTATCGATAAACCGGTCATAAAAGTTATAACCGGTATGAGACGCTGCGGAAAAAGTGTTATCCTTCAGCAGATCCAGGAACTTCTTATTTGCAGAGGAGTTGATGAAACTCAGATTTTTTATATTAATTTTGAATCATTGAAATATGAAGATCTCAAAGACTATCGCAGTCTTTATCAAACCATTAGCGATGCTGCACAAAAATCTGAGAGCCGTTTATATATACTTCTGGATGAGATACAGGAAGTAGACGAATGGGAAAAAGCAGTCAACTCTTTCAGGGTAGATTTTGACTGTGATATCTATATAACAGGCTCCAATGCCCGGCTGCTTGCCGGTGATCTGGCGACTCTTCTTTCAGGCAGATATGTAGAAATCCGTATCTATCCACTGTCTTTTAATGAATATCTGGCGTTTGCGGAGGCAAATGAAGAGGAAAAGGAACTGAGTATTCAGGAAAATTTTGCAAACTACCTCCGCTATGGCGGGCTTCCCGGAATCCATGAGATGAAATGGGAAGAAGAGCGGATCTATCAATATCTGTATGACATTTATAATTCCGTGCTGCTTAAAGATGTTATAAAAAGAAACAATATCCGCGATACGGCACTTTTGGAAAATATCATCAAATATCTGATGGATAATATAGGAAACACTTTTTCCGCAAAAACAATCTCCGATTTTCTCAAAAGTCAGGGACGGAAACTTAGTATAGAAACTGTATACAACTACCTGCATGCGCTGGAAAATGCATTTCTCATCCATAAAGTCAGCAGATACGATATCAAGGGAAAACGCCTGCTGGAAACTCAGGAAAAATACTATCTCTCGGATCTGGGTATCCGACATGCTGTCATCGGCTATCATGATGACGATATCAGCGGGCTTCTGGAAAACATTGTTTATCTGGAACTGCTGCGAAACGGGTATTCCGTCCGAATTGGAAAGCAGGGTGCCGCAGAGGTCGATTTTGTCGCAGACCGGGGAGATGAAAGAGCCTATCTCCAGATTTGCTATATACTCACAAAAGAAAACACAGATCGTGAATTCAGGCCTCTTGAATCGATCAGCGACAACTATGAAAAAACCGTGCTCACAACAGACACACTTCTGCAGATAAACAGAGGCGGGATCAGGCAGAAAAATATCATTGATTATCTGACAGGCTGAGATTTCTGTATTATTATGAAGACAGCAGAGGAAATGCCGTACCGGCTCTCCTCTGCTGCACATGACCTCGATCTCCACTTTCGCGTCTTCTTTTATAACCGCCAGTTTTTCGTCATTTCCAGATATATCCTGCAGTTCTGATGATTGAAATCATACTCCAGAGCTTTCTCAAATCGTTTGGCAGCTTCTTTCTTGTCGCCTGTTCCCAGAATTCATTATACTGAAATTGACCATAATCTGAGTAAAGCGTCTGCTGCATCAGGATGGAAGTACGGATTTTGGAACAACGGTTTTCTTTTCTACACCAGAAGAATGTATGAAAATATCGCACAGAAGCACATGTTGACGCTCCGGAAAGACGCAAAAATATTCCATGTGAGCCCCCTTCCCTTCCGGGATTCCCGGAACAGACCGGACAGACTGCCTGTTAATACGGACTGCTTGCTTTTGGCGCCTTCTCTGTAACGATATAGGCCTCTTCCTCTTTGATCTGAATATCAGAAAAAACAGAAAAAAGTTCTATCACTTTTTGAATCCATCCTCTAATTTTTACTTGACTATACAGGAATATATATGATAAACTCATGTCCGCCGAGAAAATCCAGGTCTATATTGGAAACGTCCATTCTCCTGAATGATTAACGAACAACACGGATTTTTGTTGCCAGTATGATCATGAAAGGAGGATTTTTTATGCCAAGAACTAAGTTTGAAGATGTGATTTTTACGATCATCATGGTCTTCGTGATGGTCTACGCAATGATCTGTTATAATATCGCGCTGAACATAGGTGCGATGACTTATTCAGTCTTTCTGTCCGCATTCCATGAGCTGGTGATCATGGCGCCCGCCGCCTTTGTCATTGACTTTTTCTTTGTCGGACATATCGCGAAAAAAACTGCGTTTCGTCTCGTCAATCCGGAAAAAGAAAATCCGTTCCATCTTGTCCTCGCAATCTCTGCGGTATCCGTCATGTGGATGTGTCCGCTTATGAGCTTTGTGGCGACTCTGCTTTTTAAGGACACGGGAATGGATCTGCTCCCGGTCTGGCTTCAGACCGTAGCTCTGAATTTTCCGATGGCGTTTTTCTGGCAGATATGCTACGCAGGACCGTTTGTGAGATTTATCTTCCGGCTTATCTTCAGACAGGCAGAAAAAAAGCCAGGAACAACAGTTGCCGATGAATGCGCATAAATCAGTCAAAAACCCCGTGGAACGAACATTTTCTGTTCTCTTCCATTTTCCCTCTACACCACCAGATTCACGATCACTCCGGTCAGAAGTGAGAACCCCATCACATACGCCAGGTACAAGAGGAAATGCCGGATCCCCAGCACGATCTTGAGCGCACCCAGGTTTGTGATCTTTGTCGCCGGTCCGGTGACCATAAAGGAGGCCGCCGCTCCCATGCTCATACCCGAGGCAAGCCACTGCTGCAAAAGAGGGATCGTCCCTCCTCCGCATGCATACAGGGGAACTCCGACCGTAGCAGCGAGCAGGAGCCCGAAGCCCTCATTCTGTTCCCCGAACAGGCTGGCAAAAGCATCCGCCGGCACGTACCTCTGGAACAGTGCGGACAGCAGGACGCCGATCAGGAAGTAGAGTCCGGTGACGCGGACATTCCTCCCCAGGTTTTTCAGGAACCGCAGGAACGGATTCGGATCCGTGTCACGGCTTGCACCCGGTACGAATCCGTCAAAATGGAAGAACGCGTTCTGCCGGAAAAAGATCCGTACCAGGATCCCGGCTGTGATGCCGCAGAGGATGCAGCTTATGATCCTCACCGCAAGGGCGGTCCCGCCAAGCGCCGTGCTGTACAGCATGAGCTGCGGGTTCAGAAGGATGCTGCTCATCATGAACGCCGCCAGCCAGTCATCCCGCATCCCCTGTCTGGAAAAAGACGCGGCAATGGGGATGGTCCCGTACATACACAGGGGAGAGAGCGTCCCCAGTAGGCTTGCCGGAACGACGCCCCAGATCCCCATCTTCTTATCTTTCAGTCCGGCAAACAAGCTGTGGATGGCGTCCTTTGCGAAAACAGAGATCAGGGATCCGATCACCATTCCCAATACCCAGTAGGCAAAGATCTGCCGGAACTGCACCATAAAATAATAACTGATATAGATAATCTCTCTCTCAATCGTCTCTAACATATTTTTCTCCAACGACTAGCGGAACGGACCGTAATGGTTCCGTTCCGCAATATAGATGATATTCTTGTTTTTTACTCGTCAATAGAGATCAGATCATAACTCCTGTTTCCCAGTCCGATCTCCTCGCCGTGCTGCAGCACATGCTCTGCATTGCGGGATTCCATTCTCTGTACCAGGGACGCTCCGTCCTCCGCCGCGTAGACCAGGTCCACGCTCGCCTGGTCCAGAGCCACCGGATCTGTGGATGCAAGGATTCCAATATCATGCATATCCGGCTCCGCCGGACTGGAATCGCAGTCACAGTCCACGGACAGACGGTTCAGCACATTGATATAGAGGATGTTCCCATCCACACTGTCCTGGACAGATTTTCCCGTCTCTGCCATACACTCCAGGAACGGATCCTGAGCGCCGCCCCACGGGCTGGTATGACTTGCTCCGTCGGTATGGATCAGGCATTTGCCCTCCTGGGAAGCCATCCCGATGGAGATGTTCTTGATGGCGCCGCCGAATCCCGCGATCGCATGCCCTTTAAAGTGAGACAGCACAAGGAAACCGTCATATTCCGGAAAATGGGCTCCCACAAGGTTCTCTGTCATCCGGGTCCCGCCTTCCACCGGGATGCTGACCGATCCGTCCTCATCCATGATCACGAAATCCACGATATCTGTAAAACCATGAATTTCCGCCACCTGATAATGCATCTGAGTTTCCGTCCTGGAACCCTCATATGCTGTATTGCACTCCACGATGGTGCCGTCCACATCCTGCACCAGATTCCGGATCAGCCTGCGCATCACCGGAGGCCGCCGGATCTGCCTGATTTGTACTGCCGTTATCTTCTGCCTGAGCTGCTCCGCCGTTATCTTCTGTCTGGCCTGTGCTGCTGTTATCCTCCGCCTGTTCCTGAGCACTGCCACACGCGGTCATGCTGAGTGCAAACACGGCGGTGATCATCAATGCCACGATTCGTTTCTTCATCTTTTCACTCTCCTTTCCTACGTGAATCACTCTTTCTTTTCCCGATTTAATTATAGAAAAAACGAGCCTTCCTCAGAAGACTCGTTTAGTTTTGCAGTATATACCTTTTGGTAAATACTTCCCCTACTCTTTTTTATCTGTCACACTGTCTGTAAAATCCTTCCACGCCCTGCCGCGCAGGAACATTGCTGCAACGATTCCTCCGCATGCCAGTATAAAGAGCACAAATCCTAATACATCCATACGCTCACCTCCCGGTAAACTGCCGAACACTATGTTATGTCTGTATTATAGCACTCCTGTCTGGTTCCTGCCACATTGTTCTGAGACTCTTGTTCTGAAACTCTCCTTTTCCGATGTTTACAGGCCACATCTACTGGTGCAGTCTCCGGATGATCTTGCAGATCACCTCATTCTCTGTCGCCAGGGGCTTCTTATGCGTAAAAAACACGATTCCCTCCGTAGGAGAGAGCACCGTGGAGATCACATTTCCCTCATACGGATGCACGATCTCTGCAAGCGGAGTGCCCATCCGCACCTCATCACCGGGCCGGCACAGACGGCGGTATATCCCTCCCGCCGCGGTCCTCACAGAGGTCAGCTCCTCTTCCTCGATCACAGTGGAGATATATCCGCTGTGGCTGTTATATTTCAGGATTCCCATTCGTGTCAGGAAGCGCAGCACCGCCGCCACAGCCTGCCGCGCGGACACCTCGTCGATAAAATCCGTCTCCGTCGTGTACAGTGAGAACGCGCTGGTATCCCAGATCTGCCAGTTATAGTTCAGTGTGGTCGTATCGATCGGTTTCGGTCTGCGCACCACCACATAGGGGAGCCCGAACAGTCCGGCAAGACTGGTGTTCTGCCTTCCGGTATCCATCATGCGCACATGAGGGATAAAGTCGCCGGGCAGGTAGAAGCTGGCAAACTGGATCCCGTAATCATAGTCCTTCACCTTGTCAAATACACCGGCAGCGATCCGCTGCGTCGTCTCTCCCAGGTCGTATCCCGGGAACATCCGGTTGATATCTGTATTGTCCACCGGCCAGAACCGTTTTCCCAGGTTCATGGCATGGTGGTTGACCGAAGGTATCACCAGGATCTCCCTGTCCGCGGTAATGGCGTGGGCCGCCTCCAGCTCCCCCAGCTTCCTTATGATCTGTGAACAGACGTAGAGCTGCTGTACTTCATTTCCCCGGATACTCCCCACGATACAGGCGGATTTTCTTCCGTGTCCGAAGGTATACCCGCTGATGGAAAGGTCCTCCCTGTAGGGGGACCCCATATGATAGATCTCAGTCTTCCTCATTGTCTCTTTCCTCCCCTTCTCTGCTTCCAAGAATCCTCCCCAGAAGCGAACCGCTGTAGACCACGGGATATTCCCTCCTGGTAAATACCATCCCGGAGATGGGGGCGGTCACCGCCTGCTCCACGTCTCCGGTCAGAGGATTTAAGACCTCCCCCAGAAGTTCTCCTTCTTCCACATGCCCGCCGATCTTCACATGCGGCACATAGATCCCGGCGCTGTCCGCATTGAGATACCCGACCGCCCGGTCCGTGGATACAATGGGCTTTCTCACTTCGCCCACAGCGCCTTCCCATACTTCCATCTCCTTCATCACGTTCAGGATCCCTTCTACAAGCTGATACCCGTAATCCCTTGTGATCCGCATGCCGACCCCCATCTCCACCACCAGAGTGGGCGTTCCCACACTGTTCAGGCTGTAGGCGAGGGTGGATTCCAGCACAGTGGAAGAAGCGTGCACCCACACAAAATCCACATTGATCTTCTCTCCCAGCGGGACCAGCTTCTCTGCCGTGAGCTCATTGATCCTGACCTGGGGAAGCTCCATGAGAAAAATATTACTGGCATGGATATCCACGCACAGATCCGCCCCTTTCAGATCCTCCGTCAGCCTGGAAACAAGGGATTCCATCATCGGTCCTTCCTCGTTTCCCGGAAAGATCCGGTTCATATCCAGGTCAAACATGGGGATCCCCCGGGTGATCGAATCGATCCCCAGAGGGTTCAGCGCCGGATAGACGTCCACGATCCCTTTCAGGTATCCCGGCTCCGCCTTCAGCCTCCGGATCAGTTCATAGCACACAAACTGTCCCTCCAGTTCGTCTCCGTGGGTCCCTGTCACGACTGCGATCCGCTTTTCCTCTCCGGTAGGATGGGCCGGCATGATCCGGTTTTTACGGATCGTCAGCTTCTCGTCCACCGGCAGTTCCATTGACACAACTGTCTCTACCATCTTTGATCTCCTCCACATTTACATAGATTTTCTGTTCCTGGGAAGCATTTCCCAGAAAGATCCCTCTGTCCACGATGCAGTCCCCATAGTCCCGCCCATGGGCAAGGCTGATATAATATTCATCGATATGCAGATCATTGGTCGGGTCTAATCCGTACCATCCGCCGTCCGTATACACCTCCGTCCACGCATGGGTCGCCCCCTCTCCGATCATAAGCCCGTTTACATACCGTGCCGGGATCTTCATATACCGCATCACAGCAATCATGATATGGGCATAGTCCTGGCATACCCCTTTTCCGATCGCCAGCGCCTGAGCGGCAGTCGTACTGACATCTGTCACTCCCGGCATATATTCAAAATGCACATGAAGATAGTGCATGGCGCAGACCGCCTTTTCCAGGACCGTTTCCGCGGATTCCTTCCTGCACTCGTCCCGGACCGCTTCGGAAAACCGCACCACCTCAGGATCAAACCGGGTATACGCGGACGGATACCGGTACATGGGATGGAGGGGGCATTTCCATACTCCCATCCCCTCTGTCCATGCCGTTCCCGCCACATGATAGGAAAATGTATCATGAGGCGCCCTGCAGCATCCGCTGAGCTTAAGATTTCCAAATCCGTCCTCCGCCGCGCCGGTATAGTCCGCAGGGGTCACCTGGCACTTCTTCAGTTCGATCTTCTGCCGCAAAGAGTCCCCGGGGACGCAGCGCAGTGCAAAATAATGGCTGCTCACCGGAGACGAAAACTTCAGTTCCATACTGTACTCAAATCTCAGTTTCCTCATATATCTGTCTCAGCTTTCTTATGATATATACAGCTTTCTTCTATAATAAACAGCTTTTTCTGTTCTGGATCTGCCCCTCTCCTTCCGCATTTTCCTTTCTTCCCGGCGGCCGCTCAGATGAGCAGCCCGCCCAGGCACCCCAGGGCCTCCCGGTAACAGCGTTTCGGATCCTCTTCCTTCAGGATGATCTCCCCAATGCGCTCCAGATTTTTTTCGCTGTAAGAAAGCCCCGTCTTTCCCAGACGGTTGCACAGCTTCCGGTACTCTTTTTCCAGATCCTTCCCGTGATAGTCCAGCCGGATGCAGAGATCCAGCCTCTCCACATATTTTCCGCACTTCAGGATATTCCGGCAGTCCTCCTGCTCCACATAGTCGTCCGCGCCTCCCCAGAAGGCGAGCAGATGATCGATCACCTGCTGCAGTTCCAGCAGAGGAGCCGTCGTCTTCCCGCAGGAATCAAATGTATCCAGCGCAAGCTGCACATATGACAGGACTGTGGTGCTCAGTTCGTCCCGGAGTACTACCGCGTTGTCATACGCCCGCTTCATGTTGGAATATACAGAATCCGGATTGTACTCCCCGAAGAGATAGGACTGTACAAACTGACGGTTCGACGTATAGATATCGGGAATGTCCAGCTTTTCGCAGTATTTGGAATACATTCCTTCCGGCTGCTCTATGATCCGGTCATAAATGTGGAAGAATACCCGCAGCGTCGTATATACCCTCTCCGTATACCTTCCCAGCCAGTACAGATGGTCTACTTTTTCCATTGAGATAACACCCATGTGTCTTTAAATCCTCCTCCCTGTGATGAGTTGACTACAAACGAGTCCGCATTTCTTGAAAATCTTGTCAGCCCGCCGGGCCACACCCTTGTCTTCTCACCGGACAGCACAAAGGCTCTTAAGTCTGCTTTTCGGAGCACTTTTTCGTCGCCGTCCATGACCTCCATATCCTGAAAATCAATGACTTCCTGAGCGATGAACCGGCGCGACTCCTTCTCAATGACCTTCTTCATCTGTGCAAGTCTTTCCCTGCTCAGTTCATTCCCGAAGATCACGCCGTATCCGCCTGCCTCAGCCACGCCCTTGATGACCAGCTTCTCCAGATGATCCAGCACATATTTCCTGTCTTCCTCATAAAACGGCAGGTAAGTGGGAGCGTTTTTCAGGATTGCCTCCTGGCCCAGATAGTACCGGATCATCTTCGGGACAAAATAATAGATTCCCTTGTCATCGGCAACGCCGTTGCCGGGCGCGTTCACGATCGCCACATTTCCGCTGCGGTACACGTCCATGATATTCGGGATGCCGATCAGCGATTCGGGCAGGAATGTCATCGGATCAAGATAGTCATCTGAGATCCTCCGGTAGATCACGCCCACTTTCTGTTTTCTTCCCCGATAGTCCCGGTAATACAGATAGTTGTCTTCCACAAACAGATCCGTACAGGTGGCAAGTTCGCTTCCCGTCCGCTCCGCCAGATAAGAATGTTCAAAATATGCCGCATTATAGCGCCCCGGCGTCATGATCACAGGGATGCCGCCGGTGTTCACCCAGTCCATCGTCTCTTTCAGCATAGCCGCGTAATTCCGGTTGTCCACCACAGAGTTGTTGCCGAAGGTCGCCGGGGATACCCGTCTGCAGATCTCCCTGGCGATCATGGGATAGGAGGCTCCCGAGGGGATCCTTAAGTTATCCTCCAGGATGTACCACTCTCCGTCTTTTCCCAGCACAAGGTCGATGCCCGAAATGTGGCTGTATATGTTCTTCGGCGGCGCGATCCCCTCGCACTGAGGCAGATAACCGGATGAGATAAACACAAATTCCTCGTGGATCACGCCGTCATGTATGATCTTTTTTTCTCCGTATATATATTCAGGAACAGGTTCAGGGCGTCCACCCGCTGGATCAGCCCCTTCTCCAGCTGCTGAAACTCCTCGTGGGTAATGACCCTTGGGATCGCGTCAAAGGGAAAGAGCTGCTCATGGAACTCACCGCCCTTGTAAATCCCGAACTTGACGCCGTAGCGTGCCATCAGTCGGTTTATCCCCTCCGTGTGTTCAATCAGTTCTCTCATATGATCGCTTCCCTCCTGTAAAACTGAATAAAGGCGCTTCTTCTGCCATCTGCAGAGAAACGCCTTTGTTCCCTTTTGTTTTTATGCCTGATCTATGTAAAAAGACGCCTGACCGGATGATCAAGCGCCCTTGCTATGCCAGTAAATACAAACGATTTTCCGTGAGTTGTCAAGAGTGAATTATGATTCAGAACACGAACTGCACCAGCAGCATATAGCACACTGTCCCGCCTGCGATGGACAGCAGCATCTGCCGTTTCCACACGTGCAGCACGATGACCAGCAGGATCGAGATCATCTCCGGGATCCCGTGACTTCCCGCAAAAATGCTCACATCCTTCAGGCTGTAGACGACAAGGAGTCCGAACACCGCGGCCGGAAGGAATTTGCCAAGATACTGCACATACTTCGGCGTCGGCTTTCCCGACGGGAAGACCAGGAAGGGAAGAAACCGGGTGACCGCAGTCCCCAGCACCACCATTGCGACTGTGATGATCTGTTGCGTCAATGTCATTGTACTTCTCCTCCTTTCTTCTCAAGCGTCCTTCTCATCAGTGTCAGGACTGCGAGGATCGCGAGCATCGCCGGGATGATAAAATTATCTGCTCCAAACGCTGCCAGACAGACCAGAGAGATCCCCAGTCCCAGCAGAGAACTGGTATGGTCCTTTTCTTTGAGCCACTGCTCCAGGAAGATCACCACGAACATGGCGACCATGACAAAATCAAGCCCCTCTGTGCTGAAATTGATCAGGGAGCCGAAGATGCCTCCCAGCGTTGCGCCGGAAAACCAGTACAGGTGGTTCAAAAGGGTAACGAAGAACATGAACCATCCCCGGTCCACATCCTCCGGGATATCCGCAGTATAATTAATGGAAAATGTCTCATCGCACATCCCGAAGATCAGATAGACCTTCTTCCATCCCATTCCCCGGAACTTGTCCAGCATGGAGATCCCGTAGAACAGATGCCTTGCATTGATCATCAGAGTCATGGCAAATGCCTGGAGGGGATCAAACGCCCCGAGGAGCATATTGACCGTGACAAACTCGATGGATCCCGCAAATATGGTCAGGCTCATGAGCATCGGGTACAGGAAGTTAAAACCGGACACATTCATATAGATCCCATAGGTAATACCCAGGAACCAGAACCCGGCAAAGATCGGTATCGTATAGGGAAAGGCGGCTTTGAACGCCTTTTTCAATATCCTGGATCTGGGAACAGTTGATCCTGACTGTAAAACGGTTGACTCTGACTGCATTGTTCTCCTCCGTACAGAAACGGACTGATAAAGCCCGTCTCTCTCTTTCCTCTCAAATTGTAACAGTTCAGTCTGTTTCATACCTTATGGCTGAACCGTAACATCAAAATTTTCACTCACTATTACAGACTATCATCACTTTTACATACAATCAACACAATTTTTCCACATCTCATCCGGGAGCAGGTACACTTTTCCACCTCTGCCAACTATAACTACGTACATTTTCCGCAGTCCGAGCAGCCGTTGCAGGTCAGGCGGCTTGCGCACTCCCTGCATGTGACCGGATGATAATGGGGCACATAAATTTCACATCTTTTCTCTCCCGCATGACCGACCATGCCTCATCCCGCCACGCGTCCGCTTCCTCCAGAAAGAAATCCGAGGTCATGCAGACCCGGATCATCTCTCCGCTTTTGACTTTGTAACGCCCCTGCCGGTCTTTCTGCAGAGGATATCGAAAGCCCCCTTTTGTCCGGTAGATCCGGCTCCCGTCCTGATCCCGCATCCGGTCCAGAAAGTACATATAACAGTTTTCGCAGCCCTCGGAGCATTTTCTGCAGCCGTGCCAGGGATTCCAGATATCATGCATTGTGTTTCGCTCCTTGTCTTCGTACATCTGCACGTTTTTTGTAAAACCGTGCAGTGAGCCTTCTTACATCATATCTCCATGATAACACAAGCGGATAAATCGAACAAGCGTTTGCGCTAACAAACCACCTGCTGCTGTTTACACCGCACTCAGGAACAGAAAAGTACAGCGTCATACAGCGATACAACTGTTTTGTCATTGATCTTAGAAAGAGATCCGGGGGTTCTCATCCCCTCCTCCGGACCGCAGACACCGGACATTGCTCAAAACAATTTCCACAGTGCAGGCAGTGTTCCTGTTCCTCCCGGGAGACTGCCTCTGCCTTTGCCGACAGGCGGATCATCTCTTTATATCTTGTGTATCCCAGCACCTGCACCCTGCCGTCCGAGAGCAGTTCCCGGCAGAAGTCCTTTCCCCTGGCCGTGAAAAAGTAAATGGCATCCGGCTCATAGTGGATCGCGCTGATATTGCGCACCTGGGGATTTCCCTGTCCGTCTGTCGTCGCAAATGCAAGCACTCCTACATACTGTAATTTCTTTAAACAGGTCTCTGCGTCCATTTTCTCATCCCTCCTTCTAAAACCGCAGCACTCGGCCCTCTCTGCGTGGTTTCGACGCAGGATGCCGGTCCCCCTCTCTCGGATACCCCAGCAGGAGCTGCATCAGTGCATGATAGTCCCCCCGTATTCCCCACTTTTTCAGGATATCCTGACCATACGGATCCGCGAAGGCGGTCCATCCCTGTCCGATATAGCAGGACCCGATCCCCAGGGAGTCCGCCGCGAGCATCATGTTTTCCGCAGCCACCGCGCAGTCCCCCACAGCGAAGAGGAAATTCTTCGGTGCAAACATTGTGATGACTGTGGGCGCATCATAAAAGGCATTGGTCAGCTTCGGATCGTCGGCAATGCTGGGCTGCTCCTTCGAAACATAATTCCCGCCTGATGCCATGCGCGGGCTGGAATTAGCACGCTTGATCTTTCCCAGCCGCTCGTTGACTTCCCTGTCCTGGGATACGGCGAAGATGACTCCCTGCCGCCCTCCCGCGCACGGCGCATACAGTCCCGCATCAAGGATCTCCTGCAGGATCTCTTCCTCAATCTGCCTGTCTGAGAATCTCCGTATCGATCTCCGGTGCCGGATCACGTCCAGCACCGGATTTTCCGTCGTCTGCTGTTTTCCACTTTCTCGCTGCGCTCCCACACTGCTGCGCTCTGCCTCCGTTTTCCCGGTCTTTTCTCCCATCTCAGACAACCTCCTTCCAGCACTGCGGGTCCGCCGCATAGAAATTTCCATCCCTTCCGCTCGCCACAGCAGGACATCCGCGGCACCATGCCAGCAGTTCGCATTTCGAACATTTCTCAAATCTCGCATAATCCCGGTACTTCTCCATCTGACAGATCCACACATCTGCGATCCGGTCGGTGAACACATTTCCCACCTTGCTGTTCTGCACTCTGCGGCATGCAAAGATATCCCCGGTGGGAAGGATCGTCAGATGACAGTTCCCGCAGTTGCATCCTCCGTATATCATCCCCTCTTCCACTGTCTCCGGGATCCGGAACGCGCCTGTCTCATACTCGTACAGTGTCCAGAGATGATCTTTCTTGTTAAAATAGGTCTCACATCCCTCTGCTTCATATTTACGGAACTTCCGGTCACAGTCTTCCAGAAGCTTTCTGTAACGCACGGGTTCGATCCCCACCTCCTTCTCCCCGCTGGTCGGACAGTATCTCGCAAAAGCAAACACATCCGCTTTCTGTTCCACGACCGCATCGATGATATCCGGGATCTCATCGATATTCGTCCCGGATACGGTTGTCATGACCACAGCGCGTATCCCGGCTCTTTTGATACACCCGATCTTCTCAAGGCTAATGTCGAAACTTCCCGGTTTCCGGAACCAGTCATGAGTCTCTCTCATCCCGTCCAGAGAAAGCTGATACTTCTCACAGCCATACTCTTTTAATCTCTGACAGACCGCATCATCCAGATGGAAAGGATTTCCCAGGATGGTGAAAGGGATCCCATTCTCTTTCATCAGCTCCAGAAGTTTCCAGAAATCCGGATGCAGGATCGGATCCCCTCCGGTGATATAAAAATACGGCAGACGGTCATATACCTTACAAAAATCAAGACAGTTATGAAATGTTTCCTGCATCTGCTCCCAGCTCATGGAATCCAGCTTTTTGCAGTTGTCCTCCGAAAAGATATAGCAGTGCTTGCACCGCTGATCGCACTCATCTGTAATATGCCACTGAAAAGAAAAATACTGTTTCATGGAATCCTCCTCACTTTCTGCCGGACAGAATACACTTACTTCTGCGCCGGTCGGTCTGCACGGGTGTACTCTGCCTTGTTATCTGACAATGATCTATGATAAAATCCGGTCCTCCCGGATGTTCTTCTCTCTTCCCGGCGGCTCTTCCGCCGGGATCCTGTTCCAGGTGATGCAAAACCTATTTGTCTCCGGCTCCGCATCTGCCTTTTTTCTCCATCCGAAGAGATTTGAAAGTGCCATAATGTTCTACCTCCGTTTTCTTATCGTCAAACGCTCTTTCCGTTTGCAGCTTTATTGTAATATAGATGATTACATCAAAAAAGTACGCACTTTTTTATTACCTGGTTACTAAAAAGTAACCTTTGCGTACTTTATAGTTCTTTACAGACAGAACGCAAACAGGCGTGCCGCACGAAGGAATAAGATCCCTCGTGTGACACGCCCCTTTCTACCAGTTTTAGACGGATTCTCTTATCCGGTCTCTCATTTTTTACCGTAAAGACAGGCTTTTAATTTCTCAATTTCCTTATCCTTTTCAGCAAGTTCCGCTTCCTGCCGGCTAAGTCTCTTCTGCTGTTCGCTGATCACATCCTGCTGTTTACTCAAATCCTCCTTCTGTGCATCAATCGTTTCCTGCATCTCATCAACCATATACTGCACTGTATTTCGATCCAGCTCCTGCAGTTCTTTAGAAAACATCTCCATCACCCTTTCCGTATTCTGGCACAACTGATAGACTTCCTCATAATATTTCCTGAACTGCGGATAATCCGTGATCAGCTTCATGATCATCTCAGGTTCGTCCACACTCAGGAATGTCAGCCATGCATCCAGCTTGTCTTTGATACCCCTATTGTGAAGAATCCTGCGGAAATTGTCAAGCGGGATAAATATGTACTCCTGCAGCAGATCGATCTCAAGTCCGGTATCCGTCTTCTGTGAAGACCGGTGGATAAAATGTCCCGGGAAACGGTGAAACTCTGCCGGGCTGTGCTCGTAAAATACGACCGTATACACCTTTTTGATATCACGGTAACTGAAACGCTTCCCCTTCTCCCCTCTTATCCTCTTATACTGTCGTAACAGCAGATCCGAAGAGTAACACGCCGCTCTCTGCCCCGGGAACTTATATCCCAGCTTCTGAACTTCCACATTTGCTATACTGTGGTCTTCCAGCTCGATCACGATATCCATGATGACCAGCGAATTCTCATCCGCGATTCTTGTAGAATCGTTTGGCAAAACCTTCAGGATCGTTATTTTCTGCCTGAGAATCAGGGAAAGCAGTTCTTCCAGCCGCTCCGGCGCCGTCTCCGGATCCATGATTTCCTTGAAGAATGAATCGTAAAGGATCTTGATTCCTTTCGCTCCTGTACAAAAATCAAGAAATTCTTTCTGCTGTCTTTCATTCCAGTTCTGCCAGATTAAATAAAGGTTTTCATTCTCTGAGATTTCCCTGAGAACAGCTTCCCGTGACCGAATCTCCGGAAAGCACTGTTGCAGCACATTTACCATACGCATTTCCTCCTCTGTGCTTCGGCATCAAAATACTCGATGCCATTTACTTTTTCATTGTTCCATCCATCATCGGGTAACCGCTTCGAAGAGAAGCTCCGAAAATGAGAAGCCTTACGGCTGTGATAAAAAGACAGTAAGAACACTGCCGATATCGTAAGCCAAGGATATAATATCTGACAGAGAATTACAATCCGAGATTTAATTTGTATCTTGTCTCTTCCGGGTTAATTTAGTATGCTTAAAGTGGAAGGGCTCATCATCCGCATGGAATACATCAGTTACATGCAGAAGAAAGAGGTGAAAGAATGCTGACAAAAGAAGAGATGCCGGCATGTCCGGTTGCAACTACAGTCCAGCTCATCGGGAGCAAGTGGAAACTCCTGATCCTCCGCGATCTCCTTATGCGCCCCTGGCGTTTCAACGAGCTTCGCCGGGACCTGGAGGGCATCAGCCAGAAAGTGCTCACAGACAGCCTGCGTGTGATGGAGGAGGACGGGCTCGTCAGCCGGACCGTCTATCCGGAAGTCCCGCCCAAGGTGGAGTATTCCCTGACGCCGCTGGGGGAATCCATGAAACCGATCCTTGATGCGATGGAACAGTGGGGGACGGAATATAAAACCAAATTTCAGCAGCATCAGATTTGATTCAAAATCAACGCTCTGAGAAAGCCAGAAGCTTCCGCAGAGCGTTAATTTATTGTGTGACAGTAATTTCTTACATTTTCCCTCTCTTCACATGCCTGATCATCCCCTCCACCGAGGCATTCGCATTGATCACCGTCAGCTTGATATCAGGATATGCATTCTGGAACACCCGGAACACTTCATCCGCAAATCCCTGTCCCATGAAACTGATCCCCCGGAAATCAAAGATGATCTCCCGGAATTCGTCCAGCCTGCGCAGTATCCTTCTCGCCTGGGACCGCGCAACCGGGTCCCCCAGAGGGCACATATCCCGCACAGGGATCAGAGTCTTTACAAAACCTTCTTCCAGCGGTGCAAATTCATCGAACACTTCCCGGGACGTCCTTGTTGCCCCATTCTCCAGTTTCATCAAAGCCATGGTTCCTATCCCCTCCACCTTCGTATAATAAGAGATCAGGTGCGACCGCACAAACCGTTCCCGGTCATCGCATCGATAGGAATATACGGTATCCTCGGACCAGATAGCAAACTCCGTGAGCATCTTCGACACGAAAAATATCCCCTCTCCGGAATGTCTCTGCGGATCTGTCGTCATTCTTCCCTTGTATAATTCCAGTGCTGCCTGCTCCCGCTCCAGATTCACTCCATATTTTTCATCTGCATATCTCTGTATATTCCGGAAGATGCCTATTCCGTTATCTGCAATTGAGATCTCAGTAAAAAGTGCATCCTTTTGCAGGGAAAATATGATCTGGTCACCTGCGGAATGATCGATCGCGTTGTTCATGATCTCTGTAAATGCATACGCCCAGATATCCTGTACATTTTTCGGCAGACCTTCAAGGAATGGCATGATCTTTTTCCAGAAAAGCGCATCTTCTTCCAGCATGCCGTTATTTTCCACCTTCCAGGTTTCACTGACCGTTCTGAGCCGGAACCCAGTCGGCACCTCCCTGTCTTCCTCCAGTATTTCTTTTTCACGGCATTCCCGCAGATATCTTCTTACAGAAGTCTCCGAGATCGCAAAATTTTCTGCCGTCTTCCTGATAAACTCTGTATCTCCGCCGCGGATCTTATCCAGCATATATTTTCGGATCGCACTTCTTTTTTCCTCTGTAAACGACATCTTATCACCTTAATCTCTTTTATCATAACTATATCTTCTATATTTAAAACTATAACATGTCATTACAGAAATCTCAACAGATAAAAATTTCTCCATTTCCCTCAGAAGCACTCCTCAAAGATCTCCAACACTTCTGCCGCATCCAGCCTCCGGTATCCTCCCGGAGAATAATGGCAGGACGCCGCGATCTCTCTGAGTTGTTTTCTGTCCTCCACTCCCAGCTCCCGGAGCGTTGTGGGAAGTCCGATCTCACGGATAAACGCTGCCAGCGCGTCGATGCCTGCCGCCGCCAGTTCTTCCCCGCTCTTTCCCTCCGGCGTGATCTCCCACACATTCCGGGCAAATCTCGCAAATTTGCCAAGCCCGTCTCTGAAGATATGCCGGTAATACACCGGATGCAGCACCGCCATCCCCCGTCCGTGGTCACAGTCTGTGTAAGCGCCAATCTGATGCTCCATAAGGTGGCTGGTAAAGTCACATTTCTTCCCCATCTTGATCAGACGGTTTTCCGACAATGTGGAGTCCCAGAACAGATTGCTCCTTGCCATATAATCTTCCGGATCCTTCAACGCCTGCCTGAGATCTCTGATGACGCTGCGCATCAGCGCCTCAGAGATCTCATCCGATACATTCCGCTCATCCGGCTCACTGAAATAGGTCTCCATCATATGAGAAAGACTGTCAAACGCCCCCGCCGCCATCTGCTCCTTTGGCACGCTGAAGGTATACGCCGGATCCATCAGAGCGAATTTGGGATTGCATGCAGGATAATCGTATCCTGTCTTCACTTTCCTTTCTTCATTGGTGATGACTGCCGCTCCGTTGCACTCACTCCCGGTTCCCGCGTTTGTCGGGATCACGCCCACCGGGATCAGATCAAAATCAATGATCCCTTTCCTCTCCCAGAAATTTTCCCAGGCATCGCCTTCGAATCCCGACGCAAGGGACACCGCTTTTGCACAGTCCATGACAGAGCCGCCGCCGATCCCCAGGATCATCTGCACCTGGTGTTCCTTTACAAGCCCAGCGCCCTCCAGGACTTTCTGATACGTGGGGTTGGGCATGATGCCGGAAAACTCCACTACCTTTTTTCCTTCTCTCATCAGGATATTGAGGACTTCATCATAGATCCCGTTCCTTTTGACCGACCCCTGACCGTACGCCATCATGACCGTATCGTAATCCCTCACCAGACAGGTCAGAAATTCCTTCACGCAGCCCCGTCCGAAGTAGACTTTTGTTTTATTTTCATAGATAAAATTATTCATATCCTGTTTTCCCTCCTGCTGTCAGCCGGCAGCACTTACTGAACTGCTCCTGCCATTTTGACCTTGTTCCGGCATCACTTGTCGATCTGCTCCTGCCAGAAATCAACGGCATCGTCGATCCAGCCTTCCGCAGACGTACCAATGCCCAGTCCGAACCCGTGCTGCAGATCCGGATAGTGATGAAACTCTGTCTCGATCCCGTCCGCTTCCAGGTTCTCGATCCGCTGTTCCATAGTGTGCCAGTTCGCGATGCCGTCATTCTCTCCCACACAGGCATATGTGGGCGGGTCATTCTCTGTATAGTCCGTGTGTCCGGTGTACTGCATGATCACAGCGCCGGGGCGGGGCAGGTCTTCCCCACCGTAAGCCTCCGGACCGTAAGATCCGAGATAGGCTGCCATCCTGACTCCCGCAGAGCCTCCCCACAGGGAGTAGCAGTCTGTGCTGACGCCCAGCTCATCGGCATGTTCAAAGATAAACGTGATCGCCGCCGCAAGGTCCTCGCAGGCGACGCCCTCTCCCTCTTCTGTCTCCGGTCCGGCATCTTCTGTGCCGCTTCCCGCCTGTCCTTCCTCCTGCTCTGTCTGCGCTGTTTCCACTCCGTTCCCGGAACCATCTGTCCCGGCAGAACATCCCGTTATGCCGAGTGATAACACCAGGAGCAGGACCGCTGTCATTCTTTTCATATCTCCAAACCTCCTGTAATGATATTTTCGTTTTTCTAACTGTCTCAATTATAGAAAAAAAGAGACTTCACCAGAAGTCTCCATTAGTTTCGCAGTTATTACCTTTTATTTTATACTGAACACGCAGTATATTTATACCGCTTTTTTCACCGCTTTCAGAAAACGTTTCACCAGGTCAGACGGTTCCGGAGAATACAGGACTCCATACGGAATGGTATATTTCCACTCCACCGGGATCACCTTCAGGAGAGGATGGACCTCCTTCCAGTTCTCCACCACCATAAGGATATCATTGCTGTTCTCACACTGGTTAAAGATATCCACACTGTAGATATCAAAATCGATCACATGGATCTGCGGATGGTTCTTCCAGATATCGTCCCGCAGCTCATCCACATAGTTGCTCCATCCCCGGTGCATCATGAGAAAATTCTCCCCATGCAGATCGTCAAATGTAAGGACGTCTTTTTCAGCCAGGCGGTGATTGATGGAGACTGCACAGCAGATCCGCTGTCTGGACAGTTCCATTCCCGCGCACTGCCGGAGTTTGAGCATGGTCTCGTCAAAGATCCCTGCCACCACATCGATATTCTTCCCCAGGTTCTTGAGGATCTCTCTGGCATTCTCCAGGCTGTTCATATAGGGGACCATCTGGAGTTTGATATCAGGATGGTCCTTCTGCACCCGGGACCATGCCTGGACCAGCGGCGCCGCCGGTGTCATGGGGGATGTTCCGATCCGGATCACGTTATCCTTTTCCTGCATCGCTTTCTTCGCCCGCTCAACAGACTCCTTGCAGTACTGGATGATATACTTGGCATCTTTATACAGG
Organism: Mediterraneibacter glycyrrhizinilyticus; assembly: GCF_016902345.1. GTDB lineage: Bacteria > Bacillota > Clostridia > Lachnospirales > Lachnospiraceae > Mediterraneibacter > Mediterraneibacter glycyrrhizinilyticus_A. The sequence goes on along the minus strand of NZ_JACJLR010000001.1, from coordinate 17,955 downwards.
GACTTTCCAGCCTCCGTCAGCGTCAATCCCCGGTGCGTCCGGATAAAAAGCTTCAGTCCCAGATCCTTTTCCAGGAGATTGATCTGTTTCGTGACAGCGGGCGGAGTGATATAGAGCGCCTCAGCCGCCTTGTTAAAGCTTCCCAGGTCCGCCACAACGATAAAAGTCTCAAGCTGCAGGTTATACATAGAACAGTCTCCTTTCCAGAATCCACTTCATTTCTCCTACAACTAAAACTATATTTCAGCCGGAGACTGCTGTCAATAATACATTTTATCTTTTCCGAAGAGCCATCCCATGATCTCCCCGTCCGCAGCGAACAGGTTCCCGCCGCCGTGCTGATACTCCACTCCCCTGCTTTCAAAATACTCCGCATCTTTTACATCCAGTACGAGCAGGCTGTCAATCTCCTCATCAGCCAGCCCGTCCTCTCTGTACATGTCACGCAGCGTCTCATAGGCTTCTTTCGAGGGCTCCGATCCATAATACTCATCGTCTTCTCCTATGACAAAATACACCGGAAGCCTGCTGTCCACCACCGGTCCATAATCTCCGTCCCACTGGGAACTGCACTGGAGATAAGCTGTAAAAAGGTCCGGTCTCTTCCCCATCACCTGGGACAGGGTCTCCCCGCCGCCGGAATATCCTTCGGCATATACCCGGTCTTCATCGATCCTGTAATTTGCAAGGAAATATTCCACCAGCGCGATCGTCTGGTCCGCCGACGTCTCTCCCCAGTCTGAAAGCTGGGGCGCAACGATGATCATCTCCGGATCGTATTCCTGCGCAGTGAATCCAAAGTCTTCGCTGTACAGGTTCTCTCCCACTCCCTGGAAATACAGCCCTTCATATCCGGGAAGCGTAAAAAATATGGCACATGGCTCGCTCCCGTCATAACTGTCCGGGACATAAAGGTTATAGTGGATGTCCCCGCCATCTTCCGAGTGCAGCACATTATCCAGGGTAAATCCTCTGTATTCTTCCGTGCCTTCTGTCACATTACCGGGCGCCTCCTCTGAAGTCCCACCGTTCCCAGCCGCTCTGCATCCGCCCAGCAGGAACACGGCTCCTGCCAGCAGAAAGACAAGTCTTCGTTTCATCACTATCACACTCCTTTTTTGTGTTCTCCCTGTTCCGCTGTCCTCAGTCCCCGCAGTGTATGCATATACATTCCAAATGACACTGGCAGCATGATCACCTCGACCACCAGCTGTGTCCAGATCATGCCGTAGAGTCCCACGGTCCGGTCCATCAGGATGAGCAGGGGGATATTCAGAAGTCCCTGTCTGCTAAAGGTCAGGATGGCAGACTGGGTTCCTTTCCCCATCGCCTGGAGCGTATAACTGATCAGGAAATTCACCGAGGTCAGCGGGACCGCCAGACATGCGATCCGCAGAAATCTTGTCCCGAGCGCACTGGTCTGCGCCACCGGGATGTCTCCGTACCCGGAAGACAGTTTCACGATGACCATATTCGAAGCATTGCCCAGCGCCGTCGCCAGCGCGGAGGCAAGCCCTACTGAAAAGATCTGGCGCACGAAACGGAAGGTAAAGTGCCTCGGATGGAGGGAAACCGCTTTTCTTTTCATTCTCCCTGCGCCTTCTTTCCTGTTCTGTTCCTCTCCCAGAAGCGGACCGCCTCGTCAAACCATCCCTCTGCCTCGGTTCCCAGCCCCAGCCCGAATCCATGGGGCATACGGGGATACATATGGAACTCCGTGTCGATACCATAGGTCTGCAGACATTCCAGCCTCCGCTTCATGACGCGCCAGTCGGCGATCCCGTCTCTTCCGCCCACACAGGCAAAGGTCGGAGGGTCCTGTCTGCTGTACTGACTGTGCCCGGTATACTGCATGATCACAGCGCCGGCCCGGGGAAGCTCCGGCCCGCCGAATCCGCCCGGACCGTAACTCCCCAGATACGCCGCCATCCTGGCTCCGGCAGAACCGCCCCAGAGGGAATAGCCGTCCGGGTCCGATAGACTAATGCGAACCCGTGATACCCTCTCCGGCTCAGCTCCAGTGCGTGAGGCAGGCTCTCGTGAACAGAACCCACATAATAGAATCCTCCGCCCGCACAGACCACGGCAAAGGGCGCATTCCTCTCTCCGCGAAAGAAAAACAGCCCCGTATCCCTCTTATCCGGGTCCCGCCGCTTCTCCTCTTCCGTATAGGATATCGTAAAAGATCTGCCGCCCTTCCTTCCGCTGTTTTTGCATCGTCCGGATCATGTCCACTACTTTTGTCTTAGCATTGACCATTCTCGTCCTCTCCTTTCTACGGCCATTCCCTTATCTGTAGTCTGTCCTGCAGCTGATCTCTTTCCACTTGCGGATCTCATCCAGACGCTTTTCCACCTCTGCCTCATCAGCCCGCACAGCGTCACTTCCCAGGAGCAGCCCGTGATCAGCCATGTTTTCATCAGTATCTGCCTCCTCATATCAAGAAAAAGATGCAGCCTCCCCGGGCAGACGCCCATACGGGGGAAACCGCACCTCCTTTTGTCATAATATCGTCTCCGGTCCTGCGCCGGAACTGTATCTGTTGTTTCCGGCTCTGTACCGGAACTATGTCATGTCATTCAGATCATTTCTCACATGCACTCCATAAGGATGTTATAGATCTCATCACGGCACAGTTCTCTCGGGCCACACTTGATCACATTACACGTATCTGCCACATTCCTCAGGAGCTCCGGCGTGATCTCCACCTTTGACCTCAGTTCCCCCATCCTGGTGGGCAGACCGCATTCTCTGATAAAGTCAGACAGCGCCTCAACGCCCGCCTCCGCCGTGTCCGCGCCGAAGACTTCCTTTGCGAATCTCGTGAACTTCTCCTGCGCGTTTTTCACGATATGACGGTAATACGCCGGATGGATCACAGCCAGTCCCTGCCCGTGATTGCAGTCTGTATAGGCTCCAAGCTGATGCTCGATCTGATGTGCCTGAAAATCTGTCACTCTTCCGACTTTCAGGATCCCGTTCTCCGCCATCGCGGAATCCCACATCAGGTTTCCTCTCGCCTGCATATCGTCACTGTTCCCCATCAGCCTTCTCATGTTCACGACCGTATTCCTCATGACCGCAAGCGCCACATCGTCGGAAACATTATCCTGGTCCGAATTTCCGAGATAAGTCTCCATGGCATGGCTGAGGGTATCGAATGCCCCTGAGATCACCTGCATCCTCGGGACAGATGCCGTGTATGCCGGGTCAAGTATCGCAAATCTCGGAGCCGCTGCAGCCATCCCTGCTTTGATCACCTTTTCCTCATTCGTGATGACCGCTCCTCCGTTCATCTCCGCGCCGGTGCCGGATGCGGTGACCACAGCTCCCATGGGGATCACGTCTGTCGGGAACTGATGCTCTGTCATCTCCATCTCCCACAGGTCTTTGTCCGTCTTCGCCTGCGCCGCAACGATCTTGCAGCAGTCGATCACAGAACCGCCGCCCACCGCAAGGATGAGATCGATCTTCTCTTTCTTTGCCAGCTCTGCGCCTTCCTGAACCTTGGCATACGTCGGATTTGACATGATGCCGTTAAAATCCGTCACCTTTTTCCCGGCGTCTTCCAGGATCTTCTTCACCTCATCATAAATCCCGTTTTTCTTGACAGATCCGCCTCCGTAAGCGAGCATCACATTCTCTCCATATCCCGCGACAGCTTCCTCCAGATGCTCTTTCGCCGCGCCTTCACCAAAATAAACCTTTGTCGGATACTCATATACAAATTTCTGCATTCCAGACCTCTCCTTTCTTTCTGCCTGTAATTATAGACTTCTTTTTCCTTTGATTGAAGAAACAATAAGTTCCCCTGTACATACCCGAAGGTTATATGCTGCAGTCATATCATTACAGTTCACACCGCACTCCGGAACATCATATCTCAAAAACAGCAGGCATTCCTGCCATACACAAAAACAACAGGCAGTTCTGCCGAAACCTGACAGAACTGCCTGTTATCATCCATTTTTATATTTATATCCGCTTTATATCCGTGCCGCCTGAAGATGCCGGATGCATTTCTTTCTCACAAACCAGAAGCAGACCGCCTGCATGATGATGGTAGCGATCCAGGATCCCGGATAGGAGATGAACAGAAAATACAGCGACCTGTGCTGCGGGAAGAACACATAGATCCACAGTACACGGGTCCCTACTGTCCCGATCACTGACAGGACCATGGGCACCGCTGAATGCCCCATCCCCCGCAGAGCCCCTGGGATCAGGTCCATGATCCCGCAGAGAAAATAGGGAACGGTCGTAATGGACAGGATCTCCAGCCCGCACCGGATCACTTCCTGATCCGAGGTATAGATCCCCAGAAGCTGAGAGCCGAACACATACGCCCCCACTCCCAGGACTGACGCTGTGCCCGCCGAGAGAATCATACAGTCCAAAAGCACCCGGTCCATCCTTTTCTGCTTCCCTACGCTGTAATTCTGACTGGTAAAGCTCATGCATGCCTGGGTGACCGCATTGACTGACACATAGAGAAATCCCAGGATATTGTTCGCCGCCGTGTATCCTGCCATTGCCGTCGAACCGAAAGAATTGACAGAGGACTGGAGCAGCGCGTTAGAGAAATTGATCACGGTGCTCTGGATTCCCGCAGGAATTCCTACCTGAAAGATCCTTTTCAGATAAACCCATTTCATCGTCAGCTTTGAAAAGCGGAGCTGGTAGCTCCCCTCTGATTTATAGAGGCACCGGAGCACCAGAATGCTGGAAACAAACTGGGAGGTGACCGTACCGATCGCCACACCGGCCACTCCCAGCGGGATCACGATCACCAGAAGCAGATCCAGCACTACATTTGCCATTCCTGCAGCTGCCAGAAAGAGGAGAGGCCGCTTTGTGTCTCCCACCGCCCTTAAGATCGATGCACCATAATTGTAGAGCATAAAAAACGGCATCCCGCAAAAATAGATCCTCATATAAGTCACAGACAGGTCGATCACATCCCCCGGCGTGTCCATCATCTCCAGAGCCGGTCTGGTCATCCCGATTCCTATAAATATCATGAGGATTCCGCTGACAAGTGCCAGGGTGATCGATGTATGTACTGCCTCGGACATCTCCTTTTCCCGTCCTGCTGCAAAATATCTCGCCGCCAAAACATTGGCCCCAAGAGAAATGCCGATAAAAAGATTCGTGAAAATGCTGATCAGCGCAGTGGTCGAACCCACTGCCGCCAGAGCCTGGCTGCTGTCGAACCGCCCCACCACAATGATATCCACCGCGTTGAACATCAGCTGCAGGATGCTCGAGAGCATCAGCGGAAGCGAGAATGAGATCAGTTTGTCCATGATCGATCCATTGCACATATCTATCTCATATTTACTGTGTTTCAATTTCGGTCCCCCCTGCATAATTTTTAATAAAATAACGCCGGTGCCCAGGGACATTCATTCTGTCCTCTGTACACCGACGATATCTTAGCTCTTTCTCTCTCGTTCGTCAATAGCTCCCGGGAGTTTTGCACAGATCAATATGGAGGTTTTACACAGATCGGTATGGAAGTTTTACACAGATCCGCAACCGCTCCGGCTGCTGTTCACACCGCCTCAAACGCCGTCTCCAGCGCCGCGATCAGGTCTTCCGCCTTCTCGATCCCGATGGAAAGGCGGATCGTGTTCGGCCGAATTCCCTGTTCTCTCAGTTCTTCCGGGGCGCACTGACTGTGTGTTGTGGTCGCCGGATGGATCACCAGAGACTTTACATCTGCCACGTTTGCAAGCAGAGAAAAGATCGGAAGATGATCGATAAATTTCTTCGCCGTATCGCCATCCCCTTTGATCTCGAATGTGAAAATAGATCCTCCTCCGTTCGGAAAGTATTTCTCATACAGCGCATGGGTCGGTTCGCTCTCAAGAGACGGGTGATAAACCGCCTCCACCAGTGGATGCGCTGCCAGATATTCCACTATCGTCAGTGCGTTTTCCACATGCCGCTCCACGCGCAGAGACAGTGTCTCCAGGCCCTGAAGGAGAAGAAAAGCATGGAAGGGCGACAGCACAGCTCCCGTATCGCGGAGAAGCACAGCCCTCACATATGTGACAAAAGCGCTTCCCGGAGCCGCATCCACAAATGAGACTCCGTGGTAGCTGGGATTGGGCTCAGAAATCCAGGGATATTTTCCGGAATCTTTCCAGTCAAAATTTCCTCCCTCAATGATCACTCCGCCCAGAGTCGTTCCGTGTCCGCCGATAAATTTTGTGGCGGAATGGATCACAATATCCGCACCGTATTCAACAGGCCGGATCAGATAAGGGGTGGCAAAGGTAGAGTCCACCACCAGCGGGATCCCGTGCCTGTGCGCGATTCCGGCAAGTTCCTCCAGATCCGCCACATTGGAATTGGGATTTCCCAGCGTTTCCACAAAAATCGCCTTTGTATTCTCCCGGATCGCTGCCTCAAACGCTCCCTCTTCCTCCGGATCCACAAACGTGGCTGTGATGCCGCTGGTCAGGGGCAGAGTATGTGCCAGAAGATTATAGGTTCCCCCATAGATGGTCTTAGACGCCACAATATGCTCTCCTGCCTTTGCCAGCGCCTGAAAAGTGTAGGTGATCGCCGCCGCGCCTGACGCAGTCGCGAGCGCTGCTGTACCGTTCTCCAATGCTGCGATCCGCCGCTCGAACACTTCCTCCGTCGGATTGGTCATCCTGCTGTAAATATTTCCCGACTGCTTCAGAGCGAACAGATCCTCCGCATGACGGCAGTCCTCAAACACGAAGGATGTGGATGCATAGATCGGGACTGCCCTGGCGCCTGTCGCCGGATCTGCCTGCTCCTGTCCGATATGAATCTGCTTTGTCTCAAAACCCCAGTTTTCTGATTTTCTGATGTCTGCCATGATGAATTCCTCCTTAACTCTGCAGTTCTGCTTCCTGCCGGACTGCCGATCCTGATATCTTCTTAATTTCTTTCCTGGTTTCTGCGACTATCCTATCATACCGGTTCTATTTTCCGCCAATACATATAAAAAATATCCGGCTATAGTTTAAAACTATAACCGGACGTTTTATTCTACATGCACTGATCTAATTCAAATATCTTACACGAATCTATCAATATTTCTCCATTTTCTGCATAAAGTTTTAGTTCATAACTTGCTTCAGGAAATACGAGATTGGTCATCACCAAATTTCCTTCGTTCACAAAAAGTTCTATCTGTGATACATCTAAAATTACTTTTAAAGAAAATTTTTCTTTACCAAAATCCACTTTTCCCCAATACACACCCGGAAAATTTTCATGAGCATTTACTCCGGAATCTCTCCGATCAACGAGACATGTCTGGTTTTTAACATCAAACTCTATCTGGAATTTTTTCCCTTTTCCAGTTCCCACACAGATGCCAAATTTTTCTGCTTCTATGCTCTTTACATTGCATACAAGATCTAACTCCAGGCATTCTTTATTTGTACCTAAAATCCATTCTTCCCCGGAACCGATATGTATTTTTTTATACTCTTTTTTGTTTCTGCGTAGCATGTCCATTTCTCTTACAGGCATCTGCTTTATATAATATCCATCTTCCTTTTTGCATAAAGTCAATTCCCTCACACACGACATCTGTCCCTTGAAAGGTATTGTCGGAAGATAATCGCGATATTGCCAGTTATCTGCCCACGCAATCATCAGGCGTCTTCCATCTGGGACGTGATTCCATGTAACCCCTGCATAAAAGTCCTTCCCAAAATCCAACCACCTTCCATTTGGCTGTTCCTGATCTGTTTTAAATTCGGCACCATCAAATGTTCCCGTAAAATACTGCATACCAGTTCCACCTGCTGGGGATCCGTTATTTATACTTACAGTCAATATCCATTTTTCTTCATCCGCCATCTTCATGGGAAACAGATCCGGGCACTCCCAGACTCCACAATGACTTTCTTCTGTACCGGAAAATGAAGACAGATATTTCCAGTTTATGAGATCTTCTGATTGATACAATAAAACGCAGTCGCCCCCTGATAATACCATAACCCATTTATCAAAACAGCGTATCACCTTAGGATCCCGAAAATCTTTGCGTGAACTTGTAAGTACCGGATTTCCAGGATATTTTTCCCAGGTCATACCATCGTCATAACTAAAAGCAATCCCCTGACTCTGCTTTTTTGTTTCATGTTCACTGTATGTAAACACAGCTATCATCCTGTCTTTTTCTTCATCTACAACTATACTTCCGGACCAGATCTGACCAATCTCATCCGGAAATAACGCAATTTGCACTCTTTTCCAGTGTACAAGATCTCTGCTCACAGCATGTCCCCAATGTATCTGCTCTTCAATATTATATTGATGAAAGAGATGGTAAATTCCCTTATTGTAAACCAAACCATTCGGGTCATTAATAATATAATTTTCTGCTGAGAAATGTATTTTAGGTCTGTATCTCTCCATCTTATCACCTTATGCGCGCAGGCATTCCCCGCACATCGGTGTGCTCTGGAATGCCCGCCCTTTCCATTATTATTCTAATTTTCGCTCTTGAGCTCCGCAAAATCAGCTTTCAGATGATCAACCATCTGATCAAATGTATATTGTCCGCTGAAGTATCCCTGGATATCTGCTGCCGCCAGAGGTTCATATCCTGATGGGAATCCACCCATTACCCAAGGCATTGTCTTCCCTTCGTCAATATATCTCTTCACTTCTTTTGACAGCGGATCTGTAATCTCTATACCATCATAGTTTGAAAAAGCAGGAACAAATCCCAAATCATCAACTACAATCTGTTTTCCTTCATCAGACTGGAATAGCCAATTCAGAAATTCTTTGGAAGCTTCTTTTACTTTCTCATCAGACTTACTGTTTATACACCAATATATCGAAATTCCCGTAGCAATGCAATCCTCTTTTACTCCTTTTAACGGTATCGGAAGCATTCCCATTTTGTTTGCTACTTCTTCAGATATATTTTTTAATTCGGGTCCGATCCAGTTTCCCTGCTGTGTTACAGCAACACGCTCAATTGCGAGTCCTCCACCGACTGCCGTAGAAAAGTCTACAGCATTCAACTTTGACAGATCATCTTTTGACGACGTATATTTTGTCAAAAGATCAAGCAGGTCTTTAAATCCATCTGTATATTTTAATCCCAATTCATCTGAGTTTCTCAACTCAGTTGCGCTGGAGTATTCATTTGCAAGCGGCACATTTAATGTATGAAGTCCCGGAATATATGTATCCTTTGCGGCATATTCTTCAACTGCTTCAAGCTGAGGGTATTTGTCTTTTAATTTTCCTGAATCAATCTGATCCTGCAGATTTGCAAACGCCTGATCTATCGCATCATAACTTGTTAGAGTTGACGCATCTATTCCTGCTGCTTCAAATATTTCTTTATTGTAGACAAGACCATATCCCTCTACACTGACCGGCATTCCATATACCTTTCCATCCAGTGTCACATCTTCCAAACTTCCGTCAACAGCATACTCGACCCATGGCTCATCACTTAAATCTTCTACGTAATCCGTCATATTTGTCACATTGTCACCCAACGCATAAATGTCGACTGAATTATCACTGATCAATTTTGCTTTCAAATTCGTATTGTAGTCATTTCCAGAAATCGTTTCCAGATTAATCTTCACATTTGGGTTTTCCTCCATGTATTTATCCACAGCTCCCTGAAGCTGCGTGGATATTTCCGCTTTATTCTGGTACAGGTTGATCGTTACCTGATCGGAAGATGAGCCACTCCCGCTCCCACAACCTGCCAGCATTCCCGCCGTCATTGCCACAACCATCAGAATGCTCACTACTTTCTTTTTCATTATTGTTCCTCCTTGTCCTTTTATAAGTATTCATATAAGATTACTTTTGCTTCATATGGTTCCAGTACAGTTCTTTCAGATAACTGACATTTATCCATATTCATATTAGTTTCACCGGTCATATTCGTAATAAGAATTTTCCCCCTCCTTCCCTGATATCGTACCGGTACGCTGATTTCCTGAAGACTCTCTGAAAAGCTACATAAAGTCAAAAGTTCTTCCCTCTCATATTTTCTTATGTAGCAAAAATTTTTTTCACTGTCCGCAAATAGAGGTTCATAATCACCATAAACTATTATTGAATACTTTTTTCTCAGTTGTATTAATTTCTTATAATAATTTAGTATGGAATCTTTATCTTCCACCTGTCTTCCGACATTAATTTGCTTATAGTTGGGATTAAGTGCGAACCATACTCCATTAGTTCCAAATCCGCCGAACGGTCCAGCATCCCACTGCATTACTGTCCGGGCATTGTCTCTGCTTTTCTTTCGGATACACCTCATCATATAATTTGGATCTTCTCCCATCAGTTCTGTATGCTGCCTGAATGCTGTCACAGATTCTACATCTTCATACTGTTGTATATTTTCAAAGCTACAATTTGTCATACCAATCTCTTCACCCTGATAAATATAAGGTGTTCCCTGCATCATATGAAGACATGTCCCCAGCATTTTTGCCGATCTGGACCAGAAGTCACGGTCATTTCCAAAGCGTGACACGACTCTTGGCTGATCATGATTATTCCAGTACAAACTATTCCAAGCAATTCCCTGAAGTTCTGTCTGCCAGCGATTCATAATCTCTTTTAGCTTTGTTAATCGAAATCGCTCATCCGACCATTTTGAATTTTCACCATTGTCAACATTCATATGCTCAAAAGTAAATATCATATTCAGTTCATGTTCGTTAAACCCAGCGTATTTTTTCCCATCTTCCGCTGTTGTCTCCAAAGTTTCTCCGACTGTCACAATTGGATACTTTGAAAAAACATCCCTGTTCAGTTCCTTTAGAAATTTATGTACTTTTGGCACGTTATGTGTGTATGGAATCATATTTCCAAAAGGTGCACCCGGTTTTTTTTCTCCGTCCAGAAATCTCTGATCTTTCGCAATTAAATTGATCACATCCAGGCGAAACCCGTCCACTCCTTTCTCCAGCCACCAGATCATCATCTTCTTCACTTCTTCACGTACTTTAGGATTTTCCCAGTTCAGATCTGGCTGTTTTTTCGCATACATATGTAAATAATAGGCATCTCGCGATTCACAATATTCCCATGCCGATCCTCCAAAATAAGAGCCCCAGTTATTCGGTGGTCCTCCATTTTTTCCTTTTTTCCATATATAATAATCTGTATATGGTTCTTCTCCCCGGCAGCTTCTTTTAAACCATTCATGTTCATCGGATGTATGATTGATGACAATATCCATCATCAGTTTTAATCCTTTTTTATGCATCTGGTAAATCAATTCATCCATATCTTCCATTGTCCCAAATTCTTCCATGATATCCTTATAATCACTGATATCATATCCATTATCCACATTGGGAGAACGATATACCGGAGAAAGCCATATGATATCGACGCCCAGTTCTTTTATATAATCCAGTTTTTCTATAATACCTGGGATATCTCCTATTCCATCCCCATTACTGTCTTTAAAACTGCGCGGATAAATCTGATAGACCACCGCCTCTTTCCACCAATCCCGTTTCATTTCAATTCCTCGCATATTTTTATTTTCCTGCACCGGCAGTGATACCTTTCACTATATATTTCTGACAACTCAGATAGAAAATGATAATTGGTATCATGCAAAGCACCAGTGCTGCCGTTGCTAAATCCCATTTTTTCGAATACTGTCCGAAAAATAGATATGTCCGTAACGGCAACGTCTGCATACCGTTTTTGTTGATCACAAGAGAAGGTAGCAGGAAATCATTCCAAATCCACATCACATTAATAACCGCAACCGTAGCCATAATTCCTTTGAGTAGTGGTATCACTATCGTAAAAAAAGTCTGAAACATATTACATCCGTCAATCGTCGCGGCCTCTTCCAGCTCTGCCGGAATATTTTTGATAAAACCATGAAAAAGTACGATCGACATACTACATCCAAATCCAACATACATAAATATGAGACCTGGTCGATTCATCAGGTTAAGTTTACTCATAACATCCACAAGTGGTAGCATCACACACTGAAAAGGAATAAGCAAAGCAGATGAGAAAACGAGAAACAATACCTTGCTGGATCTCGTCTTATATCGCACAAGCACCCATGCTGCCATGGATGAAACAAGCAGAATCAAAACCGTTGACAACACTGTGATCAAAAGCGAATTTACGAGGGATGGCAGGAAATCCATCTGTTCAAAAGCCTGTATGTAATTATTCAATGTAAACTTCTGTGGTAAAGCCAGAATGTCAATGTAAATTTCCTGAAGCGACTTAAAGGAACTGTTTATCAGAAGCAAAACAGGAGCCACAAATATAAGTGCCAGAACAATACCAATGACAATAAGAATTCCTTTTTTCATGTAACTTCTTTTCTTCATTACGCTTCAACCTCCCGTTTCTTTGTAACCGTAAGCTGAATAATCGAAATAGCCATAACTACAATCATAAAAATAACAGCCTTCGACTGAGCCAGCCCAAATCTGTTTTCGCCAAATGCTGTATTATAAATATTAAGGGCTAACATCTGTGTGCTGTTTACCGGTCCTCCACCCGTTAAAGAAAGGTTCTGGTCAAACAGTTTAAATGAATTAGAAATAGAAAGGAATAATCCAATCGTAAATGCCGGCATCATCAAAGGGAAAATGATTGACTTCAGCCGCTTCCAGCCAGTAGCTCCATCTATCTTAGCCGCTTCAAGAACCGAATCCGGTATATTCTGAATCTGTGCAATATAGATCATCATCATATAACCTGACAGTTGCCAGGTAACTAATATAAGAAGACCGATAAAACCTGTTTTTTGATCTGTCAGCCAGCCTTGCAGCCATGAAATATTAAAAGTTTCTCCAACCGCTTCAAAAACCTGTACGAAAATGAACTGCCAGGTAAATCCAAGCAGGATTCCACCAATCAGATTCGGCATAAAGAAAATTCCTCTCAGAAGGTTTGCCCCTTTTATCTTCTGTGTCACCAAAAGCGCCAAAGCAAATCCGATTACATTTACTGAAATGACTGCACATATTGAGAATAAGAATGTAAAAACAAACGCCTGTCGAAATAGTGCATCATCCGTCAAAGTTGTAATGTAATTTTTCAAACCGACAAAATTCTTTGTAGTTCCTATGCCATTCCAGTCAGTAAATGAATATCCTATTCCCATAAGCGTAGGAATTACCTGGACAACCGTAAATGCAAATAACGCCGGGAAAATGAATATCCAAAATCCTTTTTTAGATCTGTTCATTAACAATAACCTCCTTGTCCTTTTTTCTGCTTTCTTTGTGTTTCCTACTATATCATTGTCTGTTGTATATATCAAAGGTTTTATATAAAACCTACTTTTTATACAAGTTTTTTCATTGTTTTTGTGTAAATTTTACATACAACTTAGCGGCATACAAAAAAATACAGGAATTATTTTAATCTAATTCCTGTACATGATATTTTTAAATTATTTTTTTACAGAATCACCTTTCACCAGCTTTACCGGCTGTCTGACCTCTGCCTTTCCCTCCATTCGCCCCTCCAGAACAGCTATCAACATATCTACTGCGCACTTTCCTTTTTCGCTTATATCTTGTCTCACCGTAGTCAAGCGAGGATAACAATATTTCGCAAGAGGACTGTCATCAAAACCGGCTATTCCAAGTTCATTTGGAATGTCCACTCCATGGCTTTGAAAATAGTGCATCGCTTCTACAGCAAACATATCAGACAAAAAAAATAATGCAATATTTCTGTTAATAAATTTCAACATTCTATTATAATTCTTATTTCTCTCATTTTCTGTATCATATAATGAAATAAAATCGTTTTCTTTCAAAGCTCTTCCGCTCTCTGCCCAGGCCTTTCGAAATCCATTCCACCGATCATGATCAACACCGACATTTTTCCTAGAGCATACAAAGATGTCCTGATACCCACACTCTAAAAGATACTTTGTCATCATATATCCGCCATTTTCATCTTGCAGTCCGACATTAAAATAATCTCCGCTCTCCTTGTCAATCAGGTCAATCGCAACTATGGGTTTGTTCGTCAGCACTTTCAGTTTCATATATTCCTGATATCGAAATGTTATAACAATCAATCCATCTACATTCCATGCAAGTGCCATATGAAATATATCTTCCAGTTCACTCGCCGAATAAAGCATCATATAGTACCCGGCCGTCCGTAATGACTCTTCAAGCGCGCCAATCACATGGCTGTAAAACATATCTGAAATTACCGTATCCTCATAATATCTTGAAGTATGGATTACCACCCCGATAATTTTAGAACTATTATTTTTTAACGCACTTAATCCCATTTTAGGAACATAATGATACTCGTTCAGCAATGCCTGTATTTTTTCCATTTTAGCTTTGGATACTTTCTTTGCATTACCATGTATCACGTTATATACCGTTGTCATGCTTACACCTGCCATCTCGGCAATTTCTTTAACTGCAATCATCTCTCTCCACCAGCCACAAATTAATTATCATAAAAATCTTGAAATAATTGTAATACATTCTCCCGTAGGCTTCAATAAAATTTGCTACATAGTTGAAATACAAAAGGCAGAATAAATACAATGAATCTTTTCATTCTATCTATTCCGCCTCTATTTTTCACCAACTCTGTTTTTCTACAGATTCTCCACCCACTTTTTCAGTTCATCAGCAGACGGATTCCCATTGAGGAGTTTCCCTTCCCTGATGTCTGCGCCCGGGCAGCTCGGCGCAAGTCCCTGCAGTGTTTTTCCAAGACCGCTCCCTCCCGAAGTTGCGAAAAGTACGATCTCTTTTCCTGCAAAATCATAGCTCTCGAGGAACGTATTGATGATCGTCGGCGCCACATACCACCAGATCGGGAACCCCAGAAAGATCCTGTCATAGGATGCGATATCTGCATCCTTGTCCGCCAGTTCCGGGCGGAAAGACCTGTCGTTCATCTCCACAGAACTGCGGGATCTTTTATCCATCCAGTTCAGGTCTGCCTGAGTATACGGAACAGCAGGTCTGATCTCATACAGATCTGCTCCCGCAGCCTCCGCAAGCTGCTCTGCTGTCCTCTTTGTCACTCCACTCGCTGAAAAATATGCCACAAGTGTCCTGCTCATGATATCAGTCTCCTTTTTTCCTTTTTACTGAATACTATTATAAGACTTCTGCCTCCTGCTGTCTAATGCCTCTGGTTCATCCCACGCTATGCCTGTTCCGTATAGGAAGCCGTCTGCTATTTCCCAAAGATCTCTTTTGCCTGCTTCATGTTCTCCATGATCGGCACACCGAAGGGACATCTTGTCTCACAGGCACCGCAGCGGATACACTCTCCCCCGTGATGGGGCAGCACCTCGTAATGCTCCCTCACTGTCTCAGGCACAGTCCCCTGTGCTTTTGCAAGGTTCAGAAACTTCGTGACGGACGCCACGTCGATCTTCTTCGGGCAGGGCGCACAGTGGCTGCAGTACATGCAGTGCCCCTCCCAGCTGATCTTCGGAAAAGATGCAAATGCCATCGCATAATCCCTTTCTTCCTCCGAAGCCTCCTCGTAAGCCGCGCTGGTCCGAAGCTGCTCCACGCTGTGTGCTCCGGAGAGAACGGTCGCGACAGCCGGACGTGTCAGGGCATAATGGATACACTGGTTTACTGTCAGCGCTTTCCCCGCCGGAGAGAGCGTTTCATCCAGAAGATCGCCGCCCCCGAATGCTTTCATGACAGTGATGCCCACTCCCATCCTCTGGCAGGTCTCATACAGTTCCTGGCGCTTGGGGTCCATATTCACCAGATGTCCCTCATAATTCTTCTCTGCCCACAGTTCTTCCACATCCTCGCTTGCCGGCTGCAGGTCATAGCAGGGATTCACACTGAACATCAGCACCTCTATGACTCCGCTTTTCACAGCCTCCAGGGCGACCTCCGGATTGTGGCTGCTCAGCCCGATATGGCGGATAGCTCCCTTCTCCTTCAGTTCCTTTACAAAGTCAAGCACCGGTCCTTCCGCAATTTCCTGCCAGTCTTTCATAGAATCCACATAGTGGATCATTCCCACGTCAATGTGATCTGTCTGAAGCAGGGACATCATCTCTTCCCATCCTGCCTTCACTTCATCGATCTTTCTGGAGCGCTTATACTGCCCGTCTTTCCAGATCGAACAGACATGGGACTGGATGATAAATTTCTCACGCCTCCCCTTCAGAGCTTCCCCCACACTTGCCCTCACTTCCGGATTTGAAGCATAAAGGTCGAAATAGTTGATGCCCAGTTTTTCCGCCTCGTCAAAAAGCCGCATTGTATTGCGGCACTCATCCTCCGCAAAGCCCTCGCATCCCATTCCGATCTCACTGACCTTAAGCCCTGTACTTCCCAATTCCCGATATTCCATCTTTCTCTTCCTCTCCTTCTTATATTTCCTCTTTGTCCTGCAGCAGTTTTCTGAACATCTCTGCAAATTCCTCAATATAATAATTTGTCCACTCTTTGGCCCAGAACAGACAGTAGTTCCTCCGAAGAGGCTCTCCTCCCTGCATGATCGGCAGACGACGCACCGCCTCCCCCGCGGGAGGAAGCGTCCCCACGCTCTCTACGGGGAGAAATCCTCTGTTTCCCGCCACCATCAGCCGGCCTTCCTCCAGGCTCTCCGCGAACAGGAATCTGCCTCCAAATCCCAGCGTATTCCTGTAATACTCCTCCTCCGCTTCCCGCTGTTCCCTGGATGAGATCAGGATACAGGGCGTACGCTTCAGTTCTTCCAGTTCAACCGCTTCCCGGCTGCTGAGAGGGCTGCGCACAGAAATCTCTGCGCAGCACCCGCATCTTTCCAGTTCGTAATTCGCGTATCTGTCTGAAAATGCTCTCCGCTGATCCGTCAGCACCAGGTCTGCTCCTCCAAAACGCAGCAGGTCATAGAGTTCTTCATGAGTCCCGTTGACGATACTGATAGAGACCTCCGGATAGTCCTGCGAAAATCCGGCGACTGCCTGGTGAAGTTCCACTCCACTGTAACAGCTTAAATATCCGATCCGCAGCTGCTGTTCATCCTCCTGCCCGATCCGCATAGCCTCCCGGCGGATCAGTTCCACCCCCAGATCTTTTTCCAACGCCCGGATCTGCTGGGAAATAGCAGACTGGGAAATATAGCACTGTTCCGCCGCCTCAGTAAAGCTGCAGCAGTCCACAACTGCCGTAAAATATTTCATCTGCCTGAAAAGCAAAGGCGCACCTCCTTACTGTCTCTTATCCCGGATGCCGCCTCACCCCAGCATCTCCCGTACCTTTTCAACCGGCAGGCCGCACTCTTCAGCGATCTTTTCCACCGGCGTCCCTTTCGCAGAAAGCTGAAAGATCTTTTTTGCAAGCTCCATCCCCTCGGTTCTTCCTTTTTTATCAGCCTCTCTCAATTCCTCTGCAAATAATTCTTTCAATGCTTCACACATCTTCTTTTCCTCCTTCATCTGATTCCAGTTTGCCCTTGTGATCAGATCCATTACCGCTTCATAGTCTTTTATCTTTCTGTGTTTTTCATAATTTCTCATCACATCCCGTATCTCTTCGCCCGCTTTCAGATCTATCCTCAGTTTCTGAAGCCAGTAATTCTCTGCTCCAGACAATTTCGGTGTGATCAAAAGCTGCATCGCTATCGCATCCCCTGTCAGCCAATAGATTCCCTCCCCTTTCTGTTCTGCTCTGATACTACGGACACTAAAAAGGTGTTTCATCATCTCTCTGGGGTAATGACTGCAGACAAAGGTGATCGTCAGTTCTTCCGGATCGATCTCTTTCACCGTATCTATGTTCGCCTGATAGATACAGGCGTATCCATACACTTTATAGAAATCGTTGATGCTCAGTGAGTCTTCCGGCGACTTATACTCAATAACTAAGACTTCCCATACCTGAAATGGGCTTCGCTCCTTGAAAATTCAATATTTCAGCTGACAAAATAGTGATTTATGCCCCTATAGCCTCTGGATGGAGTGCGTTACGC